>JAHBZS010000012.1 GCA_019635285.1 Rubrivivax sp. | reverse complement strand
GCTGCGCTGCATGCCGCTGGACGAACCGCCGCCGAAGCGCTTGGCGTCGGACACCGACGGCGCCAGGGCCAGCGCGGAGGCGACCGCCACGGCGGCTGCGAGAACCAGGTGTTTCATGCGAAGGGTCCTTTGTGGGTGTTGACCGGCCCGTGCCTCACGGGCCTGCCCCCTTAGATTGTGCCGCTGCCGGAAGTTCCAACGTCTGATCGGCCCGCGCCGCCGTCGGGCCCCGCGGTGAGGCGGATGCGCCAGTCGCCGTACTGCACGCACTGGCCGGCGCGCAGCTTGCAGGTCTTGCGCAGTTCCTGGCGGCCGTCCACGTGCACCTGCCCGGCCGCCACCAGCGCCTTGGCGCGGCCGCCGCTGTCGGCCAGCCCGGTGGCCTTGAGCAGCGCATCCAGTGGAATGAACTCGCCGCGCAGCGCGAAGTCGAGGCTTGTCATGCCAGGCCGAACTCTTGCGCCAGCAGCGCATAGGAGCGGCGGCGCGCGGCCGGGTCGTGGGCCCAGGTGTTGACCACCAGCTCGTCCAGGCCCAGCGACGCCGCCAGCGCGCGCATCTGCGCGCCCACCTGCGCCGCGGTGCCGACCAGCGCCTTGGCGCGCGCGGCGTCGACGATGGCCTGCTCGTCGGCCGTGAAGCCCCGCGCCTTGATGTCGTCCGGCCGCTGCAGCGGGCCGAGCTGGCCGCGCATGCGGTCCACGCGCCAGCGCTCGCGGCTAAGCGCGTGATGCTGCGCGGCGGCTTCGCTATCGGCGGCCAGCGCCCAGACGCAGATCGTGGCCTGCGGCTCGGGGTGGCGCTCGCTGGGTTTGTAGAGCGTGCGGTACAGGTGCAAGGCCTGCTCGACACCCTGGCCGTCGGCGAAGAAGTAGGCGAAGGCATAGGGCAGGCCGAAGTGCGCGGCCAGCTGCGCGCCGTAGTCCGAGCTGCCCAGCACCCAGATCTGCGGCAGGTGCGGGCCGCGTGGATGGGCAACCACGCCGTGCAGCGCTTCGCCGGCGGTCCAGGCCTGCAGCTCGCGGATCTGCTGCGGGAAGTGCTCCGCCGCGCGGTAGGCGTCGGGGTTGAGCAGCTGCGCGGTGCGCATGTCGGCGCCGGGCGCGCGGCCCACGCCGAGGTCGATGCGCCCCGGCGCCAGCGCCTCCAGCACGCGGAACTGCTCGGCCACCTTCAGCGCCGCATAGTGCGGCAGCATCACGCCGGCGCTGCCGATGCGGATGCGCGTGGTGCGCGCGGCCACCGCGGCCATCAGGATCTCGGGCGCGGTGCCGACGATGGTGGGCAGGCTGTGGTGCTCGCTGAGCCAGAAGCGGTGGTAGCCCAGCTGCTCGCAATGCACCGCCAGGTCCAGCGTGTCGCGCAGCGCGGCGTCCTCGCTCGCGCCGGCGAGCGAGATCGACTGGTCAAGGACTGATAGCTTCATGCCTCGAGGATGCCACGGCCGCGGTCGCCGCGCCCGGCACGCTGGCTTTGATCAGCTCGGCCGCCTTCTCGGCGATCATGATCGTCGGCGCGTTGGTGTTGCCGCTGACCACCTGCGGCATGATCGACGCATCCACCACGCGCAGCCCCTGCACGCCCTTGACGCGCAGCTCGTGGTCCACCGGGTCCAGCGCGCCCGGGCCCATGCGGCAGCTGCCCACCGGGTGGTAGATGGTGTCGCCGTGGTCGCGCACGTACTGCTCGATCTGCGCGTCGCTGAGCGCGCCGGCCGACGCCGGCAGCTCCTTCGCCCCGAACTGCGCCAGCGCCGGCTGCTGCAGGATGCCGCGCATCAGCCGGACGCCGCGCACCAGGCGCTCGACGTCGTCGCGATCGGCCAGGAAGTTGGGGTCGATGCGCGGCGGCGCCAGCGGGTCGGCGTGGTTCAGGCCGACGCTGCCGCGGCTCTTCGGCCGCAGCACGCAGACGTGGCAGGAATAGCCATGGCCGAACTGCGTCTTGCGGCCGTGGTCGACCAGCTTGGCGATGACGAAGTGCAGCTGCAGGTCGGGCCGCGCCTCTTCGGGCCGGCTGCGGCAGAAGCCGCCGGCCTCGGCGAAGTTGGTGGTCAGCATGCCGCTGCGGCTGCGACGCCATTCGCCGATGCCGCGCAGCGCGCGCAGCGCGCCGCTGAAGGACAGGCCGAACAGCTCGGTCAGCTGCGGCGCGTCGTAGCCCAGCACCGCGTCGTAGTGGTCGTGCAGCTGCGCGCCGACGCCGGGTGCGTCGTGCACCACCGGAATGCCGAACTGCTGCAGCTGCGCGCCCGGGCCAATGCCCGACAGCATCAGGATCTGCGGCGACTGCAGCGCGCCGGCGCAGACCAGCACCTCGCGCCGCGCCTGCAGCTGCTCGACGCGCCCGTCCCGCTGCACCTCGACGCCGACGGCGCGCCGGCCGTCCAGCAGCACGCGCCGGGTGTGCGCGCCGGTGATGACCTTCAGGTTCGGCCGGCCCAGGTTCGGCGTCAGGTAGGCCTTGGCCGCGCTGAAGCGCTCGCCGTTGCGATGCGTCACCTGGTACAGGCCGAAGCCCTCCTGGCTGGCGGCGTTGAAGTCGTCGTTGCGCGCGAAGCCGGCCTGCTGCGCGGCCTGCACGAACAACGGCCCGAAGCGGTTGGGGCTGCGCAGGTCCATCACGTTCAGCGGGCCGCCGCTGCCGTGCCAGGCATCGGCGCCGCGCTCGTTGTGCTCGGCGCGCCTGAAGTAGGGCAGCACGTCGGCCCAGCCCCAGCCGGGGTTGCCGGCCGCGGCCCAGTCGTCGTAGTCCTGCTGCTGGCCGCGGATGTAGATCATCGCGTTGATCGAGCTGGAGCCGCCCAGCACCTTGCCGCGCGGCTGGTAGCCCTTGCGGCCGTTCATGCCGGCCTGCGGCACCGTGTCGAAGGCCCAGTTGGCCTGGCCGTTCTTGGCCAGCAGCGCCAAGCCGGCGGGGCAGTGGATGAGCACGCTCTTGTCGGCCGGCCCGGCCTCCAGCAGGCAGACCTGGACCTGCGGGTCCTCGCTCAGCCGGGCGGCCAGCACGCAGCCGGCCGAACCGCCGCCGACGATGATGTAGTCGTACATGGGAGTCTCCTCCCGGCCATCTTAGCCGGCCGCCAGGGCGCGGCTTCAGCGCAGCGGCAGCTCGAGCAGCGCTTCCAGCTCGGCCAGCGCCTGCGCCGCGCTCTGCACCTTGATCGTCGCCATGCCCATGGCGCGCGCCGGCTTCAGGTTGATGCCCAGGTCGTCGAGGTAGACGCAGCGCTCGGGCGCCACGCCCAGCAGATCGCAGGCATGGCGGTAGATGCGCGGGTCGGGCTTGCGCATGTTGAGCTTGCTGGATTCGACCACGTGCTCGAACAGCGCCATGATCTCGGTGACTTGCGCCGCCGTCTCGGCCGAGCGCGTCATCGACGGCCCGTGCCCCGCCGGCATGTTGTTGGTGATGCAGGCGATGCGGTAGCGCTGGCGCACGCGGCGCAAGGCCTCGACCATCTCGGGCCGCACCTCGCCGCTGATGAGTTCGAGGACCTTGTGGCCCGACAGCTCGCCGCCCAGCGCGCGCGCCTCGGCTTCGAACAGCTCGGCGAAGCGCGCCATGTCGATCTCGGCGCGCTCCATGCGCGCCCAGGCGTTGTGGTCGGGGTTGACGGCGTTGACGCGGCGGATGAAGTCGTGCGGCAGCCCGGCTTCGGCCTCGTAGCGGTTGAAGGCTTCGAAGGGACTGGACAGGATCACGCCGCCGAAGTCCCACAGCACGGCATCGAAAGTTCTGCTCATGCGGCGATTGTCGACGGCTGCGCCAGGCGTGTGCGTCGCGTCGGCGACCTGCCGCCTTAGCATGCGCGTACCGTCCTCTTTCCGGGAGCGCCCATGCTCATCTTCCGCCCGCTCTTCGATCCCAGCTCCTCCACCTGGAGCTACCTGCTCGGTGACCGCGCCAGCGGCGAGGCCGTGCTCATCGACCCGGTGTTCGAGCAGCTGCGCCGCGACGAGACGCTGGTGCGCGAACTGGGGCTGACGCTGCGCTGGACGCTGGAGACGCATGTGCACGCCGACCACGTCACCGGCGCCTGGCTGCTGCGCCAGCGCCTGGGCAGCCGCATCGCGCTGTCGGCCGACGGCGGCGCCAGCGGCGCCGACCGGCTGCTGCGGCATGGCGAGCGCGTGGCCTTCGGCGCGCGCCACCTGCAGGTGCGGGCCACGCCGGGGCATACCGACGGCTGCCTGAGCTACGTGCTGGACGACGAGTCGCGCGTCTTCAGCGGCGACTGCCTGCTGATCCGCGGCTGCGGCCGCACCGACTTCCAGCAGGGCAGCGCCGCGTCGCTGTACCGCTCGGTGCACATGCAGCTGTTCACGCTGCCGGCCGAGTGCCTGGTCTACCCCGGCCACGACTACAACGGCATGGGCGTCAGCAGCATCGGCGAAGAGCGGCGCTTCAACCCGCGGCTGGGCGGCGACGTGGCCGAGGCCGACTTCGCCGGCTTCATGCACCACCTGGGCCTGCCGCATCCGAAGAAGATGGACCTGGCGGTGCCGGCCAACCTGCGCTGCGGCCGGCCCGAGGGTGACATCGAACTGCCCGCCGACCCGAGCTGGGCGCAGCTGAACTTCAGCATCGCCGGGCTGTGGGAGATCGCGCCGCACGCGCTGGCCGAGGTGGCGCACAAGGTGCAGCTGCTGGACGTGCGCGAGCCCGAGGAGTTCCGCCAGGGCCTGGGCCACATCGAGGCGGCCATGCTGGTGCCGCTGGGCGAGCTTCAGGCGCGCCTGGCCGAACTGCCGCGCGACCGGCCGATCGTCACCGTCTGCCGCTCGGGCGCGCGCTCGGCGCGTGCCGCGGCGATGCTCGGCAAGGCCGGCTTCACCGAAGTCGCCAACCTGTCGGGCGGCATGCTGCGCTGGCGCGCCGAAGGGCACGCGGCGCTGGACGCGGGCGAATAGTCAGAAGTCGAGTGCCGGCCGCGGGATCGGCCGCAGCGTCTCGTAGGCACGCGCCGCGCGCAGCACCAGCGCGTCGCCGAACATCGGGCCGACGATCTGCAGGCCGATCGGCAGGCCGTCGCGCGTCAGCCCGCAGGGGATGGTGCAGGCCGGCTGCTGCGTCAGGTTGAAGGGGTACGAAAAAGGCGTCCAGCCGAGCATGTTCTGGGGCGTGAGCGGGACGCTGCCGGCCGGCCGCGCGTCGAAGGCCGGCACGGCCACCGCCGGCGTCACCAGCAGGTCGACGCGTTGCATGAACTGGCGCATGTGCGCGCCCAGCGCGCCGCGCGCCAGCGTCAGCCGGTGCAGCTCGAGCACGCCGTACTTCGAGCCGGCCTCGGCCTCGGTGGCGAAGTCCGGGTCGGCCAGGGCCTGCTGCGCGGGTGTCAGCGCATTCCAGATCGCCCACGCGCCGGCGAACCACAGGCCGATGCTGATGGGCAGCGGGTCCTCGATGCCCGGGTCCAGCTGCTCGACGTGCGCGCCCAGGTCCTGCAGCTGGCGCACCGCAGCCTGCACCGCGGCCGCCACCTCGGGATGGATGTCCTGGGCATAGCCCAGCGCCGGCGAGTAGGCGATCTTCAGGCCGCGGATGCCGCGCTCCAAATGCTGCAGGTAGTCGTCGCCGTCGGGCGGCAGCGCGTGCCAGTCGCGCGCGTCGGGTTGCTTCAGCACGTTCATCATCAGCGCGGCGTCGCGCACGCTCATGGTGTGCGGCCCCAGGTGCGCCACCGTGCCCATCGGCGACAGCGGATAGGCCGGCACGCGGCCGAAGCTGGGCTTCAGGCCGAAGTTGCCGCAGAAGGCCGCCGGGATGCGCACCGAGCCCGCGCCGTCGGTGCCCACCGACAGCGGCCCCATGCCGGCGGCCACCGCCGCCGCGGTGCCGCCGGACGAGCCGCCCGGCGTCTTGGCCGGGTTCCACGGGTTGCGCGTGATGCCGGTCAGCGGCGAGTTGGTCTCGCCCTTGCAGCCGAACTCCGGCGTCGTGGTCTTGCCCAGCAGCACGGCGCCGGCTTCGCGCAGCCGCGCGCTGGCCGGCGCGTCCACGTCCCAGGGCTGCGACGGGTCGATGCTGCGGCTGCCACGCAGCGTGGGCCAGCCCTTGGTGAGGATCAGGTCCTTGATCGAGGTCGGCACGCCGTCCAGCGGGCCCATCGGCCGGCCCTCGCGCCAGCGCTGCTCGCTGGCCTGCGCCGCGCGCAGCGCCTCGTCCGGCGCCAGGTGGCAGAAGGCGTTGAGCTGCGGATTCAGCCGCTCGATGCGCGCCAGCACCGCGCGCGTGGCGTCCACCGGCGACGCCTGGCGGCGGCGGTACAGCGCCAGCAACTCGGTGGCCGTGCAGTCGGCAAGGTCGGTGGGCGAGGTCATCGCGGCATCTCCGGGTCAACGCCGAATCGAGGCCTCGACCATAGCGGCAAATCCCGCGGCCTGGGCAGCCGGATGCGCGGCGCCATGCTGCGTTGCAGCTCAGGGTAATCGCCATTGGTGGCGCGCTGGCCGGACGCGGATCATCGCCGCCGGTCGGCAAGGTTACCCGTGGGTAACACCGCCGCCCGCACCCGGGAGCCTTCAGGTCCATGGTCCTCAGCGCGGTCGAATCCCCGTGGCGCAGCCGGCGCCAGCGCCAGCCCGAGCGCCATGCCAAGACCGAGGCCGTGCTGCAGGCAGCCGCCAGGCTGTTCTACCGGCAGGGCTTTCACGGCACCTCGCTGGACGACATCGCGCGCAGCCTGGGCGTGTCCAAGCCCACGCTGTACTACTACGTGGCCAGCAAGGAACAGATCCTCTTCGCCTGTGTCGAGCGCGGCGTGGCGCAGCTGCGCGCGGGCTTCGCCGCGCTGACGGCGCAAGGCGTCGAAGGGCGCGAGCGCCTGCGTGCGGCGATGGGCCTGTATGCCGGCATCGTCAGCAGCGAGCTGGGCCTGTGCGTGATCCACGTCGGCGAAGACCCGCTGCCCGAGGCGCGCCGTCATGAACTGCGCGCGCTCAAGGGCCAGGTGGACGCCGAGTTCCGCCAACTGATCGAAGAAGGCATGGCGGCCGGCTGGATCGCGCCCGGCGATGCCGCGACGGTCGCCTTCACCGTGGTCGGCGCGCTCAGCGGCGTGGGCCGCTGGTACCGGCCCGACGCGCACAGCGCCGCCGAGCTGCAGGACGCGGTGCAGCACTGCATCGACATGCTGATGCGCGGCGTGCTCGGCGCGCCGGCACCGCGCGCCGAGCAGGCGCCGCCGGCCCACGACGTGCCGGCGGACGAGGCCCCCGCGCTGCGGCGCGAACGCCATTTCGGGCAGCGCCTGGTCACCTGCTTCGCGCAGCGGCCGGCGCACCTGGCGCAACTGCTGGTGGACACGCTGCAGCGCCAGGCCGACGCCGAGGCGCTGGTGGGCGGCGGGCTGCGGCTGTCGTGGCGCGAACTGCACCATGCGGCGATCCGCTGCGCCGGCGGCCTGAGCCGCCGCGGCGTGCAGGCCGGCGACCGCGTGGCCCTGCTGCTGGGCAACCAGCCCGAGTTCGTGATCGCCGTGCTGGCCTGTGCCTGGCTGGGCGCGGTGGCGGTGCCGATCAGCCCGCGTGCCGCCGCCGGCGAACTGGCGCTGATGCTGCAGGACGCGGAGCCGACGCTGCTGATCGCGGCGTCCAGCTTGGTCAACCGCCTGCCGGCGCCGCAGCGCCTGCCGCGCGCCTGCCTGCGCTTTGCTGTGGGCGACGTGGCCGACGCCGGCTGCGAGCCCTTCGCCGAGCTGATGCGCGCCGAGCCGCTGCTGCAGCCGCATGCCGCGGCCGAGGACGATCTGGCGGTGCTGCTGTACACCAGCGGCACCACCGGCCGGCCCAAGGGCGCGATGCTGACGCACCTGAACATCGTGCATTCGGTGCTGCACTTCGCGCAGGCGGCGGGCCTGCGCGCGGACGACCGCAGCATCGTCGCCGTGCCGCTGGCCCACGTCACGGGGCTGGTGGCGCAGATGTACACCTCGGTGTACTGCGGCGCGGCGATGGTGCTGATGCCGCAGTTCCGCGCCGCCGAGTTCGTGCGCCTGGCGGCCGCCGAGCGCATGAGCTGGGTGATCCTGGTGCCGGCCATGTACAACCTGTGCCTGCTGCTGCCGGAGCTGCCGGCGCAGGCGCTGCGGCATTGGCGCATCGGCGCCTACGGCGGCGCGGCCATGCCCACCGCCACCATCGAAAGCCTGGCCGAGCGGCTGCCGCACCTGCTGCTGCTGAACGCCTATGGCGCCACCGAGACCAGCTCGCCGGCGACCATCATGCCGGCGGGGCAGACCGCCACGCACCGCGACAGCGTCGGCCGCGCGGTGCGCTGCGCCGAGCTGTGCGTGGTCGACGACGACGGCCGCGAGCTGCCGGCCGGCGGCATCGGCGAGATCTGGGTCGCCGGGCCGATGGTCGTGCCCGGCTACTGGCGCGACCCGGCCGCGACCGAGCGCGAGTTCTGCGGCGGCTGGTGGCGCTCCGGCGACATCGGCAGCATCGATGCGCAGGGCTTCGTGCGCATCCTCGACCGGCGCAAGGACGTGATCATCCGCGGCGGCTACAAGGTCTACAGCGTCGCCGTCGAGAACGCGCTGGCCGAGCATCCGCAGGTGGTCGAGGCGGCGCTGGTCGGCGTGCCCTGCACCGTGCTCGGCGAGCGCGTGCATGCGCATGTGTGCGTGCGCGCGGTCGACGAGCGCAGCACCGCCCAGGCGCTGCGCGAGTTCTGCGCGGGCCGCGTCGCCGACTATGCGGTGCCCGAGACCTGGACCATCGGCACCGAGCCCTTGCTGCGCAACGCCGGCGGCAAGCTGATGAAGCGCGAGCTGCGCCGCTCGCTGAATGCGGCGCTGAGCTGAGCGCCGCACCGAACCGAGCCGCACCATGAAGATCAAGGCCACCCAGCAGACCATCGTCTTCGCGCTGTTCATCGTCATGGCCGCGGGCTTCGCGCTGTTCCTGCCCGGCTTCGCGCGCATCGACAACCTGCTGACCTTGCTGCAGAACGTCGCCATCCTCGGCATCCTCGGCCTGGGCATGGCGCTGGTGGTCATCGGCCGCGGCATCGACATCTCGATGATCGCGGCGCTGGCCGTGCCCTCGGGGCTGCTGCTGCAGCTGATCGAACACGGCCATTCGATCCCGTCGGCCGCGCTGGTCGCGCTGGGTCTGACGCTGGCCTTCGGCCTGGTCAACGGCTGGCTGATCGCCTATGCCGAGGTGCCGTCGCTGTTCACCACCCTGGCTTCGGGGCTGTTCCTGGCCGGCCTGGGCCAGGCCTTCCTGTTCGATCTGGAGGTGGTGCAGTGGCCGGCGGCGGCCGACCCGATCGCCTGGTTCGGCCGCGGCACGCTGGCCGGCCTGCCGATGCCGGTGGTGATGTTCGCGCTGGCCTCGGCGGCGGTGGCGCTGTTCCTGAAGCGGCTGCGCGCCGGCGCCTTCATCTACGCCATCGGCGACAACCCGATGACGGCGCGCGCCACCGGCTTGCCGACGCGGCCGATCGTCGTGCTGGAGTACGTGCTGGCGTCGCTGATCGGGCTGTTCGCCGGGCTGGTGATGGCGGCTTCGGTGAACAGCATGCCCACGCGCATCTTCAACTCGACCATGGTCTACGACGTGGTGCTGGTGGTGGTGCTGGGCGGCATCGGCCTGTCCGGCGGGCGCGGCGGCGTGCTCAACGTCATCGTCGGCACGCTGCTCATCGGCACCATGCTCAACGGCATGACGATCCTCGACATGTCGTATTCGGTGCAGAACATCGTCAAGGGGGTCGTGCTGCTGGCGGCGATCCTGATCGATTCGATTCTCAACCCGCGCAACGAGGAGACCGCCCAGCAGGGCGACATCTGAGGCGCAAACAGCCGCGCGATTGGCGCGATTCTCAAGAAGGAGACGACCCATGAAGACCTTTCGCAAGATCGCCGCGGCCGGGCTCGGCCTGGCGTTGGCGCTGGGCGCCAGCACGGCGGTGCGGGCCCAGGGCAAGGGCCTGGACGAGCCCTTCCGCGCCGGCTACCAGAAGGCGCTGGCCGGCAAGACCGTCGGCTACATCCCGGTGGCCATGGGCTTCGACCTGACGCAGGGCTGGCTCGACGGCCTGAAGGCGCAGCTCGAGCCGCAGGGCGTGAAGGTGGTGCTGCGCGACCCGAACTGGAACACCAACGCCGGCGCGCAGGCTTTCACTGCGCTGATCGGCGAGAAGCCGGCGGTCATCGTGATCCACAACCCCGACGTGCAGACCTACGCCAAGCTGATCAAGAAGGCCGAGGACGAGGGCATCTACGTGGTGCAGATCAACATGCGCTCGGCGCAGCCGTCCACCGTCTTCGTCGGCGCCGACTGGGTGGAGATCGGCGAAAGGGACACGCAGGCCGTGGTCGATGCCTGCAAGGGCAAGAGCAACAAGATCGCCATCGTGCAGGGCGCGCCGACCGCGGCCGCCAGCGCCTACACGCTCAAGGGCGTGGAGAACGTGCTGGCCAAGAACCCGCAGATCAAGGTGGTCAGCAACCAGGCCGCCGACTGGGACGCGGCCAAGGCCAAGGCGCTGACGCAGACCGTGCTGAAGCAGCACCCGGACCTGTGCGGCATCGTCGGCTTCTGGGACGGCATGGACATCGGCACCGCCGCGGCCATCAAGGAGGCCGGGCTGACCGGCAAGGTCTTCCTCGCCACCTCGGGCGGCGGTTCGCAGCAGGGGGCCTGCGACCTGGTGAAGTCCGGCGCCTTCGACCTGGACATGAGCTACGACGTGCCGACGCAGGCCGACGACATGGCGGCGATGATCAAGTGGCTGCTGCAGGGCGGCGTCAAGCCCGGCGCGGCCAAGCAGAACATCTACACCACGCTGATTCCGGTGACCAAGGACAACGCGTCCAAGGAGGGCACCTGCTGGAAGCTCGCGAGCAGCAAGTAGGCCCCCCATGGCTCAAGCCGCCGACGTGATGCGCAGCCGCGCCGGCACCCCCGCGGGTGCCGGCGCGGCCGAGACCTGGCCGGAGCGCCTGACGCGCTGGCGCTACAAGTACTGGCCCGACCACTGGATCGGCGAGATCCTGTCCAAGCGCTGGACCGAGACCGCCATTCCGGTGCTGCTGCTGCTGCTGGTGGTGTTCGCCAGCGGCCGGCTGATCCCCAACTTCTACAGCGCCACGGTGATGGCCGACACGCTGCGCCAGGCCGGCGAGATCGGCTTCGTGGTGCTCGGCCTGGCGCTGGTGATGATCGTCGGCGGCATCGACCTGTCGGTGGGCTCGATCTTCGCGCTCACCAACTTCTGCGCGCTGATGCTGATGCACGTGCTGAAGTGGCCGGTGGCCGCGGCCGTGGCCGGCACGCTGGTCTGCGGCGCGCTGCTCGGTGCGGTCAACGGCATCCTGGTCGGCTATCTGCGGCTGCGCGCCTTCCTGACCACGCTGATCACGCTGATCATCTTCCGCGCGGTGTACGAGATCCTGAGCCTGGAGTACAGCACCGCCATCGCCGGCAACCTGCCGGACTCGGAAGCCTGGGACTTCCTCGGCAGCGGCACCTTCTGGGGCCTGCCGACCTCGGCCTGGGTGTTTGCCGTGGTGGCCATCGCCGGCCATGTGATGCTCACGCGGCTGCGCTTCGGCTGGCACATCATGGCCATCGGCGGCTCGCGCCGCTCGGCCTACAACGCCGGCATCGCGGTGCGCCGCACCGTGGCGCTGTGCTACGTCATCGGCGGCATGCTCACGGCCATCGCCGGCTGCTTCTTCGCGTCGCGCCTGGCCACCGCCGGCGCCGACATCGGCGTGGGCATGGAGGTGCTGGTGCTGACCGCGGCGGTGCTGGGTGGCATCAGCCTGGGCGGCGGGCGCGGCTCGGTGACCAAGGCGCTGGTCGGCACGCTGATCGTGCTGCTCATCACCAACGGCCTGACCTCGCTGTCGGCGCCGGGCGGCGTGAACCGCATGGTGCTGGCCTCGATCCTGGTGCTGGCGGCGATGATCGACGTGCGCTGGCTGAAGAACCGGCACCGCATCATCAGCAAGGTCTACGTGAGCCCGGCCTACCAGGCCTTGAAGCCGCTGCAGGAATGCAGCATGACCACCGAGGGCGCCTACCGGCTGAACAACAAGCTGCGCGAGGTGACGCTGATCGGCGTCGGCCGCGTCGAGGCGCCGGAGGACGTGATCCTGGACCGCCACGACAACCTCTACGCCGGCAGCCGCCACGGCGACATCGTGCGCTTCTTCCCGCCCGACTACCAGCGCATGGAGATCTATGCGCACATCGGCGGCCAGCCGCTGGGCCTGGCCTTCGACCGCGACGACAACCTCAACGTCTGCATCGGCGGCATGGGCCTGTACCGCGTGACGCCGCAGCGCGAGGTGCAGCGCGTCAGCGACGAGACCAACCGCAGCTGGCATTCGATCAACGACGACAGCCGGCTGCGCCTGGCCGATGACCTGGACATCGCCGACGACGGCCGCATCTTCTTCAGCGAGGCGACCACGCGCTACGAGATGCACGAGTGGCCGGTGGACGGGCTGGAGGCGCGCGGCAACGGCCGCATCGTCTGCTACGACCCGCGCGACGGCTCGACGCGCACCGTGCTGCGCGACCTGCGCTTCCCCAACGGCATCGCCATCGCCAGCGACGGGCTGTCGATCCTGTTCGCCGAGACCTGGGGCTGCTGCATCAAGCGCTGGTGGTTCGACGGGCCCAAGAAGGGCCGCATGGAGACCGTGCTGGACAACCTGCCCGGCTACCCGGACAACATCAACCTGGCCTCCGACGGCAACTACTGGCTGGCGCTGGTGGGCATGCGCTGCCCGGCCTACGACCTGGCGCTGCGCATGCCGGGCTTCCGCCGGCGCATGGCGCTGCGCGTGCCGCTGGACGAATGGCTGTTCCCGAACATCAACACCGGCTGCGTCATCAAGTTCAACGAGGCCGGCCAGGTGCTCGAGACGCTGTGGGACCTGGGCGGCGAGAACCACCCGATGATCACCAGCATGCGCGAGCACCGCGGCCACCTGTACCTGGGCGGCATCCTCAACAACCGCATCGGCCGCTACAAGCTCGAGGGCGCGGACCCGAACTTCGTGCAGTACGACAAGCGCTGGGGGAAGGACTGATGTTCGACGGTCTGAAAAGCTTCACCGACCGCTTGCTGGGCCGCGGCAGCGCGGCCATCACCGTGCCGGTGATGGACGGCACGCTCAAGCCCAACCGCGTGCTGGAAGACGCCGCCGTGGTGGCCGAGCTGCCGGGCATCGACGACCTGGCCGGCGACGGCCATGCGCTGTGGGCCAGTGCCGGGCCTACGCTGTACCGCATCGACGACGGCGGGCCGGTGGAACTGCGCCGCTTCGACGCGCCGATCAGCGCCCTGGCCATGTCCACCGGCGGCCGGCTGGCGGTGGCGCTGGACGGTGAGCGCATCGAGGTGCTGGATGCCGCCGGCGCGCAGATCGCGCGGCTGGACGGGCTGCGCTGCGCCAATGCGCTGGCCTGGGACGGCGAGGAGGCGCTGCTCTTCAGCGAAGGCTCGCGCGCACACGGCCCGGCGCAGTGGGTGCACGACCTGATGGCCCTGGGCCGCAGCGGCCGTGCCGCGCGCTGGCGCGTGCAGGGCAAGGAGGCCGACCCCTTGGCCGCGGGGCTGGAATACGCGTTCGGCGTGCTGCCCGCGGCCGGCGGCGCCGTGCTGGTGGCCGAGAGCTGGCGCCACCGCGTGCTCAAGCGCGACGCGCAAGGCAAGACCCTGCCGCTGCTGTCCGAGCTTCCGGGCTACCCATCGCGCATGGCGCCGGCCCGCGGCGGCGGCTTCTGGCTCAGCTGCTTCGTCTGCCGCACGCAGCTGGTGGAGTTCGTGCTGCGCGAGCCGGCCTACCGCCAGCGCATGGTCGCCGAGATCGACCCGCGCTACTGGATCGCGCCGGCGCTGTCTTCCGGCAACAGCTTCCTCGAGCCGCTGCAGGGCGCGGGCGTGAAGAACATGGGCGTGCTCAAGCCCTGGGCGCCGCCGCGCTCCTACGGGCTGGTGCTGCGGGTGTCGGACGACGGCCGCGTGCTCGGCTCGCTGCACAGCCAGGTGGACGGCCACCACCACGGCATCACCGCCATCCGCGAACACGGCGGCGCGCTCTACGCCGCCTGCAAGGGCCGCGGCCGGCTGCTACGCGTCGATCTGCAAGGAGATGCGTCGTGAGACACGTTGTGTCAATGGCGGAGCGGGCCGAGCGCCGGGCCGCTCCCAAGCCGGCCCGCATCCCCTCGGGGGATCGACCGGCGTATTTGCCGGGCGAGGGGCTGTCATGAGCGCGGAAGACCTGGTGCTCGAACTGCGCGAGGCGACCAAGAAGTACGCCGGTGTGCCGGCCATCGAGGACGTGAGCTTCGGCCTGCGCCGCGGCGAGATCCATGCGCTGCTGGGCGAGAACGGCGCCGGCAAGTCCACGCTGACCAAGGTGATGGCCGGCGTGGTGCCGCTCAGTGCCGGCCAGATGCGCGTCGAAGGCCAGGAGGTCCACCTGCGCACGCCGCTGGAGGCGCTGCACCGCGGCATCGCGATGGTCTTCCAGGAGACCAGCCTGGTGCCCAGCATGACGGTGGCGCAGAACCTGTACCTGGGGCAGGAGAAGTTCTTCAACCGGCTGCGCGGCATCTACATCGCCGCGCAGCAGTTCCTGCAGAGCCTGAACTTCGACGTCGACCCGACGCACACCGTGGCCCAGCTGGGTGCGGCGAAAAAGCAGATGGTGGAGATCGCACGTGCGGTGCTGCACAAGGCGCGCGTCATCATCTTCGACGAGCCCACCGCCAGCCTGACGCCGGAGGAGAAGAAGTACTTCTTCGACCTGGTGCTGAACCTGAAGGCACGCGGCGTGTCCATCATCTTCATCTCGCACGCGCTGGAGGAAGCGCTGCTGCTGGCCGACCGCATCACCGTGCTGCGCGACGGCCGCCACGTGGTCACCGACGACAAGGCCAACTTCGACCGCGCGCGCGTGGTGCAGGCGATGGTCGGCCGCGACCTGTCGCAGACGCTCCACGGCCAGAAGAAGACTTTTGTGCGGCCGGCCGGCGAGTGCCTGCTGTCGGTGCGCAACCTGCGCATGGCCTCGATGGTGAAGAACAACTCGCTGTCGGTCTTCGCCGGGCAGGTCACCGGCGTGTTCGGCCTGGTCGGCGCCGGCCGCACCGAGACCTTCAAGGTGGTGGCCGGGCTGATCAAGCGCGACTTTTTCCACGGCGGCGAGGTGCTGCTGCGCGGCAAGCCGGTGCGCTACCGCGTGGCCCGCTCGGCGGTGCGCGACGGCATCGCCTACGTGTCCGAGGACCGCAAGGTCGAAGGTTTCTTCGAGACCATGTCGATCGCCCGCAACATCTACATGGGCCTGCTGGGCAAGCTGGGCGGCGCCTTCGGCGTGGTGTCCAACGCGCGCATGAAGGAGGTCGGCGAACGCTGGACCAAGCTGCTGAACGTGCGCGCCATCAGCAAGGACGTGAAGGTGATCGAGCTCTCCGGCGGCAACCAGCAGAAGGTGGTCATTGCCAAGAGCCTGGTGCAGGAGCCGGACGTGATCATCTTCGACGAGCCGACGCGCGGCGTCGACGTCGGTGCCATCACCGAGATCCATGCCGAGATCAACCGCCTGGCCGATGCCGGCAAGGCGGTGGTGGTGATCTCGTCCTACCTGCCCGAGGTGATGGCGCTGTCCGACCGCATCCTGGTGGCCAAGCAGGGCAAGGTGGTGGTCGAGTTCGCCGGCAACGAGGCCACGCAGGAAGGCATCATGTACGCGGCGATCCACTGACGCGGCCGCATTGAACTAGGTCCTGTGCACACCAAAAGCCGGCCCTAGTCGGGGTCGGCGGGACACGTCAACGCGTCAGTCCTCGAGCGCGATCAGCTCGCGCACGGTCTGTCGGCGGCGGATGAGCCGGCTGCGGCCGCCGTCCACGAGCACCTCCGGCGCCAGCGGCCGCGTGTTGTAGTTCGAGCTCATCGACGCGCCGTAGGCGCCGGTGTCGTGGAATACCAGCAGGTCGCCCACCTCGGCCGGTGCCAGCGCGCGCGGCTCGACCACGCCGCCGGAGTCCTGCGTGAACACGTCACCCGACTCGCACAGCGGGCCGGCGACCACCGTGGGCCGCGCCTTGTCGGCGATGCCGGGGTCGCGCCGCGCATCCACGCCGGCGCGTGCGAGCACGCTGATGGCGTGATGGCCGCCATACATCGCGGGCCGCACGAGGTCGTTGAAGCCGGCGTCGCATAGCACGAAGTGATTGGCGCCCATGTCCTTGACCGACAGCACTTGCGCGAGCAGCACGCCGGACTCGGCGACCAGGAAGCGGCCCGGCTCGATCTCGAGCCGCACGGGGTGGCCCAGCTGGGCGACGAGGCGCTGGCGCGCCTCGTCCCACAGGCTGAAGTAGTGCGCGGTATCGACCGTCGGGTCGCCGACCCGGTAGGGGATCGACAGGCCGCCGCCGGCCGAGATCGCCGTCACGTCGTGGCCGAGCGCGACCACCGCCTGGACGTGCCGCACCATCGCGTCGCAGACCTGCGAGAGGTGGCCGTAGTCCACGCCCGATCCGATGTGCATGTGCAGTCCGACCAGCCGCAGGCCATGGCGAGCGATGGCCTCGAGGGCGGCGGGGATGTCGGCGGGCCAGATGCCGTGCTTGCTGTGCTCGCCGCCGGTGTTCGTCTTGCGGCTGTGGCCGTGGCCGAAGCCCGGGTTGATGCGCAGCCAGACGCGGTGGCCCCGCGCGCGGTCGCCGAGGGCGCGGCCGAGCTGGTCCAGCATGTCGGCCGAGCCGGCGTTGACGGGGATGCCGTGCTCGGCCACGAGGGCGAGCGTCGCGGCGTCGATCTCGTCGGCGGTGAAGACGATGCCGGCATGTTCGTCGCGCGCGTCGTAGCCGGCGTGCAGCGCGCGCTCGATCTCGCCGGCGGAGACCGCGTCCACCTGCACGCCGAGGCCGCGCAGCAGGCGCAGCACGTGCGTGTTCGAGCATGCCTTCTGCGCAAAGCGCACGGTGTCGAACATCGTGAGCCGGGCCGCGCGGGCGCGGATCGTCTCGGCGTCGTAGACCCACAGCGGCGTGGCGTGCGTCTCGGCGAGTCCTTGCAGCAGCGCGGGCGTCAGCGCGGCGGGAGCGGGGTGCTGGAGCTGGCTCATGCCGCGATGCTGCCTTCTCGAGTGGATTCAGACCAGTGCTTTAAATTGTCAGCATCATTCATTTTTGATATGGTCTTTCGATGAGCCCGACCTTGCCCGCGCTGACCCATCGCCACGTCGAGGTGTTCCGCGCGGTGATGACGGCGGGCAGCGTCACCGGTGCCGCGGCCGCGCTCTACACGTCCCAGCCCACGGTCAGCCGCGAGCTCGCGCGCATGGAGCACCTGCTGCGGCTGACCCTCTTCGACCGCGTGCGCGGCCGGCTGCAACCGACCGCCCAGGCGTACGCGCTGTTCGACGAGGTGCAGCGCTCGTATGCCGGCCTCGAGCGCGTGGCCGACACGGCCGTGCGGCTGCGCCAGTTCGCGCAAGGCCAGCTCTCGCTCGCCTGCCTGCCGGCGTTCGCGCATGCGCTGCTGCCTGGCGCCTGCGCGCGGTTCCACAAGGCGCATCCTGGGGTGAGCGTGTCGGTCGATCCGGTGGAGTCGCCGTCGCTCGAGGAACGGCTCGCCGCGCAGGCGCATGACCTCGGCCTGGTCGAGCACGACGGCGCGCTCGCGGGCGCGCCCGCGAGGCGGCTGCTGGAACTCGACGAGGTTGCCGTGCTGCCGGCCGACCATCCCCTCGCGGCCCGGCGGCGGCTGGAGGCGAGGGATTTTGCGGGGCAGCCCTTCGTCAGCTTCCATCCGCGCGACCGCTACCGCCAGGGCGTGGACCGCTGGTTTGCCGACGCCGGCGTCGAGCGCCAGCTCGCGATGGAGACGGACAACGCGGTCGCCGTCTGCGCGATGGTGCGCCACGGCCTCGGCGTGGCCATCGTCAACCCGTTGACGGCGCTGGCGGTGGCCGGCGCCGAGTCGACGCCCGCGCACGGGCTCGTGGTGCGGCCGCTGACGCGGTCGCTGCCATTTCGCGTGTACGCCGTGCGGCCGGCGCACCGGCCAGGCAATGCGCTGGTCGCCCGATTCGAAGCCGCGCTCGAGGCGGAGTGCGACGCCTTGGCGAGGCAGGTCGCGCGTGCGTGGGGCCGGCCACGCGCGCGAGCTTGACTCTCGGCGCAAAGCCCGGTCGGCGACAGCCGCATCGCGATCGGCCTAGCGCCTGCTAACCCAAACGCAATCGATCAGTGATGAGTGCGAAGTTGATGAACGCGGTGACCATGATGTCGAGCTTCTCGAAGCGAGAGAGGATGCGGCGGTAGCCCTTGAGCCGACGGAACAGGCGCTCGACCTCGTTGCGGCGCTTGTGCATGGTGCGGTCGTATTCCCAGGGCTCCGAGCCTTGGCAATGGGTGTTGACAGGCCCTTAGGTGAACTAGGGTTTGCCGGGCCGGGTGCGCGCAACGTAGCCTGCCCGTCATGCGTGGCCCCTTGCCGCGCGGAAGGGCTCGTCGGGTGATGCCGATACCGGATTTTCTGGCGCTGCTGCAGGCCAACCTGCAGGAGGTGCTGCATTCGCCGCGGGCGCTGACGGCCTACGTGGCCGGCGGCATCGCCGCCTCGTTCGTCATTGGCTCGGCCTTCGTGCGCACGATGATTCCGCTGCGCTGGCTGGCGGTGGCCGGCAACATCGGCTTCGTCGTCTACGGCGCGCTGCATCCGCAGTGGCTGACGCTGCTCGTCGCCGCGGTGCTCCTGCCGATCAACGTCTTCCGGGCGCGGCAGATGATGCGGCTGACGCGCCGCGTCAAGGCGGCCGAGGTCAGTGGTGACACGAGCGCGCTGTGGCTGCGGCCGTACATGCGCTCGCGCCGGCTGAAGGCGGGCACGGTGTTGTTCCGCAAGGGCGACGCGGCCGACCATCTGTACTGCCTGGTCGACGGGCACATCGAGCTGGAGGAAATCGGCCTGCGGCTCGAGCCGGGCAAGATCTTCGGCGAGATCGCCTTCTTCGCGCCCGACCGGCGGCGCACGCTGACGGCGCGCTGCGTCGAGGCGGCGACGGTGCTGATGATCGACGAGCCGACGCTCAAGCAGCTGTACCACCAGAACCCGAGCTTCGGCTTCCACCTGATCTCGCTGATCGCGTCCCGGCTGTCGCAGGACGTGCGGCGCCTGGAGTTGCGTCTGGGCGAGCGCTCTCCTCCCCGCTGAGGAGGCCGGCGCAGATAGGGGTTGGCGCCGCCCCGAAACCGGGAGTACGCTCGCCGCCGGCTGCACTTACGAGGCCAAGCACATGACCCGGACCGCCGCGTTCCGCTGGGCCCCCGAGGCGATGCGCCGCCGCGACCTGCTTTGCGCCGCGTCGCTGGTGCTGGCAGGCGCCTCACGCGCCGTGGCGCAGCCCGGTGCCGCGGGGGTGCCGCTGGTGGCCGTGCTGGTGTCCACCGGCGTGCACCCGCTGGACTACCTGCGCCAGGGGCTGCGCGCGCAGGGCTGGCGCGAAGGCGAGGGCGTCAACTTCGCCTTCCGCTCGGCCGACGGCAACCCGCGCGACCTGTCCGGCCTGGCCCGGCACCTGGCCAGCCTGCGGCCGGCCGTGCTGTTCTGCGCCGGGCCGGCGGCGCTGGACGCGGCGGTGCACGCCACCAGCAGCGTGCCGATCGTCGCGTTGGACCTGGAGACCGACCCGGTGCGCAGCGGCCTGGTGCGTTCGCTCGAGCATCCGCGCACCAACGTCACCGGGCTGTTCCTCGACCAGCGGGCGATCACCGCCAAGTGGTGCGAACTGCTGCGCCAGGCGGTGCCGAAGGCACGCAAGCTCAACCTGCTGTGGGAGGCCAGCACCGGGCCCTGGCAACTGGCGGCGGCCAAGGATGCCGCACGTGCGCAGCGCTTCGACGTGGACATCCTGGTGGTGCGCGACGACAGCGAGTTCGAGCAGGAGCTGACCGACGGCATGAAGCGCAGCCCCGACGCCCTGATGCTGCTGTCGTCGCCGCTGGTGCGTGCGCGCTCCAAAGCCATTGCCGAGTTCTGCGTGCGGCAGCGGCTGCCGGCGATCTCGCCCTTCGCCGAATTCACGCGCGCCGGCGGGCTGATGTCCTACGGCCCGGACGTGCGCGACTTCTACCTGCGCACCGCCTCGTTCGTGCACCGCATCCTGAAGGGCGCGCGCGCCGGCGACCTGCCGATCCTGCTGCCGACGCAGTTCGAGCTGGTGCTGAACCCGGGCGCCGCGGCGGCGCTGAACCTGGAGCTGACGCCGGCGCTGCGTGCGGCTGCGAACGAGGTCATTCAGTGAGTTGGCCGCGGCCAGGCTGGCCAGGCAAGCGCGACGCGGATGCCACCCCGACATCCCCCAGGCTTGTATGCTCCAGCGCACCGCAGGAGCGAGCCGATTCGATGGACCGGTTTCGCGACACCGCCTGCGTTGGCGCACGCCGCCCTGTGCTGGCGCTGCTCGGAGCCGCCTTGCTGGGGCCTGCCGGCCTGCGTGCCCAGGACGGCAGCAAGGCTTGGCGCATTGCCTTTCTTGCGGCCGGCAGCGCGCCACGGCCGGGGCAGTTTTCTACCTTCGACGCGATCACGGCCGGCCTGCGCGAGCGCGGCTACGGCGCTTTGCAGACCCGGGCGTGGTTTGCCGACGGCCGGACCGATGCGCTGCCGGCGCTGGCCCAGCACCTGCTGGCCTGGCAGCCGGATGTGATCGTCACCAACCTGACGCCGGCCACGCTGGCGGTGCAGCGCGCCACGCGCAGCATTCCGATCGTCATGGCCGGCACCGGCGACCCGGTGGCCACCGGACTGGTGCAGAGCCTGGCCCGGCCGGGCGGCAACGTCACCGGCGTGTCCGCGCTGGGCCCGGAGCTGGCGGCCAAGAGCATCGAACTGCTGCGCGAGCTGCAACCCGGCCTGAAGCGTCTGGGCGTGCTGGCCCATGCCACCGACAGCTTCACCCCTGCCATGCTGGCGGCCGTGATGCCGGCCGCCGCGGCGCTGGGCCTGCAACTGCAGGTCGAGCGGGTGGCCGGGCCGGGTGACTACGCCGCGGTGTTCGAGCGTTGGCGGCGCCAGCAGGCGGAAGCGGTGTTCGTGCAGCCCAGCCTGCCCGGCGCGCCGGCGGCGGAGTTGGCGCTGCAGCACGGGCTGCCGTCGTGTTCGTTCGTGCGCGGTTTCGTCGCGCAGGGCGGCTTGCTCGCCTATGCCAACGACCTGGCCGAGATCGCCAGGCTGGTGGTCGACGCGGTGGACCGCATCCTGCGCGGTGCGTCGCCGGCGCAGTTGCCGGTGCAGCAGAACACGCGGTTCGGCCTGCTGATCAACCTGCGTACCGCGCGGGCTTTGGGCGTCGCGGTGCCACCGGTCTTGCTGGCGCGCGCCACTGAGGTGCTGGAATGAGCCGGCACCACGGCGCGGGCGCGGCTTTCGCTTGGGGGTGCTTGCGCGCCGTCGAGCCTTGCCGCGCGCCGCCGCGCGGTGCCTGACAATGCCGGCGCCGCCGCTGCGGTCTGCCGACGCCACGTTCCGCCGATGAGTGCTGTCGAACCCGTGACTTCGCCCCCGCCGCTGCCCGCCGCGAGCACCGCGGCGGCGCCACCCTTGTCGCGGGAGCCGCTGCGCGGCAAGCTGTTCCGCAAGTACCTGCTGCTGGTGCTGTCGCTGGTCAGCCTGGCGCTGCTGGTGTCCAGCGGCATCAGCATCTACTTCAGCTACCGCGAGACGGTCGCCGCGCTGGCCAGCCTGCAGCGCGAGAAGGCGGTGGGCGCGGCCTCGCGCATCGAGCAGTACCTGCGCCAGCTGACGCAGCAGCTGCAGTACGCGGCGCTGCCGCAGATGGGCGCCGGCGACCTGGAACTGCGCCGCATCGAGTTCCTGAAGCTGCTGCGCCAGGCGCCGGAGGTCACCGACATCGCGTTGATCGACGGTGACGGCCGCGAGCTGATCGCCGAATCGCGCCTGGGCATGAGCGTGCTGGCCTCGGGCAAGGACCGTTCCGCCGAGCCGGCGTTCCGGCAGGCCCAGCGCGGCCAGCCCTGGTTCGGGCCGGTGTACTTCCGCAAGGAGACCGAGCCGTACATGAGCGTGGCCTTCCGCTCCGGCGGCGACAAGCCGCTGCTCACGGTGGCCGAGCTGAACCTGAAGTTCATCTGGGACGTGGTGTCGCGCATCAAGATCGGCGACAAGGGCAAGGCCTACGTGGTGGACCGCGACGGCTACCTGGTGGCCGATCCGGACATCGGGCTGGTGCTGCGCAAGACCCAGCTCGGCGCGCTGCAGCATGTCAAGGACCTGACGGTGGCCTCGGCGGACGACGTGCCCGCCATGCAGTCGCACGACCTGGGCGGTGTGCGCGTGCTGGCGTCGATGGCGCCCATCGAGCCGCTGGGCTGGCGCGTCTTCGTCGAGCAGCCGGTGTCGGAGGTGTATGCGCGGCTGCATGCGTCGATCTTGTGGACGGTCGGCCTGCTGCTGGCGGGCCTGCTGCTGTCGGCGCTGGTGGCGGGCGCGCTGGCGCGCAGCATGGTGCGACCGATCCGCACGCTGGACGAAGGCGCGCGCCGCATCGGCGCGGGAGAGCTGGACCGGCAGATCGTCGTGCGCACCGGCGACGAGTTGGAGGGCCTGGCCGAGCAGTTCAACCGCATGAGCGCGCGCCTGCGTGAGTCCTATGCCGGGCTGGAGCGCAAGGTCGAGGAGCGCACCGCCGAGCTGCGCGAGGCGCTGGACTACCAGACGGCGATCAGCGAGGTGCTGCGCGTCATCAGCCTGTCGTCGACGGACGTGACGCCGGTGTTCGAAGCCATCATGGAAAGTGCGCGGCGGCTGCTGGGCACGGCGACGGCGGCGGTCTTCCGCTACGACGGGCAGCGTGTGCACCTGGTGGCCACCCACGGCTGGACGCAGATGGCGCACGACGACGCCAGGCGCTTTTATCCGGGGCCGCCCAACCCGGCCATGGTCAGCGGCCGCGCGATCCTCAGCGGCCAGGCGCAGTTCATCGTCGACACGCAAGCCGATACCGACTACGACCCCACCACCGCCAGCGTCGGTGTCTGGCGGCGCCTGCTGGCCGCGCCGATGATGAAGGACGGCGCGGCCATCGGTGTCGTGGCCCTGTCCTGGCCCGAGCCCGGTGACGTCCCGCCGCGTCAGGTGGAGCTGCTGAAGACCTTCGCCGACCAGGCGGTGATCGCCATCGAGAACGCGCGGCTGATCAACGAGACCAAGGAGGCGCTGGAGCAGCAGACCGCCACGGCCGAGGTGCTGCAGGTCATCAGCAGCTCGGTGTCCGACACGCGGCCGGTGTTCGAGAAGATCCTGGACAGCTGCCAGAAGCTGTTCCCCGGTGCTGGCATGGGCATCACGCTGGTCGGCGAGGACGGGCTGCTGCACCTGAACGCCAACCGCTCGCCGCGGCCGCAGGACTTCGACGAGATCGCACGCTTCTATCCGCGGCCGGTGGAGCGCTCGATCCAGGGCCTGGCGATGCGCCGGCGACAGGTGCTGCACTTCGGCGGTCTGCAGGAGGATGCGCCTGAAGATCTGCAGGCGCTGGCGCGGCGCCTGGGCGACAGTGCGATGTTGGTGGCACCGATGTTGTGGGAAGGGCGCGGCGTTGGCGCGATCAACCTGTACCGCCAGCCGGCGGCGCCGTTCAGCGACAAGGAGGTGGGCCTGCTGAAGACCTTT
This sequence comes from Rubrivivax sp., assembly GCA_019635285.1. Taxonomy (GTDB): domain Bacteria; phylum Pseudomonadota; class Gammaproteobacteria; order Burkholderiales; family Burkholderiaceae_C; genus Rubrivivax. The sequence continues at coordinate 106,304 of JAHBZS010000012.1, read as the reverse complement.
GCCGACCAGGCGGCGATCGCGGTGCAGAACGCGCGTCTGTTCAGCGAGCTGCAGGACAAGACGCGCCAGCTGGAGGCCGCCAACCAGCACAAGAGTGAGTTCCTGGCCAACATGAGCCACGAGCTGCGCACGCCGCTGAACGCCATCATCGGCTTCTCGGAAGTGCTGATCGAGCGCATGTTCGGCGAGCTGAACGACAAGCAGGACGACTACCTGAGGGACATCCATTCCTCGGGCAAGCACCTGCTGAGCCTGATCAACGACATCGAAGATCGAAGCCGGCCGCATGGAGCTGGACGTCGAGCGCTTCGACGTGCCGGCAGCGCTGGGCAATGCGCTGGCGCTGGTGCGCGAGCGTGCGCAGCGGCACGGCATCGCGCTGTCGCTGCAGGTGGCGCCCGAGGTCGGCGAGATGCGCGCCGACGAGCGCAAGTTCAAGCAGATCCTGCTCAACCTGCTGACCAATGCCGTGAAGTTCACGCCCGACGGTGGCCGCGTCGACGTGCGCGCCGGCCTGATCGACGGGGTGCTGCAGGTGGCGGTTGCCGACACCGGCATCGGCATCGCGCCGCAGGACCAGGCGGCGGTGTTCGAGGAGTTCCGCCAGGTCGGCCGGCACTACACCAACAAGCAGGAAGGCACCGGCCTGGGCCTGGCGCTGACCAAGCGCTTCGTCGAACTGCACGGCGGCACGCTGACGCTGCAAAGCGAACCCGGCAAGGGGTCGACCTTCACCTTCACACTGCCGAGCCAGCCATGAGCGTCGTGCGGACGTTCCGAAGACGCTCGCTCCCCCTCGGGGGGACGGTGCGCTGCACCTTGGGGGCCCAATGAAGACCATCCTGATCGTCGAGGACAACGAGAAGAACATGAAGCTGGCGCGCGACATCCTGCGCGCCAAGGGCTATGCGGTGCTGGAGGCGGTGAACGGGCTGGACGGCGTGAATCTCGCGCTTGAGCACCGGCCCGACCTGGTGCTGATGGACATCCAGCTGCCCGACATCAACGGTATCCAGGCCTTCGAGCGCATCCGCGGCAACCCAGCCACGGCGAAGCTGCCGGTGGTGGCCTTCACCGCGTCGGTCACCGTCAACGACCGCAGCCGCATCGGCGAGGCCGGCTTCGACGGCTTCCTGAGCAAACCGATCAACCTGAAGGAGTTTGTCGACACGGTGCGGCGCATGCTCGGCGAGGACGCGCCGTGAGTGCGCGCATTCTGGTGGTCGACGACACGCCGGCCAACGTCAAGCTGCTGGTCGACCTGCTCGGCGCGCGCGGGTACAGCCCGGTGGCCGCGGCCAGCGGCGAGGAGGCGCTGGCGCGCATCGCCGAGCAGGTGACGGACCTGGTGCTGCTGGACATCATGATGCCGGGGCTGTCGGGCTACGACGTCTGCCGCCGCATCCGCGCCGACCCGGCGACCGCCTTGCTGCCGGTGGTGCTGTGCACCTCTCTGGACCCGAAGCAGGAGCGCATCCACGGCATCGAGGCCGGCGCCGACGACTTCATCCCCAAGCCGATCAACCAGCAGGAACTGTTCGCGCGCGTCAAGTCGCTGCTGCGCATCAAGGCGCTGCAGGACGAAGTCAAGGCCTGGAACAGCCAGCTGGAGCAGCGGGTGCAGGAACAGCTGGCGCAGATGGAGCGCCTGAGCCGGCTGAAGAACTTCTTCTCGACGCAACTGGCCGAGGCCATCGTCAGCGGCGGTGCCGACGACCCGCTGAAGAGCCACCGCCGCGAGATCACCGTGGTCTTCCTCGACCTGCGCGGCTTCACTGCCTTTACCGAGACCGCGGATCCGGAGGAGGTGATGGGCGTGCTGCGCGAATACCACGCGGCGATGGGTGAGCTGATCCTGGCGCACGAGGGCACGCTGGAGCGCTTCACCGGCGACGGCATCATGATCTTCTTCAACGACCCCGTGGTGGTCGCCGACCCGGCCGCGCGTGCGGCGCGCATGGCGCTGCAGATGCAGCAGCGCACCAGGGTGCTGGCGCAGGGCTGGCGCAAGCGCGGCTACGAGCTGCAGCTGGGCATCGGCATCGCCACCGGCTACGCGACCATCGGCGCCATCGGCTTCGAGGGCCGCATCGACTATGGCGCGATCGGCAACGTCACCAACCTGGCGGCACGGCTGTGCGGCGAGGCCAAGGGTGGCGAGATCCTGCTCGCACCGCGCGTCGCTGCCGCGCTGGAAGGCAGCGGCCTGGCGGTGCAGAGCGCCGCGCAGTTCCAGCTGAAGGGCTTTGCGCGCCCGGTGGCCGCGTCGCGGCTGTGCGTGCCGACGGCCGAATGAACAGACCGCACGAGGCCCCCACGATGACCGACGACCTCCCGCCGCGCCGAGCCGGCAACGTGCTCGATCGCCGCGCGGCCTGCGCGGTGCTGCTCGCGGCCGCGCTACCTGCGGCTCTGGCTCAGGGCAACGGCCCGCGCCGCGTGGCCTGGGTGTCGATCGACTCGCCGAACCCGGCCAACCGCAGCCTGCTGGCCTGGCGCGCGGCCATGAAGGAGCTGGGCTGGATCGACGGCCAGAACCTGGTCGTCGACACCTGGTGGGCCGAAGGCTCGGCGGACAAGCTCAGGGCGCTGGTGCCGCAGATCCTGGCGCGCCGGCCCGAGGTCATCGTCGCCAGCACCGGCCCGGCGATGCAGCCGTTCGTCGACGCACAGGTCGACGTGCCAGTGGTCTTCGCCTTCAGCGCCGACCCGGTCGAGAGCCGGGTGGTGCAGAGCTGGGCGCGCCCCGGCGTCAATCGCACCGGCGTGTCGTACTTCTCGCTCGAACTGGTGCCCAAGCGCATCCAGCTGATGAAGGAGACGCTGCCGCGCCTGAAGCGGCTGGCGGTGGTCGGCTGGCCGCCGCACGCCGGCGAGCTGCTCGAGCTGGACGCGGCGCGGAAGGCCGCGCAGGCCCAGGGCCTGACGCTGGAATACTGGGGTGCGCACACCGCCGACGAGGTCGACGCGGCGCTGAAGGCGATCACGCGCTGGAAACCCGATGCCGTGCTGGTGTTCGCCGGGGTCGTGGCTTCGAGCTATGCCGAGCGCTTCGCGGCCTGGTCGCGGCGCGAGCGCGTGCCCGCGGTGTCAGCGTGGGCGGCCTTCGCCGAAGCCGGCAACCTGATGACCTACGGCCCGGTGATCGGCGACGCGCAGGGCCGGCTGGCCTACTTCGTCGACCGCATCCTCAAAGGGGCCAGGGCCGCCGAGCTGCCGGTCGAGCTGCCCGCGCGCATCGAACTGGTGCTCAACCTGAAGACCGCGCGCGCGCTCGGCATCGACCTGCCGCAGCAGATGCTGCTGCGCGCCGATCGGGTGATCGAATGATCAGGCCGCCTGCGCCGCCGCCTTGTGCCGCTGCACGTCGTTGAGCAGGCGCGCCACCACCAGCCGCATGAAGTAGAAGCCGAGCTTCGGGTTCTGGTAGTACAGCTGGTAGATCTGCTCGTCGGTCATCGAATAGAGGTCGCAGTCGGTCTCGCAGACGATGGTCAGCGTGCGCTTCTTGTCGGGCGAGAACAGCGCGATCTCGCCGATCAGGCTGTCCGGGCCGATGGTGGTGCCCACGCCTTCCAGGCGCAGCCGGCCGCTGGCCACGTAGTAGATCTCGTCGGCTTCGTCGCCTTCGCGGAAGAGCACGTGCCCCGCCTTGTGCTTGTGCATGTGCATGTGCGGCAGCAGCCAGTCGGAGACCGGCGACTTCTCGGTCACCGACTCGATTTCCTTGGTCAGCCGCATGATTTCCACCAGCCGCCTGGCGTTCATCGGCAGCAGGATGACGTTGAGCAGGAACTCCGGCAGCACCGCCAGCTGCGCCCAGTTGAACTTCAGGTGGAACAGCGCAAAGGTGATCAGCAGCACATTGCTGCACAGCGACAGCACGCGCAGCGGCACCATGCTGCGCATGTAGTGGCTGGCCAGGTAGAAGGCCCCGCCGAGCAGGCCGATCGCGGTGATGAGGTCGAAGTGCATGGGTGTGTTTTCCTTGGTGCAGCTTGCCGGGCCGCCCGGATTGTGTTGCATTTCCGGGCGGCCCCCGGCCGTCCGGCAGCCGCGAGGCCGCAGGCGGCTGCATCGCACGGGCCGAATTTTCGCTAGCATTGGGCGATGAACATCCTGCGCTTGACGAGTCTCGTGCTGCTGGCCTCGTTCCAGCTGACGGCCCCGGCCCAGACGCCTGCGAAGCTGGTGCCGGCCTCCAGCGAGGTGCTCTTCGTCACCAAGCAGATGGGCGTCCCGGTCGAGGGCCGCTTCAAGAAGTTCGACGCGCAGGTCAACCTCGACCCGAAGAAGCCCGAATCGGGCAGCGTGGCCGTCAGCATCGATACCGGGAGCGCCGCGCTCGGGGTGCCCGAGAGCGACGCCGAGTTGCCCAAGGCCACCTGGTTCAACGTCGCCAAGTTCCCTCAAGCCACCTTCAAGTCCACCTCGATCAAGGGGCTGGGCAACGGCAAGTTCGAAGTCGCCGGCAAGCTGGACGTCAAGGGCACCAGCCGCGACGTGGTGGTGCCGGTGCAGATCACGCAGTCGGGCGGCAACTCCACCGCCACCGGCAGCTTCGTCATCAAGCGCCTCGACTTCAAGATCGGCGAAGCCGAATGGACCGACACCACGGTGGTGGCCAATGACGTGACCGTGAAGTTCAAGCTGGCCCTGACCGGCCTCGGCGCGCTGTGAGCGCCGCGCGCGTCCTGGCGGCTGGCCTGGCCGTCTGCGCAGCCTGGGCTGCGCCGGTGCAGGCGCAGACACCCAATTACGCGATCGACCCGACGCACACCTTCGTCAACTACGAAAACGGCCACTACGGCACCACCACCAACCGCGGGCGCTTCAGCACCAAGGACGGCACGCTGTACTTCGACCGCGCCGGGCGCGCCGGCAAGGTCGAGGTGATCATCGACATCAGCTCGGTGAATACCGGCGTCGACTTCCTGAACCGGCAGATCCAGGGCAAGGACTTCTTCAACGTGGCCGACTTCCCGACGGCCACCTTCACGTCGAACAAGTTCGTGTTCGACGGCGACAAGGTCAGCGAAGTCCAGGGCCAGCTGACGCTGAAGGGCCAGACCCACCCGGTGACGCTGAAGGCCACCAAGTTCAACTGCTACACCAACCCGCTGGTCAAGCGCGAGGTCTGCGGCGGCGACTTCGAAACCACCATCCAGCGCAGCCTGTGGGGCGTGCTGTGGGGCCTGCAGTTCGGCTTCGAGGACGCCGTCAAGCTGATCATCCAGATCGAGGCGATCAAGCTGCAGTAGCCTGCCGCAGGCCGCAACGGGCGGCTACAGCAGCCCCTCCGGGGCGATGACCGACAGCACCTCCAGCATGATGCGGGTCCAGATGTCGGTTTCCGGCTCCTCGACCACGACGTCCTGGCCCCCCGGCCCGACGGTCGACCAGATGACATCCTGGCCGTTGGCCGCCAGGGTCACCTTGTAGGCACCCTGCTGGCGGATCACGTCCACCAGCTTCAGCATCTGCTGCGCCAGCACCGGGCTCTGGATGAACAGGCCCATCTCGGTATTGAGCTGGTCCGAGCGCGGATCGAAGTTCATCGAACCGATGAACACGCGCTCGCCGTCGACCACCGCGCTCTTGGCGTGCAGCCGGCCGATCGACGTGGAGAAGCGCCCCAGGCGCAGGCTGCGGCTGACCTTCTGCGGGCTCAGTTCGTAGAGGTTCATGCCCAGCTTGAGCATCTCCGGCCGGTAGCGCCGGTAGCCGGTATGCACCACCGGTTCGTCGGTGGCGGCCAGCGAGTTGGTGACCAGCGTGTAGGTGACGCCGTGGCGCGCGATCGACTCGCGGAAGGTCTCGATGCCGGCCTCGCCGGGGATCAGGTACGGGCTGGTGATGACCACGGACTTGCGCGCGCGGCGCATCATTTCCACGACGTTGTAGCGCACGCTGTCGACGTCGTCGATGGGCACGACCCCATAGGTGGAGACACGGCCGATGACCTTGTCCGGCGCGTCGGCATAGGCCTGCGCGTCGGCCCAGACCAGGCCCACGCGGCCGGCATTCAACTCGTCGGCGATGGGCCCGTAGCCGAGCACGTCGTTGGGCGGCGGCGGCTCGGGCTCGGGCGTGCCGCCGGTGCTGCCGACCACCTCGACGATCTCGCCGCCGCCGGCCTCTCCGGGCAGGTCGGTCACGCGGGTGATGGGCTGCGCCTCGCGTGTCGTCAGGCGCTCGAAGTCGCGGCGCAGTTCCTCGTCGCTGGCCTCGCTCTTGACGATGGAGCGGATGGGCAGCACACGATCGCTGTTCCAGTACTGATCGAACAGCTGCCCCAGCCGCGGCAGGATGCCGCCGATGATGAAGGTGTCCAGGTCGACGAAGTTGGCGCCGGCGCTGGCCATGAAGTACTCGTCGGCGATGTTGCGGCCGCCGGCCACGGCCATCACGCCGTCGGCGATGAACAGCTTGTTGTGCATGCGCCGGTTCACGCGGTCGAACTCGCGGATGTTCACCGCGAAGCGCGTCAGGAAGTTCTGCCGTCCGGCCGGGAACGGGTTGAACAGCCTGACCTCGATGTTCGGATAGGCGTCCAGCCCGATGAGCAGCGGGTCCTCGCCGGACGTGTACAGGTCGTCGATGATCAGGCGCACGCGCACGCCGCGTTCGGACGCGTCGCGCAGCGCGCGCAGCAGGTAGCGGCCGGTGCGGTCGTCGTGGATCTGGTAATACTGGATGTCGAGCGTGCGCTGCGCGCGCCGCACCAGCTCCAGCCGCGCCTGCAGCGCGAACTGCCCGGTGGGCATCAGGCGGAAGCCGCTCTGCTCCGGGTCGACCGTGGAGGCCTTGGCGATGCGCCCGAGCGGCGTGTCCTGCGCGGCGGGCTGCGCCTTGGTGTTCGTGCGCTCCACCTTGTCCGGCAGCCCTGCGCAGCCCAGCAGGCTGGCCAGCAGCAGCGCCGGCAGCAGCAGGCGCAGCCAGGACCTGAGGGCAGGGGGAGGGGGAGGTTCAAGCATGGGCAACAGGCCGCCATCCTAAGGCCTGTGGCCCAGCGTTTCAGCGGCGTCCGTGGCGGCCCAGCCGCTTGGCGTTGGCGACCGCGCGGCGATGCACCGGGCGGATGCCCTGGCCCAGGATGTCCAGCGCCGCATGCTGCCAGGCCGCGGCGGCCTGGCTCAGCGGCGCCGCCTTGGCGCTGCCGCGGGTGGTCAGCGCCGGCCACCAGCTGCGCATCATCGACGCGGCCAGCTGCTGGTTCGACTTCAGCGCCTGCAAGGTCATCGCCTGCCAGGCTTCGCCGAAGGCCGCGACTTTCTCCGCGCCCATGCGGTGGAACTCGTGCTGGTCCTTGGCACTGGGGCGGGGCCCGGCCACGGCCATGCGCCCCAAGCGGTGGGCCACCACCTGGGGCGCCGCCAGCATCAGCTCGGAGGCCTGCTTGCCCAGACGGGCTGCCTTGCGCTGCGAGCTCGTCCCCATGGGCGCGCGTTCAGGCCTTCTTCACCCAGGAGGCACACCAGCCACCGGTGGCCACCACCTTGCCGGGGAACAGCGGGCAGGGGCCATCGGCCGCGCCGGCCTTGCCCTGGAACAGCTGGCAGTTGCCGCAATGCTGCGAGGCGTCGTGCTTGGGGTACTTCTTGCCGTCGGCCTTCTTGGTGTCGGCGACGTAGCCCAGGGCCACGGCCGTGGCGTCCTTCTCGTCGAGCTTGGCCTGCGCCATGGCGGCGGAACTGGCCAGCGCCGAGCTTCCGGCGGCGAGGGTCAGCATGAATACGCGGCGGTTCGTCGGGTTCACGGTTTTCATCTCCTTGAGGCGATTGTGTGCGAGGCAGTCTAGCGCATGGGCCTGCGGCGACGGCAGCCGGGCAGCTTGCATAACATGCCGGCATGACGTCCACCGCTGACCAAGCCACGCTGCTCCGCGCCGTGGCTTTCGACCTCGACGGTACGCTGATCGACAGCGCGCCGGACATCGCCCATGCGCTCAACGAGGCATTGCATGAGGCGGGCCTGGCCCGCGTGGACCTGGCGCAGGTGCACGCCTGGATCGGCGACGGCCCCGATGTGCTGATTGCGCGGGCGCTGCAGGCGCTGGACCAACCCCCGGCGCCGGCCCTGCAGCAGTCGCTGCGGCAGGCCTTCGACCGCGTGACGCTGCAGCAGCCGCTGACCCATGGCGCGCTGTTCGACGGTGTGGCGGCGCTGTTGCCGCCGCTGCGCGCGCAGTGGCCGCTGGTGGTGGTGACCAACAAGCCCAGCCGGCTGGCGCGTGCCGTGCTCGACGCGGCCGGCGTGCTGCCGCACTTCGCGGCTGTGCATGGCGCCGACACGGCGGCATGGCGCAAGCCGGCGCCGGTGCTGCTGCAGCGCGCGGCGGCCGAACTGGGGCTGCCGGCGAGCGCGCTGCTGATGGTCGGCGACAGCGCGGCCGACCTCGGCGCGGCGGCCGCGGCGGGCGCTGCGGCCGCCTTCGCAACCTGGGGCTACGGCGCGCCGACGCTGACGGCGCGCTGGCGTCTGGACCGCCCCGCGGACCTGCTCGGCATCCTGCCTAGGGCCTGACGCGGTCGATGACCACCTCGACCGCGCCGCGCTGCCCGGCCGCCGGGGTGGCCTGGCCTTCCAGATCACCGCTGCGCGGCATGGCGTCGCCGCTCTTGGACAGGCGTGCGCCGACGACGATCTGCGGGAAGGCGGACAGCTTCAGCTCCGGCGACATGGCCATGCTGTCGTCGAGCGTGAAGCTCAGCGGCAGGTCGGCGGCGCTGCGCTTCAGGATGGCCAGCGGCATGCGCGGTCCGTCGACGGCGCGGGCGAAGACGAACAGCGTGTCGCCGGGGGCGACGCGTGCGGCCAGTGCCGGAGCCAGGCGGATGCGGCCGCTGACTGCCGAGGCCGCCGCCACCGGCGCGGCGGCGGCTTCCGGCGGGCGCGTGCCCGCGGCGGCGCGGGCGTCGGCAAGGCTGCGGTCCAGGCTCTGCGCGAACTCGGTGTCGGCGGGCACCAGCGCGCGCGCCCGGCTCCACAGGCCGATGGCGGTCGCATAGTCCTTGCGGTCGTAGGCTGCGGTGCCGGCCAGCGCCAGCGCCTTCAGGTTCGACGGGTCGCTGCGCAGCGCCTGCTCGATCAGGCGCAGCGGCTCGCCCTGCAACTGGCCGCCCTGCTGCATGGCCAGCACGTCGGCCTGGTCGACCAGGATGCGCGCGTCCCCGGGGCTGAGCTGCAGCGCACGCGCGAAGGCCTGGCCGGCCTCGGGGTAGCGCTGCAGCAGCGCGTAGCTGCGCCCCAGCATGACCCAGCCCTCGGTGTCGGCGACGTTGCCGGGGGGCTGCTTTTCCATGCGCTCGGCCAGCTGGGCGACCATCGCCTCCACCTGCTGCGGCGACGGCTCGCCGGCGACCTGGGACGCCTGGGGCGACAGCGCTTGCGGCGTGCCGACCAGGCCGTACAGGCCCAGCGCCAGCACCGGCACCGCCACCGCCAGCAGCAGCATCGTGCCGCGCGGCGAGCCCTGGCGCTGAGGCGCAGGGGCGACGTTTTCTTCGTCCAGCACACGGCGCTCGATTTCGGCGCGCAGCGCGCGGTGCTGCGCGGCGTCGATGCCACCCTGCGCCAGCTCGTCGTCCAGCTGGCGCAACTGCGCGCGCAGCAGCGCCAGGTTCGACTGGCTGGCGTCCGGGCCCGCCGCGGCATCGCGCGCCGGCCCGCGCCGCAGCGCGCCCGGCACCATCCATATCGCCAGCAGCAGCAGCGCGGCGGCGATCGCCCAGAACATGGCCATGCTCAGCCCTTTTCCTCGCCCAGCAGGCGCCGTGCACGCGCCGCTTCATCGTCGGCCAGCGGCACGCCGGCTCGCGGCCGCCGCCGCCGGATGGTCAGCGCCAGGCCACCCAGCGCGACCACCAGCAGCACGAAGGGCCCGCCCCACAGCAGCCAGGTGCTGCGCTTGACCGGCGGCTTGTAGAGCACGAAGTCGCCGTAGCGCTGCACCATGAAGTCGACGATCTGCTCGCGGCTCTGGCCCTGCTGCAGCTTCTGGCGGATCTGCTTGCGCAGGTCCACCGCCAGGTCGGCATGCGACGCGGCGATGGTCTCGTTCTGGCACACCAGGCAGCGCAATTCCTCGGCGATGGCCATGACCTTGGCTTCCAGCACGGGATCCTCGGCCAGCGGCCGGGCCTCCTGGGCCGCCGCGGCCGCGCCGCACAGCAGCAGCAACAACGCCAGCCAGCGGCGCCCCCAAGCGGACACCGCAGGCCCGGCCCGGCCGGTGCGCACAGCGCTGAGATGCCGCTCAGCCATCCAGCTTCTTCACCAACGGCAGGATGGTGTCGCGCAGCACGTCCGGGGTGATCGGGCCGATGTGCTTCAGGCGGATGGTGCCGGTCTTGTCGATGACGAAGGTCTCCGGCACGCCGTAGACGCCGAAGTCGATGCCCACCAGGCCCTCGGCGTCGGACAGCGACGCCACGTAGGGGTTGCCGTGCTTGGCCAGCCAGCCCAAGGCGTCGTCGCGCTTGTCCTTGTAGTTCAGCCCGTAGATCGGCACGGCGCCGCTGCCCGCCAGCTCGACCAGCAGCGGGTGCTCGATGCGGCAGGCCACGCACCACGAGGCCCACACATTGAGCAGCCAGACCTTGCCCTTCAGGTCCTGCAGGCCGAGCTGCCGCTCCGGGGCATCCAGCCGCGGCAGCCTGAAGTCGGGCGCCGGCTTGTCGATCAGCGGCGACGGCACCTCGCGCGGATCGAGCTTCAGCCCCACCGCCAGGAAGCCGAGCAGCACGATGAAGACCAGCAGCGGCAGCAGGTAGCGCTTCATGGCATCGAGGCCTGCAGATGCTGCGGCACCGACGCGCGGCGCGGCGCGCGGTAGCGGCGGTCCAGCACCGCCAGCAGGCCGCCCAGCGCCATCAGCAGGCAGCCGCCCCAGATCCAGCCGACCAGCGGCTTGTAGTACACGCGCACGCTCCAGGCGCCGCCGTCCAGCGGATCGCCCAGCGACACGTAGAGGTCGCGCGTGAAGCCGCGGTCGATGGCCGTCTCGGTCATCGGCATGCGCGTCACCAGGTAGTTGCGCCGCTCCGGGTACAGCGTGGCGATGGAGCGGTCGTCGCGCGTCAGCTGCAGCGTGCCGCGCGAGGCCACGTAGTTGGGGCCGCGCACCTCGTGCACACCGTCGAAGCGCACGCGCATGCCGGCGATCTCGGTGCTTTCGCCGGGCGCCATGCGCAGGTCCTTTTCCACCTGGAAGCCGCCGACCACCGTGACGCCGAAGACGAACACGGCCACGCCAAAGTGCGCCAGCAGCATGCCGTACCAGCTGCCCGGCTGCTGCGCCATCCACGCGCGCCAGCGCCGCAGCGGCTGCTCGCGCACTTTCAGCCACAGCGTCTGCAGCGCGCTGCAGGCGACCCACACGCCCAGCAGCAGCCCGAAGCCGATCATCGGCGTCCAGTGGCCCAGCACGAAGGGCGCGATCACCGCGCTGAGCAGGCTCACGGCAAGCGCCCAGCGCAGCTTGCGCGCCAGGTCGCCGACCTGCGCGGCGCGCCACTTGGCCAGCGGGCCGATGCCCATCAGGAACAGCGCCGGCGCGATCAGCGGCACGAACACGCTGTCGAAGTAGGGCGGGCCGACGGAGATCTTGCCCATGCCCAGCGCGTCCAGCACCAGCGGGTACAGCGTGCCCAGCAGCACCGCTGCCGCGGCCACCAGCAGCAGCACGTTGTTGGCCAGCAGCATGGCCTCGCGAGACACCAGCTCGAAGGCGCCGCCGGTGCCGACCTTGGGCGCACGCCAGGCAAAGAGCAGCAGCGAGCCGCCGACCACCACCGCCAGGAAGCCCAGGATGAACAGCCCGCGCGCCGGGTCGGTGGCGAAGGCGTGTACCGAACTCAACACGCCGGAACGCACGACGAAGGTCCCCAGCAGCGACAGCGAAAAGGCCAGGATGGCCAGCAGCGCGGTCCACATCTTGAAGCCGCCGCGCTTTTCGGTGACGGCCAGCGAGTGGATCAGCGCCGTGCCGACGAGCCAGGGCATGAAGGAGGCGTTTTCCACCGGGTCCCAGAACCACCAGCCGCCCCAGCCCAGCTCGTAGTAGGCCCAGAAGCTGCCGAGGGCGATGCCCAGGGTCAGGAAGCACCAGGCCACCGTGGTCCACGGCCGCGACCAGCGCGCCCACGCCGCGTCGAGCCGGCCCGACAGCAGCGCGGCGATGGCGAAGGCGAAGGCGACGACGAAGCCCACGTAGCCCATGTAGAGCATCGGCGGGTGGATGACCATGCCCGGGTCCTGCAGCAGCGGGTTCAGGTCGCGCCCGTCGGCGGCGGCCGGCAGCAGCCGCTCGAAGGGGTTGGAGGTGAAGATCGTGAACAGCAGGAAGCCGCAGCTGATCAGCCCCATCACGCCGAGCACGCGTGCCTGCGTGCGCTCGTCCAGCGGCTGCGAGAAGACCGATACCGCGAAGGTCCAGCCGGCGAGGATCAGCGACCACAGCAGGATCGAGCCTTCGTGGTTGCCCCACACCGCGGTGAACTTGTAGATGCGCGGCAGCAGGCTGTTGGAGTGGTTGGCGGCCAGCGCCACCGAGTAGTCGTCGGTCATGAACGCCCAGGTCAGGCAGCCGTAGGCCAGCAGCATGAAGACGAACTGCGCGCGGGCCGAGGGCCGGGCCAGCGCGATCCAGGTGCGGTTGCCGTTGGCCGCGCCGATCAGCGGCAGCACGCTCTGGCTCAAGGCCATCGCCAGCGCCAGGATCAGCGCGAAGTGACCGATCTCCGGAATCATGGCGGCGCCACTTTCATCTGCTTCGGCAACTGGCCGTGGCGCGCCTTCTCCAGCGCGTCCGCGGCCTCCGGCGGCATGTAGTTCTCGTCGTGCTTGGCCAGCACCTGTTCGGCGCGGAACACGCCGTCCGGCCCCAGCTTGCCCTGCGCGACCACGCCTTTGCCTTCCTGGAACAGGTCCGGCAGCATGCCGGTATAGGACACCGGCACGCGCTGCGCCATGTCGGTGACGACGAAGGTCACGGTGAGGCTCTGGCCGTCGCGCTTGAGGCTGCCTTCCTCGACCAGCCCGCCGATGCGGAAGGCCCGGTCCTGCGGCGCTTCGTGCGCCGCCACCTGCGATGGGCTGAAGAAGAACACCAGGTTGCTCTGGAAGGCGTTGAGCACCAGCAGCGTGGCGCCGCCCAAGGTGACCACGCCGGCCAGGATGGCCAGGCCGCGGCGCGTTCTAGGCTTCATGCAGGGGCCTCTCGTCGATGTCGTCGCGCTCGTCCAGCGGCAGGTCGCGCAGCGCGCGGCGGCGCGCCGCCACGCCGCGGCACTCCAGCGCGATCACCAGCGCGCACATGGCAAAGGAGCCCCAGACGTACAGCCCGTAGCCGCCCATGTGCAGGAACTCGCCGACGCTGTGCCAGTTCAAGCCGACACCTCCGCGCGGCCCACTGCGGCGCCAGCCCCGTGCGGAACGGCCGGGCGCGCGCTCATGCCGGCTCCAGGACCTGGCGCGCCCAGCGCGCATGGCGCTCGCGCTCCAGGATGATGACGCGCACCCGCGCCAGCGCCACCGCGATGCAGTACAGCCAGAAGGCCAGCGTCATGACCAGCATGCCGACGAGCATGGTGGTGGCCATGCTCGGCGCCTTGGTCAGGCTGACCGACGCGCCCTGGTGCAGCGTGTTCCACCACTGCACCGAGAAATAGATGATCGGCACGTTGACCACGCCCACCAGCGCCAGCAGCGCCGCGGCCCGGTCGGCGCGGCGTTCGTCGTCGATGGCGGCATGCAGCGACATGAAGCCTATGTACAAGAACAGCAGGATGAGTTCCGAAGTCAGGCGCGCATCCCACACCCACCACGTTCCCCAGGTGGGCTTGCCCCACAGCGCGCCAGTCCAAAGCGCCAGGAAGGTCATCCAGGCGCCGGTGGGGGCCAGCGCCACCGCCAGCATCGATGCCAGCCGGGTGTTGAACATCAGCCCCACCGCCGCCCAGAAGGCCATGGCCAGATAGACGATCATCGACATCCAGGCCGCGGGCACGTGCACGAAGATGACGCGGTAGGCGTCGCCCTGCTGGTGGTCGGTGGGCGCGCGCAGCAGGCCGATGTAAAGGCCGAGCACGGCCAGCACCAGCGCCAGCCCCGCACACCACGGAATCACGCGCCCGGCCAGCGGGTAGAAGCGCTGCGGCGCAGCGTAGCGGGTCCAGCTCATCAACCCGCTATTGTGCCTCGGCGCCCTTACTCCACGGCGATGCGCAGGGCGGCGGCGGCCGCCAGCGGCGCCAGGAACAGCGCCGTCAGCAGCATCGCGCCCAGCAGCGAGAAGTGCGGCGCCACGCTCAGGCCGGCCTGCGCCGCCTCCACCGCGCCGGCGCCGAAGATCAGCACCGGCACGGTCAGCGGCAGCACCAGCAGCGACAGCAGCACGCCGGCGCCGCGCAGGCCCACCGTCAGCGCGGCGCCGATGGCGCCGAGCAGGCTGAGCAGCGGCGTGCCCAGCAGCAACGACAGGCACAGCACGCCGGCGGCGGGCGCGCCCAGGTCGAACTGCAGCGCCAGCAGCGGGCTCACCAGCACCAGCAGCAGGCCCGAGGACAGCCAGTGCGCGGCGGTCTTGGCCAGCACCAGCAGCGGCAGCGGCGTGGGCGACAGCAGCATCTGCTCCAGCGTGCCGTCGGCATGGTCGTCGGCGAACAGCCGCCCCAGGGCCAGCATCGACGCCAGCAGCGCCGCCACCCAGACCACGCCCGCGCCCATGCGCCGCAGCAACTCGAACTGCGGCCCGACGCCCAGCGGAAAGAGGCTGGCAACGATGACGAAGAAGACCAGCGCGCTGCCGGTGTCGGCGCGTCGGCGCAGCGCGATGCGCAGGTCGCGCTGCAGCAGCGCGAGCCACGCCGAGAGTTCGCCGCCGCTCATCCCAGCGCCAGCGCCTGCTGCGCCACGCCGTCGCTCAGGCCCACCGGCTGGTGGCTGGTCAGCACGACCATGCCGCCGCGCTGCAGCTGCGCTTCGACCAGCCCCAGCAGCCAGGCGACGGCGGCCGTGTCCAGCGCATTGAAGGGCTCGTCCAGCACCCACAGCCGCGCCGGCGACAGCGGCAGCCGGGCGAGCGCGGCGCGCCGGCGCTGCCCCTGCGACAGGATGCGCGCCGGCACCTGCTCGCGGCCGCCCAGCCCGGCGTCGGCCAGCGCCTGCCGCGCCGCGGCCTCGTCCGGCGCCAGGCCGGCCAGGCGCGCCGCGGCCTGCAGGTTCTCCAGCGCCGACAGGTCGTCCTTCAGCGCCGCGCCGTGGCCGATGTAGACCAGATCGCGCAACAGCGCCTCCCGTTCGCGGTGCACGCTGCGCCCCTGCCACAGCACCTGCCCGTGGCTCGGTTGCAGCAGGCCGCACAGCATGCGCAGCAGGCTGGTCTTGCCGGCGCCGTTGGCACCGCTGACGCGCAGCAGCTGGCCCGGTGCCAGCGCGGCGTTGAGGCCCTGGAACAGGCGGCGGCGGCCGCGTTGGCAGCCCAGGTCGCGCAGTTCGAGGCCGTGGTGCATGGTGGCGATTGTCGGTGCATCCGCGGCACCGCCCTTTTGCGCTGGCGCGACAATGGCGGCCCCGAACTGCATGCGGAGGCTTTGCATGAAACCCGCGCTATGGGCCTGGGCGCTGGCGTCGGCACTGGCCGGCACCGGCTGCGCCACCTACCAGCCGCAGGACATCCGCGCCGGCCAGACCGAGGCCGAGCTGCAACAGCTGATGGGCCAACCCACGGGGCGCTATCCGGGGCCCAATGGCCAGACGCGCCTGGAGTTCGCCAGCGGCCCCTACGGACGCACCACCTGGCTGGTCGACGTCGACGCGTCCGGCAAGGTGCTGGACTGGGGCCAGGTGCTCAACGAGGGCCGCTTCGCCTTCGTGCAGCAGAACTTCGAAGGCAAGGACAAGGACTGGCTGCGCTACACGCTGGGCCGGCCGGGCGAGGTGCGCGGCGGCGGCTGGCAGGGCGGGCAGGTGTGGTCGTGGCGCTACCCGACCAACGAGTGTTTCTGGTACCAGGTCTCGATTCTCGATAGCGGCCTGCTGCGCGATGGCGGGGCCTATGGCATCGACCCGCGCTGCGACCCCGGCAGCGTCGGCTCGAGCTGGGGGGGACGCTGATGGCCGGCCCGCTGCTCTACGGCATTCCCAACTGCGACACCGTCAAGCGCGCCCGCGCCTGGCTCGCCGCGCAGGGCGTCGATTACGACTTCCACGACTACAAGAAGGCCGGCGTGCCGGCGGCGGAACTGCCGCGCTGGCTGGCCGCGCTGGGCTGGGAGAAGGTGCTGAACCGCGCCGGCACCACCTGGCGCAAGCTGGACGAGGCGCAGCGCGCCGCCGTCGTCGATGCCGGCAGCGCCGCCGCGCTGATGCAGGCCCAGCCCAGCGTCATCAAGCGGCCGCTGGTGCAGTGGCCCGACGGCAGCCTCAGCGTCGGCTTCGACGCCGCCGACTGGGCGCGACGGCTCAAAGGCTGAGGTCGAAGAAGGCGCTTGCCAGCACCTGGCCGTTGACGCGCACGTCCACCTCGTGCCGCCCGGCGTGGTAGCGCCGCGTGGTCACGGCGCGCATTGAATGCCGCTTGTGCAAGATGCGCTGCTCGTGCGCGCCGAGCTGCAGCGACCAGCCCTTGAAGACCTTGGGCGTGCGTTCGCCGTTGGCCTTGACGTGGTGCACCGCATAGTCGATGAGCAGGGCCTGCGCGCGTGCCGCGGTCGACTGCAGCTGCACCGTCAGCTGCAGCGCGCCGCCGACGGCCAGCCGCCGCGGCGACAGCGACAACTGCAGCTCGCCGCGCAGCGCCCGGCCGAGGCCCCAGGCCTTCAGCACCTCGGGGTGGCCCTGCTTGATGAGCGTGCGGCAGGCATGTTTGAGCAGCGCGCGCCGCTCGGGCGACGCATCGGGCAGATGGTCCCGCAGCCATTGCACCAGCAGGGGCGGATGGTCCTTGGCGATGTCGTTCAGGTGGTTGGCCACGCTGCGCCGCACGTAGGCGCTGGGGTCGTCCTGAAGCGCGCGCAGCAGCGGCAGCGTCGGCGAGGGGTCGCGGATCAGGCCCTTCAGCTGCAGGCCCCAGGGCAGGCGCGGGCGGCTGCCTTCGCTGGCCAGGCGGCGCACGTGCGCACTGGGGTCGGTGGCCCAGACGGCCAGCGTGTCGAAGGTGATCGCCGGGTGGCGCTCGATGAACGGCCGCAGCGCCCATTCGGCGGTGTGGCGCTGCGTCAGCGCATGCAGCGTCTGCAGCGCGCGCTGCGGCTGGGCGTCGCCACGGCGCACGACAAATTCGCCCAGAGGCCAGACCACCCAGCCGGCCAGCCCCTGCGGCCCGCTGCGCAGCAGCGACAGGTCGTCGCCGACGCCGGGCGGCGCCAGCGCGGCTTCGATCACCGCGGCGGCCTGCGCGAAGTCGGCCGGCAGGGTGGCCTCCAGCGCCGCGCACAGGTGCAGCGCGCGGGCCTTGAACTCCAGCGCGTCCAGTCCGTGCAGCGCCAGCGCCTCGAAGCGGGCGGCGTCGAAATCCGGCCAGGCGCGCTGCAGATGCGCGGCGGCCTCGCGCACCGTGCCGGCGTGGATCAGGTTCTTGAAGGCCTCGGCCATCAGCCCAGGCGCACCGGCAGCGTGCGCCAGCCGCGGAAGCGGATGCGCCGGTCGCGCTGCGGCGTGCCGCGCAGTTGCAACTCGGGGTAGCGCGCGATCAGCCGGCCGAAGGCGATGCGCGCTTCGAGCCGCGCGACGTTCATGCCGGCGCAGGCATGGTGCCCCTGGCCGAAGGCCAGGTGCGGGTTGGGCTTGCGGGCGATGTCCAGCCGGTCCGGGTCGGCGAAATGTGCCGGGTCGCGGTTGGCGCTGCCGATGGCCAAGGTGACGAAGCTGCCGGCGGGCAGCACCACGCCGCCGATGCGCAGCGGCGCGGTGGTCAGGCGGTTGTTCAGCTGCAGCGGGCTTTCGTAGCGCAGCAGCTCTTCCACCGCCGTGCCCAGCAGCGACGGGTCGGCACGCAGCCGCTGCCACTGGTCGCGCTGCGTCAGCAGCGCATGCGTGCCGTTGCCGATCAGGTTGGTGGTGGTCTCGTGGCCGGCATTGAGCAGGAAGATGCAGTTGTGCAGCAGCTCGGTATCGCCGAAGCGCTCGCCGTCGCTTTCGCCCTGGATCAGGCGCGTCAGCACGTCGACGCGCGGGTCGCCGGGGTGGCGCCGGCGGTCGGCCACCAGCGTTGCCAGGTAGGCCTTGAAGTCCTCGACCGCGGCGTTGCCGCGCTCCAGCACGCCGGCGTCGGGTGCCGGCTCCAGCGCCGACAGGATGGCCAGCGACCAGTCGCGCAGCGGCCCGCGCTCGGCGTGCGGCACGGCCAGCAGGTTGCCGATCACCTCCACCGGAATGCGCGCGGCGAAGTCTTCGATCAGGTCGGGCTCGGCCACCCCGGCCAGGCGCTCGAGCAAGCCGTCGACCAGCGCCAGCACGCCGGCTTCCATGCGCGCGATGGCCTGCTGGTTGAGCGCGCCCACCAGCAGCCGGCGCACGCGCGTGTGCAGCGGCGGGTCGTTGAACACCAGGCTGCTGGTGTGGTGCTCGAACAGCGGCGAGTCGCCGAACTTGGGTGCGAACTCGCGCCGCTTGTCGGAGCTGGCCGCCGGCTCGCGGTACATCGCCAGCACGTCGTCGTAGCGCGTGAGCAGCCAGCTGCCGGGGCCCAGCGGGTGCACCGGGTCGTGCTCGCGCAGCGCCGCGTAGGTCGGGTAGGGGTCGTCGATGAAGCCGGCATCGGCGCCGGCCAGCGTGAACTGCCGCGCCCGTGCGGCGCGATCAGGCATCGCCGAAGCGGCCATGCCGGCCGGCCCCGGCGGCAAAGCGCGCCGCGCCGGCCACGGCTTCGGCGGCGATCACCGGGTAGCCGCCGGCGCCTTCGCGCCGCAGCGCCTCGGCCAGCGGCAGGTCCCATTGCGCATAGGCCGACGCGCGGTCGGCGCGCAGGCAGGCCTGCGGAAAGGCGGCGATCTGCTGCGCCAGCTGCAGCGCCGCCGCCAGCGCCTGGCCGTCGTCGACGACCTGCGTGGCCAGGCCTATGGCCAGCGCCTCGTCGGCGCCGACCGGCCGGCCGCTGAGGATCATGTCCAGCGCGCGGCCCATGCCGACGATGCGCGGCAGCCGCACCGTACCGCCGTCGATGAGCGGCACGCCCCAGCGGCGGCAGAACACGCCGAAGGTGGCGCCGCGGGCGGCGACGCGCAGATCGCACATCAGCGCCAGCTCCAGCCCGCCGGCCACCGCATAACCCTCGACCGCGGCGATCACCGGCTTGGCGAAGGCCATGCGCGTCGGGCCCATCGGCCCGGGCGCGCTGCCGCTGGGCTCCACCGGGTTGCGCCGCGCCGGATCCCCCAGCGCGGCCAGGTCGGCACCGGCGCAGAAGTGGCCGCCGGCGCCGGTGAACACCGCGACCCGCGCCTGCGCGTCGGCCTCGAAGGCTTCAAAGGCCGCGCGCAGCGCCAGCGCCGTGGGGCCGTCGACGGCGTTGCGGCAGGCGCGCCGGTCCAGCGTGATCGTCCACACCGCGCCCTGCGGGTCGGTGCGGACGCACGCCGCGTCGTTCATGTGAGACGCAGCGGCATCAGCGGGCACGCCGCCGGCTGCGCCAGGCCAGCGCGGCCAGGCCCAGGGCCACCAGCACCAGGGTCTGCGGCTCGGGCACCACCTGCGCGTGCATCGCCGCGGCCAGGATCTGGTGGCCCTTCGCCGTCGGATGGATGCCGTCCCAGAACAAGTACTCCGAGGTGTTGCACTGGCCCAGCAGGCAGGCGTCCTTGGCATTGGTCAGGCCGAAGGCCGAGGGGCTGGCGACGATGCTGTCGAGCAGGCCGTACAGGTCGAAGATGTCGACATCGGTTTCAGGGGCCAGGCGCTGCGCGAGCGCGCCGTTCATCGTCTCGGTCAGCAGCGTTGCCAGGGCCGCGGTCTGCAGGCCCAGGCTGGTGACTGCGGGCGCCAGACCCAGGTCGGGCGTGTTCCAGACCACGATGTCCTTGGCGCCGGCCGCCTGCAGCGAGTCGACGATGTTGCCGATGTCGTTGGCATAGCCAAAGGCGGTGTCGAGGATCGTCTGCGTGGGGTCGGCGCCGCCGCCGATGGCGGCCAGCGCCGCCCGCGCGTTGTTGCCGCCGCCGGCCACCACGTACAAGTAGCTGCTGGGCGCTACGCCCCCGCTGCCGCCGAGGAACATGCCCATCTGGGTGGTCAGGCTGGGCGTCAGACCGCCGCCGCTGGTCTGGGCGCCGCCGAACGCAAAATTGGTGCCGCCGGGGATCAGGGCCGGCGTGGCGCTCAGGCCCAGCGACGCGGCGAAGGACGTGGCCCACACCGGCCCGTTGCTGTACACGCCCAGCGGATACGACGCCGACGGCGCGTAGGTGAAGGTCGGCACGTAGCCGTTGGTGGTGATGGCGGTCGCCGGAGTGATGTTGGTCGGCGGGTTCGGTGGCGGGTTCAGCGCCAGGAAGTTGTTGCCGCTGTCGGACAGGCTGTCGCCGAAGATGACCAGCCCGCTGTAGCTGGCCTGTGCCGGCAGCGTGGCCAGCGCGGCCGCGGCGATGGCGAGAAAGCGCTTGAGCGACGACGGAAGCATGCGGAATCTCCTGGTGGGGTGTGCTTGGCGGGTTCTAGCACGCTACCGCGCACCGCCGCCATCGGGCGGTCCCTCAGGCATCCCCGGTTCGCGGGGTGCCGACGGCGTCGCCGCGTTACGGCTGGGCGTCGCGCTGCAGCTGGCGCCCCATCAGCTCGTGCAGCTTGTTGACGGCCTTCAGCGGCCGCACCATGACCTTGAAATGATCGATGCGCCCCTGGGCGTTCCAGTGGATCATGTCGATGCCGTTGACGGTGATGCCCTCGACCACGCTTTCGAATTCGAGCACCGCCGAATCCGCGCCGAACCACTGGTTCAGGTAGCGGAAGCTGCTGTTGTTGAGCACCTGCAGCGCAGCCTGCAGGTAGGCCTGGGTGAGGGCCCGGCCCGCCTGCGGCGTGTGCACCACCGGCGAGACGAAGACCACGTCCTCGGCCAGCAGCTCGTGCAGTGCGCGCACGTCGCGATCCTTGACCACCTGGTGCCAGCGTTCGATGGTCGCGGGGGCGTTCATGCCAGTCTCCTCGGGGTGCGCTTCATCGTAGCATCGGCCGCAGCCCCATCCGCCCCGGCACGCAGGAGAACGCATGAGCAGCGATGACATCGTCGAACAGATGAACGCCACGCCCCCGGCGGTCATCAAGACGCTGCAGGGCCGCGTCGCCAGCTATGCCGCCGAGCGCCGCGAGCTGCGCATGGAATTTCGCATCGGCCTGGAGTTCTGCCACACGGTGGACATCGTGCAGGGCGGCTTCATCACCGCGATGCTCGACGCATCGATGGCGCACGTGGTGCTGGCGGCGGAGCACTTCAAGGTGCGCGTGTCGTCGATCGACATCAATGTCAGCTTCCTGCGGCCGGCGCGCGCCGGCGACTACACCGCCGTCGGCTCGATCCTCAAGGCCGGCCGTACCGTGGCCTTCCTGAAGGCCGAGCTGTATTCGGCCAAAGGCGAGCTGGTGGCCACGGCCACCTCGTCGGCGCACCTGACGCGCGAGCACCGCTAGGCGACCGCGCCGCCGGCCGCTGGATTGACGCGCATCAACGCCGCCGGCAGGCCGTGCCGCTAAGGTACGCCGCCTGCATGATCACCGCTGCCCCACCCCTCGCCGACGACGCCGCCCACGCACTGATGCGCAGTGTGCGCGCGGGCGGGCTGGCGCCGTTGCGGCTCGGCGGGCGCACGCTGCTGCCCGTCGTGCAAGGCGGCATGGGCGTGGGCGTGTCGGCGCATCGTCTGGCCGGCAGCGTCGCCGCGCTGGGCGCGATGGGCACGATCTCCTCGGTGGACCTGCGGCGTCACCATCCCGACCTGATGGCGCGCGCCCCGCAGCTGCGGCCGGGCGAAGCCGGGACGCAGGCCGTCAAGCTGGCCATCGACGAGGCCAATCTGCTGGCGCTGGAGCGCGAGATCCGCGCCGCGCGCACGCTGTCCGGCGGGCGCGGGCTGCTGGCCGTCAATGTCATGCGCGCGGTGGGCGAGTACGCGCCGTCGGTACGGCGCGCGCTGGAATGCGGTATCGACGCGGTGGTCGTCGGCGCCGGCCTGCCGCTGGACCTGCCCGAGCTGGCACAGGACCATCCCGACGCGCTGTTGGTGCCGATCCTGTCCGACGCGCGCGGCGTGCAGCTGCTGGTGCGCAAGTGGGAGCGCAAGAAGCGTCTGCCCGACGCCATCGTCATCGAGCACCCGCGGCTGGCCGGCGGCCACCTGGGCGCGGCGAAGATCGCCGACCTGGCCGACCCGCGCTACGACTTCGAAAACGTCATCCCGCAGTCGCTGGCCTTCCTGCGCAGCGCCGGCATTGACCGTCAGATCCCGCTCATCGCCGCCGGCGGCATCCGCAGCCATGCCGACATCGCGCGGCTGCAGGCGCTGGGCGCGGCTGCGGTGCAGCTGGGCACGCCGTTCGCGGTGACGCTGGAATGCGATGCCCATGCCGAGTTCAAGCGCGTGCTGGCGCAGGCGCGCGACGAGGACATGGTCGAGTTCACCAGTGTCGCCGGGTTGCCGGCGCGCGCCGTGGCCACCCCCTGGCTGAAGAACTACCTGAAGGCCGAGCCCAAGCTGCAGAGCGTGGCGCATGCCAAGCCGCGCTGCACCGAAGCCTTCGACTGCCTGGCGCAATGCGGGCTGCGCGACGGCACCGTGGGCTGGGGCCAGTTCTGCATCGACAAGCAACTGGGCGCTGCGCTGCGCGGCGACGTCAAGAAGGGCCTGTTCTTCCGCGGCGTGGGCGCGCTGCCTTTCGGCGAGCAGATCCGCAGCGTGCGCGAGTTGATGCAGTGCCTGTTGACCGCGGCCGTGCCGGCCGCGGCCTGATGGCCGCTACACGACGCGCCGCGCGCGCAGAGCGGCCACCGCCGCGGCGTCGTAGCCCAGCTCGGCCAGGATCTCCTGCGTGTGCTGCCCCAGCGTCGGCGCCGGGTGGACGAACTGCGCCGCGTCCTGCGACAGGTCCACCGGATGCGGCGCGATCGGCGCATGCCGCGCGCTGCCGGCGATCGGCCGCTCCTGCAGCAGGCCGGTGGCGCGGATGTGCGGATCGTCCAGCGCCTGCTGCGGGCTCAGCACCGGTGCGGCCGGGATCTTGGCGCGTGCCAGCGCCTGCAGCAGCTCGTCGCGGCTGCGCGTGGCGCACCAATCGGCCATCAGCGCGCTGATCTCCAGGCTGTGGTTGCCGCGCTGCTCGTCGTCGGCGAAGCGCGGGTCGTCGAGCAGGCCGGGCTGGCCGATCAGGCGGCACCAGCGCTCGAACATCGGCTGGCCGATGGTGGCCACCACCAGCCAGCCGTCGCTGGCGCGGAACACGTCGCTGGGCGCCGCGGTGAAGCCGCGGCTGCCCTGCGGCACGCGGTCGGGCGCGCGCAGCGCCTGCTCGATGATCGTGGCATTGCCCATGACCAGCGCGCTGCGCAGCAGCGAACCCTCGACATGCTGGCCGTGGCCATGGCGCTCGCGCGACCACAGTGCGGCCAGCACGCCCATGGCCAGCGCCTGCGCGGTGCTCACGTCCACGTAGGGCACGGCGGCGCGCGCTGGCGCGTCGGGCAGGCCGGACAGGAACATCGCGCCACTCATCGCCTGGCCGATGGAATCGAAACCGGGCCGCTCGCTGTACGGGCCGCCGGGGCCGTAGGCGCTGACCGTGGCCAGCACGATGCGCGCGTTCAGCGCCGACAGCGTGGCGTAGTCCAGCCCCAGCTGCGTCAGCGTGGCCGGCGGCAGGTTGGCGACCACCACGTCGGCGGTGGCCACCAGCTGCTGCACGATGCGCCGGCCGTCGTCGTGGCCCAAGTCCAGCGTCATGCCGCGCTTGTTGCGGTTCATCTGCAGGTACAGCCCGCCTTCGCCGGCTTCGGTGACCGGCGGCATGTAGCGGTCCTCGCCGCCCTCGACGCGTTCGACGCGGATGACGTCGGCGCCCAGGTCGCCGAGCAGCGCCGCACAGTAGGGGCCGGCGATGAAGCGGCCGAAGTCCAGAACGCGGATGCCGGTCAGCAGGGACATGGTGTGGGGCCTCGAGCAGCGTGCGATGCAGTCTAGCGCGCCCGTTCACCCTTGACCGGTCGCAAGCCTGCCAAGACCGGCGGCGGAGGACAATGGCGCTCTAGACCGACCGAACCGGGAGACACACCAAGTGACCTCGCAACTGACCGCAGGGCAGCGTGCGCTGCTGCAAGCCGAACTCGAGCGCCGCCAGCACGAACTCGACCGCCAGGTGGCCGACCACCAGGGCGGGCTGTCGCGCGTGGAGCACGCGCGCGAGGTGCTGTCGCAGGACAGCGACGACCTGCCGCAGCTGGAAGCCGGGCGCGAGATGGACATGGCGCTGGGCGACCGCGAGATCGGCGAGCTGGGCGCGGTCAGCGCGGCGTTGCGCCGGCTGCAGGAAGACCGCTACGGCGAGTGCGTCGATTGCGGCGAGGCGATTCCCTTCGACCGCCTGAAGGTCGAGCCCTGGGCGTTGCGCTGCGTGGCCTGCGAGAGCCGGCGCGAGCGCGCGGCCCGCGCCTGACGGGCGCTCAGCGCAAGCGCTTGTTCCAGAAGTAGAGCGTGCGGTCCCAGGCCGTGGCCGCGGCTTCGGGCTTGTATTCGGTGATCGGCAGCCGGTGGGCGCCGACCGCCGTCTCGTTGGCGAAGGCGTGCATCGCCTGGTAGCGGTGGAACTCGAAGTCCACGCCCGCCTCGCGCAGCTTGTGTTCGAGCTTGTCGACGTTGGCGATGGGGAAGGGCGCGTCGTCGACCGCCCAGTGGCCCAGCAGCGGAATGCGAATCTTGCTGGCGTCGATGTACTCCAGCGGCGGGTAGCCGTAGTAGACCACCGCCGCGTCGACCTCGGGCACATGCACCGCGGCCAGCAAGGTGAGCGCGCCGCCCATGCAGTAGCCGCTGACGCCGACCTTGGGGCAGCGCGACTTCAGGTACTGCGCCGCACCGCGCACGTCCTGGCCGGCGGCGTCGCCGAAGTTCAGGTGGGTCATCAGGTGCTCGGCCTCGGCGGCTTCCACCGTGGCCTTGCCGCGATACAGGTCGGGCACCAGCGCCACATAGCCGGCCGCGGCGTAGCGGTCGGCCACGCCCTTGATCTGCGCATTCAGGCCCCACCACTCCTGGATGACCACGATGCCCGGGGCGCCGGCCGCCTGCGCGGGTTCGGCCAGATACCCCTGCACGACTTGCCCATCGGGGCGCTTGAAGTCCACCATCTTGCCCATCGTCGGTCTCCCAGTGGTTGAAGCCGGCCGAGAATAGCGCACCCCCGCTGCGCGGGGTTCATGCCCCTGTCGTAGCTGGACGATCTGCGCGTTCGGTACACCGCCGAGCGCCGCCTGCGCGGCCCGGCCGCGCCGTGGCTCAGGGCTTGGGCAGTTCGATACCGGGGAAGATCTTGATCACCGCGCTGTCGTCCTCCTTGGCGAAGCCGGCCGTCGAGGCCTGCATGAACATCTGGTGCGCGGTGCTCGACAGCGGCAGCGGAAACTTGCTGGCGCGTGCCAGGTCCAGCACCAGCCCCAGGTCCTTGACGAAGATGTCCACCGCCGACAGCGGCGTGTAGTCGCCGGCCAGCACGTGGGCCATGCGGTTCTCGAACATCCAGCTGTTGCCGGCGCTGTGCGTGATGACTTCGTACAGCGCGGCCGGGTCCACGCCTTCGCGCAGCCCCAGCGCCATGGCCTCGGCGGCGGCGGCGATGTGCACGCCGGCGAGCAGCTGGTTGATGATCTTCACCTTGCTGCCGGCGCCGGCGCGGTCGCCCAGGCGATAGACCTTGGCGGCCATCGCCTCCAGCACGGCCTGGCACTTGGCATAGGCCTCGGGTTTGCCGGCGGTCATCATCGTCATCTGGCCGCTGGCGGCCTTGGCGGCGCCGCCGGAGATCGGCGCATCCAGGTACAGCAGGCCCATCGCGGCCAGGCGCTGCTCCAGCGCCATCGACCAGCCGGGGTCGACGGTGGAGCACATCACGAAGACGCTGCCGGGTGCCATCACGGCGGCACAGCCGCGTGGGCCGAACAGCACCTCGTCGGTCTGTTGGGCGTTGACCACCACCGACACGACGACGCTGCAGCCCGCGGCCGTCTCTGCCGGATCGGCGCAGGCGGTGCCGCCGGCGGCGGCAAAGGCTGCCGCGATGCCGGGCCGCGCATCGCACACGCGCAGCGTGTGCCCGCGCGCGCGCAGCGAGCCCGCCATGCCGCTGCCCATGGCGCCCAGGCCGATCAGTCCCACGGTGTGTTTGGTGTCGATGACCGTCTCCTAGTGAGGGGTTGGCAGGGAAAGCAGGTAGTCCGCCAGCGCGGCGGGCTGCGTCAGCATCAGCAGGTGGCCGCCGGCCATGCGCGTCACCGGCCAACCGGCCGCGTCGGCGCGCGCGGCAAAGCCGGCGTAGGGCTGCGGGTCGCGGTCGCTGGCCAGCAGGTAGCTGCCCGCGTGGGCCAACACATCGGCCTGCGGCGCGCGCAGCGGCGCGGTGAAGCTGCGCCAGGGGTGCGGCGTCAGGCGGCGCGCCACCTCGTCGGCGGCGATCGCGCCGCCCAGGTGGAACTGCGCTGGATCGGGGGGCGGCAAGCGCCAGCCGTCGCCGTGTTCGTGCGCGGCCCGCTCAAAGCGCCGCGCGGCGGCCGGGGCCACCAGGTCGAGCATGCACTGGCCGGGCGTGGGGATCACCGCCTCGATGAAGCAGCGGTGCACGATGCGCGGCCCCAGCCGCGCCTGCAGCGCCGGGCCCAGCAGCCCCGCATAGGAGTGCAGCACCAGGACGATCTGCCGCAGGTCAAGCGCCTCGACCAGGCTGGCCACGTCGTCCACATGGTCGTCGGCGTCCAGCTCGGGCGTCAGCGCACCGCGGCGGTGGGCCAGGCCGCGCAGCGTCGGGGCGACGCAGGCATGGCCTTGCGCGCGCAGCCGCTCGGCGACGGCGTCCCAGCACCAGCCGCCATGCCAGGCGCCGTGCACCAGCACGAAGGTGGCGTGCGTCACCGCGACCGCGGCGCGCGGCGGGCCCGGGCGAGGCCGCTGCGCATCTCGATGGGGTCGCCAGCACGCATCGTCGCGGCCCGGGCGGCTCAGGGGATGCGCGCGGCCATGCCGTCGGGCCCGAAGCCGGCGCCCAGCGCCTTGGCCTGGTCGGCGACGCTGCGGTCCCACATCACCCGGCCCGGCAGCTTGCCGCCGAGCACCGAGATCAGCATGCCGCCGGTGGCCGGGTCGTCGCCGTCCAGGCTGCGGAAGGCGCGATGCACGAAGGGCGGCACGCTGATGGTGTCGCGCGGACCCAGCGTGACGGTGTGCACCTGACCGGTGGCGCCGTCGATCCAGTCCAGCTCCCAGCGGCCGGCCTGCACGATGAAGACCTCTTCGCTGTCGTGCCAGTGCATCGCGGCGCCGCAGCCCTTGGGCGCGACGATGTAGTCGACGTGGAAGTTCTCGGCCGCGGCGATGCGTGGCTTGAAGTTCGGGTCGTCGGTCACGCCCGAGCCGATGACGCTGTACAGCGTGCGCTGGTGCCCGTCGATCCAGGTGTCGACGAAGGCGCGCGGGCTGGCCGGGATGTCGCCCCAGCGCGCGATGCGCGCGTTCATCTGCGCCGGCGTGCAGGCCTGCGAAGCGGCGGTGTTCTGTGCCCAGGAGTCGATGAGAGTCTGCTTGTCCAAAGGATGTCTCCAAGAAAGGGGCGCTCAGCCCTTGACCGCGCCGGCGGTCAGCCCGGTGATGATCTGCTTGGCCGCGACGAAGGTGAAGATCAGCGGCGGCAGCGCGATCAGCACGCCGGCGGCCATGATCTTTCCCCACTCGACGCCGGTGTCGGTGATGTAGTTGGAGATCGACGCCGGCAGCGTGCGCGTGATGCGATTGGTGAGGATGAAGCTCAGGATGAACTCGTTCCAGGCCAGCCGGAAGGTGAAGATCGCCGCCGCCGCCAGCCCTGGCTTGAGCAGCGGCAGCACGATGCGCCAGAACACGCGGAAGGGCCCGCAGCCGTCGATGGCGGCGGCTTCCTCCAGCTCGATCGGCAACTGGTCGACGAAGCCGTACAGCAGCCAGATGGTGAACGGCAGGTTCAGCGCCACGTACACCAGCACCACGCCGGACAGCGTGTCCGCGATGCCCCAGGCCGACCACAGCACGAACACCGGCACCGCCAGCACGGCCGGCGGCAGCGTGCGCAGGATCAGCGTGGCGTAGCCCAGCGGCTCGCGGCCCAGGAAGCGGAAGCGCGCCATCGCATAGGCGCACATCGTGCCCAGCGCCAGCGTGATCAGCGTCGCGGCGATCGACACCTTGATGCTGTTCATCAGGTAGCGGTCGATGTGGCCGTCCTGCACGACCGAGCGGTAGTTGTCCATGGTCGGCACGAACAGCCAGGACCAGCGCGTGTCGAAGATCTGGGCCTCGGTCTTGAACGAGACCAGGATCATCATGACCATCGGCAGCAGGCAGGCCACGGCCAGCAGGCTCAGCACCGCATAGTGCAGCGGCGAGCCGCGCGGCGCGACGCCTTCGCGTGACGCGCCGGCCGCGCTCATCGCGCCCCCCTGGTGCGCAGCGGGTTGGCGATCAGCAGCACGGCCAGCGCCAGCGCGGCCACGATGCACAGCAGCAGGATCGACAGCGCCGCCGAGTAGCCCAGCTTCTGGCTGATGAAGGCCGCCTTGTAGATGTGCAGAGAGAACAGCTCGGTGCTCTGCCCCGGGCCGCCGAAGGTCATCACGTAGACCACCTCCAGGCCGCGGAAGCCGTCGATCATGCGCATCAGCAGCGTGACGATGAGGATCGGCTTGATGACCGGCAGCTTGACGCGCACGATCTGCTGCCAGGCGTTGGCCCCGTCGATGCGCGCCGCCTCGATGACGCTGCCGTCGATGCCCTGCAGCGCCGCCAGCACCATGATCAGCACGAAGGGCGTCCACTGCCAGATGTCGGTGACGATGATCGCGAAGAAGGCGAGGCCGGGCTCGGCCAGCCAGGCGCGCGGCGCGACGCCCAGCGCGCCGGACCACAGGTTGATGGGGCCGAAGTTGGCGTCGAAAAGATAGCGCCAGATCAGGCCCACGCAGATCGGCGCGATCATCATCGGCAGCACGAACACGGTGCGGAACAAGCGCATGCCGCGTATCGGCTTTTCCAGGAACAGCGCCAGCGCAATGCCCAGCACCATCTCGCAGCTGATGGCGATGAGCACGAAGGCGAAAGTCACGCCCATCGACGTCCAGACCTGCGGCGAGCGCAGCATGTCGCCGAAGGCCTCCAGCCCCACCCAGCGCGCGGTCGACCAGTCGGTCCCCAGCGGCCAGTCGTAGAAGCTCAGGCGCACCGCGTCGGCGATCGGCCAGGCCAGGCCGGCCACCATCACCAACGCGGCCGGCAGGATGTAGAAGTACGGCGTCAGCCGCGCCAGCCGGGCGGGTGTCATGCGCTGGCCACCGCGCCTGGCGTGGCGCGGCGCAGGCTCAGGACTTGAGCCATCCCGCCTTGCGCACGACGTCCTCGATGTCCTTGACGGTGCCGTCGAGGGCCTGCTTCGCCGGCTTCTTGCCGGTGATCACGTCCGGCAGCGCCTGCCCGATGATCTGCTGGCTGATGTGGTCCCACTCGGGGATCAACGGCCGCCAGTCGGGGTTGCAGATGGTCAGCGCGTCGCGCAGCGCGGGCAGCTCGGTGGAGTACTTGCGCGCCACCTCGACGTTCTCGGTGGTGCTGAGGCGGTTGATGTTGCCGCCGAGCATGGCGATCTTCAGGTCGGCCTGCTTGTTGGTGATCCACTGGACAAACAGGAAGGCGGCTTCCTTGTTGCGCGCGTTCTTCGGGATGGCCAGGGCGAAGCCGCCGCTCTGCGCCGAGTACTGCGTGCCCTTCGGATGCATGGCGTAGCCGACGCGGCCTGCGACCTTGCTCTTGGCCGGGTCCTGCGCCGGCCCGAACACCGACACGCTGTCCAGGTAGAAGGCCGCCTGCCCCTGCAGGAAGGCGTTCTGCATCTCGCCGAAGCCGTAGCTGGGGATGCCCGCCGGGCCGGTGTCGACGATCTCCTTCAGGATCTCGGCGGCGCGCACGCCTGCCGGGTTGTTGAGCACCGCGCGGAAGTTCTTGTCGAAGACCTCGCCGCCGTTGGGCGTCAGGTGCAGCAGCCAGGCCGCGGTGACCTGGTGGCCGGTCTGGCCGCGCGAGGTCAGGCCGCCGATGCCTTCCTTGTCCTTCACCGTGCGGCAGGCGCGCAGCAGCTCGTCGTAGGTCTTCGGCACCGCGATGCCATGCTTGGCCAGGATGTCGGTGCGATAGGCCAGCACGCCGGTCTCCGCGCCGAAGGGGATGCCGTAGGGCCGCGCCCCGGGGCCGGGCAGGTACATCTTCGGGCCGCCCACCAGCGCATTGGTGTCCCAGTACTTGGGAATGATGTCCTTCTGGTCCCAGCCCGGGTCGGCCAGCGCCTTGTTGGCCATGAAGGTGTCCAGCGGCTCGAGCAGGTTCTTGGCCAGGTACTCGGTCTTCCACATCACCACGTAGGTGATGACGTCGTAGTCGCCGTTGCCCTTCTTGCCCATCTCCAGCACCTGCTTGTCCTTCATGCGCAGGTACTGCATCTTGTCGCGCTCGACCTTGATGCCGGTCTGCGCGGTGAATTCGGCGAACAGCTTCTCGGCCTGGTCGTAGTGCGGGTGCGCCGGGTAGTTGACGACGATGGTCTGGCCGCGGTACTTGGCGTAGCGGTCCTGCGCCTGCACGTGCACGAACGGGCCCAGCGCCGCGCCGGCGGCAGCGCCCTGGATGAGTTGACGACGCTTCATCGGTGTCTCCTAGAGGTTGGACTACAGGCTCAACGAGCGGCCATGCCCGCCGGGTTCGAAGGCAAACAGCCGCTCCAGCGGCGCATAGGCCTGCAGCGACGTACCGACCCGGTCGCTGTGGCGGCCAGGGACGACCAGGGTGATCGTGCCCAACTCGTCCAGCGACGCGGCATCGCGGCCGCGCAGCGTGCAGCCGAGCACCGTCTCGGTGCCCAGGTATTCGCAGACGTCGACCTGCAGCGGCAGCGTGAGCGCGCCGGGCGCCGGTTCGAGCTGCAGCGACTGCGGGCGCACGCCCACCACCACCGGCTGGCCGGCCAGGCCTGCGGCCGCGGCCTGCATGGGCGGTGGCACGTCGCAGCGAAAGGCCTGGCCGGCGAACTGCAGCCGCCCGCCGTCGGCCTGCACCACGGCGTCGAGGAAGTTCATGCCGGGGTTGCCGATGAAGCCGGCGACGAACTGGTTCAGCGGGCGGTTGAAGACCTCGTCCGGCGTGCCCATCTGCTGGATGCGGCCCTGGTCCATGACGACGATGCGGTCGGCCAGCGTCATGGCCTCGATCTGGTCGTGCGTCACGTAGACCGTGGTCTTGCCCAGCCGGCGGTGCAGCAGCGCGATCTCGATGCGCATGTGGCCGCGCAGCTTGGCGTCCAGGTTGGACAGCGGCTCGTCGAACAGGAAGACCTTGGGCTCGCGCACGATGGCGCGGCCCATGGCCACGCGCTGGCGCTGGCCGCCCGACAGCTCCTTGGGCTTGCGCTCCAGCAGGTGGGAGATGTTCAGCACCTTGGCCGCAGCCTGCACACGCTCGGCAATGTGCGCGCGCGGCGTGCCCGCCAGCTCCAGCGCGAAGCTCATGTTCTGCGCGACGTCCATGTGCGGATACAGCGCATAGTTCTGGAAGACCATCGCGATGTCGCGGTCGGCCGGCGTGGACTGGGTAACGTCGCGCCCGTCGATGACGATGCGGCCCTGGCTGGGCGCTTCCAGCCCGGCGATCATGCGCAGCGTCGTCGACTTGCCGCAGCCCGAGGCGCCGACGAGCACGATGAATTCGCCAGGCTCGGCCGCGAGCGTCATCTCGGCCACCACCTCCACCTCGCCGAAACGCTTGGCGATGCCCTGCAGTTCGAGATAGGCCACGGGCGTGCGAGCTGGCTCAGTAGGCGCGCGGCCGGGTAGAAGGGCCGGCCACGGCCAGCTCGGCGGCATCGAAGCTCAGCTCGATCTGCAGGCCCACCGGGTCGCGCAGGAAGAGCTGGTGCACCGGCAGGCCGGGGACCGGCGCCTCCTGCCAGTCGATGCCCTGGGCTTGCAGCCGCGAGCGCATCGCGGCCAGGCCCTTGGCGCGCAGCGCGACATGGTTGAAGCGGCCCGTGGGCAGGTCTGGAGAGACCGCGGTTTCGCCCCTGGGCTGGTTGCCGGCCAGGTGCACCACCGCCTGCGCGCCGGCATAGAGCCAGTGACCGGGGAAGTCGAAGTCGGCGCGGGCACCTTCGCGCAGGCCCAGCACGTCGACATAAAAACTGCGCAGCGCCGCCAGCTCGTCCGGCGTGACGCGCAGGGTGAAGTGGTCGATGGCTAGCAGTTCCAAGCGGCTCAATATGATGGGCTGATCAGGTCATCATACAACTTTGTTCGACGCGACACACTCGGGTTTACCTCAGCGCTGACGCATCAGTTCCCGTGCCAGGGCGGTGCCTTCGAGTTGCCAGAAGGCCGGGTCGGCCTGCTCGATGCGTGCAATGGCATTGTCCATGTGGCGCGAGGCAGCCTGCCGCGCGCGCGCCGCGTCGCCGGACTCGATGGCTTCGACGATGCGTCGATGCTCGTTGCGCACCGCCCGCGCGAAGTCCTCGCGCCGCGCCTCGTTGGCGCGCGTGACGCGGGTGGCGCCCTGCAACAGCCGGCTCAGGTAGTGCAGCGTGTCCAGCAGGAACGGGTTGCGCGCCGCGTCGGCCAGACTGCGGTGGAAGGCCACGTCCTGCAGCACGCCATCGCCTCCGGCGGCCACCGCCGCATCGAGCGCCGCGATGCTCTGGCGGATGCGCTTCAGGTCGGCCTGTGTGCGTCGCTGGGCCGCCAGCGCGGCCACCTCCGCCTCGAGCGCGCGGCGCACCTCGGCCATCTGCACCACCGCCTCCTTCGACACGGCGCGCTGCACGTCGAAGGCCAGCGGCGGGATGCCCGCCGCGCGCACGTAGACGCCGCTGCCCTGGCGAGGCTCGACCATGCCCAGCGACTTGAGCCGCGACACCGCCTCGCGCACCACGGTGCGGCTGACGGAGAACTGCGCGGACAACGCGCTCTCGGTGGGCAGGCGGTCACCGGGCGCCAGGCGCTCGGCCTGGATCTCGGCGGCCAGCGCATCGGCCACGCGGTCGGACAAGCGGGCCGAAGGTTCCAAGCTCTGGAATCGGGTCAGCGCGCCGGCGGGCAGCGTCGAATTCATCGTACAACTTTAGCCGACTTGCCGCGGCCGGTGCCTGGCGGCGATGCGTCGCATCGCATCGCTGCCGCGGCAGCGGGGCCTCAGCTGGGCGTATAGGCCAGCCGCACGTAGATCGGCGCGAAGGCTTCGGCCTGCGTCAGCTCCAGCAGGTTCTCGCGTGCCAGTTCCAGCGTGGCGATGAAGGTGACGACGAGCACGCCGATGCCGCGCGACGCCTCGAAGAGCTCGTGGAACTCGACGAAGCGCCGCCCCTGCAGCCGCTTCAGCACGAGGCTCATGTGCTCGCGCACCGACAGCTGCTCGCGCGTGATGTGGTGATGCTGGTTGAGCTTGGCGCGCTTCAGGATGGCCAGCCAGGCCTCGCGCAGGTCGTCGGCGTTGACGTCCGGAAAGCGCGGCTCCAGCGACTGCTCGATGGTCACCTGCGCGCGCAGGAAGTCGCGGCCCAGCAGCGGCAGGGCATCCAGCTTGGCCGCGGCCAGCTTCATCTGCTCGTATTCGAGCAGGCGGCGCACCAGTTCGGCGCGCGGGTCGGCGACCTCGGCGCCGTCGGCCGTCTTCTTGGGCGGCAGCAGCATGCGCGACTTGATCTCGATCAGCATCGCCGCCATCAGCAGGTACTCGCTGGCCAGTTCCAGGTTGCGCCGGCGGATCTGTTCGACATAGTCCAGGTACTGGCGCGTCACGTCGGCCAGCGGGATGTCGAGGATGTTGAAGTTCTGGCGCCGGATCAGGTACAGCAGCAGGTCCAGCGGGCCTTCGAAGGCCTCGAGGAAGACTTCCAGCGCATCCGGCGGGATGTACAGGTCCTGCGGCAGCTTGAACAGCGGCTCGCCGTACAGCCGCGCCAGCGCCACCTGGTCCACCACGTCGGGCGAAGGCGGCGCCGGGGCGTCCGCCAGCGCGATGGCGTCGTCGGCGCTCAACGCGGCCTCAGTCGGTCTGGGTCTGGTAGACGTAGGGTTGCTGCGCCACGCGCGCCTCGCGCCAGTCGGCCAATGCCTGGCGGTCGAGCTGGCGGTCCCACAGCAGCGCGCGGCCGGCGCGCTGTTCGGCTTCCAGGGTGGGCTTCTTCGCCTTCAGCTCGTCGATGAACATCGACACTTCGGATTTGTAGGGCGCACGGGCAAAGAAGGACATGACGGGACGGCTGCGAGAATGGGCAACCCGCATTTTATCCGCGCATGACCGAGATCGAACTGAAGTTCCAGGTGCCTGCCGGTCGCGTGGCCGCGCTGGGGCGCGCCGTCGGCACCGCCAGTGCCCGGCGGGTGTCGCTGCGCGCCCGCTACTTCGATACCGAGGATCGGCGCCTGGCCGCGGCCCGCCTGGCGCTGCGCGTGCGCAAGGAAGGCCGGCGCTGGGTGCAGACGCTGAAGGGCGCGGGCGATGGGCTGTGGCAGCGGCTGGAGCACGAGGTGCCGCTGCAGGTGGCGCCCGGCACGCTGCCCAGCGCCGATCCGTCGCTGCACGACGGCACCCCGGCCGGCGACGCGTTGCGCCGCGCGCTCGGCGACGACGGCGTGCTGCAGGCGATCTACGGCACCGAGGTCACGCGCACGCAGCGCCTGCTGCGGGCGCAGGGCTGCGTGGTCGAACTGGCCTTCGACCGGGGCGCGCTGATCGCCGGCGACCAGCGCTGGCCGCTGTGCGAACTGGAGATGGAGCTGAAGGGCGGCGATGCGGCCGCGCTGGCAGCCCTGGCCGGGCGCTGGGTGACGCGCTTCGATCTGACGTTGGACACGCGCACCAAGGCCGAGCGCGGCGAGCGCCTGGCCCGCGGCCAGCGCCTCGGGCCGCCGGTGAAGGCGCAGCCGCTGGTGCTGGCGGCCGGCGTGGACTGCGAGACGGCGCTGCGCGCCGTGCTGGGCAACGGCCTGCAGCACGTGCTGGGCAATGCCTGCGATCTGGCGCACGAGGCCGATACCGAACCCGAGCACCTGCATCAGCTGCGCGTCGGGCTGCGGCGCCTGCGCACCGCGTTGCGCGAGCTGGGGCCGCTGGCGTCCTGCCCGTCGCAGGCCTGGGGCGCGCAGCTCGAAGCCCTGTTCGGCCGGCTGGGCAGCGCGCGCGACCGCGATGCGCTGGCGCAGACCTTGCTGCCGGCACTGCGCAAGGCCGGCGCCGACGGCCTGCAGCTGCCGGTGATCGAGCCCGAGCCGGCGGCCAGGGTGGCGTTGCGCGAGCCGGCGACGACGCTGCTGTGGCTGCAACTGATGGCCTTTGCCGCGGGCTCAGCGGCGTCGCAGCAGGCCTTCGCACCCGAAGTGCGGCGCATTCTGGCGCGCTTGTTCAAGCAGGTGCGGCGCGACGCCGCGCGCTTCGACGCGCTGGACGACGTGGCACGCCACCGGCTGCGCAAGCGCGGCAAGCGGCTGCGCTACCTGAGCGAGTTCACCGGTTCGCTGTTCAGCGACCGGCCCCTGCGCGCCTTCCTGAAGCGCCTGGTGCCGGCGCAGGAGGCGCTGGGCGACTTCAACGACGTGTGCGTGGCCCGTGCGCTGTTCAAGGACGCGGCAGACGACGACCCGCTGGCGATGTTCGCGCTGGGCTGGCTGGCGCACGAGCGCGACGACGCCATCCGGCGCTGCGTCAAGACGCTGGCGCGCCTGCGCGGCGCCAAGCCCTTCTGGGACTGAGGCGCGGGCGCCTCAGGCGTCCGCCGGGCGGAACGGGTCCACCGCCGCGGCCACGTTCGGCACGATGGCGTCGGCGCCGATCAGCGCCTCGAAACCCGAGCGGCGCATCAGCGACAGCGGCTGCTCGTTGACGTTGGCCAGCACCAGCGCGATGTCGCGGCGCTTGAGCATGCGGTACAGCTGCTGCAGCGCCTCCAGCCCCGAGGTGTCCATCGAGATCAGCCGGTGCATCTCCAGCACCACGGCGCGGGTGCCCTGGGGCAGCTGTGCCGGCAGGGCTTCGATCTTGCCGACGGCGCCGAAGAACAGCGCGCCGAACAGCTCGAACACCTGCACGCCCGGCGGCATGTCGCCGGCGCCGTGCGGGCGCACGCTGAACAGCGTGCCCATGCGCCAGATGAAGAACACGCAGGCCAGCACCAGGCCGACCTGCACCGCCACCGTCAGGTCGAAGACCACGGTCAGCACGAAGGTGCCGACGAGGATGGTGCGATAGGGCGTGCTGAAGCGGCGCAGCCGCGCGAACTCGTGCCATTCGCCCATGTTCCAGGCGACGAACAGCAGGATGCCGGCCAGCGCCGCCAGCGGCACGTGCGCCGCCAGCGGCGCCGCCAGCAGCACCACGGCCAGCAGCGTCAGCGCGTGCACGATGCCGGCCACCGGCGACGCCGCGCCGGCGCGTACGTTGGTGATGGTGCGCGCGATGGTGCCGGTGGCCGGGATGCCGCCGAAGAAGGGCGTGACGAGATTGGCCAGCCCTTGAGCCATCAGCTCCTGGTTGGGGTCGTGGCGCGGAAATTCGGTGGCGTTGTCGGCGACGCGTGCGCACAGCAGCGACTCGATGGCCCCGAGCATGGCGATGGTCAGCGTCGGGATCAGCAACTGCTTGGCGGTGGTCCAGCTGAAATCGGGCAGCGCGAAGGCCGGCAGCGACTGCGGGATGCCGCCGAAGCGCGAACCGATGGTCTCCACCTGCAGGCCGAGCAGCACCGTGGCCAGCGTGGCGCCGACCAGCGCGATGATCGTGCCGGGCAGGTGTGCGCTCAGGCGCCGCAGCCGGTCCCATGCCCGCGCCGGGCGCTGCGGCATGGTGTAGGACTTGGGCCAGGCCGCCACCAGCGCCAGGCAGGCCAGCCCGATGACCAGCGCCGCCGGGTTCAGGCTGCCCAGGTGCTGCCACAGCGCCTGGATCTGGGCGAAGAAGTCCGAAGGCATCTTCTCGATGCGCAGGCCCAGCAGGTCCTTCACCTGCGACAGGGCGATCAGCACCGCGATGCCGTTGGTGAAGCCGATGATGATCGGCACCGGCACGTAGCGCACCAGCGCGCCCAGCCTGAACAGCCCCAGCAGGAACAGCAGCACGCCGGCCAACGAGGTGGCGATCAGCAGGTTGGCCAGCCCGTAGCGCTCGACGATGCCGTAGACGATGACGATGAACGCGCCGGCCGGCCCGCCGATCTGCACCTGCGAGCCGCCCAGCGCGCTGATCAGGAAGCCGGCGATGATGGCGGTGAAGAGGCCGGCTTCGGGCTTGACGCCCGAGGCGATGGCGAAGGCCATGGCCAGCGGCAGCGCGACGATGCCGACCGTCAGGCCGGCGCCGACGTCGCGCGCCAGCTGCGTGCCGTCGTAGTGCTTCAGCGCGTCGAGCAGGCGCGGGCGGAAGCGGTGCAGCGGCAGAGCCACGGCGCTGGCCTCAACGGCGCCGGCCGCCGGGCTGTGGCGGCTTTGCGGTGCCGCCGGGCCGCGCCGGCTTTGCCGTGCCGCTGGGCACATAGCTGACGCCGTGGTGTGCCAGGTATTCGCGGATCAGCTGCCGGACCACCTGCGAGGGCGTCAGGTCCTGCTGGGCACACAGCGCCTCGAAGGCCGCCTTCTTGGCGGGGTCGATGAGCAGCGTCAGCCGGGCGGTCTTCTGTTCCATGTGCCTGGTATGTTAATGAAATGTGCCACTGAAGCGCATCATAAGCGCATAAGAGTCCGAGACCTTCCGGCGATACATGGCGCAATGCAGTTGGCTGCTTCAGTCCGGCGCGGGCCGAGGACGGGGGATGCGAATCCGCTCCTGTCCCCCGGGTCGGGCTGGCGCCCGCCCCTCCTCCTTTACCTCGCGGACTCGCATCCCCCGCCCTCGGCGGGTGAGTGCGGTGTGGTTCGGGGCATCGCCAACAGCCAAACCACGCGGCACTGCGCCGCTTTGGCTGTTGACGCGGCATCGCAGGCCTCGCGGCTGCCCAGCCGAGGGTGGCGGGTGAGCGAATCCGCGAGGTAAAGGAGGAGCCCGGTCGCAGACCGGGCGGGGGACAGGAGCGGATTCGTTCAGCCGTCGCCCTCGGCTTGCGCTGAATGACGCGAACGACAGCAACGCGCCGGTAGCCGCCATTGGAAGGACCGGCGCCCCTCCGTCTACCCGCGTCGTCAGGCCGCCGCTGCTTCCAGCCCGTGCTCGAAGTGCGCACGCATCAACTCGCGCGCCTGCGCCGGATTGCGTGCCTCGATGGCCTGCATCAGCGCGCGGTGTTCGGCCAGCGAATCGCTCAGCCGGCCCTGCTTGAACAGCGAATGGTGGCGGTTCAGCTTCATCACCTTGCGCAGGTCGGTGACGATCTGCAGCGCCCAGCGGTTGCCGGCGATCTGCAGCAGGGCCATGTGGAACTGCTCGTTGATGGCGAAGAAGGCGTCGCGCTGCCGCACCTGCTTCTCCAGCCGCGCGTGCAGCTGCTGCAGCTGCTGGCGCTGTGCCTCGTCGGCGCCTTCGGCCACGGCCGCGGCGGCGTCGCTTTCCAGCAGCGCGAGCAGGTGGTAGACCTGCGCGACATCGTCGCGCGAGACCTCGGTGACGTAGGCGCCGCGCCGCAGCTTCATGGTCACCAGGCCTTCGACGGCCAGCACCTTCAGCGCTTCGCGCAGCGGCGTGCGGCTGATGCCGAACTCCTGCGCCAGCTTCATCTCGTCGATCCAGCTGCCGGGCTCGAGCGCGCGGCTGTAGATCTGCTGGCGCAGGCGGTCGGCCACCTCCTGGTACAGCGCGCGCGGCGCCAGCGAGCGCGGCGCCACCGCGGATGCGCTGTGGGCCGGAGGCAGGGCGCTCATGTCAGGTTCAGGACACTTTTGAATTCATAATTATGCATAATGTAGCGCCTGATGCCCCACCTCGGCAAGCCGGTTTTTTGACCGGCCCAGCCTTCGAGAGGGGGAGCCAGCGCCTGCGTTTGCAAGACACTGGCAGGACGCTGCGGCGTCGCCTGCAGGAGAAAGAACATGTCCGAACCCGTTGCCAAGCCCGCGCGTGCGGCCGACCTCGAAGCCTGGGCCAAGGCGGCTGCCAAATCCGCCCCCGGCGGTGACCTGCAGGCACTGAACTGGCTGACGCCCGAGGGCATCACGGTCAAGCCGCTGTACACCGCGGCCGACGTGGCCGCTCTGCCGCACACCGACACGCTGCCCGGCTTCGCACCCTTCGTGCGCGGGCCGCAGGCCACGATGTATGCGGTGCGGCCGTGGACCATCCGCCAGTACGCGGGCTTCTCCACCGCCGAGGACAGCAACGCCTTCTATCGCAAGAACCTGGCGGCCGGCGGCCAGGGCGTCAGCGTGGCCTTCGACCTGGCCACGCACCGCGGCTACGACAGCGACCATCCGCGCGTCACCGGCGACGTGGGCAAGGCCGGCGTGGCCATCGACTCGGTCGAGGACATGAAGATCCTGTTCGACGGCATTCCGCTGGACAAGGTGAGCGTGTCCATGACGATGAACGGCGCGGTGCTGCCGGTGCTGGCCGGCTACGTGGTCGCGGCCGAAGAGCAGGGCGTGAGCCAGGACAAGCTGAGCGGGACCATCCAAAACGACATCCTCAAGGAGTTCATGGTCCGCAACACCTACATCTTCCCGCCCGCGCCGAGCATGCGCATCATCGGCGACATCATCGAGTACACGGCGAAGCACATGCCGAAGTTCAACTCGATCAGCATCTCCGGCTACCACATGCAGGAAGCCGGCGCGAACCAGGCGCTGGAACTGGCCTTCACCTTGGCCGACGGCAAGGAATACGTGAAGACCGCGCTGGCCAAGGGCCTGGACGTGGACGAATTCGCCGGCCGCCTGAGCTTCTTCTGGGCGATCGGCATGAACTTCTATCTGGAGATCGCCAAGATGCGCGCGGCGCGGCTGCTGTGGCACCGCATCATGAGCGGCTTCGGTGCCAAGAACCCGAAGAGCCTGATGCTGCGCACCCACTGCCAGACCAGCGGCTGGAGCCTGACCGAGCAGGACCCGTACAACAACGTCGTGCGTACCACCATCGAGGCCATGGCCGCGGTCTTCGGCGGCACGCAGAGCCTGCACACCAACAGCTTCGACGAGGCCATCGCCTTGCCCACGGAATTCAGCGCGCGCATTGCCAGAAATACGCAGCTGATCCTGCAGGAGGAGACGCACATCACCAACGTCGTCGACCCGTGGGCCGGCAGCTACATGATGGAGACGCTGACGCAGGACATGGCCGACAAGGCCTGGGCGATCATCGAGGAGGTCGAGGCGATGGGCGGCATGACGCGCGCCGTCGACTCCGGCTGGGCCAAGCTGAAGATCGAGGCCAGCGCCGCCGAGAAGCAGGCGCGCATCGATTCCGGCAAGGACGTGATCGTCGGCGTCAACAAGTACAAGCTGTCGCAGCACGATCAGATCGACATCCTCGAAGTCGACAACGTCAAGGTGCGCGACGGGCAGATCGCGCGGCTGAAGAAGATCAAGGCGACGCGCGACGGCCAGCGCGTGCAGGCGGCGCTGGCGGCGCTGACCGCGGCGGCCAAGTCGGGCCAGGGGAATTTGCTCGGCCTGAGCATCGAGGCCGTGCGCGCGCGCGCGACGGTCGGCGAGATCAGCGACGCGCTGGAACAAGTTTTCGGGCGCCACCGCGCCGACATCCAGAAGGTGACCGGTGTGTATGCAGCCGCCTACGATTCCGCCGAGGGTTGGGACAAGCTGAAGGCCGAGATCGCGGCCTTTGCCGAGCAACAGGGCCGCCGCCCGCGCGTGATGATCGCCAAGCTGGGCCAGGACGGCCACGACCGCGGTGCCAAGGTGGTGGCCACCGCCTATGCCGACCTGGGCTTCGACGTGGACATCGGCCCGCTGTTCCAGACGCCCGAGGAATGCGCGCGCCAGGCCATCGAGAACGACGTGCATGCGGTGGGCGTGTCCACCTTGGCCGCCGGCCACAAGACGCTGGTGCCGGCGATCATCGCCGAGCTCAAGAAGCAGGGCGCCGACGACATCGTGGTCTTCGTCGGCGGCGTGGTGCCGCGCCAGGACTACGACTTCCTCTATGACGCCGGCGTCAAGGGCATCTACGGCCCGGGCACGCCGATCCCGGCCAGCGCCAAGGACGTGCTGGAACAGGTACGGCTGGCGCAGGCCGCCTGACACGCGTCGCCGCGGACCGAGCGCAGACCGATGACTGTTCTGGCCGACCAGGCGCTGGTGGACGATGTGCGCGGCGCCCCGGGGCCGCGCCAGCGCCGCGCCATGGCCAAGGCCATCACCTTGCTGGAATCGACGCGCGCCGACCACCGGCAACGCGCCGACGCACTGCTGGACGCGCTGCTGCCGCAGGCCGGCGGCGCGTTCCGCCTGGGCATCAGCGGTGTGCCGGGCGTGGGCAAGAGCACCTTCATCGAGGCGTTGGGCCTGTGGCTGATCGCGCACGGGCACCGGGTGGCGGTGCTGGCGGTGGACCCGTCGAGCAGCGTCTCCGGCGGCTCGATCCTCGGCGACAAGACGCGCATGGAACGGCTGTCGGTGCATGAACGTGCCTTCATCCGGCCCAGCCCGGCGTCGGGCACCTTGGGCGGCGTGGCCGAGAAGACGCGCGAAGCGATGCTGGTGGCCGAGGCCGCCGGCTACGACATCGTCATCGTCGAAACCGTCGGCGTCGGCCAGAGCGAGACCGCGGTGGCCGGCATGACCGACATGTTCGTGCTGCTGCAGCTGCCCAATGCCGGCGACGACCTGCAGGCCATCAAGAAGGGCGTGATGGAGCTGGCCGACCTGGTGGTCATCAACAAGGCCGACCTCGACCCGGACGCGGCCACGCGGGCGCGCGCGCAGATCACCTCGGCGCTGCGGCTGATCGGCCAGCACGGCCACCACGACCCGAAGGATGCGACCCTGTGGCACGCGCAGGTGATCCAGCTCAGCGCGCTGAAGAGTCAGGGCCTGGACGAGTTCTGGGCGCAGGTGACGCGCTTCCGCGAGCTGCAGGCCGCCAGCGGCCGCCTTGCGCAGCGCCGCCGGCAGCAGGCCAAGGCCTGGATGTGGGAACGCATCGACGCCGGCCTGCGCGCGGCCTTCCGCCAGCACCCGGACGTGCGCGCGGCGCTGCCGGCGACGCTGCAGCAGGTGGGCGAGGGCCGGCTGATCGCCTCGGTGGCGGCGCGGCGCCTGCTCGCCGCGATGGGGCTGGACAGCGCGGTGGAGGGTACGGCATGACGCCCGAGGACCTGCAGCGCATCCGCGCCAGCCAGGGCTGGCGGACGCAGCGTGTCGAGCTGATCCACGGCACCAGCGCGGGCAGCGTGATCGTCAAGGGGCAGCGCCCCGCGCGCTCGGTGGCGCGCTATCGCCTGCTCAACGGGGTCGCCCGCTGGGCCGGCCTGCCGCTGCTGCGCGCCGCGCCGCCGCACGGCGGCGCGCGCGCGCAGGCGGTGGAGGTGGCGCGCCTGCGGCACCTGGCCGCCGCCGGCGTGCGCGTGCCGCGCGTGCTGCACGTGGACGAGGAGTTCTTCGTGCAGGACTGGCTGGGCGACGTGCGCCTGGACAAGCGGCTGCGCCGCAGGCGCGAGGCGCTGGCCTGGTGGCAGCGTGGGCTGGCCACCCTGGTCGACGTGCATGCGCGCGGCCAGTACCTGAGCCAGGCCTTCGCGCGCAACTTCATCGCCTCCGACGACGCGCTGTCGATGATCGACTTCGAGGACGACCCGCTCGAGGTGATGACCCTGGACGAAGCCCAGGCGCGCGACTGGCTGGCCTACCTGCATGCCAGCGCGCTGGCCTTCCACGACAAGGCGCCGGCGCCGCAGGCCGAGTGCGCCGCGCTGCTGCGTGCCGCGTTCGCCGGCGAGCGCGCACCGGTGCGGCGCCTGGTGCTGGAGACGGCGCAGCGCCTGCGCTGGGTGCTGCGGCTGCCCGTCGGCAGCGGGCGCGGCTGGCGCCGCCACATCGCGATCCTTCAGATGGCGGTGAGCCTGATGCTCGCCGCCGAAACTCAGACCCCAACCCGGCCACGGACGCAGAGGTGACCCATGCACGACATCATCGAACAACTCGAACTCAAGCGTGAGGCCGCCCGCCAGGGAGGCGGCGTGAAGCGCATCGAAGCGCAGCACGCCAAGGGCAAGCTGACCGCGCGCGAGCGGCTGGAGCTGCTGCTCGACGAAGGCAGCTTCGAGGAATGGGACATGTTCGTCGAGCACCGCTGCGCCGACTTCGGCATGCAGGACAACAAGCCGCCGGGCGACGGCGTGGTCACCGGCTACGGCATGATCAACGGCCGGCTGGTGTTCGTCTTCAGCCAGGACTTCACCGTCTTCGGCGGCGCGCTGAGCGAGGCGCATGCCGAGAAGATCTGCAAGGTGATGGACCAGGCGATGAAGGTCGGCGCGCCGGTCATCGGCCTCAACGACAGCGGCGGCGCGCGCATCCAGGAAGGCGTGGCCTCGCTCGGTGGTTATGCCGAGGTCTTCCAGCGCAACGTCATGGCCAGCGGCGTGATCCCGCAGATCAGCCTGATCATGGGGCCCAGCGCCGGCGGCGCGGTGTATTCGCCGGCGATGACCGACTTCATCTTCATGGTCAAGGACAGCTCGTACATGTTCGTCACCGGCCCCGAGGTGGTGAAGACCGTGACGCACGAGGAAGTCACCGCCGAAGAGCTGGGCGGTGCCAGCACGCACACCACGAAGAGCGGCGTCGCCGACCTGGCCTTCGAGAACGACGTCGAAGCCATCGCGCTGCTGCGCCGCTTCTTCAACTACCTGCCGCTGAACAACCGCGAGAAGCCGCCGCTGCGCCGCGGCGCCGACAGCGCCGACCGCATGGACCTGTCGCTGGACACGCTGGTGCCGGACAACCCGAACAAGCCCTACGACATCAAGGAGCTGATCGTCAAGGTCGTCGACGACGGCGACTTCTTCGAGCTGCAGCCCGACTACGCCAAGAACATCGTCATCGGCTTTGCGCGCATGGAAGGCTCCACGGTGGGCGTGGTCGCCAACAACCCGATGGTGCTGGCCGGCTGCCTGGACATCAAGAGCAGCATCAAGGCGGCGCGCTTCGTGCGCTTCTGCGACGCCTTCAACATCCCGGTGGTGACCTTCGTCGACGTGCCCGGCTTCATGCCCGGCACTTCTCAAGAGTACGGCGG
Organism: Rubrivivax sp.; assembly: GCA_019635285.1. GTDB lineage: Bacteria > Pseudomonadota > Gammaproteobacteria > Burkholderiales > Burkholderiaceae_C > Rubrivivax. Next base: position 61,881 of record JAHBZS010000012.1, on the reverse strand, counting down.
CATCATCAAGCACGGCGCCAAGCTGCTGTACGCCTATGCCGAATGCACGGTGCCCAAGGTGACGGTGATCACGCGCAAGGCCTACGGCGGCGCCTACGACGTGATGAGCAGCAAGCACCTGCGCGGCGACGTCAACTTCGCCTGGCCGAATGCGGAGATCGCGGTGATGGGTGCCAAGGGCGCGGTGGAGATCATCTTCCGCGAGGAGAAGAAGGACGCGGCCAAGCTGGCCGCGCGCGAGGCCGAATACAAGGCGCGCTTCGCCAACCCCTTCGTCGCCGGCGCGCGCGGCTTCATCGACGACGTGATCCAGCCGCACGAAACGCGCAAGCGCATCTGCCGTTCGCTGGCGATGCTGAAGGACAAGAAGCTAGACAACCCGTGGCGCAAGCACGGCAATATTCCGTTGTGAAAGGGTCGCTAGGTGGCTGCACGTGACGAACTGAAGACGTGGGTCGTAGATGCCCTGAGGCGCATGGGCGGAAGTGCCCATCTTGTGAACATTGCGAAGGACATTTGGACGCATAGAGAGGGTGAGCTCCGCCAGTCGGGAGACCTCTTCTATACATGGCAGTACGACATGCGTTGGGCTGGCACCAAGCTTCGAGAAGAGGGTGTGCTGGAGCCGAATGACAGAGGTCAACCCTGGACGCTGACAAAGCGAGATTAGGACAAAGAAATGTTTAAGAAGATCCTTATCGCCAATCGGGGCGAGATCGCCTGCCGCGTGATCAAGACGGCCAAGAAGATGGGCATCGCCACCGTCGCCGTCTATTCCGACGCCGACCGCGACGCGCGCCATGTGGAGCTGGCCGACGAGGCGGTGCACATCGGCGCCGCGCCCAGCCGCGAGAGCTATCTGCTCGCCGATCGCATCATCGAGGCCTGCAAGAAGACCGGCGCGCAGGCCGTGCATCCAGGCTACGGCTTCTTGTCCGAGAACGAGGAGTTCGCCAAGCGGGTCGAGGACGAAGGCATCGTCTTCATTGGCCCGAAGCACTATTCGATTGCCGCGATGGGCGACAAGATCGCCTCGAAGAAGCTGGCCGGCGAAGCCAAGGTCAACACCATCCCCGGCTACAACGACGTCATCGAGACGGCCGAGTCGGCGGTAAAGATCGCCAAGGACATCGGCTACCCGGTGATGATCAAGGCCAGCGCCGGCGGCGGCGGCAAGGGCCTGCGCGTGGCCTTCAACGACAAGGAGGCCTTCGAAGGCTTCACCGCCTGCCGCAACGAAGCCAAGAACAGCTTCGGCGACGACCGCGTGTTCATCGAGAAGTTCGTCGAAAGCCCGCGCCACATCGAGATCCAGGTGCTGGGCGACGCGCACGGCAACGTCGTCTACCTGCACGAGCGTGAGTGCTCGATCCAGCGCCGCCACCAGAAGGTCATCGAGGAAGCGCCGTCGCCCTTCATCAGCGAAGCCACGCGCAAGGCCATGGGCGAGCAGGCCGTGGCGCTGGCCAAGGCGGTCAAGTACCAGAGCGCCGGCACGGTGGAGTTCGTGGTCGGCAAGGACCAGAGCTTCTACTTCCTGGAGATGAACACGCGGCTGCAGGTGGAGCACCCGGTCACCGAGTGCATCACCGGGCTGGACCTGGTGGAGCAGATGATCCGCGTGGCCGCCGGCGAGAAGCTGCCCTTCACGCAGGCCGACATCCCACGCCGCGGCTGGGCCATCGAATGCCGCATCAATGCCGAGGACCCGTTCCGTAACTTCCTGCCGTCCACCGGCCGGCTGGTGCGCTACCAGCCGCCGGCGACGACGATGGAAGCGGCCGAGCCGATGCCGCAGGACGGCGGCGTACGGGTGGACACGGGCGTGTACGAGGGCGGCGAGATCCCGATGTACTACGACTCGATGATCGCCAAGCTCATCGTGCACGGCCGCGACCGCGACGAGGCCATCGCCCGCATGCGCAGCGCGCTCAACGCCTTCGTCATCCGCGGCGTGTCCAGCAACATCCCGTTCCAGTCGGCGCTGCTGGCGCACCCGAAGTTCGTGGCTGGCGACTTCAACACCGGCTTCATCGCCGAGCACTATCCGCACGGCTTCCGCGCCGGCGACGTGTCGCACGAGGATCCGGACTTCCTGGTGGCCATCGCCGCGGCCGCCAACCGCGCCTACCGCAACCGCGCCGCCGGCATCAGCGGGCAGCTGCCCGGCCACGGCGTGCGCATCGACGACGAGTTCGTCGTCGTCGTCAAGGCCGACGACGGTCAGCACCGCCACCATCCGGTCACCGTGCAGGCCAACGGGCAGATGCGTGTGACGGTGGGCCAGCGCAGCTACAGCCTGTCCAGCGACTGGCGCTTCCGCGACATCCGCGCCAGCGGCCAGTGCAACGGCGAGCCCTTCACCGTGCAGTTGGAGCGCCAGGGCGTGTGGCTGCGCGTGGCGCACAACGGGCGCGTCATCGAAGCCATGGTGTTGAGCCCGCGCGCCGCCGAGCTGCTGCGGCTGATGCCCTTCAAGCCGCCGGCGGACATGAGCAAGTTCCTGCTCTCGCCGATGCCCGGGCTGCTGGTGGATATCGCCGTCAAGCCCGGCCAGGCGGTGCAGGCCGGCGAGCGCCTAGCGGTGATCGAGGCGATGAAGATGGAGAACATCCTCACCGCCGCGCAGGACGGCAACATCGCCGAGGTGATGGTCGCACGCGGCGAAAGCCTGGCGGTGGACCAGCCGATCCTGCGCTTTGCCTGAAGGAGCAACGCGATGAGCGACCCCAAGCCCTTCCGCATCCTGGGCATCCAGCAGATCGCCATCGGCGGGCCGGACAAGCAGAAGCTGCGCGCGCTGTGGGTGGGCATCTTCGGCCTGAGCGTGAAGAGCACCTTCGTCAGCGAGCGCGAGAACGTCGACGAGGACATCTGTGCGCTGGGCGAGGGCGCGCATGCGGTCGAGGTCGACCTGATGCAGCCGCTGGACCCGGACAAGAAGCCGGCGGTGCATGCCACGCCGCTGAACCATGTCGGCCTGTGGGTGGACGACCTGCCCAAGGCGGTGGCGTGGATGACGGCGCACGGCGTGCGCTTTGCGCCCGGCGGCATCCGCCCGGGCGCGGCGGGCCACGACATCTGCTTCATCCACCCCAAGGGCAACGATGCGTTCCCGCTGTGCGGCGAAGGGGTGCTGATCGAACTGGTGCAGGCGCCGCCGGAGGTGGTGGCGGCGTTGGGTTGAGTCTTCGCCTTGCGCGAAGTGTGACTTCATTTCAGGGTTAATTTTTCATCGAGCCTTCGTGAGAACATAGGGTCTGGCTTCCACCTCGGGCGCGACCATGCGCTTCGACCTGCAGACCCTCGACCTCGTGCTCGCCGTCGCCGAAACCCGCAGCATCACGCGCGGCGCCGCGCGCGAGCGCCTGGCGCTGGCGGCGGCCAGCAAGCGCCTCAGCGACCTGGAAACGCGCCTGGGCGTGCCGCTGTTCGAGCGCCGCGCGCGCGGCGTCGAGCCCACCGAAGCCGGCCATGCGCTGGTGCGCCACGTGCGCTCGCTGCGCGCGCAGCTGCACGCGCTGGAAAGCGAGGTGCTGGAATTCGGCCGCGGCATCCAGGGCCACCTGCGCGTGGCCGCCGCCGCCGGCGCCATCGCCGAGGTGCTGCCGGCGGACCTGGCGGCCTTCTCGCGCGCTCACCCGGGCATCCGCATCAGCCTGGAAGACCTGACCAGCGCCGAGGTGCAGGCGGCGGTGGCCGAAGGCCGCGCCGACGTCGGCGTCTTCGTGCCGCCGGTGCACGACCCGCGGTTGCGCCACTGGCCCTATGCCGCCAGCCGCCTGGCGGTGGTGGTGCCGCGCGGCCATGTGCTGGCGCGGCGCACCGCGGTGGGCTTCGACGCGCTGCTGGACTTCGAACTGATCGGCCTGCACCTGGGCGCGGCCGCGCAGGAGCGCATGCGCGAGCGCGCCGAGGCGCTGGGCCGCCGGCTCGACGCGCGGCTGCACGTGCGCGGCTTCGACGCCATCGTGCAGCTGGTCGAGGCCGGCCTGGGCGTGGCCGTGCTGCCGGCCACCGTGGCCGAACGGCTGGCGCGGCTGTTCGAGGTGGTGGTGCTGGAATTGCAGGACGAACTGGCCGAGCGCGAATACCGCCTGGCCGTGCGCCAGCAGCCGGTGCTGCCGCCGGCCCTGCAGAAGTTCGTAGCCGTGCTGTGCCCATCGGCCGCCGACCCGCACGCGCCGGCCCCGGCCGCGCGACAATCCGTTCCTTCGAAGGTGAAGACCACCCCATGACCGCCCGCACCCTGTACGACAAGCTCTGGGACGACCACGTCGTCCATACCGAAGACGACGGCACCGCGGTGCTGTACATCGACCGCCACCTGGTGCACGAAGTCACCAGCCCGCAGGCCTTCGAGGGCCTGCGCCTGGCCGGGCGCAAGGTGTGGCGCACCAGCTCCATCGTCGCCACCGCCGACCACAACACGCCCACCACCGGCTGGGAGCGCGGCTACGACGGCATCGCCGACCCCACCAGCAAGCAGCAGGTGGTGACGCTGGACGCCAACATCCAGGCCTTCGGCGCGGCGGCCTACTTTCCGTTCCTGGACAAGCGCCAGGGCATCGTGCACGTCATCGGGCCGGAGCAGGGCGCCACGCTGCCGGGCATGACGGTGGTCTGCGGCGACAGCCACACCAGCACGCACGGCGCCTTCGGCGCGCTGGCGCACGGCATCGGCACCAGCGAGGTCGAGCACGTGATGGCCACGCAGACGCTGCTGGCCAAGAAGGCCAAGAACATGCTCATCAAGGTGGAGGGCACGCTGGCGCGCGGCCTCACCGCCAAGGACATCGTGCTGGCGATCATCGGCCGCATCGGCACGGCCGGCGGCACCGGCTACACCATCGAGTTCGGCGGTTCGGCCATCCGCGCGCTCAGCATGGAAGGCAGGATGACGGTGTGCAACATGGCCATCGAGGCCGGTGCGCGCGCCGGGCTGGTGGCGGTGGACGACAAGACGCTGGCCTATGTCAAAGGCCGGCCGTTCGCGCCGGGCACCGACCCACAAACCGGCCGGTTTGTGGGGGGCGTCGAGTGGGAGCAGGCGGTGGCCTACTGGCGCACGCTGCACTCGGACCCGGGCGCGCACTTCGACGCGGTGGTCGAACTGGACGCCGCGCAGATCCGCCCGCAGGTCACCTGGGGCACCTCGCCCGAGATGGTGTTGTCCATCGAGGACCGCGTGCCCGACCCGGACAAGGAAAAGGACGCCAGCAAGCGCGGCGCGATCGAGCGCGCGCTGGCCTACATGGGGCTGGAGCCGAACAAGGCGCTGGCCGACGTGCACGTCGACAAGGTGTTCATCGGCTCGTGCACCAACAGCCGCATCGAGGACCTGCGCGACGCGGCGGCGGTGGTCAGGAAGGTGGGCGGCAAGGTCGCACCCAACATCAAGCTGGCGATGGTCGTGCCCGGCTCTGGGCTGGTGAAGGCGCAGGCCGAGGCCGAAGGGCTGGACAAGGTGTTCCGCGCCGCGGGCTTCGAGTGGCGCGAGCCCGGCTGCAGCATGTGCCTGGCGATGAATGCCGACCGGCTGGAGCCCGGCGAGCGCTGCGCCTCCACCAGCAACCGCAACTTCGAAGGGCGCCAGGGCAACGGCGGCCGCACGCACCTGGTCAGCCCGGCCATGGCCGCGGCGGCGGCGCTGCAGGGCCACTTCGTCGACGTGCGCCGCCTCGTCTGATCAAGGAGGATAGAGACATGAAAAAACTCTTGGCTTGTCTCGCCGTGCTGGCGCTGCTGGCGGGCTGCAACACCATTGCCGGCATGGGCAAGGACATCTCCCACGCGGGCGACAGCATCGAAAACGCCGCGAAGAAAAAGTAGCCCCATGCAAGCCTTTACCGTGCACCAGGGCCTCGTCGCCCCGATGGACCGCGAGAACGTCGATACCGACGCGATCATTCCGAAGCAGTTCCTCAAATCGATCCAGCGCTCGGGCTTCGGCCCGAACCTGTTCGACGAATGGCGCTACCTGGACAAGGGCGAGCCGGGCCAGGACATCGGCCAGCGCAAGCCCAACCCGGACTTCGTGCTCAACCAGCCGCGTTATGCCGGCGCGTCGGTGCTGCTGGCGCGCAAGAACTTCGGCTGCGGCTCGAGCCGCGAGCACGCGCCGTGGGCGCTGGAGCAGTACGGCTTCCGCGCGCTGATCGCGCCGAGCTATGCCGACATCTTCTTCAACAACTGCTTCAAGAACGGGCTGCTGCCGATCCAGCTGCCCGAAGCGCAGGTGGCGCAGTTGTTCGACGAGGTCAACGGCTTCGTTGGCTACCAGCTGACCATCGACCTGCCGCGCCAGGTGATCGTCAAGCCCGACGGCAGCGAAATCGCCTTCGACGTGCAGCCCTTCCGCAAGTACTGCCTGGTCAACGGCTTCGACGACATCGGCCTGACACTGCGCCACGCCGACAAGATCCGCAGCTTCGAAGCCGAGCGCCTGGCGAAGATGCCCTGGCTGGCGCACCGCAACCTCGCCTGAACACGAGAAAGACGACGATGAAGATTGCCCTGCTGCCCGGTGACGGCATCGGCCCCGAGATCATGGCCGAGGCCGTGAAGGTGCTGGACGCGCTGGACCTGAAGTTGGAGACCGAAACCGCGCCGGTGGGCGGCGCCGCCTACGAGGCGCAGGGCCATCCGCTGCCCGAGAGCACGCTGAAGCTGGCCAAGCAGGCCGACGCCATCCTCTTCGGCGCGGTGGGCGACTGGAAGTACGACAAGCTGGAGCGCGCGCTGCGTCCGGAGCAGGCCATCCTGGGGCTGCGCAAGCATCTGGGGTTGTTCGCCAACTTCCGCCCCGCCATCTGCTACCCGCAGCTGACGGCGGCGTCCAGCCTGAAGCCCGAGCTGGTGGCCGGGCTGGACATCCTGATCATCCGCGAGCTCACCGGCGACATCTACTTCGGCCAGCCGCGCGGTCGCCGCGTGGCGGTGGACGGGCATTTCCCCGGCACCGAAGAAGCCTTCGACACCATGCGCTACAGCAAGCCGGAGATCGAGCGCATCGCCCATGTGGCCTTCCAGACGGCGCGCAAGAGAAACAAGCGCGTCACTAGCGTCGACAAGGCCAACGTGCTGGAGACCTTCCAGTTCTGGAAGGACGTGGTCACCGAGGTGCATGCGCAGTACCCGGACGTCGAGTTGGACCACATGTACGTGGACAACGCGGCGATGCAGCTGGTCAAGGCGCCGAAGAAGTTCGACGTGGTGGTCACCGGCAACATGTTCGGCGACATCCTGTCCGACGCGGCCGCCATGTTGACCGGCTCGATCGGCATGCTGCCGTCGGCGTCGTTGGATTCCAACAACAAGGGCCTGTACGAACCCAGCCACGGCAGCGCGCCGGACATCGCCGGTCAGGGAACGGCCAACCCGCTGGCTACAATATTGTCTGCTGCCATGATGCTTCGCTACTCGCTCCAACAGCCGCAGGCTGCCGACCGCATCGAGTCGGCCGTCCAGCAGGTGCTGGGCAGTGGCTTGCGCACGCCGGATATCTGGTCCGAGGGCACGCGCAAGGTGGGTACGCGCGAAATGGGCGACGCCGTCGTGGCCGCGCTGACCACCAAGACGATTACCAAGAGCTAGCAAGCTCGGTCTCGTTTCGCCCCTTCTGAACCCGGCGATGCGAGCCGGGAAACAGAAGTCTTCACTACCCAAGGGGCGTTCACATGACAAAGCAGGTTCTCACAGGTCTGGTCGGCTGGCGCGGCATGGTCGGCTCGGTGTTGCTCGAGCGCATGCGCGCCGAGGGCGACTTCGATCTGATCGAGCCGGTGTTCTTCTCCACCAGCAATGCCGGCGGCGCCGCCCCGGCCGATGCGAAGAACGAGGCCAAGCTCTTCGACGCCTACGACATCGCCGCGCTGAAGCGCTGCGAGATCGTCATCACCTGCCAAGGCAGCGACTACACCAAGAAGGTCTACCCGGAGCTGCGCGCCGCGGGCTGGAAGGGCTACTGGATCGATGCCGCGAAGACGCTGCGCATGCAGGATGACGCCGTCATCGTGCTCGACCCGGTCAACCTGAACGTCATCCAGGATGCCCTGAAGCGTGGCGTGCGCGACTACATCGGCGGCAACTGCACGGTGAGCTGCATGCTGATGGGCGTGGGCGCGCTGTTCAAGGCCGACCTGGTGGAGTGGATGACCTGCACCACCTACCAGGCGGCGTCCGGCGGCGGCGCGCAGCACATGCGCGAGCTGCTCACGCAGTACGGCACGCTGCATACCGAGGTGCGCGACCTGCTGCACGACCCGGCGTCGGCGATCCTGGAGATCGACCGCAAGGTGGTGGCCAAGCAGCGCGCGCTGGGCGACGACGAGGTTGCCAACTTCGGCGTGCCGCTGGGCGGCAGCCTGATCCCGTGGATCGATGCCGACCGCGGCGACGGCACCAGCCTGGAAGAGTGGAAGGGCGGCGCCGAGACCAACAAGATCCTTGGCCGCGGCCCGGGCTTCGGCACGGCGGCCACGACCATCGACTCGATCTGCGTGCGTGTCGGCGCCATGCGCTGCCACAGCCAGGCGCTGACCATCAAGCTGAAGCAGGACGTGCCGCTGGCCGACATCGAGGGCCTGATCGCCCACGACAACCGCTGGGCCAAGCTGGTGCCGAACACGCGCGAGGCCAGCGTGCGCAGCCTGACGCCGGTGGCCGTGACCGGCACCATGGACATCCCGGTCGGGCGCCTGCGCAAGCTGGCCATGGGCCCGCAGTACCTGGGCGCCTTCACCATCGGCGACCAGCTGCTGTGGGGCGCGGCCGAGCCGTTGCGGCGCATGTTGCGCATCCTGCTGCAGGCCTGATCCGCCGTTGCCTGGGGGCCACAAGGTGCGACAAAGGCCCGAATCGGCAGGCTTTGCGGCTGGACATCAGCATTTGCGTGAGCATCGGTGCCTATATGCTTGTCGGCAATGTGATTTAGCTCGCGGCTGCAGCGCTGGCCCGGGCTCTTGGGCAGGCCGGATCGGTCGATGTTGGTGAAGCCGGGGAGGGGCCCCGGCGCGCACCTTGGGGAGATGCTTTGAAGCACCGACGTTTGAATGCTGGGCGTTTCGCGTTGAGCGGCATGGCCATTGCCACCGCCTGCCTGTGGGGCCTGAACGCGCAGGCGCTCGGCCTGGGCCGGCTGACGGTGCAGTCCGCCCTGGGCGAACCGCTGCGCGCCGAGATCGACGTCACCAGCATGACGCCCGAAGAGGCCGGTACGCTGGCGCTGCGCGTGGCCACGCCCGACGCCTACCGGGCCGCCGGCGTCGACTACAACGCCGTGCTGCCCGGCACCACGGTGCAGCTGCTGAAGCGGGCCGATGGCCGCTCCTACCTGCGGCTGACCAGCGACCGCGCGGTGGTCGAGCCCTTCGTCGACGTCATCCTGGACCTGAGCTGGGCCAGCGGCCGCCTGGTGCGCGAATTCACCTTGCTGCTCGACCCGCCCGGCACGCCGCGCAACATGGCCGCTGCGCCGCCCAGCGTGGCACCGGCGATGTCGGCGGCGCCCGTCCCGGCGCAGCCGCGCGTGGCCCAGGCGGCGCCGATGCCGCAGGCGGCCGCGCCTGCCCCAGAGCGCCGCGTCGCGCCGCGGGTCGAAGCCGCAGCGCCGCCTGCGGCACCTGCGCCGCGCCGGCCCCGAAACAGGCCACCGCCCCGGCCCCGGCTGCGCCCGCGCCGGCCACCCCCGGCGGCGAGCAGTACCACGTGCGCCCGGGCGATTCGCTCAGCCGCATCGCCAAGAGCGTGCAGCCGGCCAGCGTGTCGCTGGACCAGATGCTGGTGGCCCTGTTCCGCGGCAATCCGGACGCCTTCATCGGCAACAACATGAATCGGCTCAAGGCCGGCGAGGTGCTGAACATCCCGTCGGCCGAGGCGGCACGGCAGATCGGCGCGCCCGAAGCACGCGAAGTCATCCGCGCGCAGAGCGCCGACTTCTCCAACTACCGCCAGCAGCTGGCGTCGGGCGTCAGCACGCAGCCCACCAACGAGCCGTCGCGCCAGGCCAAGGGCAGCGTGCAGGCCTCGGTGCAGGAAACCAAGCCGGCCGCGGCCGCGACGCCGGACAAGCTGACGCTCAGCCAAGGGGCGGTCAAGCCTTCGGCGCCGGAGGCGGCAGCCTCCAGGGACGCCGAGAAGCGCGATGCCGAAACCCGCGTCGCCGAGCTGTCGCGCAACGTCGAGGAATTGAAGCGCCTGCAAGGCGAAACGGCCGGGGCCTCGGCTTCGGCCCCGGCGGCCGCGCAACCGGCCCCGGCCGGTGCGGCGCCGGCGTCCGCCCCGGTGGTTGCCATGGTGCCGGCGGCGCCGGTGGCATCGGCCGCGTCCGCGCCCGCGGTGGTGGCTGCGGCCCCGGCGTCCACGCCGGCGGTGGCGGCTCCGGTCCCGGCGCCGGCGGCCGCGCAGCAGCCTGGCCTGCTGGATTCGCTGTCCGACAACCCGATGCTGCTGCCCGGCGCCGGCCTGCTGGTCGCGCTGCTCGCCGGCTTCGGCGTCTATCGCATGCGCGGCCGCCTGCGCAAGGGCGACCGCGAGACCTCGTTCCTGGAAAGCCGCCTGCAGCCCGATTCGTTCTTCGGCGCCAGCGGCGGCCAGCGCATCGACACGCACGACGCCCCCAGCGGCAGCTCGTCGGCGTCGTCGATGAGCTATTCGCTGAGCCAGCTCGACGCCATCGGCGACGTGGACCCGGTGGCCGAGGCGGATGTTTATCTGGCCTACGGCCGCGACCTGCAGGCCGAGGAAATCCTCAAGGAGGCGATGCGCGCCAACCCGGAGCGCCTGGCCGTGCGCAGCAAGCTGCTCGAGGTCTATGCCAAGCGCCGCGACGCCAAGGGCTTCGAGCTGCTGGCCGGCCAGCTGTTCGCGCTGACCGGTGCCGAGCACGAGGAATGGCAGAAGGCCCAGGAGCTGGGTCGCCAGATCGACGCCGACAACCCGCTGTACGCGCCGGGCGGCAAGCCCGACCTGATCGTGCGCGAGGGCGGCCGCGTGGTCGAGCCGCTGGATGCGACGACCATGCCGCAGTCGGCCCAGGCCAAGCCGCCGGGCCTGATCACCGAGCCCGGCTCGCTGGACGTCAGCCCGAACGTCGACCTTGAACTCGACGTCGACCTGGACGGCCGCGCCAGCAGCGACAGCACGCTCAGCGCGCTGGAGGCGACGCAGCCCTTCACGACGGGTGCCGCGCTGTCCGACGGTGGGCCGCTGTCGGCCGATCTGCCGGGCGCAGGCAAGCCGTCTCAGGCCGCCGCGCCGGCGTCCATCGACGCGCTGGACTTCGACCTGGGCGAGTTGACGCTCGAGGACGACAAGCCCGGTGCCGCCTCGCGACCCGTGCCGCTGATGGACGACAGCGGCTTCTCGGCCTCGCTGCCGTCACTGGAGCTGGGGGACGACGACGCCGATCCGCTGGTGCGCAAGCTCGAACTGGCCGAGGAGTTCCGGCAGATCGGCGACATGGAAGGCGCGCGCGACCTGCTGGAAGAGGTGCTGGCCAGCGCCGAGGGGGCGCTGAAGACCAAGGCGCAAGGCATGCTCGACAGCCTGAACTGAGGCCTCGCCTGCGTCCGTAAAGGGCCCCACGCGGGGCCCTTTGTCATGCTGGCCGTGGCCCACAATGCCGCGCATGCCCGATCCGCAACCGCAACGCCTGGCGCTGGGCCTCAGCTACCGCGGCAGCGCCTATCGCGGCTGGCAGTCGCAGCCCGGCGGGGGTGGCGTGCAGGACCACGTCGAGGCCGCGCTGGGCCAGTTCGCCGCCCAGCCGATCCGCACGCGCTGTGCCGGGCGTACCGACGCCGGCGTGCACGCGCTGAACCAGGTGCTGCATTTCGATGCGCCCGTGCAGCGCGACGACTTCTCCTGGGTGCGCGGCACCAATCGCTATCTGGCCCAGGACATCGCCGTGCAGTGGTGCCGGCCGGTGGCGGCGGACTTCGACGCACGGCGCTCCGCGCTGGGCCGGCGCTACCGCTACCTGCTGCTGCAGTCGGCGGTGCGGCCGGCGCTGGAGCAGGGCCTCAGCGGCTGGACTTTCCGTCCGCTGGACGGCGAGGCGATGCGGGCCGCCGCGGCGCTGCTCCTCGGCGAGCACGACTTCAGCTCCTTCCGCGCCGCCGAGTGCCAGGCGCGCTCGCCGGTGAAGACGATGCGCGCGATCGACATCCGGCAGCGTGGCGCCTACTGGCGCTTCGATTTCGATGCCAGCGCCTTCCTGCACCACATGGTGCGCAATCTGATGGGCTGTCTGATCGCGGTGGGCGAGGGGCGCCAGCCGGCCGGCTGGATGGCCGAGGTGCTGGCCGCGCGCAGCCGCGACGCGGCGGCGCCGACCTTCATGGCCGACGGGCTGTACTTCGTCGGCCCGTACTACGATCCGCGCCATGCCCTCCCCGAACATGTCCCGGCCATGGACTGGCTGCCCTGAGCGCACCCGCATCAAGATCTGCGGCCTGACGCGCGAGCAGGACGTGGACGCCGCCGTGATGGCCGGCGCCGACGCGGTCGGCTTCGTGCTCTACGAGAAGAGCCCGCGGCGCGTCACGCCGGCGCGCGCCGCGGCGCTGGCGCGGCGCCTGCCGCCTTTCGTGACGCCGGTGCTGCTGCTGGTCAATGCCCCCGATGCGCTGCTGCAAGAGGCGCTGGCCGCGCTGCCGCACGCGCTGCTGCAGTTCCACGGCGACGAAAGCCCGGCGCAGTGCGAGGCGCCGGCGCGCGCCTACCTGCGCGCGGCGCGCATGGCGCCGGGTGTCGATTTGTTAGACTTCGGTACGCGCTTCCATAGCGCGCAGGCCCTGCTGCTCGACGCCCATGTCGAAGGTTATGGCGGGGGTGGAAAGGCATTCGATTGGTCACTGATTCCTCCAAGCGTGCCCCTTCCGGTCGTTTTGTCTGGTGGGTTGAACGCAGCCAACGTGATCGAGGGGTTGACCCGCGTCCGGCCCTGGGCCGTTGACGTGAGCTCCGGCGTGGAGAGCGCCAAGGGCATCAAGGATGCCGAGGCGATGCGCCGGTTCTGCGATGCGGTGCGCGAGGCCGATGCCCGCCGCGCCGACCACCCCTGAGGATTCATTTCGATGTTGAACTACCAGCAGCCCGATGCCCGAGGGCATTTCGGCCCCTATGGCGGCAGCTTCGTCGCCGAAACCCTGGTCCATGCGCTGGACGAGTTGAAGGCCGCGTACGCGCACTACCGGCAGGACGCCGAGTTCCAGGCCGAGTTCCGGCATGAGCTGGCGCATTTCGTCGGCCGGCCCAGCCCGGTGTACCACGCCGCGCGCACCAGCCGCGAACTGGGCGGCGCGCAGATCTACCTGAAGCGCGAGGACCTCAACCATACCGGCGCGCACAAGATCAACAACACCATCGGCCAGGCCTTGCTGGCGCGGCGCATGGGCAAGCCGCGCATCATTGCCGAGACCGGCGCCGGCCAGCACGGCGTGGCCACGGCGACCATCTGCGCGCGCTACGGGCTGGAATGCGTGGTCTACATGGGCAGCGAGGACATCAAGCGCCAGAGCCCCAACGTCTACCGCATGCACCTGCTGGGCGCCAAGGTGGTGCCGGTGGAGTCGGGCAGCAAGACGCTGAAGGACGCACTCAACGAAGCCTTGCGCGACTGGGTCACCAACGTCGAGAACACCTTCTACATCATCGGCACGGTGGCCGGCCCGGCGCCGTACCCGGAGATGGTGCGCGACTTCCAGCGCGTCATCGGCGACGAGTGCCTGGAGCAGATGCCGGCGATGATCGGCCGCCAGCCCGACGCGGTGGTCGCCTGCGTGGGCGGCGGCAGCAATGCGATGGGCATCTTCTACCCCTACATCCGCCACGAGGGCGTGCGCCTGATCGGCGTCGAGGCGGCGGGGCTGGGGCTGGCCAGCGGCAAGCATGCGGCGTCGATCAGCGCCGGCTCACCCGGCGTGCTGCACGGCAACCGCACCTACCTGCTGCAGGACGACAACGGCCAGATCATCGAGACCCATTCGGTGTCGGCCGGCCTGGACTACCCCGGCGTCGGCCCGGAGCATGCCTACCTGCACGACATCGGCCGCGCCGAATACGTGGGCATCACCGACGACGAGGCGCTGGCTGCCTTCCATCACCTGTGCCGCGCCGAAGGCATCATCCCGGCGCTGGAGTCCAGCCACGCCTTCGCCTATGCGATGAAGCTGGCACCGACGATGCGCACCGACCAGCACATCCTGGTCAACCTGTCCGGCCGCGGCGACAAGGACATCAACACGGTTGCTGCGCTGCAAGGAGCATCGGCATGAGCCGCATCGCGGGCACGCTGGATGCACTGCGCTCCCAGGGACGCAAGGCGCTGATTCCGTACGTCACGGTGGGCGACCCCTTCGCCGACGCCACGCCGCAGATCATGCATGGCCTGGTGCAGGGCGGCGCCGACATCATCGAACTCGGCGTGCCGTTCTCGGACCCGATGGCCGACGGCCCGGTGATCCAGAAGGCCTCGGAGCGCGCGCTGGCGCGCGGCATCGGCATGGCGCAGGTGCTGGATGCCGTGCGCAGCTTCCGTCGCGACGATGCCAAGACGCCCATCGTGCTGATGGGCTATGCCAACCCCATCGAGCGCTATGACCAGCGCCACGGCGCGGGCGCCTTCATCGCCGCCGCCGCCGAAGCCGGCGTGGATGGCGTGCTGGTGGTGGACTATCCGCCCGAGGAATGCGAAGCCTTCGCCGCCGGGCTGCGCGCCAAGGGGCTGGACCTGATCTTCCTGCTGGCGCCGACCTCGACCGAAGCGCGCATGCGCGAAGTCGGCCGGCTGGCCAGCGGCTACGTCTACTATGTGTCGCTGAAGGGCGTCACCGGGGCCGGGCATCTGGACACGGCCGGCGTCGCGGCGATGGTGCCGCGCATCCGCGCGCACGTCAGCGTGCCGGTGGGCGTGGGCTTCGGCATCCGCGACGCGGCCACGGCGCAGGCGGTGGCGCGGGTGGCCGATGCGGTGGTCATCGGCACCCGGCTGGTGCAGGTGCTGGAGGCCGAGCCGCGCGACAATGCGGCCCGCGCCGGCCGCGACTTCATGGCCGGCATCCGCGCCGCGCTGGATGCACAGGAACAAGGAGCACACGCATGAGCTGGTTGGAAAAGCTGCTGCCGCCGAAGATCCAGCACACCGACCCGAGCGAGCGCCGCTCGGTGCCCGAAGGACTGTGGATCAAGTGCCCGTCCTGCGAGACGGTGCTCTACAAGACCGACCTGGAGGGCAACCTCAACGTCTGCCCGAAGTGCGACCACCACCACCGCATCGGCGCGCGTGCACGGCTCGACGCCTTCCTCGACCCCGAGGGACGCTACGAGATCGGCCAGGAAGTGCTGCCGGTGGACGCGCTGAAGTTCAAGGACAGCAAGAAGTACCCCGAGCGGCTGAAGGCCGCGCTCGAAGCCACCGGCGAGACCGATGCGCTGGTGGTCTTCGGCGGCGCGGTGATGAGCGTGCCGCTGGTCGCTGCGGCCTTCGAGTTCGAGTTCATGGGCGGCTCGATGGGTTCGGTGGTCGGCGAGCGCTTCGTGCGCGGCGTCGAGACCGCCCTGGAGCAGAAGGTGCCGTTCGTGTCCTTCAGCGCCACCGGCGGCGCGCGCATGCAGGAAGGCCTGCTGAGCCTGCTGCAGATGGCCAAGACGAATGCCGCGCTGACGCAACTGGCCAAGGCGCGGCTGCCCTACATCAGCGTGCTCACCGATCCGACGATGGGTGGGGTGTCGGCCAGCTTCGCCTTCGTGGGCGACCTGGTGATCGCCGAGCCCAAGGCGCTGATCGGCTTTGCCGGGCCGCGCGTCATCGAGAACACCGTGCGCGAGACCTTGCCCGAGGGCTTCCAGCGCAGCGAGTTCCTGCTGGGCAAGGGCGCGCTGGACATGATCGTCGACCGGCGTCAGCTGCGCCAGACCATCGCCCGCGCGCTGGCCATGCTGCAGCGGCAGAGCGCCGACGCGGTCGCCTGAGCAACCCCCGGGGCTTGCCCCGGCCCGGCCCCATGACAGAACTTTCCACGCTGGACGAGTGGCTCGCCCATTGCGAGCGCCTGCACCCCAAGACCATCGACCTGACGCTCGACCGCGTGCGCGCGGTGCGCGAGCGCCTGGGCTTGCAGTTCGACGTGCCGGTGGTGGCCGTGGCCGGCACCAACGGCAAAGGCTCGAGTTGCGCCATGCTCGAGGCCATCGCGCTGAAGGCCGGCTACCGCGTCGGCCTGTACATCAAGCCGCACCTGGTGCACTTCGAGGAGCGCTGCCGCGTCAATGGGCAGAGCCTGCCTGCTGCCGAACTGCTGCCGCATTTCGCGGCCGTGGAGGCGGCGCGCGGCGACATCAGCCTGTCGTACTTCGAGTTCACCACGCTGGCGATCATGCGCGCGCTGGCGCAGGCCGAGCTGGACTTCGTGATCCTGGAGGTGGGCCTGGGCGGGCGCTTCGACGCCGTCAACGCCATCGATGCCGACTGCGCGCTCATCACCAGCATCGACCTGGATCACATGGACTACCTGGGCCCGGACCGCGAATCCATCGGCTTCGAGAAGGCCGGCATCCTCCGCGCCGGCAAGCCCGGCGTGGTCAGCGACCCGGTGCCACCCGACAGCCTGGTGCGCCACGCGCAGCAGATCGGCGCCGACCTTTGGCTGGCCGGCCGCGATTTCGGCCACAGCGGGGACCGCCAGCAGTGGTCGTGGCAGGGCCGCGGCCAGCGCTACAACGCGCTGGCCTATCCGGCGCTGCGCGGCGCCAACCAGCTGCTCAATGCCAGCGGCGTGCTGGCGGTGTTCGCGGCGCTGCGCGAGCGCCTGCCTATCAACGCCCAGGCGGTGCGCCAGGGGCTGGCCACGGTGGAGCTGCAGGGGCGTTTCCAGATCGTGCCCGGGCAGCCGGCCGTGGTGCTGGACGTGGCGCACAACCCGCAGGCCGCGGCGGCGCTGGCCTTCAACCTGGACCAGATGGGCTTCTTCCCGCGCACTCACGCGGTCTTCGGCGCGATGCGCGACAAGGACATCGCCGGCATGGTGGCGCGGCTCGCCCCGCTGGTCGACGCCTGGTACCTGTGCGACCTGCCGCTGCCGCGCGCCGCCACGGCGCAGGACCTGGCCGGGCTGCTGCAGGCCCATCGGCCCGCCGGCGCCGCGGCGCCGAGTTGCCATGCGTCGCCCGCCGACGCGCTGGCGGTGGCGCAGGCCGCGGCGGACCCGGCTGATAGAATCGTCGTCTTCGGTTCGTTCCTCTGCGTCGGTGGCGTGCTGAAGGACGGCGTGCCACGCGCGCACAGCGTGCGCGGGGGCTGACACCGGCCCACGGGCTGAACGAACCCAGCCCAACCTCCCCGCGGACGCAAGCCAGTGCTTTCATTCCTCAAGCGCAAAGACAGCCCCGCGCCGGCCAACGCTGCCGATGAGGCCGTGTCCGTGCAGGCGGCGCGCACGCGTGCGCGCCGGCGCCTGATCGGCGCGGCGGTGCTGGTCGGCATCGGCATCATCGGCTTCCCGCTGCTCTTCGAGACGCAGCCGCGCCCGATCGCGGTGGACATTCCCATCGAGATTCCGGCGCGCGACCGCGTGCCACCCCTCAAGCCGCCAGCGGGCAAGGCCGCCGCCGCGCCGCGGGCCACCGGCCCGGTGGTGCCTGAAGCGACGGCCGAGGCGCCGTCGGCACCGGTGCAAACCGCTGCGGCCCCTGCGGCGGCGCCCCCCGCGACACCCCCTGCGACACCCGCTGCGCCGTCGGCCCCGGCGCCGCGCGCCGAACGCAGCGCCAGCGCGCCGGCCACGGTCGCGCGCAGTGCGGCGTCGGCCACCGAGTCCAGCCGCGATGCGCAGCGTGCGCAGGCCTTGCTGGAAGGCAAGTCGGTGGTGGCCGCGACCGAACCCTCCGCCGCCGCGGCGCCCGAGCCCAAAGCGCCGCGCTTCGTGGTGCAGGCCGGCGCCTATACCGACGCCAGCTCGCTGCGCGAGGCGCGGCAGAAGGTGGAGAAGCTGGGCCTGAAGACCTACACGCAGGTCATCGAAACCGACAACGGCTCGCGCACGCGGGTGCGCGTGGGCCCCTTCGACTCGCGCGAGGAGGCCGAGAAGGTGGCCGCGCGCATCAAGGGCAGCGGCCTCGCCGCCAGCATCCTGAGCCTGTGATGGACAGCCTCGGCTGGGTCGATCTGGCCATGCTCGGCGTGCTGCTGCTGTCGCTGGCCCTGGGCTTGTGGCGCGGCTTCGTGCTGGAGGCGCTGGCCCTGGTCGGCTGGGTCGTGGCCTATTTCGGCGCGCAGTGGTTCGGGCCGCAATGGGCCGGCTACCTGCCTTTCGGCGAGCCCGGCTCCGGCCTGAACCAGGCGGCGGGCATTGCCGTGGCCTTCCTGGCCGTGCTGATCGGCTGGGGGCTGGCCTCGCGCGTGCTGCGCCTGCTGGTCAATGCCACGCCACTGCGTGGCGCCGACCGCGTGCTGGGCGCAGCCTTCGGCCTGCTGCGCGGCGTGCTGCTGCTGATGCTGGTGGCGGTGGGCGTGGCGCTGACGCCGGCTGCCACCTCGCCGCAATGGCACGCCTCGCAAGGGGCGCAGTGGCTCAGTGTGGCGCTGCAAGGCGTCAAGCCGCTGCTGCCGGCCGATCTCGCGCAGTATCTGCGCACCTAGGAGGACACTCGGCCATGTGTGGAATCGTCGGTGCCATTTCCCGGTCGCCCGTCAACCAGCTGATCTACGACGCGCTGCTGCTGCTGCAGCACCGTGGCCAGGACGCGGCCGGCATCGTCACCATGCAGGGCACCAAGTGCTTCATGCACAAGGCCCGCGGCATGGTGCGCGACGTCTTCCGCACGCGCAACATGCGCGGCCTGCCGGGCACCATCGGCCTGGGCCAGGTGCGCTACCCGACCGCGGGCAATGCCTACAGCGAAGAGGAGGCGCAGCCCTTCTACGTGAATGCGCCTTTCGGCATCGTGCTGGTGCACAACGGCAACCTGACGAACACCGTCGCGCTGAAGGAAGAGCTGTTCCGCATCGACCGCCGGCACATCAACACCGAGAGCGACACCGAGGTGCTGATCAACGTGCTGGCGCACGAGATCGAGGTCGCCGCGCGCGACCTGCCGCTGACGCCGGACGCGATCTTCAACGCGGTGGCCGCGGTGCACAAGCGCATCAAGGGCTCGTATGCGGTGATCGCGCTGATCGCCGGCCACGGCCTGCTGGCCTTTCGCGACCCCCATGGCATCCGCCCGCTGTGCTACGGCGAGCTGCGCACCGACGAGGGCAGCGAATACATGGTGGCCAGCGAATCGGTGGCCATCGAAGGCACCGGCCGGCATGTGCGGCGCGACGTGGCACCGGGCGAGGCGCTGTTCATCGACGTCGAGGGCCGCGTGCACACGCGCCAGTGCGCCGCAGCGACTAGCCACCACCCCTGCATGTTCGAGTACGTCTACCTGGCGCGGCCCGATTCGGTGCTGGACGGCATCTCGGTGTACCAGGCGCGGCTCAACCTGGGCGAGACGCTGGCGCAGCGGGTCATCTCCACCATGCCGCCCAGCGAGATCGACGTGGTCATCCCGATCCCCGAGTCCAGCCGGCCCAGCGCGATGCAGCTGGCGCAGAAACTCGGCCGGCCCTACCGCGAGGGCTTCGTCAAGAACCGCTACGTCGGCCGCACCTTCATCATGCCGGGGCAGGCGGTGCGCAAGAAGAGCGTGCGGCAGAAGCTCAATGCCATCGGCGTGGAGTTCAAGGGCCGCAACGTGCTGCTGGTGGACGACTCCATCGTGCGCGGCACCACCAGCAAGGAGATCGTGCAGATGGCCCGCGAAGCGGGCGCGCGCAAGGTCTACATGGCCTCGGCCGCGCCGCCGGTGCGCTACCCCAACGTCTACGGCATCGACATGCCGACCCGCGATGAACTCATCGCCGCCGACCGCAGCATCGAGCAGATCCGCCAGTACATCGGCGCGGATGCGCTGATCTACCAGGACGTCGAGGCGATGAAGCGCGTGGTGCGGGCGCTGAACCCCGCGCTGGACGGCTTCGAGGCTTCGTGCTTCGATGGCCACTACGTCACCGGCGACATCTCGGCGGCGGACTTCGCGGCCCTCGAGGCGCAGCGCACCGGCGCCCGTGACGACGACGAGGACAGTGCCGCCGACCGCAGCCGGCTGGCGCTGCAGAACGCCGACTCCCTGTAGAGCCAAGATGAGCCAAAACCCAGAGGCCGCGCGCCTGGCCCGAGCCCGATTGCCCGAGGGCCTGCGCCCCGAGACGCTGGCCGTGCGCACCGCGCTGGCCCCCAGCCAGCATGGCGAGAACAGCGAGGGGCTGTTCCTCAGCACGTCCTTCGTGCAGCCGGACGCCCAGACCTCGGCGCGGCGCTTCGCCGAGATGGAGGACTTCACCTACGGCCGCACCAGCAACCCCACGGTACGCAGCCTGGAGGCCCGCCTGGCGGGCATGGAAGGCGCCGAGGCCGCCGTGGCCACGGCCACCGGGATGAGCGCCATCCTGCTGCTGGGGATGGGCCTGCTGAAGGCCGGCGACCACGTGGTCTGCTCGCGGTCGGTGTTCGGCTCGACGATCAGCCTGTTCGGCAAGGAGTTCGCCAAGTTCGGCGTCACCACCAGCTTCGTGTCGCAGACCGACCTGGCCGAATGGCGCGCCGCGATCACGCCGTCCACGCGCCTGCTGTTCGCCGAGACGCCGACCAACCCGCTGACCGACGTCTGCGACATCGCCGCGCTGGCCGACATCGCGCACGAAGCCGGCGCGCTGCTGACGGTGGACAACACCTTCTGCTCGCCGGCGCTGCAGCGTCCGCTGGCCCTGGGCGCCGACCTGGTGATGCATGCCGGCACCAAGTATCTGGATGGCCAGGGCCGGGTGATGGCCGGTGCGCTGTGCGGCGAGCGCAAGCTCATCGTCGACGTCTTCGGCCCGACGCTGCGCACCGCCGGCATGACTTTGTCGCCGTTCAACGCCTGGGTCGTGCTGAAGGGGCTGGAGACGCTGGCCTTGCGCATGAAGGCGCAGAGCGAGGCCACGCTGGCGGTGGCCCGCTGGCTGGAGCAGCACCCCGCGGTGGCGCGTGTGTACTACCCCGGCCTGGCGTCGCATCCGCAGCACGAGCTGGCGATGCGCCAGCAGTCGGGCATGGGCGGCGCGGTGGTGTCCTTCGACGTGCGCGCCGACGGGCCGGACGCGGCGCGCGCCGCAGCCTTCCGCGTGATCGACGAGACCCGCGTGCTGAGCATCGCCACCAACCTGGGCGACACCAAGTCGATCATCACCCACCCCGCCACCACCTCGCACGGCCGGCTCAGCGAAGCGCAGCGCCAGGCGGCCGGCATCGGCCAGGGCATGGTGCGGCTGGCCGTGGGCCTGGAGCACGTGGACGACATCACCGACGACCTGCAGCGCGGGCTGGGGCCGCTGGCATGAGCGCGCCGGGCCGCCCGGCGGGCGCACGCCGCGTGCGCACGCGCATCGCGCCGTCGCCCACCGGCTTTCTGCACCTGGGCACGGCGCGTACCGCGCTGTTCTCGTGGGCCTATGCACGCCACCACGGCGGCGACTTCATCCTGCGCATCGAGGACACCGACGTGGCGCGCTCCACGCAGGAGGCGGTGGACCAGATCGTGGCCGCGATGCGCTGGCTGCAGCTGGAGCACGACGAAGGGCCGTTCTTCCAGATGCAGCGCATCGGGCGCTACCGCGAGGTCATCGCGCAGATGCTCGCGGCCGGCACGGCCTACCGCTGCTATTGCTCCCCCGACGAACTGAACGCGATGCGCGAGGCACAGCGCGCGCGTGGCGAGAAGCCGCGCTACGACGGCCGCTGGCGGCCCGAAGCCGGCAAGACGCTGCCGCCGGTGCCGCCGGGCGTGCACCCGGTGGTGCGCTTCCGCAACCCGCAGGGCGGCACGGTCAGCTGGAACGACCTGGTCAAAGGGCCGATCAGCATCAGCAACGGCGAGCTCGACGATCTGGTGATCGCCCGCGCCGATGCCGACACGCCTGACGGTGTGGGCACGCCGACCTACAACTTCTGCGTCGTCGTCGATGACTGGGACATGGGCATCACGCACGTCATCCGCGGCGACGACCATGTCAACAACACGCCGCGGCAGATCAACATCCTGCGCGCGCTGATCGGCCCCGACGGCGAACTGCCGGTGTACGGCCATGTGCCGATGATCCTGGGGCCCGACGGCGACAAGCTGTCCAAGCGCCATGGCGCGGTCAGCGTCACGCAGTACGAGGACGAGGGTTACTTGCCCGAAGGCATGCTCAACTACCTGGCGCGGCTGGGCTGGAGCCACGGCGACGACGAGATCTTCAGCCGCGAGCAGTTCATCGCCTGGTTCGACGGCCAGCACCTGGCCAAGAGCCCGGCGCAGTGGGACCCGGCCAAGCTGAACTGGGTTAACGCCCACCACCTGAAGCAGCGCAGCGACGCGTCGCTGGCGCAACTGGTGGCCGCGCAGCTGGCGCGGCGCGGCATCGAAGCGGCGGCCGATGCGCGGCTGGAACGCCTGTGCGCGCTCTTCAAGGACCGTTGCGCGACGACGGTGGAGCTGGCCGACTGGATCGGCATGTACTTCGTGGACGTAGCACCGCGCGCCGAGGACCTGGCCACGCATGTCACCGACGCGGTGAAGCCGGCGCTCGTGGCACTGCGCGGCCGCTTGTCGGACGTGGCCTGGGACAAGGCCTCGATCGCCGCGGCGATCAAGAGCACGCTCGCCGAACACGGCCTGAAGATGCCGCAGCTGGCGCATGCGGTGCGCGTGCTGGTCTGCGGCCGCAGCCAGACGCCGTCGTTGGACGCGGTGCTGGAACTGTTCGACCGTGACCAAGTGCTGCACCGTTTGAGGAGCGTGTCGATCTGACGCTATAATGCGAGGCTGCTTGGACAGCGTTTGGTGCACACCTTCGGGGGTATAGCTCAGCTGGGAGAGCGCTTGCATGGCATGCAAGAGGTCAGCGGTTCGATCCCGCTTACCTCCACCAAAGCCAGTGTCGCAAGGCGTGGTTCGAGCAGATGGAAGATTGCAGTCCCCTTCGTCTAGAGGCCTAGGACACCACCCTTTCACGGTGATTACAGGGGTTCGAATCCCCTAGGGGACGCCAAGTCTGGCAAGGCTTGCGGACAGGCTCAGGCCGGGTCCGGAAACGTTGCCACCGCGCGGAGCGGTAGTTCAGTTGGTTAGAATACCGGCCTGTCACGCCGGGGGTCGCGGGTTCGAGCCCCGTCCGCTCCGCCAAGTTTTCACGTCGCAAGCGCCCGCTCCATGCGGGCGCTTCGTCTTTCAGGCTCCGGCCAGCATCCCCTCGCTCAGCGTCCACAGCCGCTCCGCGGCCTCGTCGTCGCATGCGTGGGCCTCGACGCCGCGGAAGCGCGCAAGCGGGCTGCTGCGGTCGGTCGGGCTGGCGATGTCGCAGTCTTCGCAGTAGACGCCGGGCCTACCCGCCAGCGCCGGGCTGGTGGCCGCCCACAGCGTGGTCGAACAGCCTTGCTCGGTGGTCTTGAAGCCGGCCTTGGCCAGTGCGGAAGGGGAGCCGTCTTCGTTGATCCAGCCGAGCTTCACCTGTTCCTCAACCGGCAGATGGCGCTGCAAGGGTGTGAAGATGCCGCCGGGGTGCACCGCGAAGGCATGGCCGCCAGAGCGCTTCAAGCGGCGGCTCAGGGCGTTGGCGAACAACGCGTTGGCGGTCTTGGACTGGCCGTAGGCCTGCCACTTCTCATAGGGCGCGGCGCGGAAATGCATGTCGTCCCAGCGGATGCCGCTGATCTTGTGGCCCGTCGACGACAGCGCCACCACGCGGGCGTTGCCGGTGCGCGCGAGCAGGTCCATCAGCCCGAGCGTCAGCGCCATGTGGCCCAGGTGATTGGTGCCGAACTGCGCCTCCCAGCCCGGGCCGACGCGCGTCTCGGGGCAGGCCATGATGCCGGCGTTGTTGATCAGCAGGTCCAGTCGCGGCAGCGAGGCCATTAGGCCTTCGGCAAAACGCCGCACCGAAGGCAGGTCGCCCAGATCCATGTCGCCCGTCTCGACCTGCCCGGCGATGCCGGCCAATGCCGGATCGGCCTTGGCACGGTCGCGCACCGGCACGATCACGCGCACGCCCTTGGCTGCCAAGGCGCGCACGGTCTCCAGGCCGATGCCGCTGTAGCCACCCGTCACCACCGCTACCCGGCCCGCCAGGTCGTGCTCGGCAACCACCTGCGCGCCGGTGGACTTCGCGCCGAAGCCGGAGTTCAGGGGAACTTGATCGGCCAGTGCCATGGGGAGCTCCTCTCATCACGTTGCGGTCAGGGTCCATCGGGTCCGCGCGCCATCCGCGCGGCCGCAGGTGCCGACCGACGGACACCGCGTCGACCAGTCTACAGAGGCCGCACGGGCGCCGCCCGCCGTCACGCCGCGCGAGCGGCGGCACGTCGCGAGCGGCCGACCGGACTAGCATGCGCCGCATCCGAACCCGACCGACCACGTCTTGATGAACGCCACCGCTCCACTTCGCCTCGGCATCCTGGGCTGCGCCAACATCGCGCGGCAGTTCGTCCGCGACGTGGCGGGCAGCCCGTCGGTCCGCATCCAGGCGGTGGCCAGCCGCGACGCGGCCAAGGCCCGCGAATTCGCCGCGCAGTTCGGCATCGCCCGCGCGCACGACAGCTACGAAGCCCTGTTGCGCGACGACGGCGTCGACGCGATCTACGTGCCGCTGCCCAACAGCCTGCATGCGTCGTGGGCGGTGGCCGCGTTGCAGCACGGCAAGCACGTGCTCTGCGAGAAGCCGCTGGCCATGAACCTGGACGAGGCGCGCCGCATGTTCGACGCCGCGCGCACCCACGGCGTGATGCTGCTGGAGGCCTATCCATGGTGGTTCCAGCCGCAGACCGCTGCGCTGCTCGAGCTGTTGCACGGTGGCGCCATCGGGTCGGTGCGCGCGGTGCAGGCCAGCTTCGGTTTCACCTTGGTGGACCCGGCCGGCACCAACGTGCGCTCGGTGCCCGACCTGGGCGGCGGCGCGCTGATGGACTGCGGCTGCTACGTGATGAGCCTGATCCGCCTGGCCATCGACGCCAGGCCGCAGCGCGTGCGGGCCCTCTGGCGCACGGGCCCCACCGGCATCGACATCGCCACCAGCGCGACGCTGGAATATGCGGACGGCGCCGTGGCCCAGTTGCACTGCGCGATGGACATGGCCTTGCACCGGCATGCGTGCATCGTTGGCAGCGACGGCTTCATCACCACCGAATTCCTGAACCACACGGCCGACGCCGGCGCGGACCATCCCTGGGGCTACCAGCCCAGCCAGATGCGCCTGCGCCGCAGCCGGGGCAACGCGGCGATCGAGTCCGTCGACAGCCCCACCGGCAGCGGTTTCCGCTTCGCCGCGGAGGCCTTTGCCGACGTGGTCGCGCGGGGCGACACGGCTGCCATCGAGGCCGCCGCACGAGCCAGCCTGGACATCGCGGCGACGCTGGAGGCCATCGCCGCCAGCGCCCGCAGCGGCACGGCCGTGGACCTGCCGCGCTAGTCGCCGCCGGCCTGCAGCGCCTGCAGCACACGCCGCACGGCGCCGTCGTCGGCGCGCGGGTGCCAGGCCAGGCCCAGGGGCCGCCATAGCGCGGGCGACAGGCGCCTGAACGCCAGTCGCGGGTCGCGGCCGGCGGCATCGTCCTCCAGCGGCAGCAGCGATGCCCCCCAACCGGCGGCCACCAGGCTACGGATGGCGTCGTTGTAGTTCAGCGCCACGCGCGCCTGCGGGTGCAGCCCGGCCCGCGCGAACCAGTCGGAGCTCAGGCGCGACAGGTGCGTGCTCGTGTCGTTGAGGATCAGCGGCCGCACCGCCAGCCAGGCCGGCGTGACACGCTGCGGCGCCGGCCAGGCCGCGGGCAGCACGGCCACCACCGGGTCGCGCCGCCAGGGCCGCAGCGTCACGCCGGCGAGCGCCGGCTGCGGCAACGCCACGATGCCGATGTCCAGCGTGCCGGCGGCGATGCGCGCCACGGCCTCGGCTGAGGTGGTGATGCTGAGCTGCACGTCGATGCCGGCATGGTCGTCGCCCAGGGCGCGCAGCGCCTGGGGCAGGCGGTGCGCGATGGCGCCGGTGCTGGCGCCGATGCGCACGCGCCCGCGACGGCCCTTGGCATGCAGCTGCACCTCGGCGGCCAACTCGTCCAGGTCGACGAGAAGGCCGCGGCCGCGCTCCACCAGCACGCGGCCGGCGGCGGTGGGCGTGGCGCGCCGGCGGCCACGCAGCAGCAGCGGCGTGCCGAGGCGACGCTCCAGCTCGGCCACGTGCAGCGTCACCGTCGGCGGCGCCAGGTGCAACGCGCGTGCGGCCGCGGCAAAGCTGCCCAGCTCGGCCACGGCCAGTAGGGTGCGCAAGCGGTCGAGGTTGAGTTCGCGCATTCCGTTCTGCCTTCAGAAATCATGAAGGCGCACTTTGCCAGATTCAACTGGACCAGAATGCGCTGGGTCGGCGACGATGCGTGCCAGACCACGGAAAACAAGGAGCTGCGATGACCCGCATCGTCTACATCGACGGCGACCAAGGCACCACCGGCCTGCGCATCGTGCAGCGGCTGCGCGGCCGGCAGGACATCACTTTGCGGCTGCTGCCGGACGACCAGCGCAAGGACCCGCTGCGCCGCGCCGAGGCGCTGAATGCCTGCGACGTGGCCATCCTGTGCCTGCCCGACGCGGCGGCACGCGAGGCGGTGGGCTGGATTCAGAACCCGCAGGTGCGCGTGATCGACGCCAGCTCGGCGCACCGCACCGACCCCGGCTGGGTGTATGGCCTGCCCGAGTTGGAGGCCGCGCAGGCCGGCCGCATCGCCGCCGCATCGCGCATCAGCAACCCGGGCTGCTATCCCACGGCCGCCGTGGCGCTGCTGCGCCCGCTGCGCGATGCCGGGCTGCTGCCGGAGGACGTGGCGCTGAGCATCCATGCGGTGTCGGGCTACAGCGGGCGCGGGCGGGCTGGCATCGACGCCTATGAAGGCGCGGGCGCCGCGGCGCCGCCGGCGCTGCAGGTCTATGGCCTGGCGCTGGACCACAAGCACGTGCCGGAGATCCGCCAGCATGCGCGGCTGACGCACCGGCCGCTGTTCGTGCCGGCCTACGGCGCCTTTGCGCAGGGCATCGTGCTGACGGTGCCGCTGCACCGGGCGTTGCTGCCCGAGGCCTGCACGCTGCAGCGTGTGCACGAGGTGCTGGCCGGGCACTACGCGGCGCAAGTGCGCGTGCAGGTCGAGGCCGTGCGGCCGGCCGACGCGGCGGCCATGCACCTGGACCCGCAGGCGTTGAACGGCAGCGACGACCTGCGCCTGACGGTCTTCGGCGACGCCCGCGGCGAGCACCTGCTGCTGGCCGCGGTGCTGGACAACCTGGGCAAGGGCGCGGCCGGTGCTGCCGTGCAGAACCTGGATCTCGTGCTGGGCTAGAAGAGCCTGCCGACGTTGAACAGCGTCAGCACGCCCAGCACCGCGAAGATGGCCGCGGCGACGCCATGCACCAGGCGCATCGACACCTTCTGCGCGATGCGCTCGCCCAGAAAGACCGCCGGCACATTGGCCAGCATCATGCCGAGCGTGGTGCCCAGCACCACGGCGGCAATATCGCTGTAGCGCGCCGCCAGCGCGACGGTGGCGATCTGCGTCTTGTCGCCCATCTCCGCCAGAAAGAAGGCCACCGCCGTGGCGCCGAACACGCCAAAGCGCCGGGCGCCGCCGGCGCGCTGCGCGTCGATCTTGTCGGGGATCAGCATCCAGCCGGCCATGGCCAGGAACGACAGCCCGATGACCCAGCGCAGCAGGTCCGGGCCCAGCGCCTGCGCCACCCAGCCGCCCAGCGCGCCGGCAGCCGCATGGTTGACCAAGGTGGCCACCAGGATGCCGGCGATGATCGGCCAGGGCCGTCTGAAGGTGGCGGCCAGCACGATGGCCAGCAACTGGGTCTTGTCGCCCATTTCACCGAGCGCCACGACGCCGGCCGAGACGAGAAAAGCTTCCAACACGATCTCCACGGGGCCGACGCAAAGCCGATGACCGCACGGCGCTCCCGGCCCGATGCGGAGGCTGTGCGGTCAAAGGTCTGGCCAGGCTCAGGAGCTGTTCGCGCCATGGCTGCAAGGCCAAGCATGTTGACGCGAACCCCTGCGTTGCGCAGGGCGGCTACTCCCCGATGACGAAGCGGCGATTGTAGCCGTCGGCGTGCCGCCGCCGCGCCCTGCGGGGCCGCCGGTCGTTCCTTCGGCGCTGTCTGGGCGCCGCCTGGGCACCCGCCGCCGTCAGGGGATGGCGACGAGGAAGGGCACGTCGAAGCTGCCCGAACCGACGGTCACCTGCACCTTGCCGAGCAGCGTCTGGCCCGAGCGGAAGCTGCCCGCCGCGTCGGCTTGCACCGTCCAGCGCAGCCGGTAGGTGGGCAGGCTCAGGCTGAGCAGCTTGCCCAGGCTGCCGTACAGCGGCAGCAGTTGCTCGGCGTTGTCGGCGTAGAGGAAGGCCCCGCCGGTCTGGGTGGCGAGTTCACCCAGCGCTACCACGTCGACGTCGTTGGACAGGCCGATCGTGAACAGCCGGACCTGGCTGTCGATCGCCCCCTGGATCGACTGGGCGCGCCGCGTGCGGCAGGCCGCGACATTGCCGCAGGCGGTGTCGGTGCCGTCGGTGAACAGCACCACGGCCCGGGTCATGCCGGCCGGCAGCGTGCTGTCGCTGGCCACGCTCTGCCGCAAGCTGTCCAGCGACGCGTACAGCGGCGTGTTGCCGCCGACCTGGGTCGTCAGGGCATCCAGCGAGGCGAAGTACTCCGATGCCGAGCTGCGGTCGCGGAACGGGCCGTAGACCGTCAAGGGCACGGTGGGGATCGCCGCGCCGGCACTGTCGGCAAAGGCGGCCAGCTGCACGCGGTCGTCCGCGCCCAGGCTGCTCAGGAAGGCCTTGGCCGAATACAGTCGCGCGCCCGTGGGGTCGGTATCGTGCACGCTGCCGCTCTGGTCCAGCAGCAAGGCTGCGGCGTAGGGTCGCGCCGTCCCCGCGCCGACCGGTGTCAGTGTGGCCGGGGCCGCGGTCAGCGGCGCATAGGCCCGGTCGTCGTCGGCACTGGTGCCGCGCACGCAGTCGACCCGCGCGTTGTCCGGATTCGGCGTGCAGGCCTGCAGGCTGAAGTTCGCCTGGCTCAGGCCCTCGATCGGCCCGGCGTTGCTGTCGACCAGCACCAGCTCGACCTCGAAGCTCAGCTGGCGGCCCGTGCCGTCGAGCGTCGGCACCGCGCCACTGCGCGTGGCCAGGGAAGCGCCGGCTGGCGCGGTCCTGCGCTCGAGCACCACCGTGAATTCGTTCACCTTGCCCAGCGTGGCAAGGACGTCGATCGACTTGTCGACGTAGGCTTCGCGCGACACCTTGAGCGCGGTGCCGAGGTCCGGCTTGTCGAGGACCACCAGCGCCGTGCCCTTGGCATCGGTGAGTTGCGTCTGCGCCGAGGCTTCGACGGTGGCCCCTGCAATCGCCACGCCGAAGGCGTCCTGCACGGTGACCATGACGACTGGAATCTTGGTGACGTCGACGCCGCCGCCGCCGCCCCCACCGCTGCTGCCACCGCTGCCACCCCCTCCGCCGCCACCGCCGCAGCCGACCAGGCCGAGGCACAGGGCCGCGGCGGCCAGCCACCATGCCGGACGGCGGTGCCAGGCGCGAGCGGCTTCGGTCGGAGGATTCATCAGAGTCATGGCGATGGGGAGCTGAGGTCGACGGCCGGAGTCTGGCTACGCCCGCGCTTCCTGTCTGTGCACTACTGGGCGCGTCGGGCCGGCGTTACACCTTGCGGGGCCCCGCACACGCATGTGGAGGTCCACAGGCCGCCTGTGCGGACGGGATGCTCCAATCGGGCCTGCTCAACCAGAA
This sequence comes from Rubrivivax sp., assembly GCA_019635285.1. Classification (GTDB taxonomy): domain Bacteria; phylum Pseudomonadota; class Gammaproteobacteria; order Burkholderiales; family Burkholderiaceae_C; genus Rubrivivax. Next base: position 31,978 of record JAHBZS010000012.1, on the reverse strand, counting down.
GAGGCAGCTCCATGGAGCGAATCGTCATCGTCGGCGGTGGCGCCGGCGGCTTGCCGCTGGCCACGCAGTTGGGGCAGCGGCTGGGGCGCCGAGGGCAGGCCGAGATCACCCTCGTCGATGCGGCGCGCACGCATGTGTGGAAGCCGTTGCTGCATCCGGTGGCGGCCGGCAGCTTCGATACCCATGCCGAGGAGATCGAATACCTGGCCCAGGCACGCTGGAACCACTTCCGCTTCCGGCTGGGCCGCATGACGGCCATCGACCGCGCCGCGCGTCACGTCGAACTGGCGGCCACGCATGACGAGCGCGGCGCGGAGATCGCCCCGGCGCAGCGCGTGCCCTACGACCGGCTGGTGCTGTGCGTCGGCAGCCTGACCAACGACTTCGGCACACAAGGCGCGGCCGAGTACAGCATCAAGCTGGACACACCGCAGGCCGCGCGCCGCTTCAACGAGCGGCTGTTGAATGCCTGCCTGCGCGCGCACAGCCTGCCCGGCGACGACCCCGGCGCCCAGTGGTCGGTGGTCATCGTCGGCGGCGGGGCGACCGGCGTGGAGCTGGCGGCCGAGCTGCATTCGGCCGGTCGCGTGCTCTCCAGCTACGGCGTGGACCATGTGCATCCGCAGGCCGATATGCACATCGTGCTGCTCGAGGCTGCGCCGCGCCTGCTGTCGCAGCTGCCCGAGCGGCTGGGCCTGGCGGCGGTGCGCGAGCTGCGCAAGCTGGCGGTCGAGGTGCATACCGGCGAGACCGTGGTCGAGGTCACGCCGCACAGCGTGCGCACCGCCAGCGGCAAGGAGATCGACGCGACGATCACGGTGTGGGCTGCCGGGGTCAAGGCGGCCGACGAGCTGCGTGGTCTGGGCGGCGCGCAGCCGCTGGAAGTCAACCGCCTGAACCAGCTGGTGGTCGACGGCAACCTGCAGACGACGCGCGACCCGCGCATCTATGCGCTGGGCGACTGCGCCGCCTGCCCGCAGGACGGCGGGCGCTGGGTGCCGCCGCGGGCGCAGGCGGCGCACCAGCAGGCGATGTACCTGGTCAAGGCGCTGCCGCGGCTGATCGCCGGCCAGGCGGTGGCGCCGTTCAGCTTCCAGGACAAGGGGTCGCTGGTGTCGCTGTCGGAGTATTCGTCGGTCGGCAGCCTGATGGGCAGCCTGTCGCGCGGCAGCCTGTTCGTCGAAGGCCAGCTGGCCAAGTTGATGTACTGGGGGCTGCACAAGCAGCATCAGCTGGCGCTGGGCGGGCTGAAGAAGACCGCGCTGATCACGCTGTCCGAGGCCATCGACCGCGCGCACCGGCCGCGCATCAAGCTGCATTGATCGCTTGACGCCCCAGGTCATTGAATGTCGGCGCCCGATGCCCCAGCATCCAGGCCTTTGCCACGCCCCGGGGGACCCTCCTTGCGCCTACCCTTCTTCTACGGCTGGGTCATCGTCGCCGTCGCCTTCGTCACCACCGGCATCGGCGTCAATGCGCGCACGGCGTTCTCGCTGCTCTTTCCGCCGATCCTGAAGGAATTCGGCTGGGAGCGCGGCGTCATTGCCGGCGCCTTCTCCTTCGGTTTTGTCGTCTCCGCAGGCCTGAGCCCGACCCTGGGCTGGCTGATGGACCGCTACGGCCCACGCGCGGTGATGGGGCTGGGCGTGGCGATGATGAGCGCGGGCCTGATGCTGGCCAGCCAGATCCACACGCCATGGCATCTGTACGCCACGCTGGGCGTGCTGGTCGGCGGCGGCAGTGTCTGCCTGGGCTATACCGGCTGGTCGCTGTTCCTGCCGAACTGGTTCGCGCGGCGGCGCGGGCTGGCCGTCAGCCTGGCCTTCTCGGGCGTGGGCATCGGCTCGATCGTGCTGCTGCCGGGCATGCAGTGGTTCATGGACCGCAGCGACTGGCGCAGCGCCTGCTGGGTGCTGGGCCTGGTGCTGGGGGTGGTGCTGGCGCCGCTGGTGCTGCTGCTGCGCCGCCGCCCCGAGGACCTGGGCCTGCTGCCCGACGGCGATGCCCAGGCGGTGGGTGCGCTGGCGGCACGCGGCGCGCCGAAGGTGGTCGATGCGGCGTGGGCCGCGATCGACTGGACCCTGTCGCGCGCGCTGCGCACGGCGCGTTTCTGGTGGATCGCCTGCGCCTTCTTCACCGGTGGCTTCGTCTGGTACGCGGTGCAGGTGCACCAGACCAAGTACCTGATCGAGATCGGCTTCAGCGCCGCCGATGCCGCGTGGGCGCTGGGCGCGGTGGCGCTGGTGGCCGTGCCGGGCCAGATCGCTCTGGGCCACATTTCCGACCGCATCGGCCGCGAATGGTCCTGGACCATCGCCTGCCTGGGTTTCGTCGTCTGCTACCTGGTGTTGATCGGCCTGGAGCACGCGCCGTCGATGCCGCTGCTGTACGTGATGGTGCTGGCGCAGGGGCTGCTGGGCTATGGGCTGACCTCGGTGATGGGCGCGATCGTGCTGGAGATCTTCCAGGGCCGGCGCTTCGCCACGATCTTCGGCACGGTGATGGTGGCGCTGATGGCCGGCAGCGCGCTGGGCCCGTGGCTCACCGGTGTGCTGCACGACCTGCAGGGCAGCTATGCGGCGGCCTTCTGGATGGCCATCGGCGCCAGCCTGCTGTCGATCGTCGCCGTGTGGCGGGCCGCGCCGCGCAAGGTGCGCGCGGTCGCGGGGCGGGTGGCGGCGCTGCAGGCGGCGCGTTGAGCCAGCGCTTCGGCTGAGCTGGCGCTTCAGTACAGCGTGCGCTGCGCCGGCGGCGGAGGCGTCCATTCGTAGAGCCAGGTCTCGCTGAGCGGCTGGCCACGTGCGCGCAGGTACAGCCGCAGCGTGATCGGCTCGGTCGAGGCCTCGGGCACCACGTCGAACATCGCGCGCCAGCCGCGGATCGAGGCCAGCGGCCGCGCCGACGTCAGTTCGACCCGGCCGCGCGAGGCGCTGACCACGGCCTCGACCTCGGTCTTCGCATCGACCAGCGCCAGGTCGCCGCCGGCGAAGTCGACCGCGAAGCGCCACGAAAAGGCCTTGCGCTTCTGGCCGACCACGCCCCCCAGCCCGGTGCGCGTCGCCACGCATTGCGCCAAGGCCGGCCGCGGTGCGGGGTCCGCGCCCCAGGTCAGCCGGTAGGCCCACAGCATCTCCTGCCCCGGCTGCACCGGCGCGGCCGGGTTCCAGAAGGCGACGATGTTGTCGAAGGTCTCGTCGACGGTCGGGATCTCGACGAGTTGCACCGAGCCGGCGCCCCAAGCGCCGCGCGGCTCGACCCACAGCGACGGCCGGCGGTCGTAGAACACGCCGTCGTCCTGGTAGTTCTCGAAGCTGCGGTCGCGCTGCATCAGGCCGAAGCCGCGCGGGTCATGGTCGGCGAAGGCGTTGAAGCGCAGCGTCGCCGGGTTGGTGAGCGGGCGCCAGATCCATTCGCCGCGGCCGCTGTGCATCGCCAGGCCGTCCGAATCGTGGATCTCGGGCCGCCAGTCGTGGGCCATGCGGCGGTCGTTCTCGCCGGCCTGGTACATGCTGGTCAGCGGCGCGATGCCCAGCCGCTCGATGGTCTTGCGCGGGTACAGCGCGGCGTCCACGTCCATCACCGTGTGCTCGCCCGGCGTGATGGCGAAGCGGTAGGCGCCGCTGACGCTGGGCGAATCGAGCAGTGCATAGACCACCAGCGTGCCGGACGTGGCCGCCGGCCGCTCCAGATAGAACTCGGTGAAGTCGGGGAACTCCTCCGGGCGCGGCAGTGCGGTGTCCACCGCCAGGCCGCGCGCCGACAACCCGTACTGCCGCGAGCCGCCCACCGCGCGGAAGTAGCTGGCGCCCAGGAACGCGACCATGTCCTGCTCGGGCGCCGTGTGCACGACGACGCGGAAGCCGGCAAAGCCCAGGTCGGCCGGCTGCCGGTGGCCGTCCAGGCCGCTCTGGCCGTAGTCGAACATCGCCGGGTCGTAGGCCAGCGCCTGCGCCTGGCCGTCGTGCAGCTCGAAGACCTGCACCGGCCGCTTGAAGAACAGGCCCAGGTGGAACAGCCTGATCTGGAAGCGCAGCGTGTCGTCGGCCCACAGCGCGTGGTCGCTGCGGAAGCGGATCGCCTGGTACTGGTCCCAGTCGAGCCGCGCCAGGTCGGCGGGCAGATCCGTGCGCGGCACGCGGTAGGGCGCCGCGGCCAGCGCGCGGGCGCGGCCCTTGAGCTGCGCGTAGTCGAAGGCGCGCGGGGCGCCCAGCGGCTTCAGGCCCGCCGCGCGCGCGGTCGCGGAGAGCAGCCCGCCCGAGCCGAGGAGAGCGGCGCTGGCAACCAGCGCACGGCGTCGTTGCATCGCACGCATTCTGGCCGATGCGTCTTCACCCTCCGTGCTGGTTGGGTGCGCGCCAGGCCCGCTCGAAAGGCAGCCGCCAGGCGTGCGGCGCGATCAGCTGGTGGATCGACTTCGGCCCCCACGACCCCGGCGGGTACAGCCGCACCGGCGGAGGCGACTCCAGCAGGTGCGTGGAGACCTGCCACAGCCGCTCGATGCCTTCGGCGGTGGTGAACAACGTGCGGTCGCCGCGCATGGCGTCGAGGATCAGCCGCTCGTAGGCTTCCAGCACCTCGCCGATGCGCCCGGTGTCGTGCATGGCGAACTGCAGGCTCAGCTTGTCCAGCCGCATGCCGGGGCCCGGGCGCTTGCCGTAGAAGCTCAACGACATCTTCGAGGCATCGGCCAGGTCGAAGGTCAGGTGGTCCGGCCCCTGCGCGCCGACGCCCGAGCCGGGTGGGAACATGCTCTTCGGCGGTTCGCGGAAGGCGATGGAGATGATGCGTTGCCCTTCGGCCAGCCTCTTGCCGGTGCGCAGGAAGAAGGGCACGCCGGCCCAGCGCCAGTTGTCGATGTAGCACTTCAGCGCGATGAAGGTATCGGTCTCCGATTCCGGCTCCACGCCGTCTTCGTCGCGGTAGCCGACGTACTGGCCGCGCACCACGTGCGCCGGCTCCACCGGCAGCATGCTGCGGAAGACCTTGTTCTTCTCCTCGCTGATCGGGTGCGGCTCCAGTGCGGTGGGCGGCTCCATGGCCATGAAGGCGAGGATCTGGAACAGGTGCGTGACCACCATGTCGCGGTAGGCGCCGGTCTGCTCGTAGAAGGCCGAGCGCTTGCCCAGGCCCAAGGTCTCGGGCACGTCGATCTGCACGTGGTCGATGAAGTTGCGGTTCCAGATGGGCTCGAACAGGCCGTTGGCAAAGCGGAAGGCCAGGATGTTCTGCGCCGGCTCCTTGCCCAGGAAATGGTCGATGCGGAAGATCTGCTCCTCGTCGAAGACTTGATGCAGCTCATGGTTGAGCTTCACCGCGCTGGCCAGGTCGGTGCCGAAGGGCTTTTCCATGACGATGCGCGAGCGCTCCACCAGGCCGGCCTCGCCCAGCAGCCGCACCGCGGGCAGCGCGGCGCTCGGCGGCACGCTCAGGTAGTGCAGGCGTCGGCATTCGACGCCCAGGCCTTGCTCGGCACGCGCGACCGCCGCGCGCAGCGCCGGCGCGCCGGCGGCCAGCGGCACATAGTCCAGATGGCCGGCGAAGCTCTGCCAGTCCGTATCGGTCAGCTTGCGGTTGAAGAACTCGCCCAGCGCGCCGCGCGCGATGCGGCGGCAGGCCTCGACATCGATGTCGTCAGCGACACGCCGACGATGCGGCAGCCGGGGATGAAGCCGGCCGTGACCAGGTGGTACAGGCCGGGCAGCAGCTTGCGCCGCGCCAGGTCGCCGGTGGCGCCGAACAGCAGCACCACCTGCGCATAGCGTGGGCCCACGCCAGGAGGAATCTTTGCCACGCCGAACTCCTTGCCGATTGAGCCTTGCCGCCGTCGTCAGGGTGCAAGCAAGTATCAGACCGGTCAGGTCCTCAAGGCCGCTTCAGGAGCGGCGCAGCGTCGGCGCGTGCCAGGCGGGCGGCGCGCCATCGCTTCGGCGCAGCACGCGCACCATGCGCAGCGCAGCCTCGCGCGGGCCGTAGTAGTCAGGCAGCAGCCCCGCATCGCTGAAGCCCAGCGCACGATAGAAGGCGCGCGCCCCGGCGTTGCCGGCGCGCAGTTCCAGCCCCAGTTCGGCGATGCCCGCCGCGCCTGCCGACTCCAGCAGCCAAGCCAGCAGGCGGCGCGCCACGCCCTGGCGGCGGCAGCGCGGCTGCACGGCCAGCAGCACCAGATGCGCGTGCTCATCACCAAATTGCAGGATGGCGAAGCCGGCCAGTCCGGCCCGGTCTTCGGCCACCAGGGTCAGCGTGTCCCGATCGGCGATCAGCCGGGCGATGCGTGGCGGGTGGTAGCGCCAGCCCAGACCGGCTTCGATCAGCTCGCGCGACATGTGGGCGATGCCCGGCGCGTCCACCGCGCGGGCCAATCGAAGTTCGATGACGCCGGACATGGCGTGCATTCTGCGGGGTTCGGGCCTGCGGCGCTGCGCCTGCGCGCCCTGGGGGAAACGAGGGTCAACACAGCGTCTGTCGCAAATTCGAAACGAATTGTGCCCAGTTGCGTGGCGCCCCGGTTGGTTGTCAACCTCGGCACCCTTGCCGCGTTATCATGTTGCGCCGTGACAACCTCAGCGCGCTTGAGGTGAGTAGAGGCGGCGGAGACGCTGCTTTGTTCCACTCCAGGCATCTGTGAAACTGCATGCCGATCAATCTCCAGGAGAACCTGACCATGAAGAAGACTCTCAGCTCGCTCACCGTGGCCGCCATTGCTTTGTTCGGCGCCCAGGCTGCGATGGCCCAAGCCGCTTCGTCGCCGTCGCGCGCCGAAGTCAAGAAGGAAACCGCCGCCGCCAACAAGGCCGGCCAGATCCCCGGTACCGGCACGAGCAACGTGCCGGCCGCTGCTGCCGGCCAGCAATCGCCGCGTGAGCAAGCCGCCACGTCGACGACCTCGCGCGACGACCGCAAGAAGTCCACCGCCGCCGCCAACAAGGCTGGCGACATCCCCGGTACCGGCGTCGGCGGCGTGCCCGCCGCTGCTGCGGGCCAGCAGTCGCCGCGTGAGCAGGCCGCGACGTCGACGACCACGCGCGAAGACCGCAAGAAGGCCACGGCCGCCGCCAACAAGGCCGGCACGATTCCGCAGAACGAAGCGCAGATGCAAAAGCAGTAATCACTGCACGGCCGCCGGGCCCCGCCCGGCCGACCTTCGCATGACGGCGGTGGACCCAGGTCCACCGCCGTTTTCGTTTCCGGCCGGCCGACGATGTGTCAACGCATGCGCAGCCGGGGCCAGCGCAGCAGGCCGGTGGCCAAAGCCGTGCCCAGCAGGATCAGGCCCGTGGTGGCGAGCATGCCGGGGGTGATGGCTTCGTCCAGGAACACGCGGGCCCAGACCATGGCGAAGGCCGGTATCAGGAAGGTCACGCTCAGGGCGCGGGCCGGGCCGATGCGGGCGATGAGCCGGAAGTACAGCACGTAGGCCAGCCCGGTGCAGGGCAGGGCCAGGGCCAGCGCGGCCAGCCACGCCGTGGCCGATGGCAGCGCGGCGGGCCACAGGATCCAGGCCGGCCCGGCCAGCGCCAGCGTGGCCGCGATCTGGCTGCCGCAGGCCACCGCCAGCGGATCGGCGGTGGCCAGATGGCGCCGCACGAAACACGCCGAATAGCCGTAGAGCGCCGCCGCCGCGAGGCACAAGCCGATGGCCCCTGCCGACCCCTGGCCCGGGCTGCCCAGGCGGGCGCTGTCCCAGGCCAGGATCGCCACCCCGGCAAAGCCCAGCAGCAGCCCCGCGGCGCGCGACGGGCTGCCGGACTCGCGCAGCCACAGCATGGCGATGAGCGCGCCGAACATCGGGCTGGTGGCGTTGAGGATCGACGACAGCCCGGCGGGGATCGACAGCGCGGCGAGGCTGAAGCCCAGGAAGGGCAGCGCCGAATTGGTGATGCCGACAAAGCCGATGGGCCGCCACCGCCCCCGCAGGCCGGACAAGCCGCGCTGCGCGGCCAGGATGGCCAGCAGCAGCGCGGCCGCGCCGGCCACGCGCACGGCGGCCAGCGGCAGCGCGCCGAACTGCGGGGCGGCGATGCGCATGAACAGGAACGAGGCGCCCCAGAGTGCCGCCAGCAGCAGCATGTCGATGACGTCGCGTCGCCTCACGACCCGGCGGCCTCGAGCTGCAGCAGCGCGCGCTTGCGCTCCAGGCCGCCGGCGTAGCCGGTGAGCGAGCCGTCGCGCCCCAGCACGCGATGGCAGGGCACGATGATCGACAGCGGGTTGCGGCCGATCGCCGCACCGGCTGCGCGCACCGCGCGGGGCGACCCCGCCTCGGCCGCGACCGCGGCATAGGTGGAGGTGCGCCCCGCGGGGATCTCGCACAGCTTGCGCTACACGGCCTGCTGGAAGGGCGTGCCCTGCGGCGCCAGGCGCACCTCGAAGCGCCGCGTGCCGTCCTGCCAGTAGCGCGCCAGTTCGGCGCGCGCCTGGGCGATGAAGGCCTGGGCCGCGTCGTGTGGCGCCTCCAGCGCGCCCGGGTGGTGCTTCTGCCCGTCGAACCACAGCCCGGCCAGGCCCTCGGCGCTGGCCGCCAGGGTCATCGGGCCCAGCGGCGAGTCGATGCGCGCCTGGGCCACCAGATGGCGCGGCGTCATGGCTTGTCTCCCAGGCTTTGCCAGAGCCCCATCACGGCATAGGCGCGCCAGGGGCGCCAGGCCTCGGCGCGCGCCTGCACGGCGGCCACGTCGCGCGTGCCCAGGGCGTTGAGCACGCCGATGTCGGTGGCGGGGAAGGCGTCGGGCCAGGCCAGCACGCGCATGGCGATCAGCTGCAGCGTCCATTCACCGATGCCCGGCAGCGCGCGCAGCGCCTCCAGCGTGGGCGTCAGCGCGGCGTTCGGCTGCAGCTCGATGCGGCCCGCGGCCACCTCGCGCGCCAGCGCCTGCAGCGCGGCCACGCGCTGGCGCACGATGCCCAGCTTGCCGATGCGCTCGGGGTCTGCCGCGGCGATGTCGGTGGCCGTCGGGAACAAGCGGTCCAGCCCGTCGAACGGCGTCTCCACCGGCTGGCCCAGTTCGGCCACCAGCCGCCGCGCCAGCGTGCGCGCCGCGGCCACCGTGACCTGCTGTCCCAAGATGATGCGCACCGCGGTCTCGAAGCCGTCGATCGAACCCGGCAGGCGCAGCCCCGGCGGGGCGGGGCGCGGCAGGCTGGCCAGCGCGGGGTCGATCAGCGACGGGTCGGCGTCCAGGTCCAGTGCATGGCGCAGGCGCAGCATCACCGCGCCCACCGCCGGCAGCAGCGACGGCGCCAACGTCAGCTGCAGTTCGTGGCGCGGCGGCACGAAGCGGCATTGCAGCCAGCCGCGATGCCAGGCGCCCTGGTGCATCCAGCCCAGGGTGCGGCGCAGTTCCAGCCCGTCCACCTGCTCCACGCCGGGCATGGCGCGCTGCGCCAGGAAGGCCACGACGCCGGCCACGTCGTAGGGCGGCCGGTAGGCCAGGCGCAGGCTGGGGGCGGCCTCGCGCGGCCGCGGCGTGGCGCCCGCCTGGCGGCGCAAGGCGCTCGGGTTCAGCCGGTAGCGCTCCGCGAACGCCGCATTGAAGCGCCGCAGGCTGGCGTGCCCGCTGGCCAGCGCTACCTGCGTGACCGGCATGTCGGTATCGGTGAGCAGTTGTTTGGCCAGCAGCAGCCGCTGCGTGGCCAGGTAGTCGATCGGCGTGACGCCATGCGCCTCGCGGAAGATACGGCGCAAGTGGCGGTCGGTGACGCCCAGGCGCCGGGCGATGTCCGGCAGGTACGGGTCGTCGCCGCTGCGCGCTGCCTGCTCGATGAGCCGTGCCGCATGCTGCGCCAGCACCTGCGACGAATCGACCAGCGACAGCCCCGGCGCCAGCTCCGGCCGGCAGCGCAGGCAGGGGCGGAAGCCCTCGCGCTCGGCGCTGGCGGCGTTGGCGAAGAACTGGCAGTTGCGGCGCAGCGGCGTGCGCACGCGGCACACCGGCCGGCAGTAGATGCCGGTGGAGGTGACGCCGACGTACAAGCGCCCGTCGAAGCGTGGATCGTGGGTCTTCAGCGCCAGGTAGGCCGCGTCGTCGTGCAGTGTCATGCGGCCATGATAGGCAGCGCCGCGTCCGGCACTGGCCGTTTTCGGACGCCTGCATCGCCCGGCTGCAAACCCGCGCTGCCTACAATGCCCAGCCCACCTCCTCAGGCAGCGCATCCATGCAGGTCGACCCGTCCGTGTTCAAGGCCTACGACATCCGCGGCATCGTCGGGCGCACCATCGACGAGGCCTTTGCCGAGCATCTGGGCCGCGCCTTCGGCTCCGAGGCGGTGGCCGCCGGCGAGCGCGCCGTGGCGGTGGGCCGCGACGGTCGGCTGTCGGGGCCGGCGCTGTCCGCGGCGCTGATCCGCGGCCTGCAGTCCACCGGGCTGGACGTGGTGGACCTGGGCGCGGTGACCACGCCGATGCTGTATTACGTGGCCGCCACGCGCGGCGCACATGGCTGCCGCAGCGGCATCCAGGTGACCGGCAGCCACAACCCCAAGGACTACAACGGCTTCAAGATGGTGCTGGCCGGCCGTGCCATCTACGGCGCCGACATCCAGGGCCTGCGCCGGCGCATCGAGGCCGAGGCCTACACGCAGGGCGCCGGGCGCAGCGCGACGATGGACATCGCCGCCGAATACCAGGCGCGCATCGTCGGCGACATCCGCCAGAAGCGGCGCATGAAGATCGTCGTCGATTGCGGCAACGGCATCCCCGGGGCCACGGCGCCCGGCATCCTGCGTGCGCTGGGCAACCAGGTGATCGAGCTGTACAGCCAGGTCGACGGCCACTTCCCCAACCACCATCCGGACCCGAGCAAGCCGGAGAACCTGGCCGACCTGATCCAAGCGGTGCGGCGGCACGGCGCCGAGCTGGGCCTGGCCTTCGACGGCGATGGCGACCGGCTGGGCGTGGTCACGCGCGATGGCCACATCATCTATCCGGACCGCCAGCTGATGCTGCTGGCCACCGACGTGCTGCGGCGGCAGAAGGGCGCGCAGATCCTGTTCGACGTGAAGTGCTCGATGCACATGGGCCCGACCATCCGCCGTGCAGGCGGCGTGCCGCTGATGTGGATGACCGGCCATTCGCTGATGAAGGCCAAGCTCAAGGAAACCGGCGCGCCGCTGGCCGGCGAGATGAGCGGCCACATCTTCTTCAGCGAGCGCTGGTACGGTTTCGACGACGCCACCTACACCGCGGCGCGCATGCTGGAGATCCTGTCGCGCCACCAGGATCCGAGTGCGGTGCTCGACGCGCTGCCCACCAGCTTCAGCACGCCCGAGCTGAACGTGCCTTGCGCCGAGGGCGAACACCACCGCGTGGTGCAGACGCTGCGCGAGCAGGCGCGCTTCGAAGGCGCTCTGGACGTGGTCACCATCGACGGGTTGCGCGCCGAATATGCCGACGGCTTTGGCCTGGTGCGCGCGTCGAACACCACTCCGGTGCTGGTGCTGCGCTTCGAAGGCGACAGCCCCCAGGCGCTGCAGCGCATCCAGGATCAGTTCATGGCGGCGCTGCGTGCGGTGAAGCCCGACGCGCAGATCGCCACGGCGGCGCATTGAAAGCCTGGCTGGCGCGCGTCGCCTATTCGACGCTGCTGCGCCTGCTGACCCCGGCCTATCTGCTGCGCCTGTGGTGGCGCGGCCGGCGCGAGCCGCTGTACCGCCACGCGCTGGCCGAGCGCCTGGGCTTCGGCGCCGCCAGCGCGCCGGGGGCGCTGTGGTTGCATGCGGTGTCGCTGGGCGAGACGCGGGCCGCCGCCGCGCTGGTCGAGGCGCTGCGCTCGCAGCGGCCGGGGCTGCGCCTGCTGCTCACGCACGGCACCGCCACCGGCCGCGAGGCCGGCCGCGCCTTGCTGCGCAATGCAGACCGGCAATGCTGGCTGCCCTGGGACACGCCCGGCGCCGTGCGGCGCTTCCTGCGCCGCCACCGGCCGGCCGTCGGCGTGCTGATGGAAACCGAGATCTGGCCGAACCTGCTGCGCGAGGCGCAGGCCGCCGGCGTGCCGATGGTGCTGGCCAATGCGCGACTCAGCGAAAAGAGCCTGGCCCGCAGCCAGCGCATCGACGTGCTGACCCGCCCCGTGGCCGGTGCGCTGGTGCGCGTGCTGGCGCAGACCGACGCCGACGCCGAGCGCCTGCGCCGCGCCGGCGCCGCGCAGGTGCAGGTCTGCGGCAACCTGAAGTTCGACGTCAACCCGAGCCCCGCACTGATGGCGCGCGGCCAGGCTTGGCGCGCCGCCGTGGCGCGGCCGGTGGTGCTGGCCGCGGTGACGCGCGAGGGCGAGGAGGCGCCGCTGCTGCGCGGCTGGCAGCAGCTGTCAGCGCCGCGCCCGCTGCTGCTGCTGGTGCCGCGCCATCCGCAGCGCTTCGACGAGGTGGCCGCGCTGGTGGCCGGCGCCGGCCTTGGGCTGTGGCGGCGCAGCGCCTGGGACGCGCAGCCGCCCGCCGATGCGGCAGCGGCGGATGTGTGGCTAGGCGACTCGATGGGCGAGATGCCGACGTACTACGCGGCGGCCGACGTGGCCTTGCTCGGCGGCAGCTTCGCGCCGCTGGGTGGCCAGAACCTGATCGAAGCCGCGGCCTGCGGCTGCCCGGTGGTGATGGGCCCGCATACCTTCAACTTCAGCGAAGCGGCGGAGCTGTCGCTGGCCGCCGGTGCCGCGCTGCGCGTGGCCGACCTCGACGAAGGCGTGGCCCGTGCGGTGGCGCTGGCGCGCGACCCGGCACGCGACGACTGGGCACGGCGCGCGCGGGCCTTCGCGGCCGCCCATCGCGGCGCCGCCGCGCGCATGGCGCGCGAGATCGTGGCGGCGGCGGGCGCGCGCCTGGCCTAGGAGCCTGGGCGGCAGAAATCGGCACCCGCGCCGAGGTGGCCAAGGCCGCTGGCGAGGGTCAGTCAGCGCAGCGCGGCTCGCCGCCCGCGCAAGCGGCGCAACACCCGCCAGCGGTCTTGGGTACCGGGTTTCGGTTGGGCTGATTCGGGCGCATGCAGCGTTGCAGCGCTTGCCCGGGCGGCCTCGCCTGCTGCAACTGCGCCTTGCCTGCATCCGAATCAGCCCCAACGCGGGTGCCGATCTCTGCCGCCCAGGCTCCTAGCCCGGATCTTTCACCAAGAATGAAGTAGGCGACCTGTCCGCGCCGCCCGTTGTCATAGGTGTTCGACGTCTATGCAACTGGCAAACAAAGGGAGGTCGCCCAATGCCAAAGTGTACGCAGCGCCCGCTGCAAATGGGCCGCGTCGGCCGGCGTGTGGTGCAAGCCGACTTTGATGGCGGTGCCATTGCCAGCGACGGTGGCGTGACGCTGCTGCGGTTGTGTGACGAGCGCGTTGGACTGACCCGGGCGGCGGCCAAGGCCGTTGGTGACGAGCGGCGTGCTGGCAGCGTCGTTCACGGCATGCGCGAGCTGCTGGCGCAGCGTGTGTACGGCCTGTGCTGCGGCTGGGAGGACGTCAGCGACCACAACGTGCTGCGACGGGACTTGGTGTGGCAGACGGCGGTGGGCCGTGCCGATGAGCTGGGCAGTGCGGCGACGTTCAGCCGCCTGGAGAACGGCGCCACCGCACGGGATGTCTGGGCCTTGCATGGCGTGCTGCTGGAGCAGTTCGTTGCCAGCCGATGCACGGCCCCGGACGAACTGGTGCTGGACGTGGATGCCACGCACATGCCGCTGCATGGACAGCAGGAGCGGGCGCACTTCAACGCCCACTACGACAACTACTGCTACCTGCCGCTGTACGTCTTCTGCGGCCAGGACATGCTGGCGTGCGTGCTGCGCCCGAGCTGGCGCGACCCGGCCAGCGTGGTCAGCGCACTCATCAAGCTGCTGGCGGCGCGGCTGCGGCGGGCGTGGCCTGGGGTGCGGCTTGTTGTGCGCGGCGACAGCGGCTTCAGCCGTCCGAAAGTGCTGCGCAGGCTCGACGCGTGGGGCATCGATTACGTGTTGGGCGTGCAGAAGAACCCGACGCTGGAGTGCAACAGCGCCATGGCGGCGCTGGAAGTGGCCGATCGCCACCGCGCCAGCGGCGCCAAAGAGCGGCTGATCGGTGAGTTCACCTATGCGGCGCGCAGTTGGAACCGCGAGCGCCGCGTGATCGCGCGGCTGGAGCATGGCCCGCTGGGCTCGGACGCGCGCTTCATCGTCACCAGCCTGGCTGGCGAGGCGGCCGAGCTTTACGAACGGCTGTACTGCGCTCGCGGGGAGGCGGAGAACCGCATCAAGGAAGCGCAACTGGACCTGTTCGGCCGGCGGGGCAGTTGCCATCGCTACGCAGCCAACCAGATGCGGCTGCTGTTGGCGGCGCTGGCCTACACGCTGATGATCCAGCTGCGCCGCCTGGCGCTGGTGGGCACCGAGCTGCAGGTGGCGTGCACCGCGACGATCCGCACCCGGCTGCTCAAGTTCGGCGCGGCGGTGCTGCGCAATACCCGACGGGTTCGCATCATGTTGGCCAGCGAGCATCCGCTGCGCGCCTTGTTCGCCACGGCCGTCACACGGCTGACCGCCGCTCCTTAGCGCTCAAGCCAGCGCCTGGCCTGCGCGATGACGCCAAGAAGGCCCGCAGCCCAAGCCGGGGGTAGGGGTCGCCACGCCCGGCCCGGCGCCTGCGTCAACCTACGGACCCGTGACCGAGCCAAAGACCGCCGAAGATCGCCTCTTCAGCTCGCCCACGCGGTTAAGCCGGCTGCTGGTGAAAGATCCAGGCTAGGGCTTGGCCAGCAGGCTGTTCACCGCCAGCAGGTCGTTCGCCGTCAGCTGGCCCGAGGCCTGGCGCAGGCGCAGGCTGTTGACCAGCACGTCGTAGCGCGACTTGAACAGGTCGCGCTGCGTCTGGAACAGCTGCGTCTGCGCGTTGAGCACGTCGATGTTGACGCGCACGCCGACCTTGTAGCCCAGCTGCGTGGCCTCCAGCGACAGCCGGCTCGACGACTCGGCGGCTTCCAGCGCCTTGACCAGCGCCTCGCCCGACTGCACGCCGAAGTAGGCGACGCGCGTGTTCTGCGCCACCGTGCGGCGCGCGTTCTCGAATTCCTCGCGCGAGCGCTGCTCCAGCGACACCGTTTCCTTGATGCGGTTCTGCACCGCGCCGCCGGTGTACAGCGGCCAGTTGAGCTCCACGCCGATGGAGGCCGAGCGCGTGGTGCCGGGAATGATCGAATCGCCGTTGGCATGGTTGGCGCTTACCGAGGCCACCGCGTCGATGGTCGGCAGCTGGCCGGCCTTGGCCTTGTCGATCTCCAGCCGGGCGACCTCGAGCGCGACACGCGCCCGCGTCACCTGCGGGTGCACCGTGTCGGCCACGGTGACCCATTCCTCCACGTTGGCCGGCCGGACCGACGGCAGCACCACCGGCGTGGCCAGCGGCAGCGGCTCGACATCGCGGCGGCCCACCAGGTAGGCCAGCGCGATGCGCCGGTTGAGCAGGTTGTTCTCGGCGGCGATCTCCTGCGCCGTGGACAGGTCGGCGCGCGACTGCGCCTCGCGCGTGTCGGTGATGGTGGCGGTGCCGACCTCGAAGTTGCGCCGCGCCGACGCCAGCTGCTCCAGGATGTAGGTCTTGTTGGTCTTGGCCAGCGCCACGTCGTCCTTGGCCGCGAGCACGTCGAAGTAGGCCTGCGACAGGCGGATGATCAGGTCCTGCTCCGCGGCCTCGAGCTCGGCCTTGGAGGCGATGAGCGTGCGCTGCGCCTGTTCCATGGTGGCCTGGTTGGCCTTGTTGAACAGCGGCATGCGGCCGTTGAGCCCCGACTGCAGCGCGTTGTTGTCGCCGGACAGGCCGCGCGGCAGGTCGACCTGCGCGGACACGCCTCGCAGGTTGGCGTTCAGAGTGGGCAAGCCCAGCGCGTTGGTCTGCGCCGCGCGGTACTCGGCCGCATCGGCCTGCGCGCGCGCCGCCAGGTAGGTGGCGTCGAAGGCGCGCGCCATCTCGTACAGCGCCACCAGACCCTGGGCCTGCGCGCTGCCGGCGAAGCCCAGCGCCAGCAGCAGGCACGCCAGCAGCCGGTGGGTGCGGGCCAGCGGGAAGCGCATGTGACTCATGGTCCTCAAGGTCTGCCGGAGGGTCAGAAGCTGAAGCGCTCCGACTCGGGGAAGCCGCGCAGCCGCGGCGCCACCGTGTCGAACAGGTCCACCTGCGACCACGACGCGGCGTCGGCGCGCCGATACAGCCGCGCGCGCATCACCGGCTCGTCGCCGACGATGGCGACCAGCCGGCCGCCGACCTTCAACTGCTCCAGCAGCGCCTGCGGCACCGCCGCCACCGACCCGGACAGCACGATGGCGTCGAAGGGCGCCTCGCCGGCCGCGCCGAGCGAGCCGTCGGCACAGCGCACCGTGGCGTTCATCACCGCCGCGCCGCGCAGGTTGTCCTGCGCCATCTGCGCCAGCGCCGGATGGATCTCCAGGCTGAGCACCTGGCGCGAGCGGTGGGCCAGCAACGCGGCCATGAAGCCGGAGCCGGCGCCGATCTCGAGCACGCTCTCGTGGCGCTGCAACTGCAGCTCCTGCAGCAGGCGCGCCTCGACGCGCGGCGCCAGCATGCACTGGCCGTCGGGCAGCGGGATCTCGGTGTCCATGAAGGCCATCGCGCGGTAGGCCGGGGGCACGAAGTCCTCGCGCTTGACCACGGCCAGCAACGACAGCACGGCCGGGTCCAGCACATCCCAGGGGCGGATCTGCTGCTCGATCATGTTGAAGCGGGCTTGTTCGATGTTCATGGCGTGTCCATCAAGTCTTCGAGGCCGGGCCGCCGGATTCTAGGTGGAGGTGCGCCGCCGGCCGGCCCGCGAAGCGCCGGCGTGCCCACTGCGACAGGTCGTCCAGGTAGCAATAGATCACGGGCACGACCACCAGGGTCAGCAGCGACGAGGTGATGACGCCGCCGATCACCGCCTGGCCCATCGGCGCGCGCTGCTCCGAGCCCTCGCTGATGGCCAGCGCCAGCGGCAGCATGCCGAAGATCATCGCCAGCGTGGTCATCAGGATCGGCCGCAGGCGCACCTGCGCCGCATGCAGCAGCGCGGCGCTGCGCTCCATGCCTTCGTCGCGCGAACGGATGGCAAAGTCGATCAGCAGGATGGCGTTCTTGGTCACCAGGCCCATCAGCATGACCACGCCGATGATCGAGAACAGGTTCAGGGTGGAGCCGAAGAGCAGCAGCGCCAGCACCACGCCGATCAGCGTCAGCGGCAGCGAGCTCATCAGCGCCAGCGGCTGCAGGAAGCTGCGGAACTGGCTGGCCAGGATCATGTAGATGAACACCACGCCCAGTGCCAGCGCCTGCACCGCGTAGGCGAAGCTCTCCTGCATGTCCTTGGTCGAGCCGCCGAAGCGGTAGCTGTAGCCGGGCGGGAAGGCGGTGTCGTCGAGCACCGCGCGGATGTCGGCGGCCACCTGGCCCGAGGCGCGCCCCGAGACGTTGGCGGTAATCTCGACCTCGCGGTTCATGTCGCGGCGGTTGATCTGGTTGGCGCCGCTGGAGGGCAGCACCTCGGCCACCTGCGACAGCCGCACGATGCGCGCCGAGCCGTCGGGGTTGGTGCCGATGGTCAGGCCCAGGCGCTCGACGTCGGCGGCGACGTTGCGCGAGCCCGGCGCCAGCCGCACCTTGACGTCGTAGTTCTGGTCGTCTTCGGCGCGCCAGTTGCCCATGGTGTCGCCGGCCACCAGCGCGCGCAGCGCGCCGGTGATGGCGCCGACGCTCAGGCCCATGTCCGAGGCGGCGTCGCGCTTCACGCGCACCGACACCGACGGCTTGTTGGGCTTGGAGCTGCTGTCCGGGTCCACCAGGCCGGGGATGTCGGCCAGACGGGCCATCAGCACGGCGCTCAGGCGCTCCAGCTCGCGCAGGTCGCTGCCCTGGATGGACAGCTGGATCGGCTTGTTGCCGCCCACCGGGTCGAGCAGGCCGACGTGGGTGACGGTGATGCCGGGCACCGCCGCCAGCCGCTCGCGCAGCGGCACCGACATCTGGTCCACGCTCAGCCGTCGCTGCTTGCGGTCGACCAGGCGCACGAAGATCTGCACCTGGTTGCGGCCCAGCACCTGGCCGGTGTTGATGGTGGCCACCGTGTACTGCACCTCCGGCCGCTCGCGGATGATGCGCTCCACCTGCTGCGTCTTGGCTTCGGTGACCTCGAGCGACGAGCCCACCGGGGTGTAGAAGTTGACGAAGGTCTCGGAGAAGTCGGCCTTGGGCACGAATTCGGTGCCGACCAGCGGCAGCAGCACGAAGCTGCCGACGAAGGTGGCCAGCGCCAGCGCCAGCGTGGCCAGCTTGTGGCGCAGCGACCAGGCGAGGATGCGCGTGTAGAAGCCGCTCAGCCGGTGCGAGAAGGCATCCACCGCGCCGGTCAGCCGGCCCAGCGTGCGGTCGTACAGGCTCTTGCGCGGGTTGGGCGCGCCCTCGGCATGGATGGCCGGGTCGTGCCACACGCTGGACAGCATCGGGTCGAGCGTGAAGCTGACGAACATGCTGATCAGCACCGCGCTGACGATGGTGATGCCGAACTCGTGGAAGAACTTGCCGATGATGCCGCCCATGAAGCCGATGGGCAGGAACACCGCGACGATCGACAAGGTGGTGGCCAGCACCGCCAGGCCGATCTCCTGCGTGCCGTCCAGCGCCGCGTCGTGCGCGTTCTTGCCCATCTGCACGTGGCGCACGATGTTCTCGCGCACGACGATGGCGTCGTCGATGAGCAGGCCCACGCACAGGCTCATGGCCATCAGCGTGATCATGTTGATCGAGAAGCCGAACAGCTGCATGAACAGGAAGGTGCCGATCAGCGCGATCGGCAGCGCCAGCCCGGTGATCACCGTCGAGCGCCAGGAATTGAGGAACAGGAACACGATGCCGATGGTCAGCAGCGCGCCTTCCAGCAGCGTCTGCCGCACGTTGTTCACCGACACGCGGATCGGCCGCGAGTTGTCGCGCACCACGTCCAGCGCCATGCCCTTGGGCAGCTGCGGCCGCACCTGCGCGAGTGCGGCGTTCAGGCCGTCGACCACCTCGATGGTGTTCTCGCCCTGCGACTTGCGCACGTCCAGCACCAGCGTGCGCTGGCCGTTGAACAGCGCCAGGTTGTCGATCTCCTCGGGCCCGTCGACCACGTCGGCCAGCTGCGCCAGGCGCACCGGCGCGCCGTTCTTGCGCGCCACGATGATCTGCGCGAAGTCCTCGGGGCGCTTGATGCGCGCGTCGATCTTCAGCGCCTTCTCGGCGTCGCTGGTGCGCAAGGTGCCGGCGGGCAGCTCCTGGTTCTCGGCGCGCACCGCGGCCAGCACCTGCTCCACGCCGATGCCCATCGCATCCATCGCCGCCGGGCGCAGGTAGATGTTGATCTCGCGCTTGCGCCCGCCGACCAGGGTCACCGAGCCGACGCCGCGCACGTTCTCCAGCCGCTTGCGCACCACCTGATCGGCGAAGGTGGTCAGCTCCTGCTGGTTGCGCGAGCCGTCGGGCGAGGTCAGCGCCAGCGTGTACACGGGCCGGCTGGCCGGGTCGAAGCGCGAGACGCGCGCCTCCTTGACCTCCTCGCGCAGCAGCGGGCGGATCGCCGCCACCTTCTCACGCACGTCGTCGGCGGCCTTGCGCCCGTCCATGTCCAGGTTGAACTGCACGATGACCACCGAGCTGCCCTCGTAGGAGCGCGAGTACAGCTGGTTGATGCCGGCGATGGTGTTCACCGCCTCTTCGACCTTGCGCGTGACCTCCTGCTCGACGATTTCCGGCGCGGCGCCGGGGTAGTCGATCTGCACCACCACGGTGGGGAAGTCGATGTCGGGAAACTGGTCGACCTTCAGCCGCTGGTAAGAGAACAGCCCCAGCACCACGAAGGCCAGCATGACCATCGTGGCCATCACCGGGTTGGCGATCGCGACGCGCGTGAACCACATGGCGTTGCGGCCCCTTCAGCGCGCGGCGCTGGCCGCACTGGCCGTGCTGGCCGCGCTGGCCGCAGACAGCGGCGCGGCGACACGCACGGTGGCGCCGTCGCGCACTGCACCCAGGCTGCCGGCGAGCACGCGGTCGCCTTCGTCCAGCCCGCGCAGCACCTCGATCGCCTCGCCGGCGTCGGCCTGGCCGCGCGCGCCGAGCTCCAGCGGGCGCTGCGTCACGCGCGTGCCTTCCAGGCGCAGCGCATAGGGTTGGGCCTGGTCGTTGCGCACCGCGCTCAAGGCCACCAGCAGGGCAGGGCGGCGCTCCAGTTCGATGCTGCCGCGCGCGAACAGGCCCTGGCGCAGCGCCGGATGCGGCGCCAGTTCCAGGTAGGCGACGACGCTGCGCGAGCCGGGCTGCGCGCTGGGGTTGATGCGCACCACACGCGCCGTCAGCGCGCCGTCGATGCCGTCCACCTTGAGCCTGGCCGTGTCGCCCACGTGCAGTTGCCCGGCGTCCTCGGGCGCCACGCTGGCCTGCAGCTCCAGCCGCGACAGGTCGACGATCTCCAGCAGCTTGGCGTCCACCGGCACGCGCTCGCCCGGCTGCACCAGGCGCTGCGAGATCTGCCCGCCGATCGGCGCCGTCACCGTGGCGTCGGCGCGCGCCTTGCGCGCCAGCTCCACCGCCGCCTGTGCCGCCTGCAGCGTGGCCTGCGCGCCGGCCTCGGTGGACACGGCGTTCTCCAGCGCGGTGGCCGAGATGAAGCCCTGCGTCACCAGCGAGCGGCTGTTCTGCAGCGCGCGCTGCGCGATCTCCAGCTGCGCGCGCGCCGCCTGCGCCTGCTGTTCGGCCTGGCGCAGCCGCCAGTCGAACTCCACCGGGTCCAGCTGCGCCAGCAGCTGGCCGGGCTTGACGCTGTCGCCTTCGCGCACCGCCACGCTCTTCACCTCGGCCGCGACACGCGCCTTGACGAAGGCGCTGTTCACCGCCACCAGGCTGCCCGACACCTCGAGCGTGCGCGTCAGCTCGGCGCGGCGCACCGGCAGCAGGTCGCTCGCCGCGAGTTCCAGCACCGCCGTGGCTTTGGGCGCCGCCGCCTGCGCCTGCTGCGCCTTGCGCGTGCTCACCATGCGGGCCACGCCCGCCGCCACCACGGCCAGCAGCAGCACGGCCAGGCTCACTTTGTGCCAGCGTTTCATCTCGAAGCCACCTTCTGCGCGCGTGGCGCCTTTGTGGGCGCCGCGGAGCGCAGGCCGTGCAGGGTCAGGTCGATCTGCGCGTCGATCAGCCGTGGCGGGTCGATCTCCAGGCCGGTGGTGCCGCAGGCGCCGATCGAATGTTTGTGCAGCGCCTGCAGCAGCATCGGCGCGATCAGCATCTGCGTGGCTTCGCGCACCGGCACCGCGCGGAACTCGCCGCGGTCGATGCCGCGCTGCAGGGTGCCGGAGACCAGCCTATAGGCCGGGCGGATGACCTCTTCGGTATAGAACTGCGCCAGCTCGGGGAAGTTGCGCACCTCGGCCATGATGATCTTGAAGATGCCGCCGGCATCGGTATCGCCGACGCGCCGCCACCAGGCGTGCATCAGCAGGCGCAGCAGTTCCTCGCTGGAGCCTTCGAAGGCGTCAGCGATGCGCTGGCCCTCGGCGATCAGCGAGGCGATGTTGTTGCGCACCACCGCCTTGAACAGCTCTTCCTTGCTCGGGAAGTACAGGTACAGCGTGCCCTTGGACACGCCGGCGCGCGCCGCCACCTCTTCGCTGCGCGTGGCGCTGAAGCCCTTGGCGACGAACAGTTCCAGCGCCGCGCGCAGCAGTTCCTGCGGGCGCGCCTCTTTGCGGCGCTGGCGCTGCGGGGAGGGGGTAAGGGCAACCATGAAATTAGTGACCGGCGGGTCATTAGTGTATCTGGCCGGCTGGGCAGGGTCAACGCGCGGGCGGCGCGGCCGCTGCCGCCAAGGAAGTGCAAAGCGGCCGCTTGCAGGCATCTGACGCCCCCGCGCCGGCAGGCGGCGTCCCTAGAATCCGCGGCCATGAAAACATTGCGTTGGGTCGGTGTCGCGCTGCTGCTGGCGCTGCTCGCCGGCGGCGGCTGGTGGGTCTTCTTCCGGCAGGCCGAGCCGGAGCAGACCTATCGCACCGGCCGCATCGAGCGCGGGCCGTTGCAGGCGGCGGTGTCGGCCACCGGCACGGTGACGCCGGTGCGCCAGGTGCAGGTCGGCTCGCAGGTGTCGGGGCAGATCAAGGAGCTGTTCGCCGACTTCAACAGCGAGGTCAAGGAAGGCCAGCTGATCGCGCAGCTGGACCCCGAGACCTATGAATACCGCGTGCGCCAGTCCACCGCCGACCTGGAGGCGGCACGCGCCTCGGTGCTGACCGCGCAGGCCAACGTGCAGAGCACGCTGGCGCAGGTGTCGCGCGCCCAGGGCGACCTGGGCGAAGCGCGGCGCGACGAAAAGCGCAAGCAGGACCTGCTGGCGCAGAACTTCATCTCCTCGGCGGAGCTGGACACGGCCAAGTCGAAGGCCGCGTCGCTGGCCGAGGCGCTGAAGGTCGCCCAGGCGCAGGTGGAGGTGGCGCGCGCGCAGGCGCAGAACGCCCAGGCGATCGTGCGCCAGCGCGAGGCGCAGCTGCTGTCGGCGCGCGTGGACCTGCAGCGCACGCAGATCCGCTCGCCGGTCAACGGCATCGTCATCAAGCGCAGCGTCGAGGTCGGGCAGACGGTGGCCGCCAGCCTGCAGGCGCCGGAGCTGTTCATCATCGCGCGCAGCCTGTCGGACATGCAGGTCGAGGCGTCCATCGACGAGGCCGACATCTCGCGCGTGCGCGACGGCCAGAAGGTCGGCTTCACCATCGACGCCTTCCCCGGCCGCCAGTTCGAGGGCGTGGTCGGCCAGGTGCGCAAGGCCGCGGTGTCGGCGCAGAACGTGGTGTCCTACACCGTGGTGGTGGCCTTCGCCAACCCCGGCTCGCTGATGCTGCCCGGCATGACCGCCAACGTGCGCATCGTCACCGACACGCGCGAGAACGTGCTCAAGGTGCCGAACGCCGCGCTGCGCGTGCGCATCGCCGGCGTCGAGCCCGTGGCGGCGCCGTCTGCGGCTTCCGCGCCGTCCAACGGTGCGTCGGCGGTGCGCACCGGCGCGGCGGGCGGCTTCAGCCTGCTGCCCGAGGCGCATGCGCAGGCGGGCCGCACCGGCGCGCTGCGCGAGCGCCTGGTCGACGGCTTGCAGCTCGATGCCGCGCAGCAGGCGCAGCTGGATACGGTGCTGGCCGAGATGCGGCCGGAGTTCATGTCGCTGGGCGCCTTCCCGGAAGACCAGCGTGCCGCCGCGCGCGAGCAGCTGATGGGCAAGCTGCGCGGGCGCATCAACGCCTTCCTGACGCCGCTGCAGCGCGAGCGCTATCTGGCGCTGCAGGCGCAGGCCGCGGCATCGGCGGCGGCGGGGTCGACGTCCTCCGGCGCAGCGGCCGTGGCCACGGCGGCACCGCGGCGCGAGCCGGCCCCGGCGGCGGCGCAAAGCGTCACAGCGCTCGCGGCCAGTGCCGGCCCTGTCTCAGGCGCCGGCTGCGGCCCCGGTGGCTGCGCCGCCCGAAGCGCCGGCCAGCGGGCCGCTGGGCGAGTTCCGCCGGCGCCTGGTCGAGGAGCTGAAGCTGTCGCCGGCGCAGGCCACGCAGGTGGACGCGATCATCGCCGCGCAGCGGCCGCGCTTCGCGGCGCTGGGCACCTTGCCCGAGAGCCAGCGCCCGAAGGCGCGCGACCGCATCCTCGCCGACATGCGCGCGTTGATCGGCGACCAGCTGACGCCCGAGCAGCAGCCCCGCTACCAGAAGCTGCTGGTCGACCTGGCCGGCCGCCAGACCACGCGCGGCCGGCTGTACCTGCTGGGCGCCGACGGCAAGCCGCGTGCCTATGCCGTGCGCCTGGGCATCAGCGACGGCGTCATGACCGAGCTGATCGTGCCGCCGAATTCGCCCGACGCGGCGGTGCTGGTGGAAGGCGCGACGGTGATCACTGCGGTGGTCACGCCGGCCGCCGCGGCACCGCGCAGCACGCCGACCATGCGGCCCTTCTGACGCACCCCGGCGATGGCGCTGATCGAAGCCCGTTCGCTGGTCAAGGCCTACCGCATGGGCGACCAGGTGGTGCGCGCGCTGCAAGACGTGTCGCTGGATATTGCCGAGGGCGAGTTCGTGGCCATCATGGGCGCGTCCGGCTCGGGCAAGAGCACCTTGATGAACATCCTGGGCTGCCTGGACCGGCCCGACGCCGGCACGCTGCGCCTGGCCGGCGAGGAGGTCGAGTCCCTGGATGGCGACGCGCTGGCCGCCATCCGCAACCGGCGCATCGGCTTCGTGTTCCAGCAGTTCAACCTGCTGCCGCGCACCAGCGCGCGCGACAACGTGGAGCTGCCGCTGGTCTACGCCGGCGTCAAGCCGCCCGAACGCCATGCGCGCGCGCTGGCGGCGCTGCAGCGCGTGTCCTTGAGCGAGCGCGCGTCGCACACGCCGGCCGAGCTGTCCGGCGGCCAGCAGCAGCGCGTGGCCATCGCGCGTGCGCTGGTCAACCAGCCGTCGCTGATCCTGGCCGATGAACCGACCGGCGCGCTGGACACTCAGACCTCGATGGAGATCATGCGGCTGCTGGCCGCGCTGAATGCGCAGGGCATGACCATCGTGATGGTCACGCACGAGTCCGACATCGCCGCCTGGGCGCGGCGGCGCATCGTCTTCCGCGACGGGCACATCGTCGAAGACCGCGCGCAGCAGCCGCAGACCGACGTGACGGTGTCCGCATGACCCACCCCACCGCGCACGACCGGCCGGCGATGCCGCCGCAAAGGGGGCGGGCATGAGCCTGTTGGCCGCGCTGCGCTCGGCGCTGCGTGCGCTGACCACCAACTGGCTGCGCAGCATCCTGACGATGCTGGGCATCATCATCGGCGTGGCCGCGGTGATCACCATGATCGCCATCGGCGGCGGCGCACAGCAGCGCGTCGAGGAGCAGATGAAGAGCCTGGGCACCAACATCATGCTGGTGCTGCCGGGCGCGATCACCAGCAGCGGCGTGCGCCTGGGCGCGCAGACCGGCCAGACCTTGACCGAGGAGGACGCACGCGCCATCGCCGCCGACGTGCCCGAGGTGCAGGCCGCCGCGGCCAGCCTGCGCACCGGCGTGCAGGTGGTGGCCGCCAACGCCAACTGGAGCACCTCGGCCTTCGGCACCACGCCTGAATACCTGGAGGTGCGCGACTGGCCGCTGGACGCCGGCCGCAACTTCGAGGAGGTGGAACACGCCGGCTCGGCCAAGGTGGCGGTGATCGGCCAGACCGTGGCGCAGCAGCTGTTCGGCGACGTCGACCCGATCGACCAGGTGATCCGCGTGCGCCGCGTGCCGCTGCAGGTCATCGGCGTGCTCTCGCGCAAGGGCCAGAACTCGATGGGGCAGGACCAGGACGACGTCATCGTCGTGCCGCTGTCCACCTACCGCAACCGCATCCAGGGCATGAGCGCCGGGCGCATCAAGCGCGTCGGCGCGATCAGCGTCAAGGTGCGCGAAGGCCAGAGCATGCAGCAGGCCGAGCAGAAGATGCGCGAGCTGCTGCGCCAGCGCCACCGCCTGCCGGCCGGCGCCGACGACGACTTCAGCATCCGCAACCTCACCGAGATGCTGCAGGCGCAGGAGGAATCGTCGCGCGTGATGGCGCTGCTGCTGGCCGCGGTGGCCGGCGTCAGCCTGGTGGTCGGCGGCATCGGCATCATGAACATCATGCTGGTCAGCGTCACCGAGCGCACGCGCGAGATCGGCCTGCGCATGGCAGTGGGCGCGCGCTCGCGCGACATCCTCGGCCAGTTCCTCATCGAGGCGGTGACCATGAGCCTGGTGGGCGGCGCCATCGGCATCGTCATCGGCATCGTCGCCACCTGGGCCATCGGCAGCTTTGCCGGCTGGGAGGTGCTGCTGTCGGCGCAGTCGATCGTGCTGGCGGTGGGCTTCTCGGCGGCGGTGGGCGTGTTCTTCGGCTTCTACCCGGCGCAGCGTGCCGCCGGGCTGTTGCCGATCCAGGCGCTGCGCCATGAATAGGCGCGGTGTCGTGGCGGCCGTGCTGGCGTCCCTGGCGGCGGGGCTGCTGGCCGGCTGCGCGGGCGTGGTGCCGCATTCCATCGTGCTGGGCGAGGCCGAGCTGCAGGCACAACTGGCCAAGCGCTTCCCGCTGCAGCGTAGCCTGCTCGACCGGCTGGACCTGCAGCTGTCGAACCCCGTGCTGCGCCTGGACCCGCAGGCCAACCGGCTGAGCACCGAGCTGACGCTGCGCGGCGATGACCGCCGCACCGGCCGCAGCCTGCAGGGGCGGCTGACGCTGGACTACGGGCTGCGCTACGAGCCGTCCGACGGCAGCGTGCGGCTGGTGCAGCCGCGCGTGCAGAGCCTGCAGTTCGACGAGGCACCGGGCCTGTCGTCGCGCGGCAGCGAAGCCGCGCAGCGCATGGGCATCGCGCTGGCCGAGCGGCTGCTCGATGACCTGGTGCTGTACCGCGTGCCCGAAGCGCGGCTGCAGACCCTGCGCGCCGCCGGCTACCGCCCGGGCACGCTGCAGCTGACGCCGGCCGGGCTGGAGATCACCATCGAGCCGCTGGCGCCCTAGTCGCCCCAAGCGCACCAGGCGGCAGGGCGGCCGGGGCCGGCGCCCGTATCATCCGCCCCTTTGCACGGGCCGTTTGCGTTGGACATCCTGCTGCTGGTCAAGGCCGCGATCATGGGCGTGGTCGAGGGGCTGACCGAGTTCCTGCCGATCTCATCCACCGGCCACCTGATCCTCACCGCGTCGCTGCTGAACTTCAGCGGCGACAAGATCAAGGTCTTCGACATCGCCATCCAGACCGGCGCGATCTTCGCCGTCATCCTGGTGTACTGGCAGCGGCTGCGCGACACCGCCGCGTCCTTCGGCTCCGACCCACGCGCGCGGCGCTTCACGCTGAACGTGCTCATCGCCTTCGTGCCGGCGGTGGTGCTGGGGCTGCTGTTCGGCAAGGCCATCAAGGCACACCTGTTCACGCCCGTCGTGGTGGCCAGCGCCTTCATCGTCGGCGGGCTGATCATCCTGTGGGCCGAGCGCCGCCCGGCCAGTGCGGTGCGCATCCAGCAGGTGGACGACATTACGCCGTGGGACGCGCTGAAGGTCGGCCTGGTGCAGTGCCTGGCGATGATTCCCGGCACCAGCCGCTCCGGCGCCACCATCATCGGCGGCATGCTGCTGGGCCTGAGCCGCAAGGCCGCCACCGACTTCAGCTTCTTCCTGGCGATCCCCACGCTGATCGGCGCCGGCGCCTACAGCCTGCTGAAGGAGCGCGCGCTGCTCAGCGCGGCCGACATCCCGCTGTTCGCCGTGGGGCTGCTGTTTTCCTTCGCCAGTGCCTGGCTGTGCGTGCGCTGGCTGCTGCGCTACATCGCCACGCACGACTTCGTGCCCTTCGCCTGGTACCGCATCGTCTTCGGCGCGGTGGTGCTGGTCACCGCATGGACCGGCTGGGTCAACTGGAGCGCGTGAACAGCAGGTCCCACACGCCGTGGCCCAGCTTCAGGCCGCGGGTTTCGAACTTGGTCTGCGGGCGCCACGCCGGGCGCTCGGCGTAGCCTGCGGCAGTGTTGCGCAGGCGCGCTTCGGCCCCCAGCACCTGCAGCATCTGCTCGGCATAGGGCTGCCAGTCGGTGGCGCAGTGCAGGTAGCCGCCGGGTGCCAGCCGGCTGGCCAGCTGCTGCACGAAGTCCGGCTGGATCAGGCGGCGCTTGTGGTGCCGCTTCTTGTGCCACGGGTCGGGGAAGTAGATGTGCACGCCCGCAAGCGAGCCGGGCGGCAGCATGTGCTGCAGCACGTCCACGGCGTCGTGCTGCACCAGCCGCAGGTTGGTCAGCTGCAGTTCGCCGATGCGCTTGAGCAGCGCCCCGACGCCGGGCGCGTGCACCTCGATGCCGATGAAGTCGGTGCCCGGCAGCGCGGCGGCGATCTGCGCCGTGGCATCGCCCATGCCGAAGCCGATCTCCAGCACCACCGGCGCCTGGCGGCCGAAGGTGGCGGCGAAGTCCAGCGCTTCGGGCCGGTAGGGCAGCACGAAGCGCGGCCCCAGTTCATCCAGCGCGCGTTGCTGGCCCGGGCCCATGCGCCCGGCGCGCAGCACGAAGCTGCGGATCGGCCGTGGGGGCAGGTCGGCCGGCTGGGTCACGGGCGCGTCGCCGCGCCGCCCAGGCCTGCAGGCAGATCGAAGGAGCCCTTGGATTCGAAGCGCGCGCCGCCGAAGCTACCGTCCGACAGCCGGCCGCGGCCGATGAACTCCACCTTGGGGTTGCTGCCGGTGGTCAGGCTGATCACCTGGCGCGCGATGGCAAAGGCCGATACCGTCACCGGCACGGTGATCACCGCCTCGCCGAAGCGCGGCACCGTGCCGCGCACGTCGCTCACGCCGCTGGCGAAGTCCATGCCGCGCAGCTCCAGCGTCAGCGACGCGCCGTCGAACTGCACCGGCGCGTCGTTGGGGTTCTGCAGCCGCAGCTTCACCGCCATGCGCACCTCCATGCCCTCGCCGGGCAGCGAATCGATGCCGGCCAGCGTGACACGCAACGGTTCCTGGCCCGGCAGGCCGGCGCAGGCCGCCAGCAGCACCAGGCACGACAGGCAGAGCAGCAGCAGCTTGCGCATGATGTGGACGAGCAAGTCCGGGGGGCTGCAGTGTAGCCGCGGGAGCTTCCGCTAAACTTGCCGTGCGCGGGTGTAGTTCAATGGCAGAACGGCAGCTTCCCAAGCGTGCGACCTGAGAGTCGCGTCCGGTCCAGCTGATGGCCGGCCACACCGCTGATGCGAAAGCATCGATCAAGTGTGGAAAAGCAGCCCTGGAGAGACGTTCGCAAGGACGTGATGCCGAAAGGCATAGAAGAACGCGGCCGTTTCGGTCGCGGCCTCAGTCCACAAGGCAGAGGCGGGTTGCGTGCGCGGTGCAAACCGTGCGATGAGTTGTTGCCCACGCGGGAGCGTGTATGCAACTTGGCGTTCAGCCGCCAGTAGCCTAGGTGCAGTGCGGGGTCGGTAACGACCTCGTGCCGAGCGCACTGACAACGTAGCCACCCTCGACGGGTATGCGATGCCCGCGAGGGTCATCGTGTGATTCTGGAAGTCGAAATCCGGATGAGGCGCCAGGCTGGGTCAAAGGACCAACGCACGTGAACCACTTATAAATGCCGTCAAGCATGAGCGAGCCAAATCGACTGATAGGCTCGAACCAAACGGTACGTGATCGGATGTCTCCCTGCTTGGTGGGGACACGCTGACAAGACGATCACCGGCAGAAAGGTGGGGTCCTCCTGACTCGTGCTCGTCGCACGGAACAGGGTAAGCCCGTAGCCGAGTCGCGCTGCGAGGCGCGACAAGCCCGGTTGTAAAATCGGGTGCATCGGTTGCGGGTAGAGGATCGCGGAGAAAGCGAATGCCGGGCTGTAATGGTCCGGATAGGGGATGCAACGATTGCCCCGACCCGAAAGGGTGCTGACTTCCGCGTGGTGGCCTGTTGCGAGACAGGTCTGCTCCAACCATCCCGAGGGGACAAGCCCTTCGGGGCTGTCCGTTCTCTTCGGGACCGGGCGGGCGTAGCTCAATGGCAGAGCTGAGGCTTCCCAAGCCTATGACGAGGGTTCGATTCCCTTCACCCGCTCCACTTCGACTTTCCGCCATCTTCCACCAAAGACCGCGGAGCGTTGCAAGTGATTGTCATGGTTCAGCTTTTTCACCATCGCTGAATCCAGTGACGGCCAGCGAAAACCACTGACTGCCGGTACAAAACGGTACATCAAGTGGTACATCGGAAAGCGGGGCTTCCCGCTTCCGCTTTCTTGCTGGAGGAGCGCGGGATCGAACAGGACCATGCATCCAACTCGCTTCTTAGGAGTTGGGCTCATGCTCTCAGATCTCATGGTTCGCCAGGCCAAGACGACCGGCAAAACCTACACCTTGGCCGATTCCGATGGCCTCTCCCTCTTCGTCGCCGCCAACGGCGCCAAGGCTTGGCACTTCCGCTTCACCTGGGGCGGCAAGCGCGATCGCATGTCCTTCGGCAGCTACCCGGCGCTCTCCCTGAAGGAGGCGCGCGAGCTTCGCGATGAAGCCCGCAAGCTGCTCGCCAAGGGCGTCAATCCGCATACCGAACGCAAGCGCAAGCGCCACGCCATCGTGCTGGCGGGCGAACACACGTTCCAGGCGGTCTACGACCAGTGGCTGACACATCGCAAGCTGTCCTTGGAGGAAGGTCGGCAGACCAGCTTGGAGCAGATCGCCCGCGTGTTCAAGAAAGACGTGTTCCCGGTACTTCGTCACCTGACCATCTACGACATCACGCGCGCGCATCTGCTGGACATCATCGGCAAGGTGGAAAAGCGCGGCTCGCTGTCGGTGGCCGAGAAGCTCAGGACGTGGTTCACCCAACTGTTCACCTACGCCACGGTGGCGATCCCGAACATGCACGACATCCGGTCCAAGGACTTGGAGGTCGTCGCGTTGCCGCTGCCGCCAGTTGATCACAACCCGTTCCTGCGCATGCCCGAGCTGCCGATCATGCTGCAGACGCTGCGCAAGTACCGCGGCCGCCTGAACACGCAGTTGGGCCTGCGGCTGCTGATGCTCACCGGGGTGCGCACCGGCGAGCTGCGTTTCGCCACGCCCGACCAGTTCGACCTCGAACAAGGCCTGTGGATCATCCCGGTGGCCAGGCTCAAGCAGCGTGCGTTGCTCACCAAGAAGAAGCGCAAGCGCCTGGTGGATATCCCGCCGTACATCGTGCCGCTGTCGGTGCAGGCCCAGGAGATCGTTCGGCATCTGCTGGACCAGTGCAAGCCAGCTCAGGTCTACCTCATCCCGGGCGACTGGTGCCTCAAGCATCCCGTCAGCGAAAACACGTTCAACGGCGCGCTCAAGCGCATGGGCTACGAGGACCAGCTGACGGGCCACGGCATCCGCGCGACGATTTCGACGGCGCTCAACGAACTCGGCTACCCGAAGAAGTGGGTGGATGCCCAGCTCTCACATGCCGATCCGGACAAGATCAGCGCGACCTACAACCATGCCGAGTACGTCGAGCAGCGCCGCGTGATGATGCAGGATTGGGCTGATCGGCTCGACCTGTTCGAGCAGAACCAAGTCGAGGTCGCCAGCCGGCATCTGACCATCACGCTGCAAGGCCTGCCGACCATCGCTGGCCAGGCGGGTGTGCAGCCGCCGGTGGTCGACCTCACGGCACCGCAGTTGATCGTGACCGCGCCGACGCCCGACATGCCCGCAGCGCCGGCATCGGTGCAGCGGCTGTCGGCCGTGCGCATGCCCGAGTACGCGCGGCCTCGGCTGTCGGAGGTGCAGCGCGAACGCCTGCAGGTGCTGGAGACTTTTGAAGCACCGCACAACCTTTCGGTGGCGGACTACGCCAAGCTCGCGGGCAAGTCGCGCCGCTGGATCACCTACGAGATCCAAGCCGGCAACCTGCTGTCGATCCACATGGGCAACCGTGGGCAACGGGTGCCGGACTGGCAGCTCGATCCGCTCAAGCGCAGGCTCGTGCAATCCGTGCTGAAACAGGTGCCGCGGGGGCTCGATACCTGGGCCATCTACCACGCGCTCCTGCAGCCCTATGACGCGCTCGGCGGGCGAGCTGCCATCGAGGCGGTCAATCCGAAGAACCTGAACCTGGCCGCGCGTCTGATCGCGGCGCAAAGCATCGCTGCGGACGATCCCGAGGACTCCGACATTCCGGTGCAGGTATGGCGCAGCGTGCAGCGCCTGGTGCAGGACGCCATCACGGCCGATGCCACCGAAGACTTGATGGAACCTTGACGCGGTAGCTTCAGGAAACGGAGCGGACGCGGCGCGCGAATCGCTCCTGCGGTTCGGTCAGGGCCGCACACGTGTGCAACAGGTAGGCCATCACGATGGGCGGCGCGCCGGCCAGCGGTCGCACCGCGATGCCTCGGCACTGGTATCCCGCCAGCCGCGTGGCGGGTGCGATGGCAATGCCGTACCCCGCAGCGACCAGCGTCATCGCCATGTCGAAGGTGCTCACGACCTGCTCATGTGGTGCG
>JAHBZS010000011.1 GCA_019635285.1 Rubrivivax sp. | reverse complement strand
CGCACCTGGGGCAGGCGGCCGCGCAGTCGGTCGAGGACGCGGTGGTGCTCGGCCAGCTGCTGCGCGACGCCGCGCCGCGCGAGGTGCTGCTCGAGCGCTTCGAGGCACGCCGCTACGCGCGCGCCGCGCAGGTGCACGCCCTGGCCACGCAGGCCGCGCGCTGGGACCAGGCGCCCGCCGCCGACACCGATTTGCACGGCCTGCACGAGGCGCTGTGGCGCGTCGTGTCGACCGCCGCCTGAAGCCCGCCACGCCATCACCACGGAGACCACGACGATGAGACCTGTACGCCCCCGCCACGCCGTTGCGCTGGCCGCGCTGCTGTGCCTGGGCCCGGCCCGCGCGATGGAGATCGACACCGGCGACCCGGACTGGGCGCTGCGCTTGGACAACACCATCAAGGGCAGCCTGGCCTACCGCACGCAGGGGGCGGACCCGGCGCTGGTGGATTCGTTCCGGCTGCTGGTGCCGAACGTGCCGCAGTCGGCCTTCCCGCAGGCGCTGAACTTCAACGCCGGCGACGACAACTTTCGCAAGCGCGGCCTGGTGTCCGAGCGCGTCGACTGGCTGGGTGAATTCGACGCCGTGTTCAAGCGCAACTTCGGCCTGCGCCTGAGCGCCGCCGCGTGGTACGACTTCGCCTACCAGCGCCACACCACCGACGCGATCGAGCGCACGAACGGCCAGAACCCGTACAACCAGTTCGCGCAGTCCACCGTCGACCTGGCCGGCCAGCATGCCGACCTGCTCGACGCCTTCGTCTTCGGCGGCTGGGACGTGGGCGACGGCCGCAAGCTCACCGTGCGCCTGGGCCAGTACGCGCAGCAGTGGGGCGAGAGCCTGTTCTTCGGCGACAACGCGGTGGCGCGCGCCCAAGGCGCGATCGACATCTTCAAGCTGCTGCAGTCGCCGAACGCGCAGTTCAAGGAAATCCTGCGCCCCACGCCGCAGCTCGGCGCACAGCTGCAGGTGACGCCCGAGGTCAGCGTCGGGGCCTACTACCAGTTCAAGTGGATCGAGGACCGGCTGGCGCCGGCCGGCAGCTACTTCTCCAACGCCAACGTGCCCTGGGGGTCGACGCTGCCGCAGTTCGTCAACATCGCCGCCGGGCCCATCGCCGGACAGTACGTGCTGCAGCCGGGCTCTGACACCGAGGCGAAGAACTCGGGCCAGTTCGGCCTGCAGCTGAAGTGGCGGCTCGACGAGACCGACCTGGGCCTGTACTTCGCACAGTTCCACGACAAGGGCGGCCAGCTCTACGGCAACCTGAACGTCGTCAACCCGCTGGCCAGCCGCTGGTACTACGTGTTCCCCGAGGACATCAAGGTGCTGGGCGCCAGCGCCACGCACACCTTCGGCGACTTCAACGTCGCCGTCGAAGGCTCGGTGCGCGACGACATGCCGCTGCGCAGCACCAACATGCTGTACCCGGGCGCCTTCGCGCCGGCACCGCAGTTCGCCACCGGGCGCACCGCGCACATCAACCTGTCGACGCTGGCCACCTTCGGGCCGAGC
The DNA here is from genome assembly GCA_019635285.1 of Rubrivivax sp. Taxonomy (GTDB): domain Bacteria; phylum Pseudomonadota; class Gammaproteobacteria; order Burkholderiales; family Burkholderiaceae_C; genus Rubrivivax. The sequence continues at coordinate 128,504 of JAHBZS010000011.1, read as the reverse complement.
TTCCTCGCGCGCGAGTCCAGCCTGGTCGCCGAAGTGGCGTGGAACCGGGTGCTGAGCACGAACGACCCCGACGGCGAGCTCGACGCCGGCCGCACGCGCGACGCGGCGGCGCTGCAGATGATCTTCACGCCCACCTACCGGCAGGCGCTGTCCGGCGTCGACCTGAGCGTGCCGGTGGGCGTGCGCTACAGCCTGGCCGGCTGCTCGTCGGTGACGGTGTGGGACTGCAAGGGCAGCGGCTTCTTCACGCTGGGCCTCGAAGGCAACGTCAACAACAGCTGGCAGTTCGCGCTGGCCTTCCAGCAGTACTTCGGCTCGGCCGTGCCCTTCGTCGACTACTCGCCGCTGCTCAGCGGGGGCTCGGCGATCTACGGACAGGGCAACAGCCTGCGCGACCGCAGCAACGTCACCTTCGCGATGCGCTACGCGTTCTGAACCTTCCAGGAGACACCCCCATGACCCGCATCAACCCCCTGCGCAGCGTGCTGGCGGCGGCCTGCCTGGCCACGCTGCCCGTGACCCTGGCACTGGCTGCCGTCACGGCCGAAGAGGCCGCCAAGCTGAAGACCGAGCTCACCCCGCTGGGCGCCGAGAAGGCCGGCAACAAGGACGGCAGCATTCCCGCGTGGAGCGGCGGCTTCACGACGCCGATCGCCGGCGACAAGCCCGGCGGCCGCCGCGGCGACCCGTTCAAGGACGAGAAGCCGCTGTTCAGCATCGACGCGAAGAACGCCGCGCAATACGCCGACAAGCTGACCGACGGCACGCAGGCGCTGCTGAAGAAGTACCCGGACAGCTTCCGCGTCGACGTCTACAAGACGCACCGCACCGGCGCCGCGCCGCAGTGGGTGTACGAGAACACGGCGAAGAACGCCACGCGCGCCAGGCTCAACGGCGACGTCGTCGAGGGCGCCTACGGCGGCATTCCGTTCCCGATCGCCAAGACCGGCGCCGAGGTGATGTGGAACCACCTGCTGCGCTGGCGCGGCACGTCGTGGGAGTTCACCGTCAACCAGTACCAGCTGACCGCCGACGGCAAGATGGTGCTCACCACCGACGGCCGTGCCGACCAGCAGATGCCGTACTACTTCCAGGACGGCAGCCCCGAGTCCTTCGCCAAGGCCAACGAATACTGGCTGATCCGGCTGCTGAACATCGGCCCGCCGATTCGCGCCGGCGAGGCCATCGTCGGCCGCGTCAACATCGACGGCGCCAAGGACCAGGCCTGGGTCTACCTGACCGGCCAGCGCCGCGTGCGCAAGCTGCCCAACCCCTGCTGCGACACGCCGACGCCGGCCACCGCGGGCGTGATGACCTTCGACGAGATCGAGGTCTGGTCGGGCCGGCTCGACCGCTTCGACTGGAAGCTGCTGGGCCGCAAGGAGATGTTCATCCCCTACAACGGCAACCGCTTCCTGCAGCCGAAGACCGACGCCGAGGTCATCAGCAAGAATCATTTGAACCCGGACCACGTGCGCTGGGAGCTGCACCGCGTTTGGGTGGTGGAGGCGACGCTTCGCGCCGGCCAGCGCCACCAGGCGCCGAAGAGCCGCTATTACTGCGACGAGGACACCTGGAACTGCGTGCTCGGCGACCGCTGGGACGCCAACGGCCAGCTGTGGAAGACGCTGTGGGCGCAGACCTTCGTCGCGCCGGACCTGCCGGGCACGCCGATCGGCAGCTTCGGCTTCAACGACCTGCTGTCGGGCCAGGCCTTCGTCGGCAACCTGTACAACGCCAAGCCGTCGCAATACGCGATCAAGCCGCGCTTCGCCGACAGCGTGTTCACGCCCGAGGCGCTGGCCGGCGAAGGCGTGCGCTGAAGCGTCGGGTGATGCGGCTCCGCTTCCTGCTTTCGCCTGCGCTCGCGCTGGTCTGCGCCGCGGCCGCCGCCGCCCCGGTCGGTGATGCACCCGGCCGCGTGGCGCAAGCCGTGCCGGTCGGGGATGCACTCGACCGCCCGGCGCTCGACGCGCGCGACCCGGCGCACGCCGTGCTGCTGGCCGCCGCGCAGGCCGGGCCGCGCGTGGTGGCGGTGGGCGAACGCGGCCTGGTGCTGGCCTCCGACGACGGCGGGCGCAGCTGGCACCAGGCGCCCGCACCGACCAGCGTCAGCCTGACCGCGGTGCGCTTCGCCGATGCACTGCACGGCTTCGCGGTCGGCCACGGCGGCGTCGTGCTGGCCACCACCGACGGCGGCAAGCGCTGGACGAAGAAGCTCGACGGCCGGCGCATCGCGCAGATCGAGCTCGACGCGGCGAAGCAATCGGGCGACGCCGCGGCACTGAAGTCGGCCGAGCGCCTGGTCGCCGACGGCCCCGACAAGCCACTGCTCGACGTGTGGGTGCTGGACGCGCAGCGCGCCCTCGTCGTCGGCGCCTACGGCATCGCGCTGGCCACCCAGGACGGCGGCGCCACGTGGACGCCGTGGCGCGCGCGGCTGGACAACCCGAAGGAGCTGCACCTGTACGCGCTGCGCCAGCGCGGCGAACAGTGGCTGGTCGCGGGCGAGCAGGGCCTGCTGCGGCTGTCCACCGATGGCGGCCGAAGCTTCAAGCGGCTGGCCACGCCGTACAAGGGCAGCTTCTTTACCGCCGAACTGCCGGCCGACGGCGAGATCGTCGTCGCCGGGCTGCGCGGCAACGTCTGGCGCTCCGCCGACGCGGGGGCGAGCTGGACGCAGATCGCGTCGCCGGTGCCGGTGTCGGTGACGGCGTCGGCGCAGCGTGCCGACGGCTCGCTGGTGTTCGTCAATCAGGCCGGCATGGTGCTGGGTCTGCAGGGCGCCGCGCTGCGGCCGTGGCCGGGCCAGCCGCTGCCGCCGTTGAACGGCGTGCACGTGCTCGGCGACGGCGCGCTGCTGGCGCTGTCGATCCACGGCGTGCGGCGCATCGACGCCGCGGGAGCCGCCAGGTGAAGCCTGTCGCCTCCATCGTCGCAGGCGCCGGCGACGCCTTCGACCCGCGCTCGGGCTCGCCGATCGAGCGTGCGCTGTTCAACCACCGCGCCGTCGTCGTCGCGCTGTGCCTGCTGGCCACCCTGCTGCTGGGCTGGCAGGCGACCCGGTTGCAGCTGAACGCCAGCTTCGAGAAGACCATTCCCACGCACCACCCGTTCATCCAGAACTACCTGGCGCACCAAAGCGAGCTGACCGGGCTGGGCAACGCGGTGCGCATCGCCGTCGCGAACCCCAAGGGCTCGATCTATGACGCCGCGTACCTGGACACGCTGCGCCGCTTGAGCGACGAGGTTTTCCTGCTGCCCGGCGTGGCGCGCAACCAGATGAAGTCGCTGTGGACACCGACCACGCGCTGGGTGGGCGTCACCGAAGACGGGCTCGAAGGCGGCCCGGTGATCCCCGACGGCTACGACGGCTCGCCCGCCAGCCTGCAGCAGCTGGCCGCCAACATCGCGCGTTCGGGCGAAGTCGGCCAGCTGGTCGCGCTGGACGCGCAGTCCAGCGTCATCTACGTGCCGCTGCTGGCGACGGACGCCGAAGGCCGCGCGCTGGACTACGCGGCCTTTGCGCAGCGCATCGAGTCGCTGCGCGCCAAGTACGAGCAGCAGGGCGTGCAGATCCACGTCACCGGCTTCGCCAAGATCGTCGGCGACCTGATCGACGGCGTGCGCGCGGTGCTGATGTTCTTCGCCATCGCGGTGGCCATCGCCGCGCTGATGGTGTTCTGGTACACGCGCTGCGTGCGCTCGACGCTGCTGGTCGTCGCCGCGTCGCTGGTGGCCGTGGTCTGGCAGCTGGGCCTGCTGCCGATGCTGGGCTACGCGCTGGACCCGTACTCGATCCTGGTGCCCTTCCTGGTCTTCGCCATCGGCATGAGCCACGGCGCGCAGAAGATGAACGGCATCATGCAGGACGTGGGCCGCGGCATGGACAAGCTCGTCGCGGCGCGCTTCACCTTCCGGCGCCTCTTCCTCGCCGGCCTGACGGCGCTGCTGGCCGACGCGGTGGGCTTCGCGGTGCTGCTGGTCATCGACATCCAGGTCATCCGCGAGCTGGCCGTCGCCGCGTCGCTGGGCGTCGGCGCGCTGATCTTCACCAACCTGATCCTGCTGCCGATCCTGCTCAGCTACGTCGGCGTCAGCCCGCGGGCGGCGGCGCGCAGCCTGCGCGCCGAAGCCGCCGACGCGGCGGGCGCCGCCAAGCAGCCGCTGTGGGCCTGGCTCGACCGCTTCACGCACCGGCGCCACGCAACCGTTGCCATCGCCGTGGCGCTGGCGCTGGGCATCGGCGGCTTCGCCGTCAGCACCAGGCTGAAGATCGGCGACCTCGACCCCGGCGCGCCCGAGTTGCGCGAGTACAGCCGCTACAACCGCGACGTGGCCTTCGTCAACGCCGCCTACGGCGCGTCCAGCGACGTGCTGGCGGTGATGGTCAAGACGCCCGACGGCCAGTGCGCGCAGTACGCCACGCTGAACAAGATCGACGCGCTGGAGTGGCAGCTGCGGCAGATCGACGGCGTGGAAAGCACCAACACGCTGGCGCTGCTGAACCGCCGCGTCATCGCCGGGCTGAACGAGGGCAGCCCGAAGTGGTACGACTTCGTGCCCAACCAGGACATGTTGAACACCGTCACCGCCGGCGCGCCCCGCGGCCTGTACAACGACGCCTGTTCGCTGCTGACGGTGTATGCCTTCCTGCGCGACCACAAGGCCGAGACACTGGCGCGCGTGGTCGACCACGTGGCCGCCTTCGCCGCGGCCAACGACACGGCCGACGTGAAATTCCTGCTCGCCGCGGGCAGCGCCGGCATCGAGGCCGCGACCAACATCGTCGTGAAGAGCGCGTGGACGCAGATGCTGCTGCTGGTCTACGGCGCGGTGATGCTGCTGTGCTGGATCACCTTCCGCTCGTGGCGCGCGGTGCTGGTGGCGGTGCTGCCGCTGGTGCTCACCTCGGTGCTCGCCGAGGCGCTGATGGTGGCGCTGGGCATGGGCGTGAAGGTGGCGACGCTGCCGGTCATCGCGCTGGGCGTCGGCATCGGCGTGGACTACGCGCTGTACATCCTGTCGGTGACGCTGGCGCAGATGCGCGAAGGCAAGAGCTTGTCCGAGGCCTACTACCGCGCGCTGCTGTTCACCGGCAAGGTGGTCATGCTGACCGGCGTCACGCTGGCCATCGGCGTCGTCACCTGGGTCTTCAGCCCCATCAAGTTCCAGGCCGACATGGGGCTGCTGCTGGCCTTCATGTTCCTGTGGAACATGCTCGGCGCGCTGGGGCTGCTGCCGGCGCTGGCGCACTTTCTGTTGAAGCCGGCGCACGCCGTGCCCGACCTGCGCGCCGAGGCCTTCGGCGTGCAGCCCGGCACCGCCTGAAGGAGCGCGATGTACAAGCACCTGCTGGTTCCGATCGACGGCACGCCGCTGGCCGCGCGCACCGTCGAACAGGCCGTCGCCTACGCCGGCGCCGGCGGCGCGCGCATCACCTTCGTGCACGTGCGCGCCGACCTGGGCGCGCGTGGCGAAGGCGCGCTGCTGCACGCCCTGTCGCCGGCCACCTTCGCCGAGGCCGCAGCCGGCAACGCGCGCGCCATCGTCGCCAAGGCCGAAAGCGCGGCGCGCGCGGCCGGCGTGGCCTGCGATGCGCAGGTGCTGACCGGCGACCGGCCGCACGAGGCCATCCTGCAGGCCGCGCACGATGCAGGCTGCGACCTGGTGTTCATGGCCTCGCACGGCAAGCGCGGGTTGAAGGGCGCACTGCTCGGCTCGGTGACGCGCAAGCTGCTCGACGCGGCGACGCTGCCGGTGCTGGTGGCGGCGGTGGAGAGCAACCTGGCGCCGGCCAGCGACGAGCAGCGCGCGCTGGCGCTGCTGCGCGACGAGCACCGCTCGCTGGCGGCCGTGCTGCATGCGCTGCTCGCGCAGGTGGACCTGCCTGCGCCCGACCCGGCCTTGCTGCGCGCACTGGTCTTCTACATCGATCAGTTCCCCGAGCGGTTGCACCACCCGAAGGAAGACGCCTACCTGTTCGCCGCGCTGCGCCGGCGCACGCGCGCGCACGACGCGCTGCTCGATGCGCTGCACGCGCAGCACGAAGACGGCGCGGCGCTGTTCGCGCAGATGCGCCGGCTGCTGGAGGCCGGCGAGCGGTCCGGCTTCGCGCAGGCGGTGCGCGACTTCGCCCAGGCGCAGTGGCAGCACATGCGCGACGAAGAACAACTGGTGCTGCCCGCCGCCAGCCTGCATCTGCAGGCCGAGGACTGGCGCGAGATGGCCGCGGCCTTCGCGGCCCACGGCGACCCGCGCTTCGGCGCCGGCGAATCCTTCGACCAGCTGGCGGCGCGGCTGCTCGAAATGGCCGGCCACGCCGGCATGACTTCGGAAAGGACGACAGGATGAAGAGCTTCTTGGACGCCACGCGCGTGGCTTGCGCGCTGGCCCTGGTGGCCGGCGTTTGGACGGGCGCGGCGGCGCAGACCGCGCCCACGGCATCGGCCGGCTCGGCGCCTTCGGCGGCGGCCGCGGCCGCTGGCACGCGCCTCGTCGTGCTCGGCACGCAAGGCGGTCCCCTGCCGGCCGGGCACCGCGCACAGCCGGCCAACGCCATCGTCGTGCAGGGGCGCATCTACCTGGTCGATGCCGGCAATGGCGTCGTGCGGCAGCTGCAGCAGGCGGGGCTGGACTACCGCCGCGTCGAGCGCATCTTCATCACCCACAACCACGACGACCACAACGCCGACTGGGGCACGCTGATGGGCTTGCAGTGGAGCACGGGGCGGCGCTCGGAGGTCCATGTGCACGGCCCCGAAGGCACCGAGTCGATGCTGCAGGGTTTCCTGCAGTACTTCGCGCCCAACGCGCGCATCCGCAGCTCCGATACGCGGATGTCGGAGACGCCCGCGCAGCTGTTCAAGGCCCACGACATCCGCGAGGCCGGGCTGGTGTACCAGGACGAGCTGATCAAGGTGACGGCGGTGGAGAACTGCCACTTCCACTTCGACGCGTCGTCGCTCGCCGGCGCGGCGCGCGACAAGTCCTTCGCCTACCGCGTGCAGACGCCGGACCGCGTGATCGTCTTCAGCGGCGACACCGGCAAGTGCGCCAACCTGACCGACTTCGCGCGCGGCGCCGACCTGCTGGTGCACGAGGTGGTGAGCCTGCCGCTGATCGCCGACAGCCTGCGCCGCTTCATGGCCTCGCAGCAGGGCAAGGTGCCGCCGGGGCTGTTCGACGAACTGATGCGCCACATGGCCGACGACCACACGGTGCCGGAAGACATCGGCCGCCTGGCCGCGGCCGCCGGCGTGAAGAAGGTGGTGCTGACGCACTTCGTGCCCGGCCGCGATGCCGACCCCGACAGCGCCTACGTCGACGGCGTGGCGCTGCACTACAAGGGGCCGGTCGTCGCGGCCCGTGACCTGATGGAGTTCTGAGAGCCATGTTCAAGTATTTCCCCACCAACTACGTCTGGAACCTGTCGGTCGACTTGGCCATCGAGATGGGCGCGCGCATCGGCGAGATCGAGGCGATGTGCGCGCCGCTGCAGGACGCGGCCAAGGCGCCCGACGCGGCCGGCACCCGAGCCTTCCGCGAGACCTGGGTGCGCATGGCCGACCAGCTGTGCCTGCTCGCCGACGAGGACGAAGCCCAAGGACGGCTGCTTTCCGCCGGCGAGAAGCTGCGCCGCGCGTCGTCGTACCTGATCACCGCCGAGCGGCTGCAGGCACACGACGCGCCGGGCCGCATGGAGCTGTACCGGCGCGAGCTCGCGCTGTTCCTCAAAGGCTCGCGGCTGCTCGGCGACAAGGTGCAGCGCGTCGAGATCCCCTACGAAGGCGCGCATCTGTCGGCGCTGTACCTGCCGGCCGAGGGCCTGCAGCCGGGCCAGCGCGCGCCGCTGCTGGTGCAGCTGAACGGCCTGGATTCGACCAAGGAGATGAAGTACCTGGTCGGCCTGCCGGCGTGGCTGGCCAGGCGCGGCGTGTCCTCGCTGGTCGTCGACCAGCCGGGCAGCGGCGAGGCGCTGCGCCTGCACGGCCTGAGCGCGCGCTTCGACGCCGAGCACTGGGCCAGCCGCGTCGTCGACTGGCTGGAGCAGCAGCCCGACGTCGACGCGAAGCGCATCGGCTGCGAAGGCGTGTCGCTGGGCGGCTACTACTGCCCGCGCGCCGTGGCCTTCGAGCCGCGCTTCGCCTGCGGCGTGGTCTGGGGCGCCAACCACGACTGGCGCGACGTGCAGAAGCGCCGGCTGGAGAAGGAAGGCAACTTCCCGGTGCCGCACTACTGGGCGCACGTGCAGTGGGTGTGGGGCGCCAAGGACATGGACGATTTCATGCGCATCGCCGAGAACGTGCACCTGGACGGCGTGGTCGAGAAGATCCGCGTGCCCTTCCTGGTGACGCACGGCGAGCGCGATTCGCAGATCCCGCTGAAGTGGGCGCAGCGCACCTACGAGCAGCTGGTCAACAGCCCGAAGCGGGAGCTGAAGGTCTTCACCGAGCGCGAAGGCGGCGTGCAGCACGCCAGCTTCGACAACAGCATCAACGCCGGCCACTACATCGCCGACTGGGTTGCGGAAACGCTTGGCGGCCGCACGGCCGCCTAACAGAGGAGAAACTGGACATGAACATCATTGGACTCGACGCACTGGTCTTCGGCGTCGACGACCTGCCGGCCTGCCGGCAGTACCTGGTCGACTACGGCCTGAAGGACGCCGGCGGCGGCCGCTTCGAGGCGCTGGACGGCACGGCCATCGTGCTGCGCGCGCAGGACGACGCGTCGCTGCCGCCGGGGCTGGGCACGGCGTCGATGCTGCGCGAGACGGTCTATGGCGTGGCCGACGCGGCGACGCTGGACGCCATCGAAGCCGAGCTGCGGCGCGACCGCGAGGCCACGCGCCGCGGCGGCATTGTGCGCTGCGTGGACGACGCCGGCTTCGCGCTCGCCTTCCAGGTCACGGTGCGCAAGCCGCTGGCGCTGGCCGCCGAGGCCGTCAACGCGCCGGGCGCCGCGCCGCAGCGCGGGCCCAACCTGCTGGGCGTGGCCCCCGACGCGCCGGCGCTGCCGCGTTCGCTGTCGCACGTCGTCTACTTCGTGCCCGACGCGGACCGGGCCCAGGCCTTCTACCAGCGGCTGGGCTTCGTCTGCACCGACCGCTTCACCGGCGTCGGCCCGTTCCTGCGCCCGGCCGGCACGCGGGACCACCACACGCTGTTCATGATCCAGACGCCGCCGTTCATGAAGGGCGTCGAGCACTTCACCTTCCACATGGGCGGGCCCACCGACGTGCTGCTGGCCGGCACGCGCTTCGTCGAGAAGGGCTACCAGAGCTTCTGGGGCCCCGGACGCCACAAGTTCGGCAGCAACTGGTTCTGGTACTTCAACTCGCCGCTGGGCTGCCACGTCGAGTACGACGCCGACATGGACCTGCACGACGACACCTGGGTGGCGCGCGAAGGGCCGATGGGCGCCGACGCGTCGCAGAGCTTCCTGTTCGAGTACCGCGAGAAGTGGGCGCCCTCCGGCCCGCCGCCGCCCGGCGCCGCGCACTGAAGAGAAGCCTCATGCGTCTGTGCTCGATCGACGACCTGCCCGATGGTGCCAGCCGTGGCTTCGACCCGCGGGGCGCGGGCCGCGACACGGTCTTCATCGTGCGCGTGGGTGCGCAGGTGCACGGCTATCTCGACGCCTGCCCGCACGGGCCCGGCACGCCGCTGCCGTGGCGACGCCACGCCTACCTCAGCGGCGACGGCCGCCACATCCGCTGCAGCGCGCATGGCGCGCTGTTCGACATCGCCAGCGGCGCCTGCGTGCTCGGCCCCTGCCTGGGCCAGTCGCTGCAGCCGGTGGCGCTCACCGTGGACGACAGCGGCGCCGTCCATCTGACTGACAACGAACCCGTGGAGGAGACCACCCCATGACCCTCGCAGCCCGCAACGTCCTCGTCATCGGCGGCGGCTTTTCCGGCATGTCCGCAGCCATCGAATGCGCCAAGCTCGGCGCGCAAGTCGACCTGGTCGAGATCGACCCCGGCTGGCGCAACTACGGTGCCGGCATCAGCCTGGGCGGGGCGACGCTGCGCGCGTTCCGCCAGCTCGGCATCCTCGATGCGTTCCTGCGCGAAGGCAACGCCGCCGACGGCGTGCTGATCCACCTGCCCGACGGCACGCCGATCGGCGCGCTGCCGACGCCGCGCATCGCCGGCGCCGACATTCCCGGCGGCGGCGCGATCCTGCGGCCGGTGCTGGCGCGCATCCTGGCCGAGGCGACGCGCGCCTCGGGCACGGACGTGCGGCTGGGCTGCACATTCAGCACGATCGAGCAGGACGCCGACGGCGTCGACGTGAGCTTCACCGACGGCCAGCGCCGGCGCTACGACCTGGTGATCGGCGCCGATGGCCTGTATTCGAAGACACGCGAGGCGTTGTTCCCCACCGCGCCCAAGCCGCGCTACAGCGGCCAGGCGGTGTGGCGCGCGGTGCTGCCGCGCCCGCCGGAGGTGGACACGGCGATGATGTGGCTGGGCCGCGTCAAGCCCGGGCTGAACCCGGTGTCGAAGCAGCAGATGTACCTGTTCGTCACCGAGCACCGGCCGCACAACGAGCGCGTGGACCCCGCCACCTTTGTCGCGCACCTGCGCGGCCTGCTGGCCGAGTTCCCCGCGCCGCTGCTGAAGCAGGTGCGCGAGCAGATCGGCGCCGATTCGCAGATCGTCTTCCGCCCGCTCGAAGGCATGCTGATGCCGCGTCCGTGGCAGCGGGGCCGCGTCGTGCTGATCGGCGACACGGTGCATGCCACCACGCCGCACCTGGCCAGCGGCGCGTGCATCGGCATCGAGGACGCGCTGGTCCTGGCCGACGAGCTGAAGCGCCACGCCGAGGTGGGCGCCGCGTTGCAGGCCTTCGAGGACCGGCGCTGGGAGCGCTGCCGCATGGTCGTGGAGAACTCCGGCCGCCTGGGCGAACTCGAGATGCAGGGCGGCGACAAGGACGAACAGGCGCGCATCATGCGCGAGTCGCTGATGGCGCTGGCGCAGCCGATCTGAGCGGGGCACGACGATGGTCCGAACCGACTCCTGGCGCGGCCGCATCGCGCTGATGGCCGGCCACTGCGCCGGCATGATCGACCTGGTCGCGCTGCCGGTGTGGGTGGGTGCGCTGATCGCGCACTACGGCTTCGACCCGCAGCAGGCGGGCGGCTTGGTGACGCTGTTCCTCGCCGGCGCCGTGCTGGCGAGCGTCATGCTGGCGCCGCGCTTCGGGCGGCTCAACGGCCGCGTCGTCGCGGCCTGCGGCTTCGGCGTGGCTGCCGCGGCCTTCGCCGCGGCAGCGCAGACGCGCGGCTTCGGCGCGCTGGCCGCGCTGCATGTGCTGGCCGGGCTGGCCGCGGGCAGCGCGCTCAGCGTCACGCACGGCACGCTGGCGCGCAGCGCCAACCCGCACCGGCAGTTCGCGCTGGTCAACTTCGCGCTCGGCGTGTTCGCCATCCTGTTCCTCGGCGGCACGCCGAAGCTCATCGAAGCGGCCGGCGCGCCGATGCTCTTTGTCGTCTTCGCCGCGGTGATGGCGGTGGGCGCGCTGCTGGGCGCGCTGGCCTTTCCAGTCCTGCCGCCGGCCGTTGTGCTGCCGGCATCCGGCGCGCCGCAGGGCGCACCGCGGCGCTTCCCGCCGGCGGTGTGGGCGGGCATCTTCGCCATCTTCTGCATGGGGCTGGTGCAGTCGATGACCTTCGCCTTTCTGGAGCGCGCCGGCGCCGACCGCGGCTACGGCGTGGCACAGATCACCGGCGTGCTGATCGCGCTGGGCTTCGTCAACCTGCTGCCGGCGCCGCTGGCCGCCTGGCTGCAGCACCGGTTGCGGGCGCGCGGCGTGCTGATCGCCGGGCCGCTGGTGCAGGCGGCGGTGTGCGCGCTGATCATGACGCGCAGCAGCTTCCAGGTCTATGCCGCTGCGGCCTGCGTGTTTGCCGCGATCATCATCTTCACGCACACCTTTGCCTTCGGGCTGCTGGCGCGCTTGGAACCCAGCGGCCGCGCGCTGGCCGCCACGCCGGCGATGCTGATGGTCGGCGCCGCCATCGGGCCGATCCTCGGCGGCACCTTCGTCAAGTTTGCCGGCTACGGCGCCATTGCCGTCGTCGCCGCCGGGCTGGGCCTCGGCGCCGCGGTCGCCGTGGCGGCGCTGGTGCCGGCGCAGGCGCGGCAGGCGCACGTCGCCCGGAGAGCGGCATGACGCACGATGCGATCGTCGTTGCCGCCGGCCCGGCCGGCCTGGCAGCCGCCATCACGATGGCACAGGCCGGGCTGCGCGTGCTGCTGCTCGAGAAGGCCGCCGTCACCGGCGGCACCGCCAACCGTGGCATGGGGCCGCTGGGCATCGAAAGCCGCCATACCCGCGCGCGGCTGTTGCCGCCGACGCGCGACGAGGCCTTCAAGGCCTACATGGACTTCACCCACTGGCGCGTCGACGCGCGGCTGGTGCGCGAGTTCCTGAACCGCTCGGGCGAGACGATCCACTGGCTGGAAAGCCTGGGCGTGGAGTTCGTCGAGCCGGCCACCTACTTCACCGGCTCGTTCCAGACCTGGCACCTGGTCAAGCCCGAGCAAGGCCCGCCGGGCCCGGGCGGCGCGGCGACGATGATGCGCGTGCTGACGCGTCGCGCCGTCGAGCTGGGCGTGGAACTGCGGCTGCAGACGCCCGTGAACGCGCTCATCCGGGAAGGCGGCCGCGTCGTCGGCGTGCACGCCGTGGACGCACAGGGCGCGCCCATCGACGCGCGCGCCGCCGCCGTCGTTCTGGCCACGGGCGGCTTCGGCGACAGCCCGGAGATGGTGCGCGAGCACGCCGGCTTCGAGCTCGGCCGCGACATGCATCCGTTCCGCACGCCGGGTGTTCGCGGCGACGGCCTGCGCATGGCCTGGGCGGTCGGCGCGGCGCGCACCGAGATGCTGATGGAGCTGGTCTACGGCATGCCCGACAACCTGAGCGTGCCGATGCCGCTGCACGAGGCCTGCCGCCAGCCGCACCTGATGGTCAACCTGCTGGGCGAACGCTTCATCGACGAATCGGTGATGCCCAACGTGACCTTCACCGGCAATGCCATCGCGCAGCAGAAGCAGCGCTGCGCGTTCCTGATCTTCGATGCCGACATCCTGGCGGCGATGGCGCGCGACTTCGACTTCCGCAACCGCGTGTTCCCGGTGACGCGCATCGACGACGCCGACGCGTTGATCGACCGCTTCGTCGCCACCGGCTACCGGCACTTCTTCGTTGCCGACACGCTCGCCGACCTGGCGGCGCAGACCGGCATCGAGGCCGCGGCCCTGAGCGCCACCGTCGCGCAGTACAACGCCGACTGCGCGCGCGGCTACGACACGCTGTTCAACAAGCCGCAGCACTACCTGCGGCCGCTGCGCCGGCCGCGCTTCTTCGCGGCGCGGCATTTCCCCAGCGCCTACGGCAGCGCCGGCGGGCTGCGCATCAACCACCGCGCGGAGGTGCTCGACGACGCATGGCGCGCGATCGAAGGCCTGTACGCTGCGGGCACCGACGCCTGCTCGATCTACGGCGACAGCTACCCATTCCTGTTCCCCGGCACCTCGATGGGCTTCGCGCTGAACACCGGGCGCATCGCCGGGGAGCAGATCGCATCACGCCACAAGGAAGCCACCGCATGAAGCCGCAACGCAGATTCGTCGACCTGTCGATCTACCTGGAGAACGACGTGCTCTCCGACCCGCCGCCGCTGGCGCCGAAGATCACTTACCAGAAGCATGCCGACACGCTGCCCGAGTTCCTGGCCATGCTGCCCGGCACCAAGCCCGAGGACTACCCCGGCGGCGAGGCCGCCGCCGCCGAATGGGTGACGCTGACCACGCACAACGGCACGCACCTGGACGCGCCGTGGCACTTCCACTCGACGCAGGACGCGAAGAACGGCGGCAGCCGTCCGAGCATCACCATCGATCAGGTGCCGCTGGAATGGTGCTTCCAGCCGGGCGTGAAGCTGGACTTCCGCCACTTCGCCGACGGCTACGTGGCGACGGCCGCCGACGTGCAGGCCGAGCTGACGCGCATCGGCCACGACTTGCAGCCGCTGGACATCGTGCTCGTCAACACGCGCGCCGGCTCGCGCTACGGCCACCCGGACTTCGTCAGCGCCGGCTGCGGCATGGGTTACGAGGCGACCATGTTCCTGCTGGAACGCGGCGTGCGCCTGACCGGCACCGACGCATGGAGCTGGGACGCGCCCTTCAGCTACACCGCCAAGAAAGTGGCCGAGACCGGCAACAAGGCGCTGATCTGGGAAGGCCACAAGGCCGGCCGCGACATCGGCTACTGCCACCTGGAGAAGCTGCACAACCTGGAGTCGCTGCCGGCGCACGGCTTCACCGTCAGTTGCTTCCCGCACAAGATCCGCGGCGCCAGCGCCGGCTGGACGCGCGCCGTCGCCATCTTCGAGGAATGACCATGAGTGTCCCCCGGCAGTTCATCCGCTGCGCGCGGCTCTTCACCGGCTTGGAAGACCAGGTGCGGCACGCGCAGACGCTGGTCGTCGAGAACGGCCTGTTCACGCACGTCGGGCCGACCGCGGCGGCGCCGCAGCCCGGCCCGCAGGACACGGTGCTCGACGCCGCCGCGCACTTCGTCATGCCGGGGATGGTCGACGTGCACACGCACCTGGTCTTCGGCAACGCGCGCAGCGAGGAGGACATCGACTTCTGGGTGACGCCCGAATGGCGCGCGCTGCGCGGCCTGTTCTTCGCGCAGCACGTGCTGGCGGCGGGCTACACGTCGATCGTCGTGCCCGGCGACGCCGGCAACTGCAGCATCGCGGTGCGCGACGCCATCCGCGCCGGACTCTTCGACGGCCCGCGCATCGCCGCCAGCAGCAACGTCGTGGCCAACCGCCACAGCCTGAACGACTGGTTCCCCGAGCACGTGGGCACACCCGAGTACGTGACGGGGCGGCTGTGCACCACGCGCGACGCGCAGCGCGAGGAGGTGCGCCGGCAGGCCAAGGCCGGCGTCGACTTCATCAAGATCGCGCTGGACGGCACGCACTTCCGCGAGGATGGCACGCACATCGCCGCCTTCACGCAGGACGAGGTCAGCGCGATGGTCGCCGAGGCACACCGCCTGGGCAAACGCGTGGCGACGCACGCCTACGGCAAGGAGGCGGTGCTGCAGGCCGCGCGCGCCGGCGTGGACTTGGTCTTCCACGCGTTCTTCGCCGACGACGAATGCGCCGAGGCGCTGCTGCGCTCCGGCGGCGTCGTCGCGCCGACGCTGACCTTCCTGCGCAACAACATCGAGTTCAGCCAGGATCACGACCCGTCGGTGTCATCGGGCTACTGCGCGATGCAGCAGCGCGTGGTCGACATCGGCTGCCGCAACCTGCGGCGGCTGCGCGACGCCGGCGTGCCCTTCGTCACCGGCAGCGACGCCGGCTTCGCCGTCACGCCCTACGGCGAATGGCACGCGCGCGAGATCGACATCCTGGTGCAGTGGCTGGGCTTCACGCCCGCGCAGGCGCTGCGCGCCGCCACCTCGGTGGGCGCCCAGCTGATGCCCCGCGGCCGGCCGGGCACGCCGGCCCACGCGCAGTCCGGCGCGATCGAGGTCGGCCGGCACGCCGACTTCCTGTGCATCACCGGCGATCCGCTGGCCGATGTCCGCGTGCTGCTGGACCCGGCGGCGATCGCTTCGGTCTACGTCGGCGGCCAGCGCAAGCGCTTCGAGCGCCGGACCTACGACCGCTTCTCGGTCAGCGACCTGAATTCGCTGAAGTGGACCGACCTGTATACGCGCGAGCGCGTGGCCGCGCTGCGTGCCGCCGCCCAGCCGAGCGGCTGAATTCGTCCCAAGCCCCCCTTGCAACGCAGGAGCACGCCACATGAACTTTCCCCCGATCCACCGCGTCGTCACCGGCCACGACGCCGACGGCAAGGCGATCGTCGCCAGCAACGGGCCGCTGCCCACGGTCGCCGAGATCGCTGCCATCCCCGGCACGGTGTTCCACGAGGTCTGGTGCACCGCAGGCAGCCCGGCCCCGGTGGACAACGGCGCCGACCCCAGCACCGCGCCGCTGATGCTGCCGCCGCCGGCGCAGGGCACGCGCATCCGCTTCGTCGACATCCCGCCGGACACGCCCGAGCTGCTGGCGCGCGGCGCGGCGAAGATGCACGACGCCTTCAGCCAGATCGGCGACGCGGCGGCGTCCACCGTCAAGGCCGGTTCGCCGCACCCGCTGATGCACCGCACCGAGACGGTGGACTACGGCATCGTCATCGAAGGCGAGCTGACGCTGGTGCTCGACGACAGCGAGGTACCGCTCAAGCCCGGCAGCGTGGTCGTGCAGCGCGGCACCAACCACGCCTGGGCCAATCGCTCCGACAAGCCTTGCCGCATGCTGTTCATCCTGGTCGACGGCCGCTACGACCCGGCGATCGCGGCAGCGCTGGCCCGGCGCTGAGCCGATGCACGATCTGTTCGACCTGCACGGCCGCGGGGCGCTGGTCACCGGTGCCACCGGCGGCCTGGGCATCGCGATCTGCGAGGCGCTGGCGATGCACGGCGCCGAGCTCATCGTCAGCGACATCGAGGCCAGCGCCTGCGAGGACCTGGCGGGGCGCCTGCGCGATGCCGGCCAGCGCGCGCGCGGCATCGCCGCCGACCTGTCGCGGCACGAGCAGGTCGATGCGCTGGTGGCCGCGGCCGGCGCGGTCGACGTGCTGGTCTGCAACGCCGGCATCCAGGGCCCGGCCGGTCCGCTCGGCGCGCTGGCCGATGCCGACATCGACCGCGTGCTCGAAGTGAATCTGAAGAGCGCGTTGCGGCTGACCCAGGCGCTGGTGCCCGGCATGGCGGCGCGCGGCGGCGGCAGCGTGATCCTGATGTCCAGCATCGCCGGGCTGCGCGGCAACCGGGCCATCGGCCTGTACGGGCTGAGCAAGGCGGCGCTGGCGCAACTGGCACGCAACCTGGCGGTGGAGTGGGGCCCGCACGGCGTGCGCTGCAATGCCGTCTCGCCGGGGCTGATCCGCACGCCGCTGGCCGAGCCGCTGCTGGCCGACGCCGCCTTCATGCAGCGGCGGCTGGCGCAGACGCCGCTGCGCCGCGTCGGCGAGCCGCACGAGATCGCCGGCGTGGTGGTCATGCTCGCGGCCCAGGCCGGTGCCTTCATCAACGGCCACAACCTCGTCGTCGATGGCGGTACGACCATCGGCGACGGTTCCTGAAAGAGGACTTCTGCAAATGACGCATTCGAATCCCGCGGCGCGACGCCGCCTTCTGCTGGGCGCGGCGGCGGCGCTGCTGGCGCCCGGTGCGGCACGCGCGCAGCCGGCGTTTCCGAGCAAGCCGGTGCGGGTGATCGTGCCGTTCCCCGCCGGCGTGTCGCCCGACGTGGTGGCCCGCCAATGGGCCGAGCGCTTCGCCAGGCTGAGCGGCCAGCCGGTGGTGGTCGAGAACAAGCCGGGCGCGAGCAGCATCATCGCCACGCAGGCGGCGGCCGCAGCGCCGGCCGACGGCAGCACGCTGCTCTGGACGGTGAACAACACCTTCTCGATCAACCCCTATGTGTTCCGCAAGCTGCCGTACAAGGCCGAGGACTTCACGCCGGTGACGCAGGTGCTGGCGGTGCCCTACGTGCTGCTGGTGGGCGCCGACGCGCCATGGCGCACGCTGGACGATCTGCTGCGTGACGCCAAGGCCAAGCCCGGCGCGCTGACCTACGCCAGCGGCGGCATCGGCACCGGGCTGCACGTGGTGATGGCGCGGCTGCTGAACACGGCGGGCGCGCACATGACGCACATCCCCTACAAGGACGCGTTCATGCCCGACGTCATCGGCCGGCGCGTGGACGTCGGCGTCGACGCCAGCACCACGGCGATCGGCCAGATCAAGGGCGGCCGCGTGCGCGCGCTGGCCGTCACCAGCGCCAAGCGGCTGGAGATGCTGCCCGAGGTGCCGACGGTGGGCGAGAGCTTCCCCGGCTTCAGCGGCGATTCCTGGCAGGGCATCTTCGTGCCGCGCGAGACGCCCGAGGCCACGGTGCAGGCGCTGGCCGCGCTGTCCAACCGCATCGTCGAATCCGCCGACTTCCGGGCGCTGCTGCGCGACTACGGGCTGCCGCCGGTGGGCAGCACGCCGGCGGCGTTCAAGGCCTTTCTGGCCGAGGACGCACGCGGCTGGGCCAAGGTGGTGAAGGACAACCAGATCACGGTGGATTGACGATGAATGCAAGCTCACTCACGCGCCGCGCGCTGCTTCTCGCCGCGGCCGCCGCCGCCGTGCCGGCGCGGGCCGCCGACTGGCCGACGCGGCCGCTGCGCATCGTGCTGCCATTTCCACCCGGCGGCACCAGCGACCTGGTGGCGCGGCTGCTGGCCGACAAGCTGGCCGCGGCCTTGGGCCAGCCGGTGGTGGTCGAATCGAAGCCCGGCGCCAACGGCATCATCGCCAGCGACTTCGTCGCCAAATCCACCGATGGCCACACGCTGCTCTTCGCCAGCGCCGCGCATGCCAGCAATGCCACGCTGTACCCGAAGCTGCCCTACGACAGCGCGCGCGATTTCGTGCCGGTGGCGCTGGTGGTGCCGCCGGGGCCGATGGTCATCGTCGCCCATCCCAGCCTGCCGGCGAACAACGTGCGCGAGCTGATCGACGCGGCGCGCCGCAACCCGGGCAAGATCGCCTATGCGTCGGCCGGCGTGGGCAACACGCTGCACCTGGCCGGGGAGATGTTCGACCAGATGGCCGGCGTGCAGATGCTGCACGTGCCCTACAAGGGCGCGGCGCCGGCCCTGAACGACCTGATGGGCGGCCAGGTGCAGCTGATGTTCAACAGCGCGCTGGTGGTGGCACCGCAGGTCAAGGACGGCAAGCTGAAGCTGATCGCGCAGACCGGTGCCCGGCGTTCGCCGGTGCTGCCGGCCGACTTGCCGACGGTGGCCGAATCGGGCCTGCCCGGCTTCGAGGTTACCGGCTGGTTCGGCTTGTTCGCGCCGGCCAACCTGCCGCGCGAGGCCGTCAGGCGGCTCAATGCCGAAGTGCAGCGGGCGATGGCCACGCCCGAGGCGCGCGACAAGCTGGTGCTGCTGGGCAGCCCGGAGCCGTCGACGCTGTCACCCGAGGGCTTTGGCGCCTTCGTCGACGCCGAAACCCAACGCTATGCCAAGGTCATCAAGGCCGCCAACCTGCGCCTGGATCTGCCGGGCAACTGAAGGATCGCTGACATGAAATTCGCCACCCAAGCCGACGGCACGCCGGACGGCCGCCTGATGGTCGTCTCGCGCGACGGCCGCAGCGCCGTGCCCGCCACCGGCATCGCCGCCAGCCTGATCGACGCGCTGCAGCGCTGGGACGCGGTGCAGCCGCGGCTGCAGGCGCTGTACGAGCAACTGAATGCCGGCACCGCCGCCGGCGCCTTGCCCTTCGACGCCGCGCCCTGCCTCGCGCCGCTGCCGCGCAGCCCGCAGTGGCTGGACGGCTCGGCCTTCCTGAACCACGGTCGGCTGATGGAGCGTGCCTTCAACTCGCCGCCGATCCCGCAGTTCGACACCGTGCCGGTGATGTACCAGGGCGCGAGCGACGACTTCCTCGGCTGCCAGGCCGACGTGCCGCTGCCGCGCGAGGCCGACGGCATCGACTTCGAGGGCGAGTTCGGCGTGGTCACCGGCCCAGTGCCGATGGGCGCGTCGGCCGACGCCGCGCTGGGCTGCATCCGGCTGGTCGTGCAGATCAACGACTGGAGCCTGCGCGCGCTGGGCCCGCGCGAGATGCAGTCGGGCTTCGGCTTCCTGCAGGCCAAGCCCTCGACCGCCTTCGCGCCCATCGCGGTGACGCCCGACGAGCTGGGCGACGCCTGGGCGGGCGGGCGCGTGCACCTGGCGCTGCACGTGCAATGGAACGGCCAGCGCTTCGGCGAGCCCAACGGCCGCGAGATGAACTTCCACTTCGGCGAACTGGTCGCGCATGCCGCGCACACGCGGCGCCTGAGCGCCGGCACGATCGTCGGCTCGGGCACGGTGTCCAACGCCGGCGGCGCGGCCGGCTCGGCCTGCATCGCCGAGCGGCGCGTCATCGAGATGCTCGAGCAGGGTGCGGCGAAGACCGGCTACATGAAGTTCGGCGACCGGGTGCGCATGCAGGCCAAGTTCGCCGATGGCCGCGACGGGCCTTTCGGCGTGATCGACCAGCGGGTGGTCGCCGCGGGAGGCTGAAGTGCGCGTGCTCATCACCGGCGCCGACGGATTCGTCGGCCGCGCACTGGCGCGGCAACTGCTCGAGGCGGGCACGCTGCGCAGCCGCACGATCGAGCGGCTGCGGCTGCTCGACCTGCGGCTGGACGCGGCGGCCGACGCGCGCGTCGAAGCGCTGGCGGGCGACCTGGCCGATGACCGGCTGCTGGACCGCGCCTTCGCCGACGGCGTCGACGTGGTGTTCCACCTGGCCAGCATCCCCGGCGGCATGGCCGAACAACAGTACGCGCTGGCGCGTCGCGTCAACCTCGACGCGACGCAGGCGCTGCTCGAACGCTGCAAGGCGCAGGCCGACGCGGGCGCCGCGGCGCCGGTGTTCGTCTTTGCCAGCAGCATCGCCGTGTTCGGCACGCTGCGCGGCCCGGTCGACGACGACACGCCGAAGCAGCCGGTGATGAGCTACGGCATGCACAAGCTGGTCGGTGAACTGCTGGTGGCCGACTTCAGCCGCCGCGGCTGGATCGACGGCCGCTCGCTGCGCCTGCCCGGCGTGCTGGCGCGTCCGCCGGCGCGCACCGGGCAGCTGTCGGCTTTTCTCAGCGACCTGCTGCGCGAACCGGCGGCCGGACGGCCCTTCACCTGTCCGACCTCGCCTGCAGCGACGACCTGGGCGTCGTCGCTGCCGTGCGTGGTGGATCAGCTGCTGCATGGCGCGCAGGTCGACGCCGCCGCGCTGCCGGCCGGCCGCGCGCTGACGCTGCCGACGCGGCGCGCGTCGATGGCCGAACTGGTTGACGCCGTCGGCCGGGTGTACGGCACGCCGGCTGCCGAGCTGGTGCGCTATGCGCCGGACGAACGGGTCGAAGCGCTGTTCGCGCGCTTTCCGCCGCTGGTCACGGCTGCCGCGGAAGGCGCGGGCTTCCGCCGCGATGCGTCGGTCGACGACCTGGTGCGGCTGGCCTTGAGCTGACGGCCCACAGGGCCGCTGCCTGACGATATCGTCGCCCTTCGTCGAGCGCCCAACGCTCGTCCGGCGCGGCGAGTCGCCCCTGCCTGGCCGGAGCGCCTAGCGTGCGAGCGGCTTGGTGCGTCGCGGCAGAGGCGGCTGCAGGCTCGAGCGGCTGCGCGCGGCCGGGCACCTGCTAAGGTTCCAGCTTGGCCGATGTAGGCAATGAACCGGGGGAGTGCCTGACCATGATCCGACGCCGTCCGCTGATCCTGAGCACCGTTGCGCTGCTGGCCGCGCTGGCCGGCTGCGCCAGCGCGCCGTCGGCGCCACCTGCCGTGCCGCGCGTCGCCGTGATGTCCGCGTTCCAGCCCGAACTGGTGCTGCTGCGGCAAAAGCTGCAGGACGCCCACACCACGCGCATCAACGGTGTGGAGTTCCATACCGGCACGCTCGAAGGCCGCCCGGTGCTGCTGTTCCTGTCGGGCATCAGCATGACCAACGCCACCATGAACACGCAGCTGGCGCTGGACCGCTTCCCGGTCAGCCACATCGTCTTCAGCGGCATCGCCGGCGGCGTGAACCCGCAGCTGTCCATCGGCGACGTGACCGTGCCGGCGCAGTGGGGCCAGTACCTGGAGCTGCTGATGGCGCGCGAGGTGGCGCCGGGCCGCTACGAGCCGCCGCCGTTCATCAAGGACGCGACGCTGCCGAACTTCGGCTTCATGTTCCCGCGTCCGGTGGAGTTCCGCTCTGCGGCACAGCCGCAGGTCACGCGCCGCTTCTGGTTCGAAGCCGACCCCGGCATGCTGGCGGCCGCGCGCAACCTGAAGGTGGACCTGGCGGCCTGCGCCGCCGGCACTTGCCTGAAGCACCCGCCCAGGCTGGTGGTGGGCGGCAACGGCGTGTCCGGCCAGGCCTTCATGGACAACAAGGCGTTCCGCGAATACACCTTCGACACCTTCCACGCCAACGTGCTGGACATGGAAACCGCCGCCGTCGGCATGGTGGCGCACGCCAACGGCGTGCCTTACCTGGCCTTCCGCTCGCTCAGCGACCTGGCGGGCGGCGGGGAGGGCGCGAACGAGATGGGGACCTTCATGCGCTTGGCGGCCGACAACTCGGCCAAGGTGCTGCTTGCCTTTCTGGCGCAGTGGAAGCCCTGAGCGGCTGACGTTCAGCGCGGCGCTGAAGCCACGAGCCTGCAATCCGGAACCAGAGGGTCGGGCTGGTGCAGCCGGCCCTCCGACTGCGACGTCACAGAACCTGTCACCGAGGGCCGAAGCAGCAAAGCTCGGCGAGGTGCAGAACCTCCTGAGTCCTTGCCTTCATTCGGCTTGGCGCGGCTGGCGGGGATCGAACCCACGACCCTTGGCTTCGGAGGCCAATACTCTATCCACTGAGCTACAGCCGCGGTGCTTGAGGGCGCAGATTCTATCAGCGGGGGTGCCCTCTATAATTGCCAGCTTTGGCCGAGCCGTCTTTCGAGGATTTCATGAGCGACCCCCAGGGCCACGACGCCCAGCACGAGAGCCTGATCAAGACGCCCAAGCAGCTCATCTGGACGGTGATCGCGTCGTTCGTGGTGCCGATCACCGTGATCGTGCTGCTGGTCAACTACGTGGCGGCGGGTGACCACACCGGTGCCGGCACGCAGGCCCTGAGCGAAGAAGCCGTGGCACAGCGCATCCAGCCGGTGGGTGTGGTCATGCTGAAGGACGCGTCGGCGGTGACCGCGGTGCGTACCGGCGAGCAGGTCTACACCGCGCAATGCTCCACCTGCCACGCGGCCGGCCTGGCCAATGCCCCGAAGTTCGGCGACGAGGCCGCCTGGGCGCCGCGCATCAAGACCGGCTTCGACGCGCTGCTGCACTCGGCGCTGAAGGGCAAGGGCGCGATGGCCGCGCAGGGCGGCGGCGAGTTCTCCGATTTCGAGGTCGGCCGCGCCGTGGTCTACATGGCCAACAAGGGCGGCGCCAAGTTCGACGAGCCCAAGGCCCCGGCGTCCGCCGCGTCGGCACCGGCCAGCGCCGCCAAGTAAGGCGCCGTCAGGCGGCGGCGCTTGGCTGCAGCACGTAGCCGAAGCGCCCCGGCAGCGCGCTGAAGGGCAGTTCCTGCAGCGGCCATTCGCCGCGCTCCAGCGCATCGGCGGCAAGTTCGGTGTCCAGGCTGTGCACCAGGCCCAGGCCGCGGTCGCAGGCCAGGAACACGCGCCCCCGTTCATCCAGCCAGGCCGCTTGCGGCTGCGCTGCATCGCCGGTGTGCGCGTGCACGCGGCAGGGTGCCCCCGCGCTCAGGCGCCACACCCACGGCGCGGCCTCCAGCTCGACGTACACCCGCTGCGGCCCGTTCTGGAAGAACCAGCAGCCGCGCCCGTCGGCGTCGTAGTTGCGTTCGATGAAGCTGCGCAGCCCGTCGTGCTCGATGCGGCTGCCCTTGACCTGCGGGAAGGGGCCGGCGGCCTGCGCGGCGGCGTCGCGCAGATACCAGTCACCGCGCGCGTCCAGCGCCAGCCAGCCGTAGCAGTGCGGCACGTGGGGCCACTTGCGCAGCGCGGCCTTGACGATCTCGTCCATCGCGTCGACCTTAGCAGGCCTGCTGCAGCCACGCCACCACGGCTTCGGGCAGCGACTGCACGTGGCCGGGAAAGCGCCCCTGCGGGAAGCCCACGTGGCCGCCGTGCGCCGGCTGCCAGAGGGTGACGTAGCGCCCCACTTCATGCGGCCCGGGCAGGCTGTGCGCCGGCACGAAGGGGTCGTTGCGCGCGTTGAGCACCAGCGCGGGGATGCGGATGCGCTGCAGGTGCGGCTTGGCCGACGCCCGCCGCCAGTAGTCGTCGGTGTCGCGAAAGCCGTGCAGCGGCGCGGTGAAGAGGTTGTCGAAGTCGTACAGCGTGCGCGCCGCGCGCAGCCGCTCGCGGTCGAACAGCCCCGGGTGCTGCTGCCACTTCTGCTGCGCCTTGGTCTTCATCGTGCGCAGGAACATGCGCGTGTAGACCTGCCGGTTGAAGCCCTGGCCGATGGCGTGGCCGCCGGCGGCCAGGTCGATGGGCGAGCACACCGCGGCCACCGCGCCGGCCGTGGCCGACGCGGTGTCGCCCGCCTCCTCGGCCCAGCGCAGCAGCGCATTGCCGCCCAGCGAGACGCCCACCGCCCGCAGCGGCGCGCCGCGGCCGGCGCGCAGCCGCTCGAGCATCCAGCCGACCTCGGCATGGTCGCCCGAATGGTAGGCACGCGGCGCCAGGTTGATCTCGCCCGAACAGCCGCGGAAGTGCGGCACCGCATAGGCCCAGCCGAGCGCGGCCGCGCGGTGCGCGAAGGCCAGCGCATAGTGGCTGCGCGACGAGCCCTCCAGGCCGTGGAATAGCACCAGCAGCGGCGCTGCGGGGTCGGCCGCGTCGATGAAGTCGACATCGACGAAATCGCCGTCCGGCGTGGGCCAGCGCTCGCGGCGATAGGCCGGTGGCGGCTGCGGCGCGGTGCGCGAGAAGAGGGCGGGCCAGATCGTCTGCAGGTTGCCGCCGGGCAGCCAGCGCGGGGCGCGGAAATGCTGCATCAATGCAGCGTGGACGGCGCCTCGGGTGCGGGCTCGTCGGGCTCGCTGCCCGGGCTGGCATGGTGCGCCACCATGCGCCAGCCGAGCGTGGTCTTGACGTAGACGTTGGTGGCCAGCACCCAGGCGCTGCGGCCGCCCTGCGCGTCGCCCAGCTGCACCTGTTCGACCACGTGGTGCACCGCGCAGCCCAGCGTGTGCAGGCGGCGCACGCGCTGCGGCTGCAGCGGCACCGCACCGTTGTCGAAGATCGCCGCGAAGCTGTCGCGGATCGCGGCATGGCCGCTGACGCGCGGCCCGCCCGGGTGCACGCAGGCGATCTCGTCGTCGTCGGCCCACACCGCCATCAGCTTGTCCACGTCGGCCTGCTGCAGTGCCTCGTAGAACTGCGCCTCGACGTCGTCGGGCGAGGCCAGCAGCGCGGCGGCGGGCGGCTTGGTGCGCGGCATCAGCGGAAGACCACGCTCTTGTGGCCGTTCATCAGCACGCGGCGCTCGACGTGCCAGCGCACCGCACGCGCCAGCACCACGCATTCGATGTCGCGGCCCACGGCGGTGAAGTCCTCGGCCGACATCGCATGGTCCACGCGCTGCACGTCCTGCTCGATGATCGGCCCTTCGTCCAGCTCGGCGGTGACGTAGTGCGCGGTGGCACCAATCAGCTTGACGCCGCGCGCATGCGCCTGGAAGTACGGCCGCGCGCCCTTGAAGCTGGGCAGGAAGCTGTGGTGGATGTTGATGGCGCGGCCCTTCAGCACCTCGCAGAACTCGGCGCTGAGGATCTGCATGTAGCGCGCCAGCACCACCAGCTCGACGCGCTCGCGCTCGATCAGCGCCTCGACCTCGCGCTCCTGCGCGCGCTTGGCAGCGGCGTCGGCGCCCTTGGGCAGCGGCAGGTGGTGGAAGGGCAGGCCGTAGCTCTGCGCCAGCGTCGCGAAGTCGGGGTGGTTGGAGACGATGCCGGCGATGTCCACTTCGAGCTGCCCGCTGCGCCAGCGGAACAGCAGGTCGTTCAGGCAGTGCCCGTGCTGGCTGACCATCAGCAGCACGCGCGCGCGCTGCGCCACCGGGTACAGCTGCAGCTGCATGCCGAACTGCGCCCGCGTATGGGCAAACAGCGTCTGCAGCGCGGCCGTGCTGGCCAGGTGCGGCGGTGCCGCGAAGTGCACGCGCATGAAGAACAGGCCCGTGGCGTCGTCGCCCTGCAGGTCGCCGAACTGCTGCGAATCGATGATGTTGCAGCCGCCCTGGTAGAGCAGCCCCGACACCGCGTAGACGATGCCGGTGGCGTCGCGGCACGACAGCGTGAGGATGAATTCATGGCCTTGCGACATGGGCGGCATTGTAGGGAGCCCCCGCCGCGCGCGGGCCGGGCGTACACTGCGCCGGCTCAACTTCAAATTTCAATTCAAGATGCCCCGTGCCGCCCTCTCACCCCGCCCGGCGGTGGGCCGCAGCACCTCCCGCCCGGACGGCGAGGCGACGCGCGCCCACCTGCTGGACACGGCCGGCCAGGTGTTCGCCGAGCGCGGCTTCGCCGGCACCACCAGCAAGGAGATCTGCGCGCGCGCCGGCACGCCGCTGGCGTCGGTGAACTACCACTTCGGCAGCCGCGACGCGCTGTACGAAGCCGTGCTGATCGAGGCGCACCGCCAGGTCATCGGCCTGGACGAACTGGTGGCGGTGACGCGCGGGATCGACGGGCCGCAGCACCAGCTGCGCGCCATCGTCGGCCACCTGGTGGCGCTGGCCACCCATCGCGACACGCCCTGGGGCTTTCGCGTGCTGCTGCGCGAGGTGCTGTCGCCATCGCCGGCGCTGCCGGCGCTGGTCGAGAAGGCGGTGCGGCCGAAGGCGCGGTTGCTGCTGAGCCTGATGGCCGATCTGCTGGACCTGCCGCCCGAGCATGCGGCGGTGCAGCGCGGCGTGATGTTCACGGTGCTGCCGTGCATCGCGATGATGATCGCGCCCAAGGAGATGCCGGCGCGGCTGCTGCCGGGCGCGGCCAAGGACGCCG
Source organism: Rubrivivax sp. (assembly GCA_019635285.1). Classification (GTDB taxonomy): domain Bacteria; phylum Pseudomonadota; class Gammaproteobacteria; order Burkholderiales; family Burkholderiaceae_C; genus Rubrivivax. The sequence continues at coordinate 101,832 of JAHBZS010000011.1, read as the reverse complement.
ACGCGCTGGGCGCCGACTTCGTGGACTTCATCATGGCCGGGCTGCAGGCCCTGGGCCAGGCGCACCGGCCGCGGGCGCGGCGGCGCGCGGCCGGCTGACCGCGCTGCCGCGGCGGCGTCTACGCAGCGTCAGCCGGCACCGGCGCCGACCGGCCGCGGAGCGAACTGAGCAGGGTCGTAGAAGAACTGCTCGCGGTGGATCCGGTCGCCCTGCCACTGCTGGTAGGCCAGCTCTTCCAGCTCGCGCACCCTGCCGTCGTGCGACTCGAAGCGGAAGCGCCAGCGAATGACCACGCAGTCGCCGGAGACAAACACCGGCCCCACGCATTCGGAGCGCACGGACTGGGTCTTCGCCAGCACGCGCTGCTCATGGGCCACCAGCGCGTCGCGGCCGGCGCGGGGCGCGGCCAGGTTCTCCTGCATCGACGCATCCGGCGTGTAGAACTCTTCGATGGCTTCGACGTGCGCGTTCTGTTCGACGCGGGCGATGAATCGGGCCAGGGTGTCGGCGCAGGGCATGGCGAGGTGCGGCGGCTTTGGGGCGTCGATGCTCGCACGAACGCCAAGACCGCGTCAGCCGCCGTCGACGCGCAGCGCCTTGTACACCGCCACCAGCGCCAGGCCCTGCTGCGCCTGGCTGGCGAGGGCCTCGCGCTCGGCCTCCAGCCGCGTGCGCTCGGTCTCCAGCAGCGGCGTCTCGTCGCTCAGGCCGCGCTGGAAGCGCACGCGCGCCAGCGCAAAGGCCTCGTCGCTGGCGGCCAGGCGGCGCTGCAGCTCGTCGCCACGGCGGCGCTCGGCTTCGTAGCGCGCCACCGCCGCATCCACGTCGTGCCAGGCGCTGACCACGGTCTGGCGGAAGGCCACCGCGGCCTGCTGCGCCTGCAGCTCGCGCTGCGTGACCGCGGCGCGGCGCCGGCCGCCGTCGAACAGCGGCAGGTCGACGTGCGCGCCGAACCACCATTGCTGGCTCGCCCCGGTGGCGAAGTTGGACGAACCCACCGACACGCTGCCGTAGCCGGCGCCGAGCATGACGCGCGGGTACAGGTCGGCCACGGCCACGCCCACCGACGCGGTGGCCGCATGCAGCCGCGCCGCGGCGGCGGCGATGTCCGGCCGCCGCGTCGCCAGCGTCGACGGCAGGCCCAGCGCCAGCGCCGGCCATGGCGCGGGCGCTGCCGCGCGCGCCGGCCGGCCGAGCTGCTGCGCCAGACCGCCCGGCATGTCGCCGCACAGCAGCTCGATGCGCCGCCAGGCGCCGGCCTCGGCTTCCAGCAGCGGCGGCAGGCGGGCTGCCAGGTCGTCGGTCACGCTGCGCTGGCGCAGCGCGGGGCTGGCGTCGGCCAGGCCATGGCGCTGGCGCGCAGCCAGCAGGTCCAGCAGTTCGGCCGCGCTGGCCTGCTGGCGCTGCAGCACGGCGATCTGCTGCCGCGCGGCGCCCAGGTCGAGCCAGGCACGCGCCACCTCGGCGTCGATGCTGCTGCGCACGTCGGCCAGCAGCGCTGCGGCCGCGGCGTCGTCCGCCTCGGCGGCTTCGACGCTGCGCCGCACGCGGCCCCACAGGTCCAGCTCCCACGAGGCGTCGAAGCCGGCCTGGTACAGCGTGTAGGGCGCGCCGAGGATGTCCAGCGCCTGCTGCTGCGCGGCCGGCGGGAAGATCTCCAGGATGCGCGTCGACGGGTCGGTCAGGCTCTGCCGCCGCCGGTCGACGCCGCCGCTGACGCCCAGCGTCGGGCCGGCCCGGCTGGCGGCCACGTCGCGCTGCATGCGCGCCAGCGCCAGCTGCAGCGCCGCACCGGCGATGTCGGCATTGCGCTCGCGGGCGCGCTGCTGCAGCGCCTTCAGCGTGTCGCCGCCCAGCGCGCCCCAGGGGTCGGCCGGCAGCGCCGCGGCATCGGCCGGCGACGGCGCGGCCAGCAGCGGGGAGCCGGCATGGCGCTTGGCATAGGTGGCCGGCGCGTCGGTGGCCACCGACGGCGTCTGGTAGTCGGGGCCGACGGTGCTGCAGGCACTGCACAGCGCGGCGACGGCGAGGGCCACAGGGGCAAAGGTCTTCATTGGCACATCCTTTTGCGATCGATCCTTCACCTCGGGGGCTCCAATCCGATGAACGGACGGCACGCTTCGAGCAATCATCGTGGATCCGGCTCTGCCGGTCCACAGAGGGTGCCAGCAGCGGGGACGCTGCTGGCGCTCGTAGGCGAAGAACCGTCCGCAGGGACTGTGCTTCGTCCGACTCGCCCCCCTTGAGGCGGCCGAAGGCCGTAGGGGGTGGTTCATGTCAACCGGTTGCGAAACAGCCAGGCCGCCAGCGGCAGCGTCACCGCGGCCATCAGCAGCATCGGCACCAGGTCGGGCCACAGCGTGGCCAGGCCCACGCCTTCCAGGTAGGCGCGGCGCACGTAGTCGATGCCGAAGCGCAGCGGGTTGACATAGGTGGCCAGCTGCAGCCAGGCCGGCATGTTGCTCACCGGCGTGGCCAGGCCCGACAGCAGCATCATCGGCATCAGCAGCACGAAGGCCGAGAACATGGCCTGCTGCATCGTCGCCGACAGCGCGCTGATGGCCAGCCCGAGGCCCACGCCGGCCAGCATGAAGCACACCAGGCCGGCGTACAGCGTGCCCAGGTGGCCGGCCATCGGGATCTGGAACCACCCGCGGGCCACGACCAGCACCAGGGTCGCCTGCAGCAGGCCGATGAGCACCGGCGGCAGGGCCTTGCCGACCATGATCTCGGCCGGCGACAGCGGCGTCACCAGCAGCTGGTCGAAGGTGCCCTGCTCACGCTCGCGCGCCACCGACAGCGCGGTCAGCATCAGCGTCTGCAGCATGCTCAACGCGGCGATCAGCGCGGGCACGAAGTTCCAGCGCGTCTGCAGCTGCGGGTTGAACCAGGCGCGCGTCTCCAGGCGCAGCGGCGATGCCGGGCCCAGGCCCGCGCGCGCACGCTGCTCGGCGTTGAAGCTCTCGACGATGGTGCCCAGGTAGGCGGCCGCGGTGCCGGCGGTGGTGGAGTTGCGCGCGTCCAGGATCAGTTGCAGCGGCACGCTCTCGCCCGCGGCCAGGCCGGCTTCCAGCCGCTGCGGGATGTGCAGCACCAGCAGCACCTGGCCCCGGTCGACGATGGGCGCGATCTGCGGCACCGCGTCGAGGTTGGCCACGCGCTCGAACAGCGCGGTGCCGTCGATGCGCGCCAGCAGCGCGGCCGACGTGGCGCTGCGGCTGGCGTCCAGCACCGCATAGGGCACGCGGTTCAGGTCGAAGGTGGCGGCATAGCCGAAGACCAGCGTCTGCATGATCGCCGGCATGACCAGGATGATGCGCGTCGAGCCGTCGCTCAGGATGGCGAGCAGCTCCTTGCGCACCAGCGCGACGATGCGGCGAAGGGCGGCCCGCATGTCAGCCCCGCTGAGGCGCCCCCTCGGGGGGCAGCGAACGAAGTGAGCGTGGGGGCGGCATGTCAGCCCCGCACGGCCGCCCGAAGGGGCTGAGGCGCCCCCTCGGGGGGCAGCGAACGAAGTGAGCGTGGGGGCGGCATGTCAGTCCAGGCGCTTTCTGGTGACGGCCAGCGCGGCGACGAAGAAGACCAGCGCATAGCCCACCAGCAGCGCGGCTTGCGGCAGCACCAGCGAGGGCACGTTGCCGGCCAGGAACAGCGTCTTCACGGCGGTCAGGAAGTGCGTGGCCGGCAGCAGCTCGCCGATCAGGCGCACGACGGCCGGCACGTTGCGCAGGTCGAAGAGAAAGCCCGACAGCATCAGCGCCGGCAGGAAGCTGGTGAGCAGCGCCACCTGGCTGGCGAGGAACTGGTTGCGCGTCAGCGACGAGATCAACAAGCCGATGCCCAGCGCCACCAGCAGGTACAGCACCGACACTGCCACCAGCAACGCCAGCGAGCCCTGCAGCGGCACCTGGAACAGCCAGCGCGCCGCAGCCAGGCACATCAGGAAGCCGAGCATGCCGATGGCGAAATACGGCACCAGCTTGGCAAAGAGGATCTCCGCCGGCCGTGCCGGCGTGACGAACAGCGCCTCCAGCGTGCCGCGCTCCCATTCGCGCGCGACCACCAGCGAGGTGAGGAAGGCGCCGACCAGCGTGATGATGATGACGATCAGCCCCGGCACCAGGTACCAGGTGCTGGTGTTGGCGCTGTTGAACCACAGGCGCGGTTCCAGCCGCAGCGCACCCAGCGCGCCGCGCACATCGTGCTGGGCCGCGGCGTCGGCGTGGCGCGCCGGCACCTGCGCGAAGGCGCCGGCCACGTAGGACTGCACCGCACGCGCCGTGGCCGCGTCGGTGCCGTGCAGCAGCAGCTGCACCACCGCGTCGCCGCCGGCCAGCCGCGCGCTGAAGTCGCCGGGCACGCGCACGATGGCCAGGATGCGGCCATCGCGCATCAGCGTCTCGGCCGCGGGCATCGAATCGACGACCTGCGGCGCCAGGTAGCGCGACAGCATCAGGCCCGAGACGGCGTCGCGTGCGGTGGGCGACATGTCCTCCAGCACCACCGCCACCGGCGCGTCCTGCACGTCCATCGACAGCCCGTAGCCGAAGAGCAGCGTCAGCAGGCCCGGCAGCAGGATGCCCAGCGCCAGGTTGCTGCGGTCGCGCAGCAGCTGGCGCATTTCCTTGCGCACCAGTGCACGCACGCGGCGCAGCATCTCGCTCATGCCGCCTCCTGCAGCTGGCGGCGCGCGGCCTCGACCACGCCGATGAAGGCCTGCTCCATGTTCATCGCCGCATTGACGCCGCCGCCGGCCTGTGCGCGCACCTCGGCCGGCGTGCCCAGCGCCAGCACGCGGCCGGCGTCCTGGATGACGATGCGGTCGCAGTACTCGGCCTCTTCCATGAAATGCGTGGTCACCACCACCGTCGTGCCGGCGGCGGCGAGCGCGGTGATGCGGCGCCAGAAGGCGCGGCGGGCATGCGGGTCGGCGCCGCTGGTGGGTTCGTCCAGGAACAGGATCTGGGGCTCGTGCAGCAGCGCGGCGGCCATGGCCAGCCGCTGGCGGTAGCCGCCGGGCAGCTGGCCGCTGGGCATGCGCCGCACGTCCTGCAGCTCGAACTCGGCATAGGCGCGCTGCAGTTGCCGCTGCTGCAGCGCGCCGGTCAGGCCGTAGGCGCCGGCGAAGAAGCGCAGGTTGTCCTCGACCGACAGGTTGGCGTACAGCGCGAACTTCTGCGACACGTAGCCGATGTGCCGGCGCGCGGCGGCGCGCGCATGGCGCATGTCCACGCCGGCCACACGCAACTGCCCGCCGCTGGGCGGCAGCAGCCCGCAGAGCATGCGGAAGGTGGTGGTCTTGCCGGCGCCGTTGGGGCCGAGCAGGCCGAAGACTTCGCCGCGCTTCACGTCGAAGCTGGTGTCGGCCACGGCGACGAAGTCACCGAAGCGCCGCGTCAGGTGCTGCACGCGGATCACCGGCGCCGCGTCGGCGGCCGCGGCCGGCGGCGGCGCCATCGTGGCCAAGGCTGCGGCAGCCGCCCCCGGCGTCGCGGCTACCGGGGCAGAAGCGCCCGTGGCCGGCGCGCCGTCCGCGGCATCCAGCAGCAGCATGAAGCCGTCCTCGAGCCGCGGGGCGACGGGGCGTGATGACGGCAGCACCGCCGGCGCACCGGCGCGGCGGATGAAGCGCACCGCGCCGGCCTCGGGCACCGCGTCGACCACCTGCGCGCGGTCGTCGAGCAGGCGCGCCTGCAGTAGGCGCGGCGCCTCGCCCGCGGCCGGCTCGGCCACGCGCACCAGGCCGGCGGCGCGCTCGCGCAGCTCGGCCGGCGCGCCGCCGGCCAGCAGCCGGCCTTCGCGCAGCAGGTAGACGCGGGCGCAGCGCTCGGCTTCGTCCAGGTAGGCGGTGGCGACGAGCACGCTGACGCGCTCGCCCTGGATCAGCTGCTCGACGATCTGCCACAGCTCGCGCCGCGACAGCGGGTCGACGCCGACGGTGGGCTCGTCCAGCAGCAGCAGCTCGGGCGAGCGCACCAGCGTGCAGGCCAGCCCCAGCTTCTGCTTCATGCCGCCGGACAGCTTGCCGGCCAGGCGCGCGCGAAAGCGCCCCAGGTCGGTCATCTCCATCAGCCGCGCGTAGCGGTCGCGGCGCACGGCGGGCGGCACGCCGTGCAGGTCGGCGTACAGGTCCAGGTTCTCCTGCACCGACAGGTCCTCGTACAGGCCGAAGCGCTGCGGCATGTAGCTGATGCGGTCCTGCACCGCCTGCGGCGCGTGCGCCACGTCCAGGCCCAGCACCTGCAGGCGGCCGCGGTCGGGCCGCAGCAGCCCCGCGGCCAGGCGGATGAAGGTGGTCTTGCCGGCGCCGTCGGGGCCGACCAGCGCGGTGATCGTGCCCGCCGGCACCTCGATCGACAGCGCCGACAGCGCGGCCAGCGGCTGCTTCGACCCCGGCACGGCGAAGTCCTTGCCCAGGCCCTGCGCCACGATGGCGGCCGCGCTCATGTCAGCGGCGCCACCGCGCAAGACCTGAGTTGCATGACGCCGAAGCCGCAAAGCGGACGCTGCCGGCGCTCGCAGGCGCAGAACAGTCCGCAGGGACTGTTCTCCGTCCGACTCGCCCTCCTTGGGGGGCCGAAGGCCGTAGGGGGTGGTTCACTGAATTTCGATGCGCACCGTCGCCGGCATGCCCAGGCGCAGCGTGTCGGCCGGGTCGTCGACCTCGATGCGCACCTCGTAGACCAGGCTGGTGCGCAGCTCCTCGGTCTGCACCGTCTTCGGCGTGAACTCGGCCACCGAGCTGATGAAGCCGATGCGCCCGGGCAGCGGCTTCGTCGGCGCGCTGTCGGTGCTGACCTGCGCGGCCATGCCCGGGCGGATCTGCGACAGCCGCGGCTCGGGCACGAAGGCGCGCACCCACTTGGGCTGCATGATGGCCAGCGTGAACACCGGCCGCTGCGGCGATGCCATGTCACCGGGCTCGAGCAGGCGCGCGCGCACCACCGAGGCCAGCGGCGCCTTCAGCTCCGATTCTTCGATCTGGCGTTCGGCCAGGGCCTTGTCGGCGCGCGCGGCGGCGAGTTGCGCCTCGGCCTGCCGGATGTCCTCGCGGCGCGGCCCGGCGATGGCCAGCGCCAGCGCCTTGTCGGCGCTGTCGCGCTGCGCCAGCGCCACCTTGCGCTTGGCCACCGCGGCATCCAGGTCCTGCTGGGCGACGCCGCGGCCGGCCGTCTCGTCGCGCGTCGCCTGCAGCCGCGCCAGCTGCTGCGCGGCCAGCTCGGCGTCGGCCGCGGCGGCGGCGGTCGCGGCCCGCGCCTGCGCGATCTCCTCGGGCCGCGTGCCGGCCTTCAGCCGCGCGAGCACCTGCTCGGCCACGCCGATCTGCGCCTCGGCCTGCGCCACACGCAGCCGCGGCGTGCGCACGTCCAGCCGGCCCAGCACCTGGCCGGGGCTGACGTGGTCGCCCTCGCGCACCGACAGCTCGGCGATGCGCTCGGCGGCATTGAAGGCCAGCGACACCTGGCGCTGGTCGACGTTGCCGTACAGCAGCAGCGTGCGCGGGTCCGCGGGCGCCGCGTCGTGCCGCCACCAGGCCCAGGCCAGCGCGGCGGCCAGCAGCAGCACGGCGACGGCCACGACGACGCGGCGGCGCCGTGGCGGCGGCGGCGAGGACGGCGGCGAAGGCGGGGTGGAGGCGGTGTTCATTGGCGACGATCATACATAATTGAAATTCAAATTTCAAATTGCCGCGTCGCCATCGCCACCCGCGCTTGACGCCCGTCAGGCGCGCGGCAGCGTGACTTCGAAGCTGCTGCCGATGCCGACCGTGCTGCGCGCCTGGATGCGGCCGTGCATCAGCGTGACCAGCGCCCGCGTCACGCTCAGGCCGATGCCCGAGCCTTCGATGGCGCCACCGGCCTGCGACAGGCGGTTGAAGGGCTCGAACAGGTGCGGCAAATCGGCCGCGGCGATGCCCATGCCGGTGTCCGACACGCGGATCGTCAGCCAGGACGCGCCGTCGGCGGACGGGGCCGGCGCGACCTGCAGCTCGACGCTGCCGTCGGGGCGGTTGTATTTGATGGCGTTGGACAGCAGGTTCAGCAGCACCTGGCGCAGGCGCGTGCGGTCGGCGCGCGCCGCCAGGTCGTCGCCGGGCAGCTCCAGCCGCAGCTGCACCTGCGCGGCCTCGGCCTGCGGGCGCAGCATGTTCAGCGCCTCCTCGACCAGCGTGCGCAGCGGCACGGCGTCGATCTGCACCTGCAGGCTGCCGCTTTCGATGCGCGTCAGGTCGAGCAGGTCGCCGATCATCTGCAGCAGATGTTCGCCGGATTCGCGGATCAGCTTGACGCGGCGGCGCTGGCCGTCGCTGAGCGGGTCGGTGCGGTCGATCTCCAGCAGCTGCGCGAAGCCCAGCACGGCGTTCAGCGGCGTGCGCAGCTCATGGCTCATGCGCGACAGGAAGTCGGTCTTGGCGCGGTTGGCCGCCTCGGCGGCGGCCTTGTCCTGGCGCGCGCGCTCCAGCTCGCGCAGCTCGGTCACGTCCTGCATGTAGCCGTGCCACACGGTGCTGCCGTCGGGCAGGCGCAGCGGCGACGACGTGGCCCGGATCCAGCGCAGCTCGTCCGGCGCGACGCGCACGCGGAACTCCCAGGCCCACAGCGTCAGCGCGTGCGCCGACTCGATGATGCTGGCGGTGACGCGCTCGCGGTCTTCCGGCACGATGCGGTCCATCAGCACGGCGGCGTCCAGCGCGGCGAGCGCCGGGTCCAGCCCGAGCAGCGTGCGTGCGCGCTCGCTCATGTACGGGAAGCGCGGCGTCAGGTCGGCGTCGAGCTCGAACTGGTAGAGGATGCCGGGTACGTGCTGTGCCAGCCGCTCCAGCCGCGCCGCGATCAGCGACGCCGCCTGCTCGCGCTGGCGCTGCTCGCTGATGTCGCTCTGCGTGCCGACCATGCGCCGCGGCCGGCCGTCGTCGTGCCAGTCGACGATGCGGCCGCGCTCCTGGTACCAGCGCCAGTGGCCGTCGCGCGTGCGGATGCGGTAGGCGTGCTCGTAGTGGTCGGTCTCGCCGCGCGCATGGGCCAGGTAGGCCTGATGGTTGGCGGCCACGTCGTCGGGGTGGATCAGCCGGTCCCAGTCGTCCTGCGTGCGCCCCAGCGCCTGCGCGTCGTAGCCCAGTTGCTGCAGGCCCTCGTCGATGTCGCTCAGCTGGTCGGAGTCGATGTCCCATTCCCAGACGAAGGTGCCGCCGCCTTCCAGCGCGCCGCGGATCATCTGCACGTAGCCGGCGCGCGGCGGCGCTTCGGCCGGGTCGCGTTCGCTCAGCAGCAGCGCGGCCATCGTCTCGCAGACCGGCTGCAGCGCGGCGGCGGGCACCGGCGTCGCCCCGCCCGGCAGCTGCAGCAGGCCCACCTGGCGGCCCAGCCGGGTCAGCGGCAGCTGCCGTGGGGCGTCTTCGGCGGCCTGGGGCGGCGGCGCGGACAGGCCCGGCATCGCCGACATCTGCCAGCGCGGCGTGCCGTCGGGCTGCAGCGCCGCCAGCCGGCAGGGCCCGCCGAGGCGGCGCGCCAGCGCGCTCAGCAGGTGGTGCAGCGCATGGCGCGCATCGCCGCGGTCGACGTGATCGAGCAGGGCTTCATGGGCCAACGCAACCCACGCGCCGGCCGTGGTGCCACGCTCGTCCACGTCGGTTTCAGTGCGCGCCGTGCAGCACCTCGCCGGCCTTGAGCTTGTAGACCGTGCTGCAGTACGGGCACTGGCTCTTGCCGGTGGTGGCCACGTCGAGGTAGACGCGCGGATGGGTGCTCCACAGCGGCATCTTGGGGTTGGGGCAGAACACCACGCCCGGGCCCTGCAGGTCGCGCGCCGCGACCTCGACTTCCGCAATCGGCTTGCTCATCGCATCAGACCTTGCTCAGCCATTCGGCGTACTTGGGGTTGCGGCCGTTGACGATGTCGAAGAAGGCCGCCTGGATCTTCTCGGTGATGGGCCCGCGCGAGCCGCGGCCCAGTTCCACCCGGTCGAGTTCGCGGATCGGCGTGACTTCCGCGGCGGTGCCGGTGAAGAAGGCTTCGTCGCTGATGTAGACCTCGTCGCGCGTGATGCGCTTTTCCTTAAGCGTCAGCCCGAGGTCGGCGCAGATGGCGAAGATGGTGTCGCGCGTGATGCCGTTGAGCGCGCCGGCCGACAGGTCGGGCGTGTAGACCACGCCTTTCTTGACGATGAACAGGTTCTCGCCGGCGCCTTCGGAGACGAAGCCGCTGGCGTCGAGCAGCAGCGCCTCGTCGTAGCCGTCGTCCAGCGCTTCCATGTTGGCGAGGATCGAGTTGCTGTAGTTGCTCACCGCCTTGGCCTGCGTCATCGTGATGTTGACGTGGTGGCGCGTGTAGCTGCTGGTCTTGACGCGGATACCGCGCTTCATGCCTTCTTCGCCCAGGTAGGCGCCCCACGGCCAGGCGGCAACCATCAGGTGGATGGTGTTGCCCTTGGGGCTGACGCCCAGCTTCTCGGAGCCGATCCACACCAGCGGGCGGATGTAGCAGCTTTCCAGCTGGTTGGCGCGCACCACCTCCTTCTGCGCCTCGACCACCTGCTCGAAGCTGAAGGGGATCTTCATGCGCAGGATCTTGGCGCTGTTGAACAGCCGCTCGGTGTGCTCGCGCAGCCGGAAGATCGCGGTGCCGTTGACGGTGTTGTAGGCGCGCACGCCCTCGAAGGCGCCGCAGCCGTAGTGCAGCGTGTGCGACAGCACGTGGATCTTGGCGTCGCGCCAGTCGACCAGCTGGCCGTCCATCCAGATCTTGCCGTCGCGGTCGGACATGGACATGATGGGTTCTCGCTATGCGTTGGGGCACCGATTCTAAAGGGCGGCCCGCGGCGCATCGGGCTGCGCCGCGGCACGCTCCAGGGTCCACGACTGCAGGCGGCCGCCTTCGAACACCAGCCGCACCTGGTCGCCGCCGGCGTCGGTCCAGCCCCAGGTCTCGGGTGCCTCGGCCAGCTTCTGGCCCAGGCTCTTGGTGAGCTGCAGCACCTGCATCAGCGGCATGCCCTGGCGCAGCTTGCTCTGCATCATCACCGCATTGCCCACATGGCCCACCGGCGCGCGGCCGGCACGCTGCAGCACGCGCAGCGAGCGACTGAACTGCAGCAGCAGCCAGAAGACGATCACCGTCACGCCCAGCAGCACGCCCGGCCAGCCCCAGTTCATGTAGCCGGCGGCGATGGCCGCCACGGCCAGCGCCCAGCCCAGGATCGCGGCACGGTTCTGCATGGCAGCGATTCTGCACGCGGCGCGCGCCGCACCCCCGCCGGCGCGCCGCCTCAGCGCGCGGCGCCCAGGCTGGCGGCGGCGGCGCCGGTGAACTGGGCCAGGCCGTCGCCGACGCGCTGGCGGTACGGCTCGGGCTGGGCGATGGCCTGGTATTCGCGGGTCTCGTGCCGCGAGCCGGTGCCGGCGGCGAAGCTGATCAGCGCGCCGGCGACGTTGCCCGCCGTCGTGCCCGCGCTGTTGCGCTGCGTGACTTCGGCGATGGTGTCGTCGGGCAGCAGCAGCGGCCGGTTCAGCGTCAGGCTGGACGCCTTCTGTGCCGGCGTGAACCAGCGCAGCACCGTGGCCTCGGGTACCAGGCGCACCGAGGCCTTGCTGCTGACCTTGGCCGTGCCCGTGCCGGACAGCCGGTCGAGCAGGCCGCCGCCGCTGGCCTGCAGCTCGGCGAAGTCCACCACCACGATCAGGTCCAGCACCGTGGCATTCAGCGCGCGCGCCAGTTCGTCGACATCGCCGGCGCCGCCGATGGCGCTGCCGATGGCGCTCAGGCCCGCCAGGCTGGCACCGAGGCCCTTCTCGCGGCCGGCCGCTGCGGCCGTGGCCAGCGGTGGCACGTTCAGGCCGGCCGGCGCCATGGCGACGGCCGCATCGCGGCGTTGGCCGCTGGGCTGCCCGGCCGCCTGCAGCCGGGTGAACGCCGGCTGCTGCGCCAGCGCCGACCGCGGCAGCACCTCGAAACCGGCCGCGCCCAGCGCGGCGACGAAGCGCTCATAGGCCTGGTCGGTGAGCAGCTGGAAGTCCGCCGGGCCCACGCCCTGCAGTTCGTAGCTCACCGTGACCGAGGCCTTCTGCGCCTGCGACGAGGCCACGTTGCCGTGGACGAAGACCACGCTGAAGCTGTTCACCGCCACCCGGCTGGCGCCCTTGAGGCCGCTCGCATCGGCGATCGACAGTGCCGCCGCCAGATCGGCCGGCGGCATGGGACCGGCGGGCAAGGCCAGCGGCGTGGCGTCGTTGCGCGCCATGACGGCCCCGCTGCCAAGCAGCGTGGCGGCCAGCGCCGCGGCCGCCAGCGTGCGCAGCACACGCGGCGGCCGGCGGGGTGAGCTGCGGGACGGTGTGGGATGGCGTGGCGTCAAGCTGGGCTCCAGAAGTCGGGTCGTCGCGGCAAAACCAAGGGAGCTTAGCAGCGCCGAGCCGGCGCCACAGGGCGCAACGAGCCAGCCCTGCTGGATTCGTCACACACCTGCTCAGGCCAGGCTGCGCACCGCCTCGATGGCCTCCTCGATGCGCTCCACCGCATGGATGGTCAGGCCCTCGATGGCCTTCTTCGGCGCATTCGCCTTGGGCACCACGGCGACGGAGAAACCGAGCTTGGCCGCTTCCTTCAGCCGTTCCTGGCCGCGCGGTGCCGGCCGCACCTCGCCGGCCAGGCCCACCTCGCCGAAGGCGACGAAGCCGCGCGGCAGCGCCTTGCCGCGCAAGGAGCCCTGGATGGCCAGCAGCACCGCCAGGTCGGCGGCCGGCTCGCTGATGCGCACGCCGCCCACCGCGTTGACGAACACGTCCTGGTCCATGCAGGACACGCCGGCATGGCGGTGCAGCACCGCCAGCAGCATCGCCAGCCGGTCGCGCTCCAGCCCCACCGACAGCCGCCGCGGGCTCGGGCCGCCGTTGTCGACCAGCGCCTGCACCTCGACCAGCAGCGGCCGCGTGCCCTCCAGCGTGACCAGCACGCAGCTGCCCGGCACCGGCGTGCCGTGCGTGGACAGGAAGATCGCGCTGGGGTTGGCCACGCCCTTCAGGCCCTTCTCGGTCATGGCGAACACGCCGATCTCGTTGACCGCGCCGAAGCGGTTCTTGATGGCGCGCACCAGGCGGAAGCTGCTGTGCGTGTCGCCTTCGAAATACAGCACCGTGTCGACGATGTGCTCCAGCACGCGCGGGCCGGCCAGCGCGCCGTCCTTGGTGACGTGGCCGACCAGCACCAGGCTGGTGCCGGCCGACTTGGCGTGCCGCGTCAGCTGCGCCGCGCATTCGCGCACCTGCGCCACCGAGCCCGGTGCCGAGGTCAGGGCCTCGGAATACAGCGTCTGGATCGAGTCGATGACACAGAAGGCGGGGCCTTCGGTCTGCAGCGCGAACAGGATCTTCTCCAGCTGGATCTCGGCCAGCACGCGCACCTGGCGGCCGTCCAGCCCCAGGCGGCGCGCGCGCAGCGCCACCTGCGCGCCGCTTTCTTCGCCGGTGATGTACAGCACCGGCAACTGCTTGGACAGGCTGTCGGCCGCCTGCAGCAGCAGCGTGCTCTTGCCGATGCCGGGGTCGCCGCCGATCAGCACCACGCCGCCCGGCACGATGCCGCCGCCGAGCGTGCGGTCCAGCTCCTCCTGGCCGGTGGGCGTGCGCGGCAGCTCGGTGGCGACGATCTCGCTGAGCGTCGCCACCGGCTGCGCGCCGCTCAGCGACTGGAAGCGGTGCGCCGTGGCGCTTTCGGCGCGCACCTCCTGCAGCGTGTTCCAGGCGCCGCAGTGCGGGCACTTGCCCAGCCACTTGGGGCTGCTGCCGCCGCATTCGCTGCAGCTGAACTGGGTCTTGTCCTTGGCCATGCCGGCGATTGTCGGCCACGCTATAAGGGCGGCTCCTCGATTCCTGGGGCTGTCCGATGAAGTTGCAGGCTTGGCTGGGCGCGACGGCCCTGGTCCTCGGTGCCACCGGCTGCGCCACCGGCCAGCCCTGCGACCCACGCCCCACCGCGGCGCCGCACACCGACGACGGCTGTCGCTTCCGCAACCTGCCGAACGCCGACGCGCTGCCGTCGAAGGACGCCTGGACGATCTGGAGCCGCTTCTTCACCGCCAAGAAGGAAGGCACGGTGCCGGTGGACCCGATTCCGGTGCGCCCGCTGACGCGCGCCCAGCTGGACGCGCTGGACCCGGCGGCCAACCATGTGGTGCGGCTGGGGCATTCCTCGCACCTGCTCAAGCTGCGCGGCCGCTACTGGCTCATCGACCCGGTGTTCAGCGAGCGTGCCTCGCCGCTGCAGTGGGTCGGGCCCAAGCGCTTCCATGCGCCGCCGCTGACGCTGGACCAGCTGCCGGCCATCGAAGGGCTGATCTTGTCGCACGACCACTACGACCACCTGGACACCGCCACCATCGAGGCGCTGCGCGAGCGCGTGCAGCGCTACTTCGTGCCGCTGGGTGTCGGCGCGCGGCTGCAGGAGATGGGCGTGGCGCCGCAACGCATCGAAGAGTTCGACTGGTGGCAGCGCTCGAAGCACGGCGACGTCGAGATCACCGCGGCGCCGGCGCAGCATTTTTCGGGCCGCACGCTGTGGGACCGCGACCGCACGCTGTGGGCGTCGTGGGTGCTGCAGAGCGGCGGCCAGCGGCTGTTCTACAGCGGCGATTCGGGCTACTTCCCGGGCTTCAAGCAGATCGGCGAGCGTCTGGGCGGCTTCGACATCGCGCTGATGGAGAACGGCGCCTACGACGCCTATTGGCCGTCGGTGCACATGACGCCCGAGGAGACCCTCAAGGCCTTCAAGGACCTGAAGGCCAAGCTCCTGTACGTGGTGCACAACAGCACCTTCGACCTGGCCTTCCACACCTGGCGCGACCCGCTGGACCGCGTGTCCGACCTGGCGCTGCGCGACGGCGTGGCGCTGGCCACGCCGGAGATCGGCGAGGTGCTGACCATCGGCCAGCCGCGCAGCAACGTGCTGTGGTGGAAGAACCTGCGCTGAGGCTCGGTCCGCGTGCTCAGTCCGCGTCGGCCTTGGCGCCGCGCTGTGCCTTCAGCTGGCCGCGCTGGTTTTTGCCCTGCAGCCGGCGCTGCACCGACGCCCGCGTCGGCCGCGTGGCATGGCGCGTGCGCGGCACCTGCTGCGCCGCCTGCACCAGCTCGGTCAGGCGCTGCAGCGCCTCGGCGCGGTTCAGCGTCAGGCTGCGGTGCCGCTGCGCCTTGATGACGATGACGCCGTCGGCGCTGATGCGCTGGTCGGCCTCGTTCAGCAGCCGCGCCTTCACGCCGTCGGGCAGCGACGACGCACGGATGTCGAAGCGCAGCTGCGCCGCGCTCGACACCTTGTTGACGTTCTGCCCGCCCGGGCCCTGCGCGCGCACCGCCTGAAAGTCGGCCTCGGCCTGCAGCAGCCGGCGCAGCGGCCCGTCGGGGATCACTTGCGCATCTTGCCGACGATGAACAGCACCAGCACCGCGCCCAGCACCGAGGCGATCCAGCCCACCGGCTGGTCCGGCGCGTACCAGCCCAGCGCCCGCCCGATGACGCCGGCCACCACCGAGCCGGCGATGCCGAGCAGGATCGTCAGGATCCAGCCCATCTTCTGCTCGCCGGGCATGACGAAGCGCGCCAGCGCGCCGACGATCAGGCCGACCAGGATCGTGCCCAGGATTCCCATGTCGCTCCTCCTTATCAGGCGGCCGCATGCCGCCGCGGCAGTGTAGGTCAGTCCACGGTGCGCACGGGCACGCGCGGCGCCAGCGCGCACATCAGCTCGTAGCCCAGGGTGCCGGCAGTGCGCGCCACCTCGTCGATGGGCAGCCGCGACCCGCCGGGGCCTTCGCCCCACAGCGTGACCTCGCTGCCCGGCGCGGCCTGCGGCACCGGCTCCAGGTCGACGGTGATCATGTCCATCGACACCCGGCCCAGGGTGCGCGTGCGCACGCCGTCCACCAGCACCGGCGTGCCGGTGGGGCACAGGCGCGGGTAGCCGTCGGCGTAGCCGCAGGCCACGACGCCCAGGCGCATCGGCGCGTCGGCGACGAAGGCGCTGCCGTAGCCGACGCGGTCGCCGGGGTGCAGCGCCTGCACCGCGATCAGGCGCGAGCGCAAGGTCATCGTCGGCTGCAGCTGCCAGTGGGCGATGTCGTGTTCCGGGTAGTCCGGCGCGCTGCCGTAGAGCATGATGCCGGGGCGCACCCAGTCGGCGGCCACGCGGGCGTCGGCGGCATGGCGCAGCGTCGCGGCGCTGTTGCCGACGCTGCGCTCGCCGGGCAGGTCGGCGGTCGCCGCCTCGAAGTCGGCCAGCGGCTGCGTGATGCCCGCGGCCGTGTCGGCGTCGGAGAAATGCGTCATCAGCGAGATCTCGTCCACCTGCGGCAGCGCGTTCAGCCGTGCCCAGGCCGCACGGAAGGCGTCGCGGCGGAAGCCCAGGCGGTTCATGCCGCTGTTCATCTTCAGGAACACACGATGCGGCACTTGCGTCTTGTGCGCGGCCAGCCAGCTGATCTGCTCGTCGCAGTGCACCGCATGCCACAGGTTGAGCCGCGAGCACAGCTCCAGGTCGCGCGCCTCGAAAGTCCCTTCGAGCAGCAGGATCGGCCCGCGCCAGCCCAGGCGCCGCACGCGTTCGGCTTCGGCCAGGTCGAGCAGCGCGAAGCCGTCGGCGCCGCGCAGCCCTTCGTAGACGTGTTCGATGCCGTGGCCGTAGGCGTTGGCCTTGACCACCGCCCAGACACGCGCGTCGGGCGCAGCCTGGCGTGCGCGCTGCAGGTTCTGCGACAGCGCGCGCGTGTGGATCAGGGCTTCGATCGGGCGCGGCACGCAAGGATTCTGCCAGTGCCCTGCGTGCTATAAACCGCAGCCCCACAAGGAGACCAGCGCGCGTCGAGGGCCACGACGCGGCGCGAAAAAAATCGCTGCGTAGCAGATGAAAAAAGGCTTCTCCACCATCATGTCGGCGCAGTTCTTCAGCTCGCTGGCTGACAACGCGCTGCTGGTGGCCGCCATCGAACTGCTGAATTCCTCCAAGGCCCCCAGCTGGCACGTGGCGGCGTTGCCGTCGATGTTCGCGCTGTTCTACGTGCTGCTGGCGCCCTTCGTCGGCGCCTTCGCCGACGCGCTGCCCAAGGGCAAGGTGATGTTCGTGTCCAACGCCATCAAGGTGGTGGGCTGCCTGATGATGGCCTTCGGCACGCATCCGCTGCTGTCCTATGCCATCGTCGGCCTGGGCGCGGCCGCCTACTCGCCGGCCAAGTACGGCATCCTGACCGAGCTGCTGCCACCGTCGCAGCTGGTCAAGGCCAACGGCTGGATCGAGGGCCTGACCATCCTGTCGGTGATCCTCGGCATCGTGCTCGGCGGCCAGCTGGTCGGGCACAAGGTGTCGACCTTCCTGCTGGGGCTGGACCTGCCGTTCATCGATACCGGCATCGACACGCCGGCCGAGAGCGCCATCGCCACGATCATGGTGCTGTACCTGGTGGCCGCGGCCTTCAACCTGTACATCCCGCGCACCGAGGCACCGCTGCAGCCGCTGTCGCGGCGCCCGTGGAGCCTGGTGCGCGACTTCGCGCAGTGCAACGCGCGCCTGTGGAGCGACAAGCTGGGCCAGATCTCGCTGGCCACGACCACGCTGTTCTGGGGCATCGGCGGCAACATGCGCGTCATCGTCTTCCCCTGGGCCGCGGTGGCGCTGGGCTACAACGTCACACAGGCCTCGTCGCTGGGCGCGGTGGTGGCGCTGGGCACCGCGGCCGGCGCGGTGCTGGCCGCGCTGCGCACGCGACTGGACAAGGCCACCGGCACGATCCCCATGGGCATCGCCATGGGCCTGCTCATCGCCGGGCTGAACTTCGTCACCGATGTCTGGGTGGCGGTGCCGTTCCTGATCCTGCTCGGCACGGTCAGCGGCTACCTGGTGGTGCCGATGAACGCGCTGCTGCAGCACCGCGGCCACAACCTGATGGGCGCCGGCCGCTCCATCGCCGTGCAGAACTTCAACGAGCAGGCCTGCATCCTGGGCCTGAGCGCGCTGTATGCGCTGATGACCAAGCTGGGCGCCACGCCCTTCGGCGTCATCACCGTGCTCGGCGTGGGCGTGGCCGTGATCATGTGGTTCATCCGCCGCTGGCACCAGCGCAACTGCGTGCTGCACTTCGACGAGGTCGAGCGCCTGCTGGCCATCGCCCGGTCCGACAAGCACTGATGTCGGCGCGCCCGCTGCTGTGGCCGGTGCTCGGCCTGGTCTTCAATGCCTTCACCTGGGGCGTGTCGTGGTGGCCGTTCCGCCGGCTGGAGGCGATGGGCCTGCACCCGCTGTGGGCCACCGCGCTGATCTACCTGCTGGCGGTGGTCTTCATCAGCCTGTGGCGGCCCGCCAGCTGGCCGCAGCTGCTGCGTGCGCCGGCGCTGTGGGTGCTGGTGCTGGCCTCGGGCACCACCAACGCCGCCTTCAACTGGGGCGTGACCATCGGCGACGTGGTGCGCGTGGTGCTGCTCTTCTACACCATGCCGCTGTGGGCCGTGCTGCTGGCCCGGCTGCTGCTGCACGAGCGGCTCAGCGTGCTGGCCGCGGTGCGCGTGGCGCTGGCGCTGGCCGGCGCGGCGGTGGTGCTGTGGCCGGCCGAGGGCGGCCTGCCGCTGCCGCGCAGCCTGGCCGAGGCGCTGGGCCTGCTCGGCGGCTTCGCCTTTGCGCTGAACAACGTGATGCTGCGGCGCGAGGCGCACCGGCCCGAGCTGGCGCGCGCGCTGGCCATGTTCCTGGGCGGCGCGCTGGTCTCCGCGACGCTGGCGCTGCTGCTGGGCGGCCGCGGGCTGGTGTCGCTGCCGCCGGCGCCGCAGGCGGCGTGGATGCTGGGTGCGCTGGGCCTGGGCGCGCTGTTCCTGCTCAGCAACCTGGCGCTGCAGTACGGCGCGGCGCGGCTCAGCGCCAACGTCACCGCGGTGGTCATGGTCACCGAGGTGCTGTTCGCCAGCGTCTCGGCGGTGGCGCTGGGCGCGGGCCGGCTGAGCACGTCGCTGGTGGTCGGCGGCCTGCTCATCGTCGCGGCGGCGCTGCTGTCGGCGCTGGAGCGACAGGCGCCGATAATGGGCGACGCGCCGGCCGATCCTTCACCCTGAGCGGAGCCTTCCATGAGCAGCATCTACGACTTCGAAGCCCTGTCCATCGACGGCAAGCCGGCGCAGCTGAGCACGCAGCGCGGCAAGGTGCTGCTGATCGTCAACACCGCCAGCGAATGCGGCTTCACGCCGCAGTTCGCGGGCCTGGAGACGCTGTGGAAGGAATACGCCGACAAGGGCCTGGTGGTGGTGGGCTTTCCCAGCAACCAGTTCGGCGGGCAGGACCCGGGCTCGAACGACCAGATCGCGTCGTTCTGCCAGCTGAACTACGGCGTCAGCTTTCCGATGATGTCCAAGGTGGAAGTCAACGGCGCCCACGCCCACCCGCTGTGGAAGTGGCTCACCGCGCAGGCGCCGGGCATCCTGGGCAGCAAGGCCATCAAGTGGAACTTCACCAAGTTCCTGGTCGGCCGCGACGGCCAGGTGCTCAAGCGCTACGCGCCCACCGACAAGCCCGAGTCGCTGAAGAAGGACATCGAGGCCGCGCTGGCGGCGAAATGACCCACCCCCGCAGCGCCTGCGGCGCCCTCCCTCGAGGGGGCGTCGCCTGCGGCCCGGCCGAGCCGGTTCCGCGGCGGCTGCGCGATGCATCGCGCGATGGCGTGTGCGTTACCAGGAGCTTCCATGTTTGAACACGTCGAGCCCTTCGCGGGCGACCCCATCCTCGCGCTGGTCGAGGTCTTCCAGGCCGACCCGCGGCCGCACAAGGTCAACCTGTCCATCGGCATCTACTTCGACGAGCAGGGCCGCATCCCGGTGATGCGTTCGGTGCAGCTGGCCGAGGCGCGCCACGTCGCGCTGGGCGGGCCGAAGCCCTATCTGCCCATCGAAGGTGCCGCCAACTTCCGCGAGGCGGTGCAGAAGCTGCTGTTCGGCGCCGAGCACGAGGCGCTGGCGTCCAAGCGCGTGGCCACTATCCAGTCGGTGGGCTCGTCGGGCGGGTTGAAGGTTGGCGCCGACTTCATCAAGCGCTGGTTCCCGCAGAGCGAGGTCTGGGTCAGCGACCCCACCTGGGACAACCACCGTTCGATGTTCGAAGGCGCCAGCATCGCCGTGCACACCTACCCCTACTACGACCCGCAAGGCGGCGGCGTGCGCTTCGGCGCCATGCTCGACACGCTGAAGGCGCTGCCCGCCGGCAGCGTGGTGCTGCTGCACGCCTGCTGCCACAACCCCACCGGCGTGGACCTGACGCGCGCGCAGTGGGACGAACTGATCCCGCTGCTCGTCGAGCGCAAGCTGATCCCCTACCTGGACCTGGCCTACCAGGGCTTCGGCGACGGCATCGCCGAGGACGCCTACGCGGTGCGTGCGCTGGCCGCCACCGGCGCCAGCTTCTTCGTCGCCAATTCCTTCAGCAAGAGCATGAGCGTCTACGGCGAACGCTGCGGCGCGCTCAGCGTCGTCTGCCCGGACGCGAAGCAGGCCGAGAACGTGCTGGGGCAGATGAAGTTCACCGTGCGCCGCAACTATTCCAGCCCGCCGATCCACGGCGGCCAGATCGTCGCGCACGTGCTGGCCGATGCCGACCTGCGGCCGATGTGGGAAAGCGAACTGGCGGCGATGCGCCAGCGCATCCTGGCGATGCGCAAGGCGCTGCACGAGGTCATCAGTGCCAAGGTGCCGGGGCGCAACTTCGACTATTTCCTGACGCAGCGCGGCATGTTCAGCTACACGGGCCTGAGCGCCGCGCAGGTCGACCGGCTGCGCGACGAGTACGCGGTGTACCTGGTGCGCAGCGGCCGCATCTGCGTGGCCGGGCTGAACAACGGCAACGTCGAACGCACCGCGCAGGCCATGGCCGAGGTGATGGCCGGCTGACGGCGCGTTTCGGCCGATTGAAGGGCGGGGTCGGCGCATACCGGTCGAAGTCCACAGCCGTTCTTGCGGGGTTTCAGCGCATCGCGCCAGGCGGCACCTGCCAGGCGCTCATGCTGCGGCGGTCGCCGCTTCGCGACGACTGCACTGCGGTGCTCGCCCCGGGGTCGTGCCGCATAACTCGCTACGCGCTGCGCGCTGCGCTCAAACAGATGCGGCAAGCATGAGGACGAAGCGCGCTGCGCGCGCCGACCCCGGCGCTGCGCTCCTCGTCGCCGCAGAAATCGCCCCTGCCAGGTGCCGCCTGACGCGAGGTCGTGGCCGCGGTGGCGTTCTCCCGAACACCACGAGCGCTGCCGCAAAGCCGGGCCCGGGCAGGACGCGATGCGCCTCTGAGGCGCCGAGGAGCGCAGCGCCCATGGCCAGCGCGCGCAGCGCGCCTCCACCTCTGACTTCGTCGCGACTGTCTGAACGGAGCGGACATAGTCCGCGCAGTGAGTTGGCGACGAGGCCATGGGCGCGAGCACCGCAGGGCAGTCGGCGCAGCCGACCGCCTCAGCGAAGCGTCGCGGCCTGCCCGGGCCCGGCTTTGCCGCACCTAAAACGTCGCACGCCACGCGGTTCTTGGATGTCGGCTTTGCGCCGACAACTGCTCCCCGGCCTTTGCGTTTTGGCCGCCGTGGCTGTCAGTCTCGCTTGGCGCCGAGGTAGGTCTCGATCACCCGCGGGTCGTGCGCCAGCGTCTCGGCCGGGCCGTCGAGCACGATGGCGCCGGTCTCCAGCACGTAGCCGTGGTCGGATACTGCCAGCGCGGCGCGTGCGTTCTGTTCGATCAGCAGGATGCTGGTGCCCTCGGCGCGCAGCCGCTCGATGATGTCGAAGATGTCGCGCACCACCAGCGGCGCCAGGCCCAGGCTGGGTTCGTCCAGCATCAAGAGTTTCGGCGCCGACATCAGCGCGCGGCCCACCGCCAGCATCTGGCGCTCGCCGCCGGACAGCGTGCCGGCGAGCTGCGCGCGCCGCTCCTTCAGCCGCGGGAACAGCGTGTAGACGCGCTCGATGCCGCGCTTCCAGTCCGGCACGCGCTGCTTCATCGCGCGGTAGCCGCCCAGCACCAGGTTGTCCTCCACCGGCATGGTGCCGAAGAGCTCGCGCTTTTCCGGCACCAGCGCCAGGCCGAGCATCACGCGGTCTTCCAGCGTGCTGCTGCCTAAGTCCTGGCCGTCGAAGACGACGCGGCCGCGGTAGGGCAGGATGCCCATCAGCGCCGCCAGCGTGGTGGATTTGCCGGCGCCGTTGGGGCCGATCACGCTGACCACCTGCTTGGGCTGCAGCGCAAAGTTCAGGCCGGTCAGCACCTCGGCGCGGCCGTAGCCGGCGTGCAGGTCGGTCACTTCCAGAAGCGCAGCCATCAAGCCTCCCGCCCGGCCGTCCGAAGGGAGGCTTGCGCTGCCTCGGGGGGCCGCGGATGAAATGAGCTGGGGGGTCTCATGTCAGTGCTCCGTCCCGAGATAGGCCGCGCGGACGGCGGGGCTGGCCTGCACTTCGGCCGGCGTGCCTTCCATCAGCTTGGTGCCGAACTCCATGACCACCACGCGGTCGGCCAGGCCCATCACGAAGTCCATGTCGTGCTCCACCAGCAGCAGGCTCATGCCTTCGGCCTTGAGCTGTCGCAGCACGCCGGCCAGCGCCTGCTTCTCATGGTGGCGCAACCCGGCGGCCGGCTCGTCCAGCAGCAGCAGTGCCGGGTCGGTGGCCAGCGCGCGGGCGATCTCCATCAGTCGCTGCGGGCCCAGCGCCAGGTTGCCGGCCAGCTCGTGCAGGCGATCGGCCATGCCGATGCGTGCCAGCTGCGCTTCGGCTTCGGCGAACAGGCGTTTTTCTTCGGCGCGGTCCAGCCGCAGCATGGCGCGCAGCACGCCCGAACTCGTGCGCCCGTAGCCGCCCAGCGCGACGTTTTCCAGCACCGTCATCTCCGGAATCATCTTCACGTGCTGGAAGGTGCGCGACACGCCCAGCCGCGCGATGGCGCGCGAGGGCCGGCCCGAGATGTCCTGCCCGCGCCAGCGCACCGCGCCGCCGCTGAGCGGCAGCACGCCGGTGATCAGGTTGAAGGTGGTGGACTTGCCGGCGCCGTTGGGCCCGATCAGCGCGACGATCTCGCCGGCGTCCAGGGTGAAGCCGACATCGTTCACGGCCACCAGCCCGCCGAACTGCTTGCGCACCTGGTCGACGTCGAGCAGGCGTTCGCCGGCCGCCGGCTTGGCGCGCTTGGGCAGCGGCTCGGCGCCGGCCCAGTCGCGCACGCGCGTCGTGCTGCTCTTGCGCCAGCGGCCGACGAAGCTCCACAGGCCGTCGGGCGCGTACTTCAACACCACCACCAGCACGATGCCGAAGACGATGGTCTCGAAGTTGCCGCTGGTGCCGATGAGCTTGGGCAGCAGCACCTGCAACTGGTCTTCGGTCAGGCGCACCACGGCCGAACCGAGGAAGGCGCCCCACACGCTGCCCACGCCGCCCAGCACCGCCATGAACAGATATTCGATGCCCTTGGCCAGCGAAAACGGCGTCGGGTTGACGGTGCGCTGGAAGTGCGCGAACAGCCAGCCGGACGCGGCCGCCAGCATCGCGGCGATGACGAAGATGGTGATCTTGTAGCGCAGCGTGGAGATGCCCATGGCCTCGGCCATCGTCGCGCCGCTCTTCAGCGAGCGGATGGCGCGGCCGGGGCGCGAATCGAGCAGGTGGGTCAGCAGCAGCGCGGCGGCCAGCGCGAAGACCCAGATGACGACGTGCAGGCCGCGCCCGGTGCCCAGGTCCTGGCCGAAGAAATGCAGCGTCGGCACGCCCAGCAGGCCGTCGTACTTGCCCAGCCAGTCCATGTTGCCCATGGTGTAGTACAGCACCAGGCCCCAGCAGATGGTGGCCAGCGGCAGGTAGTGGCCCGACATGCGCAAGGTGATCGCGCCCAGCACCAGCGCGATCCCCACCGCCAGCACCTGGCCGACGAGCAGCGTGATCCACGGCGACACGCCCATCTTCACCGCCAGGAAGGCCGCCGCATAGGCGCCGACGCCGACGAAGGCCGCCTGGCCGAAGGAGGTGAAGCCGCCGACGCCGGTGAGCAGCACCAGGCCCAGCGCCACCAGCGCATACAGGCCGATGTAGTTGCTCTGCGTGATCCAGAAGTCCGGCACCGGCAGCGCCGGCAGCAGCATGACCGCCGCGAAGGCGGGGAAGGCCCAGCGGCTCATGTCAGTGTTCTTCGGAATGAGGGTCGCGCAGCGAGCGCCACAGCAGCACCGGCAGGATCGCGCCGAAGACGATCACCTCCTTGAAGGCGCTGGCCCAGAAGGAACCGAAGCTCTCGATCAGCCCCACGCCCAGCGCGCCCACCAGCGCCAGCGGGTAGCTGGACAGGCCGGCGAAGACCGCGGCGACGAAGCCCTTCAGGCCGATGATGAAGCCGCTGTCATAGAAGATCGTGGTGGTGGGCCCGATCAGCAGCCCCGACAGCGCGCCGATGAAGGCCGCCATCGTGAACGACAGCCGCCCGGCCGAGCGCGTGGAGATGCCCATCAGCCGCGCGCCCAGCTGGTTGACGGCGGTGGCGCGCAGCGCCTTGCCGCGCAGCGAGCGCTCGAAGAACAGCCACAGCGACACGATCAGCGCCGCCGAGGCCAGGAAGATGAAGATCGTCTGCCCGCTGATCGACAGCGCACCCAGCGCGAAGCGCGCGTCCCAGAAGCTGGGGTTGCGGAAGCCCTCGGCGCCGAAGAACAGCAGCCCCAGCCCGACCAGCGCGAAATGCACGCCGACCGAGACGATCAGCAGCACCAGCACGCTGGCCTCGGCCAGCGACTCGTAGGCCAGGCGGTAGACCAACGGGCCCATCGCCGTCACCAGCAGCAGCGACAGCAGCGCCTGCGCCAGGATGGGCAGGCCGCGCGGCGCCGCCCACCCCGCCAGCAGCGAGGCCGCCACCGGCAGCGCCAGCGTGCGCAGCGCGCCGCGCAACAGCTTGGCCGCAGGCTGCCGCTGGCGCAGGCCATGCAGCAGGTCGGCAGCCACCACGGTGGCGGCCATGATCAGCAGCAGCCATACCGTGCCGGGCAGCTTGCCGGCCTGGAACAGCGCCAAGGTCAGCGCGCCGAAGGCGACGAACTCGCCCTGCGGGATGAAGATCACGCGCGTGACCGCGAACACCAGCACCGTGGCCAGCGCCAGCAGCGCGTAGACCGCGCCGTTGGTCAGCCCGTCCAGGGCCAGGATGCCTGCAATGCTGGTGTCCATGCGCCTATGCCTGAAGCGGCCGCCGCGGAACCGGCTTTAGCTCCGGCGTCACATCGCTGACGCGATATGAGCCTACGCTGAAGCGCGAGCGCTTTGCCGGGCTGCTGGCGGCGCCCCCTTGAGGGGGAGCGCCGGAGGCGCTTCGGGGGTGGGTCATCAGATCGGCTCGACGACGAACTTGCCGTCCTGCACCTTCAGCAGCACGCCGGTTTCCTTGGTGAAGCCCCAGTGGTCGGTCGGCGACCAGTTCATCACGCCGTGCGAGAAGATCGTGCGGCCCTTGGTTTCGAGCGCCTCCTTGATGGCGGCGCGGAACTCCGGCGTGCCCGGCTTGGCCTTCTTCAGCGCGTAGGGGATCGCGTACTCCAGCACAATCTGCGAGTCGTAGGCATGGCCGGCGAACTGGTTGCGCGTGCCCGGGCCCACCGCGGCTTCGTACTTGCTGACGAAGTCGATCGCCAGCTTCTTCGACGGATGGTTGTCGGGCAGCTGATCGGCGATCACCGCCGGTCCGCTGACCACGTAGGTGCCTTCGACCGCCTTGCCGCCGATGCGCATCAGGTCGGGCGTGGCCGCGGCGTGGGTCTGGTAGATCTTGCCCTTGTAGCCGCGCTCCAGGATGTTCAGCTCCGGCATCGCCGCGCCCGAGCCGGTGGCCACCACCAGGATCGCGTCGGGGTTGGCCGACACCAGCTTCAGCGCCTGCGGCGTGACGCTGGTGTCGGTGCGGCCGAAGCGCTCCACTGCCACCACCTTGAAGCCGCCTTCGGCCGCCGCGGCATTCAGCGCCTTCAGCCACAGCTCGCCGTAGGCGTCGGTGTAGCCGATGAAGCCGACGGTCTTGACGCCGCTCTTCTTCATGTGCTGCATGATCGGGTGCATCATCACGTCGTTGCCCTGCGGCAGGCGGAAGGTCCAGCTGTCGTCGGGCACGCCCACCGGCGACGCGGCCAGCTGCACGGTCTTGGACTCGGCCGCCACCGGCGCGATCGCCGCGGCCACCGGCGTGATGGTCGAGCCGATGATCACGTCCACCTTGTCCTCGGTGATGAAGCGGCGCACGTTGGCCACGCCCTTGCCGGGGTCGGTGGCGTCGTCGGCGATGATCAGGTTGACCTTCTCCCCGCCGATGGTCTTCGGGAAGCTCTTGGTGTAGTAGTTGTTCATCGGGATGCCGAGGCCGGAGCCGGGGCCGGTCAGCGACAGCGAGATGCCGACGTTGACGTCGGCAAAGGCCGCGGTGGCCAGCAACGCCGCGGCGGCGGTGATCGTCTTGCGCAACAGTTTCATGGGGAGCGTCTCCTTCTTCAGGGTGGGGGTCACTGGCACAGAGCCTGGATGTCTTCGGGCACGGGGATCGCGCGGATGCGCTCCGGGTCGGCGGCGTCGCGCTGACAGAAGGCGCGCAGCTCGGTGCCCTCGCACAGTACGGTATCACCGCGCCTGACGACGTGGCGGTGGCGGAAGGTCTTGGCCATCCAGGCCTCCACCGTGGTGTGCACCTCGATGGTCTCGCCGTATGTGGCGGTCTTGTAGAACTTGGTGTGGATCTCGAGCAGCGGCGTGCCGACGATGCCGCGCGTCTTCACCAGCTCGCGCCACGGCGGCACGCCGCAGGCCATGAAGAAGGCCAGCGAGGATTCGTCCATCCAGCGCGAGAAGTTGGGGTAGAAGACGATGCCGGCGGGGTCGCAATGGCCGAACTGCACCGCGACGCGATGAACGTGAACCTTGCTCACGTGGCCTTGCCCACCTTGCCGGCGCGCTTCTCCAGGAAGTCGCGCACGCGCTGCTTGGCGGCCTCGTCGCCCTGGGCGATGGCCGACATCAGCGACTCGACGAACAGGCCTTCGGCCGGCGCCATCTCGGCGATGCGCGGCAGCGCCTGCGTGATGGCGTAGTTGGACAGCGGCGCGTTGGTGGCCACCTTGCGCGCCAGTTCCAGCGCCTTGTTCAAACCTTCGCCGTCACCCACCAGATAGTTGCTCAGGCCGGCGGCCTGGCCTTCGGCGGCGTCGAACACACGGCCGGTGAGCATCATGTCGGTCATGCGCGACACGCCCATCAGCCGCGGGATGCGCGCCGAGCCGCTGCCGCCGACGAAGATGCCGCGCTGGCCTTCGGGCAGGCCGTAGAAGCTGCTGGCCTCGGCCACGCGCAGGTGCGCGGTGGCGGCCAGCTCCAGCCCGCCGCCGACCACCGCGCCGTGCAGCACGGCGATCACCGGCACCGGGCCGAACTGGATCAGGTCGAAGGCCGCATGCCACTTGCGCGAGTGGAAGATGCCGTCGCTGACGCTCTGCTCGCTGACCTCCGACAGGTCCAGGCCGGCGCTGAAGTGCGCGCCTTCGCCGCTGATCACCGCGACGCGCGCGTCCTTGGGCAGGTTGACGAAGGCCGTCTGCAGCTCGCGCACCAGCGTGTCGTTGAGCGCGTTGCGCTTGTCGGGGCGGTTCAGCCGCAGGTGCACGATGGCGCCGTTGGTTTCGATGCGCAGCATCGTCATGTGGCCCAGAAGGCCGTCGGCGGGACGGAAGTCGGTGCTCATGGTCGGTCAGGGTTGGCGGGCGAGGATCACCTCCGGCCCACCGGTATACAGCAGCTGGACCAGCGCGTCGCGGCGCTTCAGCACCGCGCGCTGGTTGAGGTAGCCCTTGTCGGTGATCTCGCCGGCGTCGGCGCTGGGCGGCTCGGCCAGCAGCAGCGCGCGCGCCGGCGCCTGCGACGAGCCACCGCCTTCGGCCTTCAGCGCCTGCAGCGCGGCGGCGACGTGCGCGCGCAGCTCGCCGGCCGGCAGCGCCGCGGCCTGCGGCGTGGGGAAGATCAACACGCCGACTTCGTCGCGGTCTTGGCCGGTGACCACCACGTCCTGCGCGTGCGGTGCCAGCGCCGAGACCACGCGCACGCGCAAGGTGCCCACCGACACCCAGGTGCCGGTGCCGAGCTTGAAGTCCTCGGCGACGCGGCCGTTGAAGAGCACGCCGCGCTCGGGCCGCGATTGATCGGCCAGCAGGCCGGCATCGCCGATGCAGTAGTAGCCCTCGGCATCGAAGGCCTGCGCGGTGAGCTGCGGCGCGTCGCGGTAGCCCGGGAAGACGCTGACGCCGCGCACGCGCATCTCCAGCTTGTCGCCGGCGTGTGACGGGTCGGCGATGAACTTCAGCTCCACGCCCGGCATCGGCAGGCCGATGTTGCCGGCGCGGTCCAGCCGCCAGTGCGCGCTGGTGATGCCCGGCGCGGTCTCGGTCGAGCCCCAGCTGGTGGTCAGCCAGACCTCTTCGCCGCGCACTTTCGTGGACAGTGCCTGGAGGCGCTCCCAGGTGGCCTGCGGCAACGCCGCGCCGGCATAGAAGACCACGCGCAGGCGGTCGAACACGCGCTTTGCCAGCTTGAGGTCGGCCTCCAGCAGCGGCAGCGCCATGTCGAAGCCGCGCGGCACGTTGAACCAGATCGTCGGCTGCACCTCGGCCAGGTTGGCCACGCTGCGCTCCACGAGGCCCGGCGCCGGGCGGCCTTCGTCGATGACCAGCGTGCCGCCGTTGCGCAGCACCATGTGCAGGTTGTGGTTGCCGCCGAAGGTGTGGCTCCACGGCAGCCAGTCCACCAGCACCGGCTTCTCGTGCTCTAGGAAGCGCCACACCTGCGCGATCATCTGCTGGTTGGCGCAGAGCATGCGGTGCGTGTTGATCACCACCTTCGGGTGGCCGGTGGAGCCCGAGGTCAGCAGGTACTTGGCGTGCGTGTCGGGCGTGATGGCCTCGAAGGCCTGCATCACGGCGGCCGTTTCCGGCCGGCCCAAGCCAGCAAAGTCGAGCGCACCGGGGTAGGCGTCGGCGCCGCGGCTGAAGACCACCGGCGCCTGCAGCCCGGCGTGCCGCAGCGCCGGGCCGTAGATCTGCGCGTCGCCGGCATAGACCAGCGCCGGCCCCAGCGTGTTCAGGATGCCGTGGATCTTGCTGTAGTCCTGGGTGAGCCGGCAGTAGGCGCTGGACACGGTGCATACCGGCACGCCGATGTGCATGCCGGCCAGCAGCAACAGCAGGTGGTCCAGCGCGTTGTCCGACAGCACGACGATCGGCGCCTGCGGCGCCAGCCGCAGATCCAGCAGCCCCTGCGCGAGGCGCCCGACCGCGGCGCGTGCCTGCGCCCAGCTCAGGCGGCGCCAGTCGCCGTCGGCCGCACGTTCGGCGAAGGCCGGCGCGTCCGGCGTCTCGGCGGCCCAGCGCTCCAGCCACTCGCCGATGCAGCGCGCATAGGGGCGCAGCGGCTCGGGCGAGCGCAGCACGAAGCTGCCGTCGTCGAAGCCGATGCGCACCGCGCGCGGTGGCGCCAGCCAGCGTGCATCGTCGAGCCAGGTCGCGGCCATGCAGTCTCCATACACTTGTGTATGTGTAGGTGCGGCATTGTCGAAAACGCATAACCACGTTGCATCGGTGTTTCCACCAGCTTCCATACGGCCGTGTATGGATGCATCGTTGCCGCCATGGCCACCGACGCTGCCGTCCGCCCACGCCGCAAGGCCGCCGCCGCCGATGCGGCGCGCAGCGCGCTGACGCCCGAGCGCTGGATCGACGCCGCCACCGAGGTGCTGGTGCACCAGGGCATCGACAGCGTGCGCGTCGACGTGCTGGCGCAGCAGCTGCAGGTGACGCGCGGCAGCTTCTACTGGCACTTCCGCGACCGCGAAGACCTGCTGCGCCGCGTGCTGCAGGCCTGGCGCGAGCAGACCACGGTGCAGCTGACGCTGCGCCTGGAACGCGCGCACGTCGACCCGCGTGAGCAGCTGCGCGATGTCATCTCGCTGCCGATCCGCGGCCGCGCCGCCCAGCGCGCCGCGCGCATCGAGCTGGCGATCCGCGCCTGGGCGCGGCGCGACACGATGGCGCGCCAGGCGGTGGACGAGGCCGACGGCGCGCGCCTGGCCTACATCTCGCAGGTTTTTTCGTCGCTGGGCTTCGGCCTGGCCGAGGCGCGCTGGCGCGCCTTCGCCACCTATGCCTACGTGGTGGCCGAGTCGCAGATTGCCGCGCCGATCGCGCAGCTGCAGCGCGCCGAGCGCGACCGTTTCATCGAGCAACTGATGCGGCTGCCGCTGCCGGGCTGAGAGGCCGAGAGCCCTGTCCCCATGCCCGCCGGGCACGGCGGAAAAGCTCTCAGCCCCTGCGTCGCGCCGCTCAGGCCGCCAGCGAGGACAGCGCCACCAGCGCCGAGCCGCGCGCCTGGTTGACGGCCGCCGCGGCGGCGTCCAGCTCGGCCATCGTGCCCGCGTCGATGGGCATGCGCTCAGCGCGGGCCCGGCGCGAGGCGCGCTCCGGGTCGCCGGGCATCAGGATCGGCTCGGCCGCGTCGCGCAGCCGGGCCGATTGCACCCAGTCGACGAAGTCGCGCACCTCGGCGCCGAACAGCTGTTGGTCGCCCAGGCGCGCCGGGTCGAAGACCAGGGCGAGCATGTTGTTCCAGACCGCGTGCTGGTACTTCAGGTTGCCCGGCCGCGTGGTCTCGCCGCCGGTCAGCGCCGCGGCCAGCACCTCCACCACCATGGCCAGCGCGTAGCCCTTGTGCTGCGCGAAGGGCACCAGCGCGCCGCCGGGCTGGCCGGCGGCCGGGAACAGCGCCGCCGGGTCGTCGGTGTAGTCGCCTTGCGCGTCCATGAGCATCTGGCCGGGCACCTTCTTGCCGGAGTTGTAGGCCACGCGCACCTTGCCCATGGCGATGGCGCTGGTCGCAAAGTCCAGCAGCAGCGGCTCGCGCCCCGGCACCGGAATACCCACCGTGAAGGGGTTGGTGACGTAGCGTGCCTGGCTGCCGCGGAACGGCGCCACCACCGGCACGCTCATGGCGTTGACGAAATGCAGCGACACCATGCCCGCGGCCACCGCCTGCTCGGCCCAGTGGCCGATGCGGCCGATGTGGTGGGCGTTCTTCAGGCCCATCACGCACACGCCATGCTGCTTGGCGCGCTCGATGGCCAGCTGCATGGCCTCGAAGGCCAGGCTCTGGCCCATGCCGCGCTGCGCATCCAGGCTGAGCATCGTGCCGGTGTCGCTGGTGACGGCGACATGGCGGTTCAGCTGCAGCTCGTCGGCCAGCCAGCTCTTCACGTAGCGCGGCACCATGCCGACGCCGTGCGAATCGTGGCCGGCGAGGTTGGCGCCAACCAGATGGTCGGCGGTCAGCCGCGCCTCGTCGGCACTGCTGCCGGCGGCGAGCCAGAGTTGATCGACCCAGCGGTGCAGCGCGGGCGTGGGGATGAAGGTATCGGCCATGCGGCCATTGTGGCCTGGGGCCGGCGGCGCGCCAGCTAGGGCTGCACCCCAGCCGCGCGCTGCACGCGTTCGCGCAGCCAGCGGTGCGCCGGCTCGGCGTCGCGACGCATGTGCCACAGCATGCTGACCTGCAGCGGGCCCATGTCGAAAGGCAGCTCGCGCACCTCCAGACCGTGCGCGTGGCCGGTGGCGGGCAGGAAGGCCAGCGGCAGCACCGTCAGCAGGTCCGACTGCGTGACCACCTGGCCGGCGGTGAAGAACTGGTTCACGCTCATCACCACGCGGCGCTGCCGGCCCAGCGCCGTCAGCGCCTGGTCCACATAGCCCTGCGGCCGGCCGGTGGTGCTGGCCAGCAGGTGGTGCGCCTGGCAATAGGCGTCCAGCGTCAGCGGCCGCTCGGCTAGCGGGTGGCCGCGGCGCATGACGCAGACGTAGCGCGTGTCGTACAGCCGGGCGTGGCGCAGCATGGCGTCGCGCCCGGCCGCCAGCAGCGCGGTCACGGTGTCGGGGAAGTGGCCCAGCGCCAGGTCCACGTCGCCCTGCTGGATGAGGCGCTGCGGGTCGGCGGTGGTCAGCGGGATCACGCGCAGGTTGCACAGCGCCTGCTCGTGCTCGATCACGGCCACCAGCGCCGGCGCCAGCATCGCCGCCGTGGCATCGGTCATCGCCAGCCGGAAGTTGACGGCCTGGGTCTGCGGATCGAATTCCCCCGGCGCCAGCGCCAGCTGCAGCGCCGTCAGCGCCGAACGCACCTGCGGCCACAGGGCCTGGGCCTTGGGCGTGGGTGTCATGCCGAAGGCGTTGCGCACGAACAACCCTTCGCCCACCGCTTCGTGCAACCGCTTCAGGGCATGACTGGCGGCCGGCTGAGTGATCGCTAACACCTCTGCAGCGCGAGTCAGGCTGCCCTCCGACATCACTGCGTCGAACACGCGCAAGAGGTTGAGGTCAAGCGTCCGGAAGTTCATGTCTCAGCTTTGATATTTACGCTGTTCATATCGTACATAGAAAGATTTCATTAGATATGACTAAGGGTTAACCCGATATGCTTGTGCATCGACCCACCGGTCGTTGCGGCGCCCATGAGGCGCAGAGAGGACACCATGACCGCCATCCGCAACTTTCCGAACGCCCCGCTGGCGCGGCGGCCCGTGGGCCGACCGTGGTTCGCGCCGCTGCGGGAGTTCGGCCAGGTGATCTGGCAGGGCCTGCATCGCGTCGGCAGCCTGCATGCCGCCGTCGAGCTGGCCAAGCTGGCCGACTACCGCGCCCGGCGCGACCCCGTGCTGGCCCGCCAGCTGCGTGCCGCGGCCGAAGCCTGCCGCCGCAGCGCAAACCAAGCTCAGTCCCAAGGCCAAAGGAGAAACCCATGACCACCATCGACCTTCAGGTCGCGCCGCGCATCGGCCCGGCCTACCCGCTCGGCTCGCGCTTCATCGCCTGGCTGTTCCTGGCCGCCGGCCGTGTGCTGGACCTGCTGTCCAGCCGGCCGGCCCCGGTGCAGCGGGGCAGCGATGCCGCGCAGGAAGCCCAGGCCGTGCGTGAACTGGCGCTGGAATACCAGCGCGTCGACCCGCGCTTCGCCGCCGACCTGTTCGCCGCCGCCGACCGGCACGAACGGCTGCACGGCGTCGGCTGACGCCCCCGCAACCCGATCCGGCCCGGCTTCAGTCCGGTTCAGCCGGGGCAGCGCGCGAACTCGGCGCCGGCCAGCGCGGCGGGCGCCGGGCCCGTCGCGCGCACCTGCAGGCGCTGGCCGTCGCTGTGTGCGTCGAAGCCGCCGGCGGCCTGCAGGCTGGGGCCCTGGATGCGGCCGGCGAGCAGCCAGCGGCTGTCGCCGACGCTCAGCGTGGCGTCGAAGAGCTGGTAGCGCTGGTGCAGCTGCAGTCGGGACGTGGCATGCGCGCCCTGGCCGCACCATGTGCCCTGCAGTGATGCCGGCACCACCCACAGCATCAGCCGGCTGAGCTTTTCGCGGCCCACCGGCTTGTCCGGCGCGTCGACCACGCGCACCCGGTCGGGCAGCCAGTCGCCCAGGTCCCAGTCGTGCGAGACGATGCGCGTGCCGGGCGCCAGGCGCAGCAGCGCGGGCCGCAGCTGCAGGTTCACGTCCTGCATCAGGTACATGGTGATGACCGAAGCCACCGACAGGTCGGTCTTGAACAGGTCCTGCTCGGCGAAGCGCGCGCGCTCGGCCACGCCGGCCCGGGCGGCGTTGGCGCGGCTGCGCTGCACCAGCTCCGGCACGATTTCCACGCCCAGCCCGCGCGCGCCGAAGCGCCGCGCGGCGTTGATGACGATGCGGCCGTCGCCGGAGCCCAGGTCGAGCACGAAGTCCTGCGGGCCCACCTGCGCCAGCTCCAGCATCGCCAAGGTCACATGGTCGGGCGTGACCACGAAGGGCACCTCGTCCTGCGCGCGCAGCGCCGGCGCCGCGGCCAGCGCGGCGCACAGCCAGGCGGCCCGCCAGAGGCGGCGCATCAGATGCAGCGCCCGCCGTCGACTTCCATGGCCACGCCGGTGATCATCGAGGCCTCGTCGCTGCACAGGAAGCAGGCCGCGTTGCCCAGGTCCTCGGGCAACGAGAAGCGGCCGATGGGGATGGTGGACAGGAACTTGGCGCGCATCTCGGGCGTGTCCTCGCCCATGAAGGTCTTGAGCAGCGGCGTCTCGCCGGCCACCGGATTCAGCGCGACGACGCGGATGCCGAAGGGCGCCAGCTCCACCGCCAGCGCGCGCGTCGCGGTGATCACCCAGCCCTTGCTGGCGTTGTACCAGCTCAAGCGCGGCCGCGGGCTGACGCCGGCGGTGCTGGCCATGTTGAGGATGACGCCGCTGCGCCGCGCCTTGAAGCGCGGCACCACCACCCGCGCGGCCAGGTAGATGGCCTTCATGTTCACCGCGACGATGCGGTCGAAGTCGTCCTCGCCCACTTCCTCGGTGGGCATCGGCAGGTGCGACACGCCGGCGTTGTTGACCAGGATGTCCAGCGGGCCGAACTTCGCCTCGGCCGCGTCGATCATGGCCTGCGTGTCGGCCGCCAGGCTGACGTCGGCCATGTGCGCCGCGGCGAAGGGGCCGATGTCCGCCGCCACGCGCCGCGCGGCGTCGGCATGGCGGTCGACGACCAGCACCTTGGCGCCCTCGGCGACGAACTTCTTGACGATGCCCGCGCCGAAGCCCGAGCCGCCGCCGGTGACGATGGCCACCTTGTCCTTCAGTCTCATCGTGTGTTCCTTCAACCGTGCTGGATGGCCACGGTCTTCAGCGTGGAAAAGCCGTACAGCGCCTCGAAGCCCTTTTCGCGGCCGTGGCCGCTGGCCTTGACGCCGCCGAAGGGCAGTTCGATGCCGCCGCCGGCGCCGTAGTTGTTGACGAAGACCTGGCCGCATTGCAGCTTGCGCGCCATGCGCAGCGCGCGCCCGCCGTCGCGCGTCCACACGCCGGCCACCAGGCCGAAGTCGGTGCCGTTGGCGATCGCCAGGCCTTGGGCTTCGCCGTCGAAGGGGATGACCACCTGCACCGGGCCGAAGATCTCTTCCTGCGCCAGCCGGTGCGCGGCCGGCACGTCGGCCACCAGCGTCGGCTGCACGTAGTAGCCGCCGGCCGGCGCCGACGCCGCGCGCGCGGCGGTGGCCGCGATGTGCAGGCCGGACTCGTGGGCCACGGCCAGGTAGCCTTCGACGATCTGGCGCTGCCGCGCCGAGATCACCGGGCCCACGTCCAGGTCGTCCAGCGCCGGGCCGACGCGCAGCGCGCGGTAGCGCTCGGCCATGCGCGCCACCACCTCGTCGAAGACGCCGCGCTCGACCAGGATGCGCGACGCCGCCGAGCAGGTCTGGCCGGCGTTCTGGATGCCCGCATTGACCAGGAAGGGCAGGGCGGCGTCCAGGTCGGCGTCGGCAAAGACGATCTGCGGGCTCTTGCCGCCCAGCTCCAGGGTCACCGGAATGGTGTGCTGGGCCGCGGCCGTCTGGATCAGCCGGCCGACCGCCACCGAGCCGGTGAAGGACAGGTGCTGCACGCCCGGGTGCGCGGACAGCGCCGCGCCGGCCTCCTCGCCCAGCCCGGGCACGACGTTCAGCGCGCCGGCCGGCAGGCCGGCCTCGTGCGCGATGCGCGCGAAGGCCAGCGCCGTCAGGCAGGCTTCCTCGGCGGGCTTGAGCACGCAGGCATTGCCCATGGCCAGCGCCGCGCCCACCGAGCGGCCGATGATCTGCATCGGGTAGTTCCACGGCACGATGTGGCCGGTGACGCCGTGCGGCTCGCGCAGCGTGAAGGCGGTGTAGCCGTTGGCGAAGGGGATGGTCTGGCCCATCAGCTTGTCGGCGGCGCCGCCGTAGAACTCCAGGTAGCGCGCCAGCGCCATCGCGTCGGCGCGGCCTTGGCGCAGCGGCTTGCCCACGTCCAGCGCCTCCAGCCGCGCCAGCTCGTCGGCCTGCTCGAGCACGCGCGCCGACATGCGCAGCAGCAAGCGGCCGCGCTCGGCGGCGGTCAGCTGCCCCCAGGCGCCGTCCAGCGCCGCCTGCGCGGCGGCCACCGCGGCATCGATGTCCGCCGCCGTGCCGCGGGCGATCTGCGCCAGCAGCGTGCCGTCGGAGGGGTTGAACAGCGGCAGGGTTTCGCCGCCGGCACCACGCTGCCAGCGCCCGCCGACGAACACGCCGCTGCTGTCGAAGGGGACCTGGGACATGGCTGCCGCTCCTTGCCGTCAATGCCGTAGGGCATCATAGATCGCCGTGTGCCGGCCGGCCCGCCCCCCAAAGGGGCCGCGGCGGGGCATCCCCTGAGGTCAACGCATGTCCGTGTTCCTGCTGAAACGCCTCGTCACCTTCGTGCTCACGCTGGTCGTGGCGTCGATGGTGGTGTTCGCCGTGCTGGAACTGCTGCCCGGCAACGCGGCGCAGATCATCCTGGGCGACACCGCCACGCCGGAATCGCTGGCCGCGCTGGAGCGCAAGCTGGGCCTGGACAAGCCGCAGCTGCAGCGCTACGGCGACTGGGTGTGGGGCCTGCTGCGCGGGCACAGCGCGATGAGCATCTCCTACGACGTGCCCACCCGCACGCTGATCGCCGAACGCATGCAGGTGACCTTGCCGCTGGCGGCCATGGCCATGCTGATGACGGTGGTCGTCGCGCTGGCCGCCGGCGTGTATGCCGCGTCGCGCCACAACCGCGCCGGCGATGTCGGCGTGATGTTCGTCAGCCAGCTGGGCATCGCCATTCCCAGCTTCTGGTTCGCGATCCTGCTGATCCTGCTGTTCGCGGTGAAGCTGCAGTGGGTCAGCGCCGGCGGCTTTCCCGGCTGGAGCGAGGACGACGGCGGCGGCCTGTGGGACGGCTTCGTCGCGCTGCTGCTGCCGGCGGTGTCGCTGGCGGTGGTGCAGGCGTCGGTGCTGGCGCGCTGGACGCGCTCGGCGGTGCTGGACGTGATGCGCGAGGACTTCGTGCGCACCGCGCGCGCCAAGGGCCTGTCGCGCCGCGCCACGCTGTGGGGCCACGTGCTGCGCAACGCCATGATCCCGGTGCTGACCATCATGGGGCTGCAGTTCGCCTTCCTGATCAGCGGCACCATCGTCGTCGAGCAGGTGTTCGTGCTGCCCGGCATCGGCCGGCTGGTGTTCCAGGCCATCGCCAACCGCGACCTCGTCGTCGTGCGCGACGTGGTGCTGCTGCTGGTGGCCATGGTCGTGGCCGTCAACTTCATCGTAGACCTGCTCTATGCCGTCATCGACCCTCGGCTCAAGCCCAGCGATGCCTGAGCCCGGCTTCTGGTCGCGCGCCAGGCGCCACCCGAGCTTCGTGCTCGGCGGCGTGCTGAGCTTGCTGTTCATCGGCAGCGCCGCGCTGTCGCTGGTGTGGACACCCTGGCCGGCCACCGAGATCGACGTGCCCCACAAGCTGGCGCTGCCGAGCGCCGCGCACTGGCTGGGTACCGACAGCCTGGGCCGCGACATCGTCTCGCAGCTGCTGGTGGGTGCGCGCACCTCGATCCTGGTGGGCGTGGTGGCCGTGCTCATCGGCCTGGTCTGCGGCGTGGCGTTGGGTTGCCTGGCGGCGGCGCGCCGCGGCTGGGTCGAAGAGGCGGTGATGCGCCTGTCGGACTTCACCTTCGCCTTCCCGGCGCTGCTGTCGGCCATCATGCTGGGCGCGATCTACGGCCCGGGCATCGTTACCGGCATCGTGGCCATCGGCATCTTCAACATCCCGGTGTTCGCGCGCACCGCGCGCGCGTCGGCCAACGCGGTGTGGTCGCGCGAATACGTGCTGGCGGCGCGTGCCGCCGGCGCCGGGCCGTGGCGCATCACGCTGGACCACGTGCTGCCCAACATCGCCAGCGTGCTGATCGTGCAGTCGACGGTGCAGTTCGCCACCGCCATCCTGGCCGAGGCGGCGCTCAGCTACCTGGGGCTGGGCACGCAGCCGCCCACGCCCAGCTGGGGCCGCATGCTCAACGAGGCGCAGACACAGATGTTCCAGGCGCCGCAGCTGGCCATCTGGCCCGGCGCGGCGATCGCGCTCGCGGTGCTGGGGCTGAACCTGATGGGCGACGGGCTGCGCGACCTGCTCGACCCGAAGCTGGCGCGCAAGCGTTGACGACGCCCGACAAGGCAGCCTCGCACGGCATGTGCATCGAAGCTCACTTCGTGCCCGGCCCGGGCATCGGGGCGCGCCGCTCAGCGCCGCCGGGCCCGGCGGCCGAAGGCACGGTTAGCATGCGATACACCCAAACCGAAACCCGGAGACATCTATGCAACGACGTACCCTGATCGGCAGCCTGGCGGCCGCCGCCACGCTGCCCCTGGCGCTGCCGGCGCGCGCGCAGGCGACGAAGATCGTGCTGGGCTATACCGCGGTCACCGACTTCGCGTCGGCCTTCGTGGCCGCCGAGCAGGGCTTCTTCAAGAAGCGCAACCTGGATGTCGAGCTGAAGTTCATCCCGCTGAACTCGACCATTCCAGCGGCGCTGCAGTCCGATTCGCTGCAGGTCGGCGGGCCCACGCCGTCGGTCTTCCTGCAGGCGGTGGACGGCGGGCTGGACCTGGTCGTGCTCGCCGGCGCCGGCGTCACGTCCAAGGCCATCACCGGCTTCGGCGTGGTGGCGCGCTCCGGCTCGGCCATCAAGACGCCGCAGGACTTCATCGGCAAGAAGGTCGGCGTGCCCGGCCTGGGCGCCTTCCTGCAGGTGACCTTCCGCGCCTGGCTCAAGGCCAACGGCGTCGACTACAAGAAGGTGAACTTCGTCGAGGCGCCGTTCCCGCAGCATGGCGACCTGCTGCGCGGCGGCTCGATCGACGCGGTGGTCACGGCCGACCCCTTCATGGCGCGCATCACCGACAGCGGCGCCGGCTACGTGGTGTCCTACTACTCGACCTTCCTGCCCGAGGGCAACCCGACCATCGTCTATGCCGCCACGCGCGCCTGGGCCAAGGCCAACGCCGGCGCGGCGAAGGCTTTCCGCGAGTCCATCGTCGACGGCGCCAACTTCCTGAAGGACCCGAAGAACGATGCCGCGGTGCGCGCGGCCATCGGCAAATTCATCAAGCTGCCGCCCGAGGTGCTGGCCAAGGCGCAGATCTCGCCGCCTGGGCCGATCGTCACCGAGAAGCAGCTGGCCTACTGGGTGGGCCTGATGAAGGACCAGGACATGCTGAAGAGCAGCCCCGACCTGGCGACGTTGATCGTCAAGTGAGGCTCGCCCGTCCGCTTTGAGCGCGCCGCTGCTCGCCTTCGACCGCGTCGCGATCCATCTCGGCG
The DNA here is from genome assembly GCA_019635285.1 of Rubrivivax sp. Taxonomy (GTDB): domain Bacteria; phylum Pseudomonadota; class Gammaproteobacteria; order Burkholderiales; family Burkholderiaceae_C; genus Rubrivivax. The sequence continues at coordinate 62,618 of JAHBZS010000011.1, read as the reverse complement.
GGCGCGAGATCCTGTCGCCCACCTCCTTCGAGGTCGGGCGCGGCGAATTCGTCTGCATCGTCGGCGCCAGCGGCTGCGGCAAGACCACGCTGCTGCGCGCGGCCAGCGGCCTGGTCACCCCCACCGGCGGCACGGTGCGCCGCGACGGGGTGCCGGTGACGCAGCCGTCGCGCGAGGTGGCTTTCGTGTTTCAGGACTATGGCCGTGCGCTGCTGCCCTGGCGCACGGTGCAGGGCAACATCAGCCTGGCGCTCGAAGCCGCTGGCGTGCCGAAGGCCGAACGCGCGGCACGCATTGCCGACGTGCTGTCCAAGGTGGGGCTGGCCGCGCACGCACACAAGTTTCCGGCGCAGCTGTCGGGCGGCATGCAGCAGCGCGTGCAGATCGCGCGCTGCCTGGCGCAGGCGCCGCAGCTGCTGTTGATGGACGAGCCCTTCGGCGCGCTGGACGCGCTGACGCGGCATGGGCTGCAGGACGAGGTGGCGCGGCTGGTGCAGGAGCAGGGGCTGACGGTGCTCTTCGTCACCCACGACCTGGAAGAGGCCATCTACCTGGGCGACCGCGTGATCGCGCTGCAGGCCGACCCCGGCCCGGGCCGGCCCAGCCTGGCGCGCATGCTGGACGTGCCCCTATCGCGGCCGCGCGACCAGCTGAGCACCAAGGAGCAGCCGGCCTTCCTGCAGTTGCGCCGCGAGCTCTTCGGCTTCATCGAGCAGGGCCATGCCTGAGCTCGTGGCGCGGCTGCGCGCCTGGTGGGTGCCGCTGGGTCTGCTGGCCGCGCTGGAGCTCTACGCGCGCACCGTGGCGGCCGGCAGCGACGCCATCGCGGCGCCGAGCGCGGCGCTGCTCGCCTGGCTGGGCGCGGCGCGCGACGGTTCGTTGTGGCAGGCCACGTGGTTCACGCTGGGCTCGGCGGCGCTCGGGCTGCTGATCGCGTCGCTGCTGGGCGTCGCCGGCGGGCTGCTGCTGGGGCTGTCGCGCCGTGCCGATGCCAGCAGTGCCTTGAGCGTCGAGCTGCTGCGGCCGATTCCGTCCGTCGCACTGATCCCGCTGGCGATGCTGGTCTTCGGCTTCGGCCTGCGCATGGAGACCGCGGTGATCGCCTTCGCCGCCGTCTGGCCGATGCTCATCCTGACGCGCGCCGCGGTGCGCCAGGTGGAACCCTCGCTGCTGGAGGTGGGCCGCGTGCTGGGCCTGAGCGCCTGGCAGCGTGGCGTCAAGATCGTGCTGCCGGCTTGCGTGCCGCGTCTCTTCGTCGCGCTGCGCCTGGGCGTGGCCATCGCGCTGGTGGTGGCGGTGACCGTGGAGATCGCCGCCAACCCGCACGGCATGGGCTACGCGATGATGATCGCGCAGCAGGGGCTGGACCCGGCGCTGATGCTGGCCTGGCTGGGCTGGATCGGCGTGGTCGGTTACGTCATCAACCTGCTGGCGCTGAAGCTGCAAGGCCGCGTGGCGCGTGCGATGGGCGAGGCCACCGCATGAAGCGCGTGTCGCTGGCCGACGCGAGCGCCTCGCTGGCGCTGCTGGCCGGCGTGCTGGCGCTGTGGTGGGCGGCCAGCCACGGCGGCTGGATCAGCCGCGTCTTCCTGCCCACGCCCGAGGCCACGTTGCAGAGCCTGCACGAAGGGCTGAGCAGCGGCGAGCTGGCCGCCTTCACGCTGGCCACGACCTGGCGCATGGTGCTGGGCTGGCTGCTGGCCTCGCTGGCGGGCATCGCGCTGGGCGTGGTGGTCGGCTTGTCGGCGACGGTGCGCGCGTACCTGCAGCCGATGCTGGAATTCGTGCGGCCGCTGCCGGCGTCGGCGTTGCTGCCGCTGGCCATTGCCATCTTCGGCCTCAACCCGGCGATGGTGCTGGCGGTGGTGGCCTTCGGCGCGATGTGGCCGGTGCTGCTGGGCACGATCCACGGGCTGGTGGCGGTGCAGCCGCGGCTGCAGGAAGTGGCGCGCTGCCTGGGCCTGAGCCGCAGGGCCTACGTGTGGAAGATCGGCCTGCCGAACGCGCTGCCCGACATCCTGGCCGGCATGCGCCTGGCGCTGACGGTGGCGCTGATCGTCTCGGTGGTGGGCGAGATGATCGCCTCGCAGCCCGGCCTGGGGCAGGCGATCCTGCTGGCGGCACGGGCTTTCCGCGCCAGCGAGCTCTTTGCCGGCATCGTGCTGCTGGGGCTGATCGGGCTGGTGAGCAATGCCCTGCTGGCACTGGCCGAAGCACAATGGCTGAAGTGGCAACGACGCTGAAGGAGACCCACCCATGACCCGCAAGTTCGTCGACCTGTCGATCTACCTGGAAAACGACGTGCTGAGCGATCCGCCGGCCTTCGCGCCGAAGATCCAGTACTTCACGCACGACAACACCTTCGAGCAGATCGAGCCCTTCTTCCCGGGGTTGAAGAAGGAAGACCTGCCCGACGGCGAAGGCTGGGCGGTGGAGATGATCAACCTGTCCACGCACAACGGCACGCACCTGGACGCGCCGTATCACTTCCACAGCACGATGAACAAGGCGCTGGGCCACAAGGAACGCGCCATCGCCATCCATGAGGTGCCGCTGGAGTGGTGCTTCCAGCCCGGGGTGAAGCTGGACTTCCGCCACTTCGGCGACGGCTACGTGGTCACCGCGGCGGATGTCGAGGCCGAGCTCAAGCGCATCGGCCACACCCTCCAGCCGCTGGAGATCGTGGTGGTGAACACGCGCGCCGGCTCACGCTACGGCAACCCGGACTACGTGGCCGCCGGCTGCGGCATGGGCTACGAGGCGACGATGTACCTGCTGGAACGCGGCGTGCGCCTGACCGGCACCGACGCGTGGAGCTGGGACGCGCCCTTCGTGCACACCGCCAAGAAGTACGGCGAGACGCACGATGCGTCGCTGATCTGGGAGGGCCACAAGGCCGGCCGCGACATCGGCTACTGCCACCTGGAGAAGCTGCACAACCTGGAGTCGCTGCCGGCCAACGGCTTCTACATCAGCTGCTTCCCGCACAAGATCCGTGGCGCCTCGGCGGGCTGGACACGTGCCGTGGCGATCTTCGACGAGCGGCTGACGGCGCCCTGATGACGCGCACGCTGCCGCGCCAGATCGGAATGGCGGTCGCCGGCTTGCGCGCCGGCTACTGCGGGTCGTCCATCGCCGCCTGGTGGCGCTTGATGAATTCCTGATAGGTATCGATGCCGCGCAGCTGCAGCACGGTGTTGCGCACCGCGGCCTCGACCAGCACCGCCAGGTTGCGGCCGGCATCCACCGCGATCACCACCTTGCGCACGGCGATGCCGAGGATGTCCTCGTAAAGCGGCTCGTAGGGCAGGCGCTCGAACTCGCGCTCCATCGTTTCCTTGCGCACCAGGTGCACGATGAGCTTGAGCCGCATCTTGCGGCGCACCGCGGTCTCGCCGAAGATGGCCTTGATGTCGAGCAGGCCGATGCCGCGCACCTCCAGCAGGTTCAGCAGCAGGTCGGGGCAACGGCCGTCCAGTGCGGTCTGCGACACGCGGTACAGGTCCACCGCGTCGTCGGCCACCAGGCCGTGGCCGCGCGAGATCAGTTCCAGCCCGAGTTCGCTCTTGCCCAGGCCGGATTCGCCGGTGATCAGCACGCCCAGCCCGAGGATGTCCATGAACACGCCGTGGCGCGTGGTGCGCTCGGCGAAGTGCTGCCCCAGGTAGCCGCGCACCACGTCGATCACGTGGCCGGCCGATTCGGCGGTCTGGAACAGCGGGATCTCGGCGCGGTCGCACATGGCCACCAGCCGCGGCGGCGGCGGCACGTCGTCGGCGACGATCAGCACCGGCGGCTCCAGCGTGACGATGCGCGAGATGCGCCGCTCCTGGTCGTCGGCGGACGAGGACGTCAGGTAGGCCGCCTCGCGACGGCCGACGATCTGCACCCGGTAGGGATGCACGTAGTTCAGGTAGCCGACCAGGTCGGCCGCCGAGCGGGCGTCACGGACCGCGTTGTCGTCGAAATGGCGCTCGGGGTGGGCGTGGCCGGCAATCCATTCCCAGCGCATCGCGGCGCGATGCGCTTCGAACAGCGCTTCGGCGCTGATGGTGGACGGCTTCATCGACAGCGCCGGGGCCGGGCCTGTCGTGGCTTCAGGCGGCCGACTTCTGCGCCTGCCAATCGGCGATCAGCTGGTGCACCGCGGCGGCATCGGGTTCGGCCATCAGGCGGTCACGCAGATCGCGGTCGGACAGCATCTCGGCGATCTCCGACAGGATCTCCAGGTGCCGCTGCGTCGCGGCCTCGGGCACCAGCAGGAAGATCAGCAGGCTCACCGGCTCGTCGTCCGGCGAATCGAAGCCGATCGGCGCGCGTGTGCGCAGCACCGCGGCCAGCGGGTTCTTCAGCCCCTTGATGCGACCGTGCGGGATGGCCACGCCATGGCCCAGGCCGGTGGAGCCGAGGCGTTCGCGGGCGAACAGGTTGTCGGTGACCGTGCCGCGGGCGATGGCATGCTGGTTTTCGAACAGCAACCCCGCTTGCTCGAAGACACGCTTCTTGCTGGTGGCGTCCACGTCGACCAGCACGTTGCTGGGCGGCAAGATGGCGGCGAGACGGTTCATGTCGATGTGCCGGGCCGATGCGTCAAGGGTTCGGCGGCTAGCTCGGCCATGTTGCAGAACTATGAATTATAGAAAGCGGGCCGCTTTCTCGCTGACCGCGAGGCCCCGGAGTCGAGGGATAGGCCACATGCTGCTGCCTTGCAGCAACGGTCGTGGCCGGAACCCTCGACGTGCCCGCATCGCCGGGCGCGGCATGCGGCTGTCAGGCCGCGCCCACGTCCAGACGCTTGGGGCTGGTGTGATGGTGCTCCTGCGTGCGGTCCTTGTGACGCACGACCTGGCGATCCAGCTTGTCCATCAACTGGTCGATCGCGGCGTACAGATCCTCATGGGCCTGCTCGACGAAGATGTCGCGGCCCTTGACGTGCAGCGTGACCTCGCAACGCTGCCTTCGTTCCTTTTCCTTCTGCTTTTCCACCGTCAGCAGGACATTGACATCGACGACCTGATCGAAATGCCGTGTCACGCGTTCCAGCTTTGTAAGCACATACTCTCGCAACGCAGGCGTGACTTCAAGATGATGTCCGCTGATCGTCAGGTTCATCAAGGCCTCCTTTGCAGGGGTGGTGGGAAGGTCGGGGGGAAATTCGGTCGATGAGGCAGAGGGGTGGGGCACGCGTGGGCCCGGGTGTCGCGGCCAGTGTGCTACCGAATCGCGGCGGTGGCAAGGCGTCTGCCGCAGGCCCGCACGATGCCGTTGGCGGCGGTGTGATAATCACATCACGCAATCGTTTCAGAGGCCTTCTTGGACCAGAGTCACCCTCGGTGACCGTCCACTCCGGCAGTCAGGTGCCCTATGCCACAGGGGCGCCTGGCGTGCGGGGTGAGACGGTGCCCGCCGACCTTCCCCGCAGTTCCCATGGCGCAGCCGAGGCCCACGACCCAGCGCGCCGGAGTCGTCGATGCTGAATGTGTTCACGCTGGAAAACGGCCGCCTGAGCGGCCGCCTGTTCCAGGAAGAAAAGCACCGTCTGGAGATCCCCGGCCGCACCGCGCCGGTGTGGATCGACATGGAAGCGCCGACCCCCGAAGAGAAGGCTTGGGTGCGCGAGAAGTTCGGCCTGGCCATCCCCGAAGACATCGTCGACGACGACCTGGAGGAATCGGCACGCTTCTACGAAGAGGACAACGGCGAGCTGCACATCCGTTCGGACTTCCTCATCGACGACGACGTCACGCCGCGCAACGTGCGCGTGGCCTTCATCCTGTGGCGCAACATGCTGTTCTCGGTGCATCCCGAGGATCTGCCGGTGTTCCGCCTGCTGCGCCTGCGCGCGCGGCGCATCCCGTCGCTGATCGAGGACGCCAAGGACGTGCTGCTGAAGCTGTACGACGCCGACGCCGAATACTCCGCCGACGCGCTGGAAGGCATCTACGACAGCCTCGAACTGGTCAGTGCCAGCGTGCTCAAGCAGAGCGTCAACGACCAGGCGGCCAGCGAGGCGCTGTCGGCCATCGCGAAAGAGGAAGACCTGAACGGCCGCATCCGCCGCAACGTGATGGACACGCGCCGCGCGGTCAGCTTCATGATGCGCAGCCGCCTGCTCAATGCCGAGCAGTTCGAGGAGGCGCGGCAGATCCTGCGCGACATCGACTCGCTGGACAGCCACACCACCTTCCTGTTCGACAAGATCAACTTCCTGATGAACGCCACCGTCGGCTTCATCAACATCAACCAGAACAAGATCATCAAGATCTTCTCGGTGGCCAGCGTCGCGCTGCTGCCGCCGACGCTGATCGCCAGCATCTATGGCATGAACTTCCGTTTCATGCCCGAGGTGGACTGGAGCTATGGCTATCCCTTCGCGCTGGGGCTGATGGTCGCCTCGGTGGCGGCGCCTTTCCTCTACTTCCGGCGCAAGGGCTGGCTGCGTTGATCGACAACCCCACCACCACCGCAGACGCATGAGCACGCTGATCTACACCCACGCCGACTGCCTGCAGCACGTGCCCGGTCCCGGACATCCGGAATCGCCGGCGCGGCTGAAGGCCGTGGTCGACGCCCTGCAGGCCGCACGCATCGACGGCGTGCAGTGGCGCGACGCGCCGCTGGGCACGGCCGAGCAGGTGCTGCTGATCCACACCCCGGGCTACCTGGAATGGGTGCAATCGCAACGCCCCGAGGACGGCTACCAGGCGCTGGACGGCGGCGACACGGTCATGTCCCCCGGCAGCTGGCAGGCGGTGATGCGCTGCGTCGGTGCCGCCTGCGCCGGCGTGGACGATGTCGTCGAGGGGCGGGCCACCAACGTCTTCTGCGCCACGCGCCCCTGCGGCCACCATGCCGAGGCCGACCAGGCGATGGGCTTCTGCATCTTCAACCAGGTGGCGATCGCCGCCGTGCACGCCCAGCGTGCGCACGGCCTGCAGCGTGTTGCCGTGGTCGATTTCGACGTGCACCACGGCAATGGCACGCAGAACTCCTTCTACGAGCACCCCGACCTGTTCTATGGCTCCAGCCACCAGGCGCCGTTCTATCCGGGCACCGGCGCGCGCCAGGAGCGCGGCGTGGCCGGCAACATCGTCAACATCCCGCTGCCCCGTGGCAGTGGCTCGCACGTCTTCCGCGAGCGCGTGACCGAGGAACTGCTGCCGGCGCTGCGCCGCTTTGCGCCCGAGCTGCTGATCATCTCGGCCGGCTTCGACGCCCACCGCAAGGACCCCCTGGGCGGCCTGGACTTCGAAGACGAGGACTTCGCCTGGGTGACGCGCGAGCTGATGGAGGCCACGGCGCCCAGCACCGGCGGCCGCGTGGTCTCGGTGCTCGAGGGCGGTTACAGCCTGGAAGGGCTGGCCAGCGGCAGCGTCGCCCATGTGCGCGCGCTGCGCGGCGACTGACTTCGCGTAACTTGACGGCAGTCAACGGCTCGCGCGCGGGCCGGCACCGATAGTGCGCGCTGCGCCGGCGCGGGCCGGCGGACGGGTGGCACGTTGCGACACGCGACCTTCAGACAACTCAAGGTCTTCGAGGCGGTGGCGCGCCACCTGAGCTATTCGCGCGCCGCCGAGGAACTGCACCTGACCCAGCCCGCGGTGTCCACGCAGATCGCGCGGCTGGAAGAGCATGCCGGCAACGTGCTGTTCGAGCAGTTCGGCAAGAAGGTCTACCTCACCGCGGCCGGGGCGCAGCTGCTGCAGATCAGCCGCACCATCATCGACCAGTTCGAGCAGGCGGCCAGCGCCATGGCGCAGTGCCGTGGCGTCAGCGGCGGGCGGCTCGACGTGGCCGTGATCAGCGCCGGCGACTATTTCTTCCCACGGCTGCTGATCGAGTTCATCGGGCGCCACAGCGGCGTCACCTTGAACTTCACGGTGCACAACCGCGAGGAACTGATCGCGCGGCTGGCCGACAACCTGACCGACCTGGCCGTGCTGACGCGCCCGCCGACCGAGCTGGACACCGAGAACCGCGCCTTCGCGCCGCACCCCTATGTCATCGTCGCGCCGCCTTCGCACCCGCTGGTCGGTCGCCGCGGCCTGACGCTGGCCGAGCTGACGCACCACCAGTTCATTGTGCGCGAGACCAGCTCGGACACCTGGAAGGCCATGCGCGACGGCTTCGGGGAAGCGATCGAGGCGCTGAAGCCGGCGATGGAGATCCGCAGCACCGAGACCATCAAGCAGGCGGTCATCGCCGGCTTCGGCCTGAGCTTCCTGTCGGCGCACACCGTCGGCCACGAGCTGCAGGCCGGCAACCTGCGGATGCTGGACGTGCAGGGCTTTCCGCTGTTGCAGCAGTGGTACGTGGTGCATCGGCGCGGCAAACACCTGCCGCCGGTGGCGCAGGCCTTCAAGGATTTTTTGCTGGTCGAGGGCGCCGGACTGATCCCGCAGGCGCTGCCGGAACTCCCGGTCAATTCATAACGTCTTGTAGATGAAGATGATCATTTAGTTTGATTTTTATTTATCGATGAGGCTGCCTAGCATGCGTGCATCGCGCCGTGATCGGCGATGCAAGAAAGGCCCACCATGCACACCAGCCAGCCCTCCATCCAGCCCTCCAGCGAGCCCACCGCCAACCAGATCGAATGCGGCGCCTTCAATGCCGCCTTCCATGCACTGGGCCTGCGTTGGCACTGGGACGACGACACCTACGAGCAACTGGCCGCCGACCCCTGCGAGCGCAACCGCCTGCGCCAGTATCTGCAGCACCGGCAGCCGCACCTGCTGCGGGCCTACGACGCCGACTTCCTGGCCGATGCGATCCTCGGCGCCAAGCGCCGCGTGCTGCAGACGTTGAGCGCGGCGCCGTCGCGGCTGCAGCCGCGCTTCGACTGGAGCGCCGCGCACGCCGGCGACAGCGGCTTCTGAGGCCTGCCGGGTGCGGCGGCGCTGCCGCCCGCACCCGAATCAGCGTCAACGCACCAGCATCACCGGCGAGGGCGCCTGGCCGATGGTGTCCTGCGCCACCGAGCCGAGCATCGCCGACGTCATGCCGCCGCCGCGCGTGCCCATGACGATCAGGTCGCAGCCCCGCTGGGACGCTTCCCTGGCGATCGTCTGGCCGGGGTTGCCGACACGGGCATGGGCCTGGTACTGCACGCCGGCCGCGTCCAGCAGCTTGCGCGCCGGGGCGAGTGCGGCATCGCTCTGCTCCTGGTAGTACTCGCCCAGGGTCTTGCCGCCGACGAACGACGACACATCGCCGGAGACCGGCCGCTGCACATGCAGCAGATGCAGTTCCAGCGTGTCCGCGTCGTTCAGGTCGCGGCGCATCGACAGCAGTTGCTGCACCGCGCGGCTGGCCGCTTCGGAGCCGTCCACCGCCAGCAGCACGCGCCGCAAGCCGCCGGAGGCCGCCGCGGCCGTGGCCGGCGCGGATGATGCGGCGGCCTTGGATGAGGCGCGGCGCGCGGCGAGCCACTTGCCGATGGCCAGCACGAGCAGTGCACCGGCGGCACCGGCCGCGTAGCGCACCAAGTCGCTGGACTCGAGCTTCGGCAGGCTGGGCAGCACCTCCGGATTGACCAGCGCCGGGTCGGTGACGACCATCGTGCCGGCGATCCAGCCGAGCAGCATGCCGCCCAGCGTGATGATCACCGGGAAGCGGTCCATCAGCTTGATGACCAGCTGGCTGCCCCAGACGATGATCGGAATGCTGACCAGCACGCCGAAGATCACCAGCGCCATGCTGTGGCCGGTGCCCGAGGCCTCGGCCGCGCCGGCGATGGCGATGACGTTGTCCAGGCTCATCACGAAGTCGGCGATGATCACCGTCTTCACCGCGCCCCAGAGCTTGTCGCTGCCTTCGATGTTGGCATGCCCCTCGTCGTGCTCGGGCAGCAGCAGCTTGACGCCGATCCACACCAGCAGCAGTGCGCCGACGATCTTCAGGAAGGGGATCGCCAGCAGGGTCAGCGCAAAGAAGATCAGGATGATGCGCAGCACGATGGCGCCGGCCGTGCCCCACAGGATGCCCTGCGTGCGCTGCTTGGGCGGCAGCTTGCGGCAGGCCAGCGCGATGACCACCGCGTTGTCGCCGCCGAGCAGGATGTCGATGAGGATGATCTGGCCGACGGCCACCCAGAATTCAGGGGTAGTGAACAGTTCCATGGGGTGCGTGCCGCGCGCGTCGGGGCGCATCGGTCTTGTTTGAAGGGGGGTACGTGCGGACACCGGCAGGCGGCCGCAGGCGAACTGCCGCAGGCGGGCAGCAAACCGCTGGTCGAGCTATGGCTCCATGGGATCCCTCGCGCGTCAAGTGCATATCCATACACCCCGCCGCACACGGCACGCGAGGGCGTCGGTAGGCGCCACTCACGAGCCGTCTGCAACGGCTGGCACGAAGGTCTTGCTCGGCTGGAGTAAGTGTTTATCGCCCAGATGACCGAAAGCGATGCTTCGTATTGACGGCCATCTGATCCGCGCCGGCCCCGTTCATGGATCGGGCCGGACGGAGGAGCTACTCCCCTTCAGGAACCGATTGGACCACAGCTCTTCAAAACAGGAGGTGCGTAGTTCCACGCATCGCCATGCCGCCGTCTTGGGGGTGCATCGATGATCAGAAGCATGGACAATCCGATCATGAAGACCGTTGCCTTGTTCATCGACGACGCTGCGGCGGCGCGTCTGGCGCTGCAGCCCTTGATGCAGTCGCAGGCCGCCGGTCGCCTGATCCTGGTGGCTTGTGCGCCGAAGCTCACGCGCCACGTCGGCCGCTTCGTCAGCAACGCCGGCCGCGAGCAGTACCGCCAGCGCTGGGCCCGCGACCTGTTCACCGAACTGCAGCCGCTGTGGTCGGTGGCGCCGCGTGGCACGGTGGAGACCATGGTCGCCAAGGCGCCGCCGGAGGTCATCGTGCAGCGCTTGAAGCTGCACGAAGGCAGCGGCCTGCTGGCCATCGATGCGCGCAAGGCGGGTCTGGAGCAGGCCCGTGCCGGCCAGGAGTCGCCGGCGCGTCAGGCGGCGCGCCGCTGGCTGGTGCCGGCCTTTGTCACCTCCGGCCTGAGCATCGCGCTGGCGCTGTCGGACTGACGCGCCCAACGGCAAAGCCGGCCCGCGGGCCGGCTTTTTCGTGGCTTGCTCTTCGTTGGCGGGTTACTTCACCAGCAGCACGGGCACCGTCGCGTGCTCCAGCGTGCTCTGTGCCACCGAGCCCAGCAGCGCGGCCGACTTCGACCCGAGCCCGCGCGTGCCCATGACGATCAGGTCGCAGCCTTCCTTCTTGGCCATCTCGGCGATCATCGGCCCGGCATGGCCGACGGCCTCGTGCTCCTTGAAGACCAGGCCGGCCTGCTGCAGCATCTGGCGCGCCGTTTTCAGTGCGGCATCGGCATGCTCGTGGTGGAAGCCGTGCACCGAGTCCTTCGAGACGAAGCCGGACACGTCGCCGGGCAGCGACGGTTGCACGTTGGCCAGGTGGATCTGCATCGCCCGCGGGTCGCGCGCATCCTTGCTCAGCGCGAGCACCTGCTCGATGGCCTTGCGCGAATGCTCCGAGCCGTCGACCGCCAGCAGGATGCGGCGCGCGCCGGCGTCGCCCCGCGCCAGCGCGGTGGGCGTCTCGGCCTGCGCCTCGGCCAGCGCCTTGGCCTCGGCGCGGCCCGCCAGGAACTTGCCCAGCGCCACCACGCCGGCAGCGCCCAGCGCCGGGGCCACGAAGTGCAGGTAGGCCATGTGGGCGTCGATCCAGTCCTTGACCGCCGGATCGCTGATGGCCATCTCGCCCGCCACCCAGCCGAGCAGCGCCGCGCCCAGGGTGATGATCACCGGGAAGCGGCCCATCAGGTTGAGCAGCAAGGTGCTGGCGAACACGACCAGCGGAATCGAGATCGCCAGGCCGATGACCAGCAGCGCCAGGCTGCCCTTGGCCGCCGCGGCGACGGCGATGACGTTGTCCAGACTCATCACCAAGTCGGCCACCAGGATGGTCTTGATGGCCGAGGCCAGGCTGCCGCTGGCCGACGCTTCGCCGTGCGCTTCGTCTTCGGGCAGCAGCAATTGCAGCGCGATCCACAGCAGCAGCGCGGCCCCCACCAGTTTCAGGTAGGGCAGGCGCAGCAGCTCCACCGCGACGATGGTCAGCACGATGCGCATCACCACCGCGGCGCCGCTGCCCCAGGCGACGGCCTTCTTCTGCTGCGCGGGCGGCAGGCTGCGCGCGGCCAGCGCGATGACCACCGCGTTGTCGCCCGACAGCACGATGTTCACGCCGATGATCTGCAGCAGCGCGACCCAGAACTCGGGGCTGGAAAAGGACATGCAGGTCTCCTCAGTGGGGCGTCATGCCGGCCCCGCGGCCTGATGGCTCGCGGGGGTCGGCAGCGCCCTGGGTGTTGTGCGCATCAGTGTGCCATCGCGGCCAGGATCTGCCCACCGCCGTAGCTGCTCTGGTGCGGCGGCTCGCCGCCGACCTTGACGCGGATCGCGCAGTACTTGAACTCGGGGATCTTGGCAAAGGGGTCCAGCGCCGCGTTCGTCAGCCGGTTGATCGCCGCCTCGTAGTAGGCGAAGGCGACGAACACCGCGCCGCGCGGCGTGCCCTCGTCGGCGCGCGCCCACAGCGTGACCTTGCCGCGCCGCGATTCGATGGTCAGCACATCGCCCGGCTTGGCGCCCATCGCCGCCAGGTCCAGCGGGTGCACCTGCGCCGTCGGGTCCGGCTCCAGCGCGTCGAGCACACTGGCGCGTCGCGTCATGCTGCCGGTGTGCCAGTGCTCGAGCTGGCGACCCGTGATCAGCACCATCGGGAATTCGGCGTCGGGCCGCTCGGCCGCCGGGATGATGTCCGCCGGCACGAAGCGCGCCTTGCCGCCGTCGCGCGGGAACCGGTCGGTGAAGACCACCGGCTGGCCGGGGTCGCCCTCGTGCGTGCAGGGATAGGTGACCGCGTGCTCGCGCTCGAGCCGCTCCCAGGTGATGCCGGCGATGCTCGGCATCGTGCGGCGCATCTCGTCGAACACCTCGCCGACGTGGCCGTAGTTCCACGGCAGCCCCAGGCGCTGCGCGATCTGCTGGATGATCCACAGGTCCTGGCGCGCGTCGCCGGGCGGCGGCAGCGCCTGGCGACCCATCTGCACCAGCCGGTCGGTGTTGGTGAAGCTGCCGGTCTTCTCGGGAAACGCGCTGGCCGGCAGGATCACGTCGGCCAGGTACGCGGTCTCGGTCAGGAAGATGTCCTGCACCACCAGGTGGTCCAGCGCCGCCAGCGCCTCGCGGGCATGGTTGGCGTCGGGGTCGGACATCGCCGGGTTCTCGCCCTCGACGTACATGCCCTTGACGACGCCGTGCTTGATCGCGTGCATCACCTCGACCACCGTCAGGCCCACCTTGTCGTCGAGCGTGCCGGGTGCGAGCTGCCAGGCCTGCTCGAACTTCGCGCGCACCTCGGGGCGGCTGACGTGCTGGTAGTCGGGCAGCATCATCGGGATCAAGCCGGCGTCGGACGCGCCCTGCACGTTGTTCTGGCCGCGCAGCGGGTGCAGCCCGGTGCCCTTTCGGCCGATCTGGCCGGTCATCAACGCCAGCGCGATCAGGCAGCGCGCGTTGTCGGTGCCGTGCACGTGCTGGCTGACGCCCATGCCCCACAGGATCATCGAGCCCTTGGAGCGCGCGTACAGCCGCGCCACGTAGCGCAGCGTCTCGGCGTCGATGCCGCAGATCGGCGCCATCGCCTCCGGGCTGTAGCCGGCGACGTTGGCACGCAGCTCGTCGTAGCCGATCGTGCGCTCGGCAATGAAGCGCTCGTCGACCAGGCCCTCGTTGACGATCACGTGCATCAGCGCGTTCAGCATCGCCACGTCGGTGTCGGGCTTGAACTGCAGGAAGCGGTGCGCGTGGCGCGCCAGGTCCGAGCGGCGCGGGTCCATGACGATCAGCTTGGTGCTGCGCTGAACCGCGTTCTTGATGAAGGTCGCGGCGACCGGATGGTTGACCGTCGGGTTCGCGCCGATCAGCACCACCACCTCGGCGTGCATCACGTCCATCACGGGGTTGCTGACCGCGCCCGAGCCGATGCCTTCGAGCAGCGCGACCACCGACGACGCATGGCACAGCCGCGTGCAGTGGTCGACGTTGTTGCTGCCGAATCCGGTGCGCACCAGCTTCTGGAAGAGATACGCCTCCTCGTTGCTGCCCTTGGCCGAGCCGAAGCCTGCCAGCGCCTTCGGGCCGTCGCGGTCGCGGATCGCCTTCAGGCCGCCGCCGGCGAAGTCCAGCGCCTCGTCCCAGCTGGCCTCGCGGAACACGTCCAGGATGCGCTCGGGGTCCATCACGAAGTCGCCGCGCTTCGGCGGAGCGTCCTTGCGGCGGATCAGCGGCTTGGTTAGCCGCTGCGGGTGGTGTGCGTAGTCGAAGCCGTAGCGGCCCTTGACGCACAACCGTCCCTGGTTGGCCGGGCCGTCGCGGCCTTCGACATAGAGGATCCTGTCGTCCTTGACGTGATAAGTCAGCTGGCAGCCGACGCCGCAGAACGGGCACACCGACGGCACCGAGCGGTCGGGGACGGCCAGCGCCGCGTCGCGCGCCGGCATCAGCGCGCCCGTGGGGCAGGCCTGCACGCATTCGCCGCAGGCCACGCAGGTCGACGCACCCATCGCATCGTCCATGTCGAAGACGATCTTCGCGGCATCGCCGCGGAAGGCCAGGCCGATGACGTCGTTGACCTGCTCGTCGCGGCAGGCGCGCAGGCAGCGGGTGCACTGGATGCAGGCGTCGAGGTGCACGGCGATCGCCGGATGCGACAGGTCCTGCGCCGGCTGCGCGCGCGCGGCGAAGCGTGGCTTGCCGACGCCCAAGCGCGCCGCCCACTCGTCGACCTCGTTGTGGCGCGTGTACTGGCCTGAAGGCATGTCCGCCTGCAGCAGCTCGAGCACCAGCTTCTGCGACTTGATTGCGCGCTCGCTGTCGGTGCGGACCTGCATGCCGGGCGTGGCGCTGCGGCAGCACGACGGCGCCAGCGTGCGCTCGCCGTCGATCTCGACGACGCAGGCGCGGCAGTTGCCCACCGCGTCGAGGCCGGGCTTGTAGCAAAGGTGCGGGATCGCGATGCCTTCGCGCCTGGCAACTTCCAGGATCGGCTCGCCGGCCAGCCCGGTGACTTCGCGGCCGTTCAGGCTGAAGGTGACGGTCTCCCGAGCAGTCATTCGAGCTCCTGGGGGAAGTACTTGACCACGCAGTCCACCGGGTTCGGTGCTGCCTGGCCCAGGCCGCAGATCGACGCATCGCGCATCACCTGCGACAGGTCGGCCAGCAATTCCAGGTCCCACTTCGGCTGCTCGATCAGCGCCGACGCCTTGGCCGTGCCGTTGCGGCACGGCGTGCACTGGCCGCAGGACTCGTGGTGGAAGAAGCGCATCAGGTTGCGCGCCGCGCCCACCGCCGTGTCCTGGTCGGACAACACCATCACCGCGGCCGAGCCGATGAAGCAGCCGTAGGGCTGCAGCGTGTCGAAGTCCAGCGGGATGTCGCCCAGGTGGGCCGGCAGGATGCCGCCCGAGGCACCGCCCGGCAGGTAGGCGTAGAACTGGTGGCCGTCGGCCATGCCGCCGCAGTATTCGTCGATCAGCTCGCGGATGGTGATGCCGGCCGGCGCCAGCTTCACGCCCGGCTCCTTGACGCGGCCCGACACCGAGAACGAGCGCAGCCCGGTGCGGCCGTGGCGGCCGTGGCCGGCGAACCAGTCGCCGCCTTTTTCCAGGATGTCGCGCACCCAGTACAGCGTCTCGAAGTTGTGCTCCAGCGTGGGCCGGCCGAACAGGCCGACCTGGGCCACGTACGGCGGCCGCAGGCGGGGCATGCCGCGCTTGCCTTCGATCGACTCGATCATCGCTGACTCTTCGCCGCAGATGTAGGCGCCGGCGCCGCGGCGCAATTCGATCTCGGGCATGCCCGGATACGGCGGCCTGATGCGCAGCTTGGCCAGTTCGGCTTCGAGCATGGCGCGGCAGCCGTGGTATTCGTCGCGCAGGTAGAGGTAGATCTTGGCGATGCCCACTGCCCACGCGGCGATCAGCATGCCTTCGATGAAGCGGTGCGGGTCGCGCTCCAGGTAGACGCGGTCCTTGAAGGTGCCGGGCTCGCCTTCGTCGAGGTTCACCGCCATCAGCCGCGGCGCGGCTTCGCCGCGAACGATGCGCCACTTGCGCCCGGTGGGAAAGCCTGCGCCGCCCAGGCCGCGCAGGCCGGAGCCTTCGAGCGCCTTGATCACGTCGTCGACGTCGAGCTCGCCGGCGATGCAGGTCTTCAGCAGCGCATAGCCGCCCTCGTCCTTGTAGGCCTGCAGGTCGATGAAGCCCTCGGGCATGTGCCGCGTACGGCCGTCGCGCACGGCGTCCACGACCGCACCGACGTCGGCCGTCGGCACCGGGTGCTGGCCGACGACGGCCGCCGGCGCCTGCTCGCAGCGGCCGATGCACGGCGCGGCGAGCACGCGCACGTCGCTGCCGAGCAGCGCCGGCAGCCGTTGCAGCAGTTCCTGTGCGCCGGCCATCTCGCAGGCCAGGCCGTCGCAGACGCGCACGGTGAGCGCGGGCGGCACGGCCTCGCCTTCCTTCACGATGTCGAAGTGGTGATAGAAGCTCGCCACCTCGAACACCTCGGTCTGCGCCAGCCCCATCTCGCGCGCCAGCGCCGCCAGGTGGCGCGCGCTCAGGTGGCCGAAGCGGTCCTGCAGCTTGTGCAGATGCTCGATCAGCTGGTCGCGCGCGCGCGACGCGCTGCCCAGCAGCTTGCGCACCTCGTCCAGCGCCTGCGGCTCGACGCGGCGACCCTTGCCGCCTTCGCGGCGCCGCTGCCGCGACGGCGCCTGCGCGACGTTGGCGATGGGAATGACGGTTCGGTTCATCTGGCACTCTCGTGGGCGGCCGGCGAGCAGGCCGCCGCGTCATCCCCGGCGGCGTCTACAGCAGCCCGGCGCCGCGCGCCCACTTGTACTTGGCGCCGAGGATCTCCACCGGAATCTCGGTCGAATACGCATAGGCCGGGATGCCGTGCTCGTACAGATACTGCGCGGCTTCCTCGACCTCGACGTCGCCGGCCAGCGAGGCCACCACCGGCTTGACGATGCCCTTGGCCTTCATCTCCTCGACCACCTGCACCATGTTGCGCGCGAAGACCATCGGCGGCGTCACGATGGTGTGCCAGTAGCCGAGGATCAGCGCGTGGATGCGCTCGTCCTCCAGCCCCAGGCGCACCGTGTTCATGTAAGTGATCGGCGGCTCGCCGCCGGTGATGTCCACCGGGTTGCCGGCCGCGCCGAACGGCGGGATGAACTTGCGGAACGCCGCGTCCAGGTCTTCCGGCATCGGCTTCAGCAGCTTCAGGCCGTTGTCCACGCAGGCGTCGGACAGCAGCACGCCCGAGCCGCCGGCGCCGGTGATGATGACCACGTTCTCGCCCTTCGGCGTGGGCAGGATCGGCACGCCGCGCGCGAAGTCGAGCAGCTGGCGCAGGCTGGTGGCGCGCACCACGCCCGACTGGCGCAGCACGTCGTCGTAGATCTTGTCGTTGCCGGCCAGCGCGCCGGTGTGCGAGCTCGCCGCCGCCGCACCGGCCGACGTGCGGCCGGCTTTCAGCACGATCACCGGCTTCTTCTTCGACACGCGCTTGGCCACTTCGGCGAACGCGCGGCCGTCCTTCAGGTCCTCGCAGTGCTGCGCGATGACGTTGGTGTTGTCGTCCTGCTCGAAGTACAGCAGCAGGTCGTCCTCGTCGATGTCGCTCTTGTTGCCGAGGCCGACGATCGCCGACACACCCATCTTCGCCGAGCGCGAGTAGCCGATGATCGCCATGCCGATGCCGCCGCTCTGCGACGACAGTGCGGTCGAGCCCTTGACGTCGTAGGCGGTGCAGAAGGTGGCGCACAGGTTGGCCGGCGTGTAATAGAAGCCGTAGATGTTCGGCCCCATCATGCGGATGTTGTACTTGCGGCCGATCTCGACCAGCTCCTGCTGGCCTTCGTGGTTGCCGGTCTCGGCAAAGCCCGAAGGGATCAGCACCGCGCCGGCGATGCCCTTCTCGCCGCATTCGGTCAGCGCGCCGGCCACCAGCTTGGCCGGGATCGCGAACACCGCGGTGTCGATCTCGCCGGGAACGTCCTTGACGCTCTTGTAGGCCTTGTGGCCCATGATCTCGGCCGACTTCGGGTGGATCGGGATGATCTGCCCCTTGTAGCCGCCGTTGATCAGGTTCTTCATCACCGAGTTGCCGATCTTGCCGGCCTCGTCGGACGCGCCGATCACCGCCACCGCGCGCGGCTTCATGATGCGGTTCATCGACTCGACGATGTCGGCCTCAGCGGGCCGGTGCCGCGCCGGCGCCGGGCTGAAGTTGCAGACGATGCGCACGTCGGCGGCGACCGCGCCGTTCTTGCTGGCGAAGATCGGGTTCAGGTCCATCTCGGCGATCTCGGGGAAATCGCTGACCAGCTCGCTGACGCGCACGATGATGTCGGCGAGCGCGTCGCGGTTCACCGCGTCGCCGCCGCGCACGCCCTTCAGCATCTCGGCCGCCTGGATGCCGTCGAGCATCGACAGCGCGTCGTCGCGCGTCGCCGGCGCGAGGCGGAAGGTCACGTCCTTCAGCACTTCGACGAGCACGCCGCCGAGGCCGAAGGCCACCAGCTTGCCGAAGCTGCCGTCGGTGACCGCGCCGACGATCACCTCCTGCCCGCCCTGGATCATCTGCTGCACCTGCACGCCGTCGATCTTCGCGTCGGCCTTGTAACGTTTGGCATTGGCGATGATCGTGTCGTAGGCCTGCGCCGCCTCGTCGCCGCCCTTGACGCCGACGATCACGCCGCCGGCCTCGGTCTTGTGCAGGATGTCGGGGCTGACGATCTTCATCACCACCGGGCCGCCCATGCCGGCGGCCAGCGCAGTGGCCTGCGCGGCGCTGGTCGCCAGACCCTCGCCGGGCACGGCGATGCCGTAGGCGTCGCAGACCTGCTTGCCCTCGGGCGCGGTGAGCGCGTCGCGGCCGCTGGCGCGCAGCGCATCGAGAATCCGGCGAACCTTGGCCTTGTCCTTGTTCATGACGTCCTCTCGGTGGATGCTCAGATGATCTTGGCCTCGCGCAGCGCGGCGATGTCGCCGGCCGCGTAGCCCAGTTCGGCCAGCACTTCGTCGGTGTGCTCGCCGAGCAGCGGCGAGCGCGTGACCTCGGTGGGGCTGTCCGACAACTTGATCGGATTGCCCACCGTCAGGTACTTGCCGCGTGTCGGGTGGTCGACCTCGACCACGGTGCCGGTGGCGCGCAGCGCCGGCTCGTGCGCGATCTCCTTCATCGACAGGATCGGGCCGCACGGGATGTCGTACTTGTTCAGGATGTCCATGGCCTCGAACTTGTCCTTGGTCATGGTCCACTGCTCGATGCGCTCGAAGATGCGCTTCAGGTGCGGCAGCCGCGCCAGCGGCGTCGCGAAGGCCTCGTCGGTGATCCAGTCTTCCTGGCCGATGACCTTGCAGATCGCGGCCCACACCGGCGCCTGCGTGATGAAGTAGATGTAGGCGTTGGGGTCGGTCTCCCAGCCCTTGCACTTCAGGATCCAGCCCGGCTGGCCGCCGCCGGAGGCGTTGCCGGCGCGCGGCACGGCGTCGCCGAACTCGCCGTCCGGGTACTGCGGGTACTCGGTGAGCTTGTGCATGCGCTCCAGGCGCTGCTGGTCGCGCAGCTTGACGCGGCACAGGTTGAGCACGCCGTCCTGCATCGCCGCCAGCACCTTCTGACCGCGGCCGGTCTTGTTGCGCTGGTACAGCGCGGCGACGATGCCCAAAGCCAGGTGCAGCCCGGTGCCCGAATCGCCGATCTGCGCGCCGGTGACCATCGGCGGGCCGTCGTCGAAGCCGGTGGTCGACGCCGAGCCGCCGGCGCACTGCGCGACGTTCTCGTAGACCTTGCAGTCCTCGTACGGGCCCGGGCCGAAGCCCTTGACCGAGGCCATGATCATGCGCGGGTTCAACTCCTGCACGCGCTCCCACGTGAAGCCCATGCGGTCGAGCGCGCCGGGCGCGAAGTTCTCGACCAGCACGTCGCAGTCCTTGATCAGCCGCTCGACGATTTCCTTGCCCTTCGGGTCCTTGGTGTTGACGGTGATCGAGCGCTTGTTGTGGTTCAGCATCGTGAAGTACAGGCTGTCCACGCCGGGGATGTCGCGCAGCTGGCCGCGCGTCGCATCGCCTTCGCCGGCCTTCTCGAGCTTGATCACGTCGGCGCCGAACCAAGCCAACAACTGCGTGCACGTCGGCCCGGACTGCACGTGCGTGAAGTCGAGGATGCGCACACCATCGAGCGCTTTGCTCATCGAGATACTCCTAGCGGTTTCGGATTGGTTTCAAGGCTTGGACGCGGCGGCCTGTCGCTGCGGGTTCAGGCTGGTGATGCGCCCGCTCTCGGTGCCTGCCGTCTCGTCGATGATCGCGTTGATCAGCGTCGGCCGGCGCGAGCGCAGCGCGTCCTCCATCGCCTGGCGCAGCTCGGCCGGCGTGGTCGCGTAGACGCCGACGCCGCCGAAGGCCTGCATCAGCATCTCGTAGCGCGCGTCCTTGACGAACACCGTCGGCGCGACGTCGGCGCCGCCGCCGAGGTTCTTGTCGGTGCCGCGATACACGCCATTGTTGTTCAGGATGGCGATGCACACCGGCAGCTGGTAGCGGCAGATCGTCTCGACCTCCATGCCGCTGAAGCCGAAGGCGCTGTCGCCTTCGACCGCGATCACCGGCTGCCCGGTCTCGACCGCCGCGGCGACCGCGAAGCCCATGCCGATGCCCATCACGCCCCAGGTGCCGACGTCGATGCGCTTGCGCGGCTTGTGCATGTCGACGATCGAGCGGGTGAAGTCCAGCGCGTTGGCGCCTTCGTTGACCAGCATCGCGTCGGGGTTGGCCTTGACGATGCCTCGCACCACGTTCAGCGCGCTGTGGAAGTTCATCGGCTTCGGATCCTTGGCCAGCGTCTCGGCCATCTTCGCGACGTTCCTGTCGCGGCGCTCGGCCACCGCCTGCACCCAGGCCGACGGCGCCTGCGGCCAGTCGGCGCCCATGCCGGCGAGCAGCGCGGCGACGCACGAGCCGACATCGCCGACCAGCGGCGCGTCGATGCGCACGTTGCTGTCGGCTTCGGTCGGCGAGATGTCGATCTGGATGAACTTCTGCGCGCCCCAGGCCTTGGCGTCCTTGCCGCCCCAGGTCTTGCCCTTGCCGTGCGACAGCAGCCAGTTCAACCGCGCGCCGATCAGCAGCACCACGTCGGCCTCGGGCAGCACGAACGAACGCGCCGCCGATGCGCACAGCTCGTGCGTGTCGGGCAGCAGGCCCTTGGCCATCGACATCGGCAGGTACGGGATGCCGCTGCGCTCGACCAGCCGGCGGATCTCGTCGTCGGCGCGCGCATAGGCCGCGCCCTTGCCCAGCAGGATCAGCGGGCGCTGCGCGCCCTTCAGCAGCGTCAGCGCGCGCGCCACCGCGTCCGGCGCGGGGATCTGCCGCGGCGCCGGGTCGACGACCTCGATCAGCGAGCGCTTGCCGGCTTCGGCATCCAGCGTCTGCGCGAACAGCTTGGCCGGCAGATCGAGGTAGACCCCGCCGGGCCGGCCCGACAGCGCTGCGCGGATCGCACGCGCGATGCCGACGCCGATGTCCTCGGCATGCAGCACGCGGAACGCCGCCTTGCACAGCGGCTTGGCGATGGCCAGCTGGTCCATCTCCTCGTAGTCGCCCTGCTGCAGGTCGACGATCTCGCGCTCGCTGGAGCCGCTGATCAGGATCATCGGGAAGCAGTTGGTGGTGGCGTTGGCCAGCGCGCTCAGGCCGTTCAGGAAGCCCGGCGCCGACACCGTCAGGCACACGCCCGGCTTGGCGGTCAGGAAGCCGGCGATGGCTGCCGCGTTGCCGGCGTTCTGCTCGTGGCGGAACGAGAACACGCGCAGCCCGGCGGCCTGTGCCTTGCGCGTCAGGTCGGTGATCGGGATGCCCGGCAGGCCGTAGATGTGGTGGATGCCGTTGAGCTTCAGCGCGTCGATGACCAGGTGGAAACCATCGGTCACCGCCGCTTCGTCGACGTGCTTCTCCACGGGCGACAGGACTGCCGACATGACACACTCCACGGTTGGTTGGGCTACGGCGCGGCTATGGTAGAAATCCGCGTCGGCTTTGCCAGTTGACCGCGGTCAACTTTCGAAAAATGCGCCGCGCGGCGCGCGCGACTCGACGATGACACTGCTGGCCGCCCACCCCGAGCGCAACATCATCCATCTGCAGCTCAAGCAGAACGAGGTGCTGAAGACGATGAGCCCCGAGGAGCGGGCCGAGCTCGAACAGGGGCTCGACATCGTCGACGTCGCCAAGGGCGACTACCTGCTGCACCAGGGCGTGCACGAGATGGAGCAGTACTTCGTCATCGACGGCATCCTGAAGCGCGTCGTGACCAATGCCGATGCCAAGGAGATGATCCTGCGCTTCGCGCCCGAGCACGACATCGAGACCAGCTACGCGGCGTGGCGGCTGAACACGCCGACGCCTTATGCGATCGTCAGCGTGACCAAGGCGCGCGTCGCCAAGCTGCCGATGCCGCAGTGGGTGGCGTTCATGGACCGGCACCCGCGCTTCAAGGCCGAGTTCGAATACGCGGTGATGCAGCTGATGAGCGAGATCATGGCGCACACGATCACGCTGCACCTGCTCGACGCGCCGGGGCGCGTGCATCGCTTCATGCGCAAGCACGCCGACCTGGCCGAGCGCATTCCGAAGAAGCAGCTCGCGGCGTACCTGAACCTGTCGGCCGAGACGCTGAGCCGGCTCAAGCAGCGCGGCAAGATCTGAGCGCCGGCGCCGCGGACCGCGCGCGCGACATCGGGCGTCAGTTCTTGGCCGACGGGAACAGCTTCGACTTGGCCATCACGCGCAGCTGGTTGTCGACCGCATCGACGCCGGCCACCGCCGCGGCCACCTGCTCGGCGGCGTCGCGCTCGGGAGCCTGCAGCACGATGCCGCGCAGCACCACCGTCGCGCCGCTGCCTTCGATGGTCACGTCGACTTCCTGCGTACGCGCGTCGGCGCGCAGCGCGGCGCGCACGCGCGCATGCAGCGCCATCGCCTGCAGCAGCGCGCGCGACGCGTCGGTCTCGGCGAACTCGGGCCGCGCGAGCAGCGCCTTGATCTGCTGCACACAGGTGTCGACGCTCAGGCGGTCGGTGTTCAGCACCAGGTCGAACAGCACCGGGTCGCCCCAGTCGACGCCGAACTGCTGGTGCATGCGCGTGGCGTTGGCATGGTCGCTGCGCTTGATCTCGGTCTCGGCCATCGATGCGTCGTCGGTGTCCAGCTGCTGCATCAGCCACCGCACGCGCTGCGCCAGCGGCCGCATGATGCGGATGCACGGCACGTGCGGCACCGGGCGCAGCAGCTGCGTCGCGCCCCAGCCGCGGATCACGACGTTGCCGCGCGCCGCTGCGTCGAGCACCTCCTCGGCGCTGTACACGGCCATCGCCTGACGGTCGGCGCGCAGGCCTTCGATCAGCCCGGCCTTGCCGAAGCGCAGCCGGCTGATCAGGCTCTTCGACACGTGCATCCTGTCGGCGACGCGCTCGGCCACCTCGTGCTGCAGCGTCGTCAGCTGCAGCTCGTCGGCCAGCTGTTCGGCGATGTCCTGGGCCAGCGAGCCCATGCCCTGGGTCAGTGCGATCACAGGCATCGGGCTCTCCTTCAGTCCACCGGCTGTTGCGCGGCCAGGTCGTCGTTCTTCGGCGAGCGCATCAGCGCCAGCGCCTTCGAAATCAGCGGCCAGCACAGCATGATCAGCGCCAGCGTCGTGATGCTGCCGACCAGCGGGTTGGCCCACATGATGCTGAGCTCGCCCTGCGACACCAGCATCGCCTGGCGGAACGAATCCTCGGCCTTGTCGCCGAGCACCAGCGCCAGCACCAGCGGCGCGAGCGGGTAGTCGAGCTTCTTGAACACGTAGCCGACCACGCCGAACAGCAGCATGAACCAGATGTCGAGCATCGCGCCGTGCACGGTGTAGGCGCCGATCGCGCAGATGACGATGATCACCGGCGCGACGATCGAGAACGGGATGCGCAGGATCGACGCGAACAGCGGCACCGTCGTCAGCACGACGATCAGCCCGACCAGGTTGCCCAGGTACATGCTGGCGATCAGGCCCCAGACGAAGTCCTTCTGCTCGACGAACAGCAGCGGGCCCGGCTGCAGGCCCCAGATCAGCAGGCCGCCGAGCAGCACCGCCGCGGTCGGCGAGCCGGGGATGCCCAGCGCCAGCATCGGCAGCAGCGCGCTGGTGCCCGCGGCGTGCGCGGCGGTCTCCGGCGCGACCACACCCTCGACCTGGCCGGTGCCGAACCGGGCGCCGCTCTTGGACATCTTCTTCGCCAGGCCGTAGCTCATGAACGAAGCCGGCGTTGCCCCGCCCGGGGTGATGCCCATCCAGATACCGACCAGCGAGCTGCGCAGCGACGTCACCCAGTAGCGCGGCAGTTCCTTCCAGGTCTCCCAGACCACCTTCGGGTTGATCTTGGCCGTCTTGCCGGAGAACTCCAGCCCTTCTTCCATCGACAGCAGGATCTCGCCGATGCCGAACAGGCCGATCACCGCGATCAGGAAGTCGAAGCCGCGCATCAGCTCGGTCAGGCCGAAGGTCAGCCGCAGCTGGCCGGTGACGGTATCCATGCCCACCGCCGCCAGCGCGAAGCCCAGGGTCATCGCCGCCAGGATCTTGAAGGGGTTGCCCTTGCCCATGCCGACGAAGCTGCAGAAGGTCAGCAGGTACACCGAGAAGAACTCCGGCGCGCCGAACTTCAGCGCGAACTTGGCGACCAGCGGCGCCAGGAAGGTGATCATCACCACGGCGACGAAGGCGCCGACGAAGGACGAGGTGAAGGCGGCCGTCAGCGCCTGCCCGGCCTTGCCCCTCTGCGCCATCGGGTAGCCGTCGAAGGTGGTGGCCACCGACCAGGGCTCGCCCGGTATGTTGAACAGCACCGAGGTGATGGCGCCGCCGAACAGCGCGCCCCAGTAGATGCACGACAGCATCACGATGGCCGAGGTCGGCGACATCGAGAAGGTCAGCGGCAGCAGGATGGCCACGCCGTTGGCGCCGCCCAGGCCGGGCAGCACGCCGATGAGCACGCCGAGGATGATGCCGACGAACATCAACGCGATGTTCATCGGCGTCAGCACGACGGCGAAGCCGTGCATCAGTGCGCCGAGTTCTTCCATGTTCGCAGCCTCCGCGGACTCAGTAACCGAGGAAGGACAGCGGGTGCCACTCTCCCTTGTACAGCGGCACCTTGAACCAGACCTCGAACATCACGAAGAACAGCGCGTTGACGGCCACGCCGACGACCACGCTGCGCAGCACCGGGTACTTGCCGAGCACGATCATGAACAGCGCGATGAAGATCGCCGAGGCCACGTACAGGCCGAGCAGCATGATCGCGGCGACATAAAGAGCCGACGGCAGCAGCACCGACAGCACGCGCTTCAGCTGCGCCGAGTCGACGAAGACCTCGCCGTCGGCGCGGCGCCCGCGCAGCGACTGCAGCAGCACGCCGATGCCGCAGATCACCAGGATCAGGCCGATGTAGAACGGGAAGTAGCCGGCGCCGGGACCATCGCTGGTCCATTCGGCGCCCAGACGGCGCGCCTCGAAGACGACCACGCCGCCGAGCGCGGCGATACAGACGGCGACGACGGCATCGACGGTCGCGTTGCGGGCGAGCGGCGCGCCTGGGGCGCTGTCGCTGGATTCATGGGCCATCGGGATGCTCCAGACATGGGCGACGACCCCGCGCGACCGCGCTGGCGACGGCCGTCGCCTTGGGGGGACGCGGATCGCGGTGCGTCGTCAGGGCTTGGCCATGAAGCCGGCTTCGGTCATCAGCGTGCGGTGCAGCGCCTCGGCGTCGCTGACCCACTTGACGTACTCGGCGCCGGACAGCGCGGTCTGGTTGAACGCGCCCTTCTCCATGAACTCCTTCCAGTCCGGCGTGTCGCGCACCTTCTTCATCAGGTCGACGTAGTAGGCCTGCTGCTCGGCGGTGACGCCGGGCGCCATGAAGATGCCGCGCAGCATCACGTAGTCGGTGGGCACGCCGGCTTCCTTGCAGGTCGGGATGTCGTTCCAGCTCTGCGTCGCGGTGATCTTTTCCTTGTACGGCATGCGCGTGTCGTCGAACACGCACAGCGGCCGCAGGCTGCCGGCACGCCATTGCGCCACCGCCTCGATCGGGTTGTTGACCGTCGAATCGATGTGCTTGCCGACCAGCTGCACCGCGACCTCGCCGCCGCCCTTGAACGGCACGTAGATGAATTTGGTGCCGGTGGCCTTCTCCAGACCGACGGTGATGATCTGGTCTTCCTGCTTCGAGCCGGTGCCGCCCATCTTCATCTTGTTCGGGCCGGCGGCCTTGACGGCGGCGACGTACTCGGTGGCCGTCTTGTACGGCGTCTCGGCGTTGACCCACAGCACGAACTGGTCGAGCGCCATCATCGACACCGGCGTCATGTCCTTCCAGCTGAATGGCACGCCGGTGGCCATCGGCGTGGTGAACAGGTTCGACAGCGTGATGATGATCTTGTTCGGGTCGCCCTTGGCCTCCTTGATGGCCATGAAGCCCTCGGCGCCCGCGCCGCCGGACTTGTTGATGACGACCATCGACTCCTTCATCAGCTTGTGTTTGACGATGATGCCCTGGATGAGCCGCGCCATCTGGTCGGCGCCGCCGCCGGGGCCCGCCGGCACGACGAACTCGACCGGCTTCGTCGGCTCCCAGGCGGCCCGTGCGGCCGGCGCCAGCAGCGTCAGTGCGGCCGCCGCGGCACAGGACAGGCGGCCAATGGACCGGGCCAGGGTCGGAAGGCGGGGGCGGCGGCTAACGCTCATCGTGTGTCTCCATCTGCGAATGTTGCTGTGCGGCGTCCCTGCCCGACGTCGGGGCGGCACGCAGGCCAAGTGGCGCCGATGCTCTGCAGCGGCCGCGCATTCTCCATTGACCGCAGTCAATTTTCCGGGACAACCCGTAGGCCGGCGATGCAGCGGCAATGAAGTCAACCCAGCGCCTGCAGTTCAGGCTCGAAGACGATGCGCTCGTCGCCGGTATAGCAGAGGAAGCGGCGCCCGTTGGCCCGCCCCAGCAGCGTCATGCCCAGGCGCCGTGCGAGGCTCAGCCCCATCGCGGTGACGCCGTTGCGCGACACGACCAGCGGCACGCCGATGCGCGCGGCCTTCATGACCATCTCGCTGGTCAGGCGGCCGGTGGTCATCAGCAGCTTGTCGGCGCCGGCGACGCCGTGCATCGCCATCCAGCCGGAAAGGGTATCGACCGCGTTGTGGCGGCCTACGTCCTCGACCAGCTGCAGCAGCCGCTTGCCATGGAACAGCGCGCTGCCATGCACCGAGCCGGCGCGCCGGTAGACGCCCGGGTACTGGCGCATCGCCTCGACCACGTCGAGCAGCGTGCGCTGCGACACCTGCGAATCACGCGGCGGCGGCAGGCGCAGCCGTTCGATGTCGTCGATCAGCTCGCCGAACACCGTGCCCTGGCCGCAGCCGGTGGTGACGATGCGCCGCGCGGTGCGCTGCTCGATCCGCTCGATGCCGGCGTGCGTCCGTACCGCGGCGGCCTCGACCTCCCAGTCGACGCTGACCGAAGCCACTTCATGCACGTCGCCGATCAGCCCCTGGTTCAGCAGGTAGCCCAGCACCAGCAGTTCCGGCGCCTGGCCCAGCGTCATCAGCGTGACCAGCTCGCGCTTGTCCACGTACAGCGTCAGCGCGCGTTCGGCGGGGATCTCCAGCGTGCGGCGCGCGCCGGCGGCGTCGACGATGTCGACCGTGCGCGTCACTTCGCAGCGGGCATCGGTCAGGCAGGGCAGCGCAGCGGTCATGGGGTGGAGTGGAACACAGCGCAGCGCTTCAGCGCCGGCGCGGGGCGGCCGACCGTGCGGGTCTCGCGGGTTTGCTGGTGGGGAAGGCGCGGGCCAGCGTCTCCACCTCGCCGCAGCGCCACGGCGCGTAGCCGGGCAGCTGGCTGCCGTGTCGGTGCCCACTGCGCCGGCGGGTGCAGGTGGCGCGCCAGACCAACCTGGGCCTGGCGGGCTTCGTGCGCGGCGCCGACCTGGTGGCCTACGCCTACCCCGCGCGGGGCTACATTGCTGCTCCAGCCCTCCCGATCGTCGGTCCACCGGAGACAAAAATGCTTCAGCTCAAGCCACTCGACGCGGCCGTGCCCATCTTTCAGCAGATCAGCGCTGAACAGGCACCGGTGGTCCTCGTCAACCTCTTCGATGTCGCCGAGGCGGACATCCCCAGCCTGCTCGACGCCTGGACCGCCGATGCCCACTGGATGAAGCAGCAACCGGGCTACATCTCGACCCAGCTGCACCGCGGCATCGCCGGCAGCACGGTCTTCATGAACTATGCGGTCTGGGAGTCGGTGGCGCACTTCCGCGCCGCCTTCAACCATCCGGAGTTCAAGAGCGCGCTGGCGCACTATCCGTCCTCGGCGGTTGCCTCCCCGCACCTGTTCGAGCGTCTCACCGTCGCCAATCTGTGCGTCGGGCCGTAACGCCATACCGCGCAACACGCATGTCGAATCTCCGCGAATACAACGACGCTGCCGATCGCCAGCAGGTCATCGCGTTGTGGCGCACGGTCTTTGGGTACGAGACCGCGCACAACGACCCCGCGCTCGCCATTGCCAAGAAGCTGCGGGCCCATGACCACTTGTTCTTCGTCGCAGACGATCAGGGCCGGCTGGCGGGCACGGCCATGGCCGGCTACGACGGCCACCGCGGCTGGCTGTATGCCATTGCCGTGCATCCCGACTGTCGCCGCACCGGGCTCGGGTCGCGTCTGGTGCGCCACGCGGAACAAGCGCTGGCCAGTCTCGGTTGCATGAAGATCAATCTGCAACTGCTGGCCAGCAACGAGGCGACCGCCGCGTTCTACAAGTCGCTCGGCTACACCGTCGAACCCCGCATCAGCATGGGCAAGGTGTTTCATGAGAACGTGTCCCCCCATGGCGTGGCCTAGCCGCCAAGCACGCCGCACGGCTCAGCCCGAACTCAGGCCGCGCTGATGGCATTCGACGCAGGTCTGGCGCAGCGCGTCCGCGAGGCTCTCCAAGGCCGAGCCGGCATCACGGAGCGCCGCATGTTCGGCGGCCTGGCGTTCCTGATCGACGGCAAGATGTTCGTGGGCATCTCCGGCGCGAAGCTGATGGCCCGCGTCGGCGCGGCGCGGTACCAGGACGCCTTGGCGATGCCGCACGTGCGCCAGATGGATTTCACCGGAAAGCCCATGAACGGCTACGTCTATGTGGCGCCTGCCGGCCTGGTCGAAGACGAAGGGCTGAAAGCCTGGGTATCCTGGTGCGTCAGCCACGTCGCCGGCCTTCCGGCCAAGAGGCCCGGGTGAGCGGGGCTGGCATGCCGGTGGGGCCGTCGCGGCGCCGGTCACGCAGCCGCCCCGCACCGGCCGCAGCCGTTCCTCCTGTCCCCGCTTAGGCCACACAGCCCATGCCCGTCCTCGAACATGCCGCGCTTTGGGTGGACGACCTCGACGCCCAGTGCGCGTTCTACGCGCAGCACTTCGGCGCGCAGGTCGGCCCGCTCTACACGAACCCTGCCAAGGGCTTCCGCTCGCGCTTCCTGGCCTTCGAAGGGGGCGCTCGCCTGGAGCTGATGGCCACCTCGACCTTGGCCCCGGTGCGCCATGACCCTGGGGCTCAACGCATGGGGCTCACCCACCTGGCCATCTCGCTGGGTTCGGAAGCCGCCGTCGACGCGTTGACCTCTCGTTTGCGCTTGTCCGGCGTGTCGGTGCTGGACGGCCCGCGCCGCACCGGCGACGGTTACTACGAGAGCGTCGTGCTGGACCCCGAGGGCAACCGCCTTGAACTGACGGCATGAGCCGCCGACAGCCGCCCCTGCCTTCGCGCCCAGCCGTCTCGACCGCCACCGTGCCCAAAGGAAAGACCCCATGGCCAAATACCTGATCTCCTTCCCCAGCGCGGCAATGGCCGTGCCCCAGAGTGAGCTGGACGCGGTGGGCCGCGACGCGCATGCCGTGATCGAGCAGGCCAAGGCGGCCGGGGTCTATGTCTTCGCCGGCGGCATCGACGACGGCGTGCCGCCCGTGCGCGTCTCGGCCGACGGCGCGGTCGCCGCAGGCGGCTACCCGTGGGCGCCGCCGCTGAACGGCGGCTTCACCGTGCTCGAACTGCCCTCGCGCGAGGCGGCCGTCGCCTGGGCCGCGCGCCTGGCCCAAGCCTGCCGCTGCGCCCAGGAACTGCGCGTCTTCGGCGACGACCCGCGGGCCTGACCGCGCCCGGTGCCGCCCACGCCAGGACGCGCCGATGCCGTCGCTGCGCTCCGCTCTAGGCTGGCTGGCGCTCGTCGCGTTCGCCGGCCTGACGCTGGTTGGCTTCAGGCTGGTCACCGACCAACTGAAGGACGCCCCGGTCGAGGCGGCGCATGCCCGATTCCTCGACTTCCTGGCGGCGGAGTCTGCGCAGGCTCAGGCCTACAGGACGCGCTACTACCAGAAGTTCGGCCGCCACAGCGTGGCGTCGAAGCACTTCGAGCAGGTCTGCGCGGCCATGACGGTGGCCGCCGGCCGGGATGGCGTCGACGCCAGCCGCTATTCCGCGCCCATGTCGCGCGCCTGCCGCTCGCTGGCCCGGAAGTTCGTTGCGGACGCGCTGCCCGACTGAGCCTGGCCCGTGCGCAGCCGCCGTGCGTTGATCGGCAGGGCGCCGGGGGCCGGCGTCGGCCATCGCGCGACGGCTCGCCGGCGCGACCGTCCCTGAGGCCTCAAGCCTTTTTCGCTTCGGCCGCCATGCGCTCGGCGTCGGCCTTGCGGTCGGCCGCGACGCGCTGCGCGCTGGGCCGCTCGCCAATGAACTTGACGTAGGCCTTCCAGTCGATGCCGGCGGCAGCCAGCAGGTCTTCGCCGAGCACGGCCTTGCTGGCCGTGGCCACCAGCGGCAGGTTGACGAAGGCCGTGCAATCGGCCTGGGTGAAGGTGTCGCCGGCCACATAGGGCGAGAACTTCGCCAGCCGCTTGAAGCCGGCGATGTGCCGGGGCAGCAGCTTGCGCGCGCGTTCGCGCGTCTCGTCGCTGACGGTGCCGCCGAAGTAGGCCTGCGGATACAGCTCGCGCGCCACCAGTTCCAGGTGCAGGTCGATGAAGGTCGCCAGTTCGCGCACCTTGGCCGCCTGCCACGGGTCGGCCGGCGTCAGCGGGGTCTGCGGCGATGCGGCATCCAGGTAGTCGACGATGACCTGGCTTTCGCACAGCCCGCCGTGCGGCGTGCGGATGAAGGGGATCTTGCCCAGCGGCGAGCAGCCCAGCACCGCCTCGTCGGTGGACTTGGTCATGACGCGCTCTTCGGTGAAGGGGATGCCCTTCTCCAGCAGCACCATCTTCACCTTGTTGTAGTAGTTCGAAAGCGAGAAGCCGCACAGCGTGATCAAGGGGGTCTCCTTGGGGTGGGGGGGAGGGGTCCGGCGAGTCTACGCGCGCGGTGCGCGCGTCAGCCACAGCGCCAGCGCCGTGCACAGCGCGCCGGCGATCGAGCCGCTGGCGTGGGCCAGCGGCGCCACGGCCACGTCCAGCTCGGTGGGCGGGTGGATGGCGGCGCCCCAGGGCTGCTCGACCAGCAGCTTGACGCTCTGGCCGACGAGCATCAGCCAGCCGATGCTGCGCTGCCCGCCCTGGCCGCGCAGCACCAGCCACAGCGTGGCCGCCGCCACGCCGGCGTGCAGCACGCCGGACAGGCCGCCGTAGTGCAGCAGTTCCGGCTTGGCCCACAGCGCCAGGTGCGTGAAGGGCCACGACGCCAGCCAGGCCAGCGCCACCGCAGGCGGCACGCGCGCGGCCCAGCCGTAGGCCGCCACCAGCGCGGTGGCCAGCAGGTTGGCGCCCAGGTGCATGGGCGTCCAGTGCACCAGCGCGGCGGTCCACCAGCGCCAGGCCTCGGGCCAGGCGCGCTGCGGCTGCCAGTCCAGCCAAACCGTGTCGCCCCACCAGGCCAGCACCGACGCGGCGGCCAGCGCCGCCGCGAGCAGCAGCCACAGCACGCCGGGCCGGCGGATCGTCTCAGCCAAAGACCGCGTGCCACAACGCCAGCACGGCGGCGCGCTGCGCGGCCAGCGTCTCGGGTTCGAAGTGCGTGGGCTGCTCGTCCAGGCGGGCCAGGTGCTGCGCGCGGCGCAGGTCGCGGTAGGCGTCGGCCGCCGCCTGGCCGACGCCGGGGTTCAGCAGGCCGGCGCCTTCGGCGCGCTGCAGCAGCGCGATGTTGCCGACGTTGTCCAGCAGCCCGGCGTGGGCGGCGGCGTGCGCCAGCACCAGGTACTGCACCGCGAACTCCACGTCCATCATGCCGCCGGGGCTGTGCTTGACGTCGAAGCGGCCGTCCTTGACCGGGTGCGCGGCGCGCACCTTCTCGCGCATCGCGCGGATCTCGTCGCGCAGCGCCGCGGCGTCGCGCGGCGCGGTGAGCACGCCGCGGCGCACGCTCTCGAAGCGTTCGCCCAGGTCGGGCGCACCGGCGCAGAAGCGCGCGCGCGTGATCGCCTGGTGCTCCCAGGTCCATGCGGTGTTGCTGCCGCGGCCGAGCTGGTAGCGCTCGAAGGCCTCGATCGACGTGACCAGCAGGCCCGAGCCGCCGTTGGGCCGCAGCGCGGTGTCGATGTCGAACAGCTCGCCGGCCGCGGTGCGCAATGTCAGCCAGGTGATCAGCTTGCGCACGAAGTTGCCGTACACCTCCTGCGCCTTGTACGGATCTTCCTCGTCGCGATCGTCGTAGAGGAAGACCACGTCCAGGTCGCTGCCGTAGCCCAGCTCCTTGCCGCCGAGCTTGCCGTAGGCGATGACCGCCAGATGCGGCACCTCGCGGTGGCGCTGCTTGAGCAGCGCCCAGGCCCAGCGCAAGGTGGTCTGCACCACGGCGTCGGCCAGTGCCGACAGGTCGTCGGCCACCTGCTCCACCGTCAGCTCGCGCTCGACGTCGCGCACCAGCGTGCGGAACAGCTCGGCATGGTGGGCGTGGCGTAGCGTGTCCAGCAGCCATTCTTCGTTGGCCTGGCCGGAGCGCTCCCAGGCTTCGTGGCGCGACTGCAGGTCGGCGACGAACACCGCCGGGTCGAAGCGGCCGTGGCGCAGCCGCTCGTCGGCCAGCTCGTCGATGACGCCGGGGTGGCGCATCAGGTACTGCATCGGCCAGCGCGCCATGCCCAGCAGGCGCAGCAGGCGGTCCTGCACGCCGGGCCGCTCGACCAGCAGCGCCAGGTAGCTCTCGCGGCGCAGCAGCGGCTCCAGCCAGTCGATGAAGCGCAGCACCGCCTTGACGTTGCAGCGGCCGTCGGCCACGCATTCGGCGGCGCGCCGGATCAGCCGGCCCAGCCGCAGCTTGGCCTCGTCGCGCAGCGACGCCACGCGCGGCTGCGCGGCCCATTGGCGCACGCGCTGCGCCAGCTCTTCGGGCAGCCGCTCGAGCAGCTGCTCGCTGTCCACCGGCAGCGGGCTGCCGCAGCCGGCGCAGCCGTTGGCGCCCGCAGGCGGCGTGCGGCCGTCGTGCAGCAGCGCGTCGAATTCGGTGGCCACGAACTCGCGCACCTCGCCCAGGCGGCCGAGCAGCGCGCAGGCGTCGGCGCGCCCGGCCGCATCAAGGCCCAGGCTGCGTGCGATCCACGCCAGGTCGGCGTCGGCGGTGGGCAGCAGGTGCGTCTGCTGGTCGTCCAGGTACTGGATGCGGTGCTCGATGCGGCGCAGCAGGTCGTAGCACTCGGCCAGCCGCTCGGCGGTCGCCGGCTTCATCAGCCCGCGCGCGGCCAGCCGCTGCAGGCCCTTCAGCGTGGAGCGCGTGCGGATCTCGGGGTACTGCCCGCCGCGCACCACCAGCATCAGCTGCACGATGAACTCGATCTCGCGGATGCCGCCGCGCGACAGCTTGACGTCGTTGGCGCGCTCGGGCCGGCCGGCGGCGCGGCGCTGCGCCTCGTCGCGGATCTTGCGATGCAGCTGGCGCAGGCCCTCGAACACGCCGTAGTCCAGGTAGCGGCGGTAGACGAAGGGCGTGACCAGCGCGCGCAGGGCCAGCGCGCGGCCGCTGGTCACGCTGGCGCGCGGCGCCACCACGCGGCTCTTCAGCCAGGCGAAGCGCTCCCATTCGCGGCCCTGCACCTGCAGGTACTCCTCGAGCATCGTCAGGCTGCACACCGGCGGGCCGGAGTTGCCGTGCGGCCGCAGCGCCAGGTCGACGCGGAACACGAAGCCGTCCTCGGTGGTGTCGCCGATCAGCGCGTACAGCTTCTTCGCCACCAGCGAGAAGTACTCGTGCGCCGTCACCCGCTGCGGCCCGTCGGTCTCGCCCTCGTCTTCGTAGACGTAGATCAGGTCGATGTCGGACGACACGTTCAGCTCGCGCCCGCCGAGCTTGCCCATGCCGACGATCCAGAAATCGATGCGCTGGCCTTGGGCATCGCGCGGTGCGCCGTGGCGCTCGTCGGCCTCGGCCAGCGCCTGCGCCAGCGCCAGTTCCAAGGTGGCCTCGGCCAGCGCCGTCATGCCGCCGGTGACGGTGCCCAGCGGCGCACCCTGCTCCACGTCCAGGCAGGCCAGCCGCTCCAGGCACAGCTGGCGCGCCACGCGCAGCGCCGACGGCAGCGCGCGACCGTCGGCGTGCAGCCGCTGCACCAGCGCCGTGACGACGTCGAAGTCGATCGCCCCGGCCGGCAGCAGCGGCAGCTCGGCGACGTAGCGCCGGCGGATGCGCTGCACGAAGCGGCTGTGCGCTGCCGATGCCGGCGCGCCTTCAGGCAGCAAGGCGGACCCCATGCGACGCCGCGGCGTGTGCTAGATTGGCCCGCGCAGCGTGCCGCGCGCGCTGCAGGCCCGGGCCCCACGGTACGGTGCGTACCGCGCCATTGCTCTCACGCCGAATGGTCTCACCCTCGTCTCCTGGGCCCGCAGCCGACCTGCCTCCCCGCTGGCAGTGGTTGCGCAGGGTCGTCAGAGTGTCCATGGCGGCGGTGCTGTTGCTGTGGGGCGTCTTTCTCGCCGCATGGCTGACGCTGCACTGGGCGATTCTGCCGCACATCGACGAATGGCGTCCGCAGATCGAGAAGTACGCCGGCGAGGCCATCGGCTTGAAGCTGAGCCTCGGCGAGATCCGCGTGCAGTCCGGCGGCTGGGTGCCGGCCTTCGAGGTGCGCGATCTGCGCGTCTTCGACCCCCAGGGTCGCGAAGCTCTGTACCTGGCGCGCGTGCACACGGCCCTGGCGCCGCAGTCGCTGCTGGCCCTGAGCCTGCGCTTCCGGCAGGTGCTGGTCGACGGCGCCCGGCTCGAGGTGCGCCGCGATGCCGGCGGGCAGTGGCACGTGGCCGGCCTGCCCTGGGGCGGGGGCGGCGACAACCGCTGGCGCGACTGGTTCCTCGAACAGCATGAATTCGTCGTGCGCGGCGGCGAACTGCAATGGACCGACGAGCAGCGCGACGCGCCGCCGCTGGTGCTGACGCAGCTCGACCTGGTGCTGCGCAACGGCCTGCGTCGCCACAAGCTGCGCATCGATGCCACGCCGCCGCCCGACTGGGGGCAGCGCTTCTCGCTGCGCGGCCAGTTCCAGCAGCCGCTGCTGGCGCCGGCCGGCGAACTGCAGCGCTGGAGCGGCACGCTGTTTGCCGACTTCCCGCAGGTGGATGCCGCGCAGCTGCGCCGCCGCCTGACGCTGCCGGTCGACATCGGCCAGGGCGAAGGCGCGCTGCGTGCCTGGGTCGACGTGGCCGACGGCGCGGCGCGCAAGGCGACGCTGGACTTTGCGCTGCAGGCGGTGGCCGTGCGGCTGCAGCCGGAGCTGCCGCTGCTGCAGTTGCAGCAGCTGCGCGGGCGCTTGGATGTCGAGCGCGATGCCGGCGGGGCCCGGCTGCACGCGCAGGACCTGAGCTTTCTCACCGACGACGGCGTGGCCTGGCCGGCCGGCGACCTGAAGGTGGCATGGCGCCAGGCGCAGGACCTGCACCAGCCCTGGACCACCGCCACGCCGGTGACCGGCGGCGACCTCAGCAGCGAGCGGATCAACCTGGACGCGCTGTCGCGCGTGGCCGAACACGCGCCGCTGGGTGCGCCGCTGCGCGCGCTGCTGGCCAGCCTGGCGCCGCGCGGGCGCCTCGACAGCCTGCAGGCGGGCTGGACCGGGCCGCTGGACCAGCCGGCCAGCTACCAGGTCGAGGCCCGCCTCAGCGACCTGGCGCTGCAGCCCGGCCCCGTGGTCGAAGGCGGCCAGCCCGGCCGGCCGGGCCTGCGCGGTGCGGCGCTGCGCCTGTCGGCCAACGAGCGCGGCGGCCAGGCCCAACTGGGCATCGAGGACGGCGCACTGATCTTCCCCGGCGTGTTCGAGGAGCCGGAGATCGTGCTGGACGACCTGCAGGCCGGGCTGTCGTGGCGCATGGAGCCGGTGCCGGGCCGCGCGCCGGCCGTCGAGCTGAAGCTGGCGGACATGCGCTTTGCCAACGCCGACGCCCAGGGCGAGGTCGACGCCGTCTGGCGCAGCGGCGAAAGCGAAGGCCGCGGCCATGGCGCGCGCTACCCGGGCCGGCTAGAGCTGAAGGCGCGGCTCGAGCGCGCGCGTGCCGAGAGCGTGGCGCGCTACCTGCCGCTGGGCATCGCCGCCGCGGCACGCCACCACGTGCGCGACGCGGTGCAAGGCGGCAGCATCACCTCGGCCAGCTTCAGCGTGAAGGGCGACCTGGCGCACTTCCCGTTCCACAGCACGCACGAAGGCGAGTTGCGCATCGTGCTGCAGGTGCGCGACGTGCGCTACGCCTACCTGCCCGGGTCGCCGTGGCCGGCGGTGGAGCGGGCCAGCGGCGAGATCGAGTTCGACCGGCTGGCCATGCACCTGCGTCGGCTGCAGGGGCAGCTGTGGGGCTACGAGCTGCGTGAGGTGCAGGGCGGCATCGCCGACCTGGCGGCGCCGCAGCCGGTGCTGGTGCTGCAGGGGCGGGGCCGCGGGCCGGCGGCCGACGTGCTGCGCTTCGCCCGGCTGGCGCCGCTGGGCCAGAAGGCCGGCGCGGCGCTGGAGCCGGTCAGCATCACCGGCGCCAGCGAGCTGCTGCTGTCCACGCAGATCGCCCTGGCGGGCGGCGCGCCGACCACGCTGCGCGGCAGCCTGCAGCTGGCCGGCAACGACCTGCGCGTGCATCCCGACCTGCCGCCGCTGCTCGGCGCGCGCGGCACCCTGGAGCTGTCGCCGCAGGGCCTGCAGGTGCGTGCGCTGAACGCCCGCCTGCTGGGCGGCGACACCACGCTGGACGGCAGCATCGGCAGCGACGGCGCGCTGCGCGTCAGCGCCCAGGGCACGGCCACCGCCGAAGGCCTGCGCAGCCTGTCGCAGCCGGCGTGGCTGGCGCGTGTCGGCGGCCTGCTGCGCGGGCAGGCGGCCTGGCGCGGCACGCTGGCCGTCGTGGACGGCCGGCAGGAGCTGGCGCTGCAGAGCAACCTGGTCGGCATGGAGCTCGACCTGCCGGCGCCGTTGGGCAAGCCGGTGGCCGCCAGCGCGCTGCCGCTGCGCTTGCAGGTGGCGCCGCTGGACGACCCGGCCGCGCCCAGCGGACGGGCCCGCGACAGCCTGCAGTTCGAGCTCGGCGAGCTGCTGAAGGCCCAGTTCCAGCGCGATCCGTCGGGGCCCGAGCCGCAGGTGCTGCGCGGCAGCGTGGCCGTGCTCGAGCGCCTGCCGCCGCTGCCGGCGGCGGGCGTGCTGGCGGCGTTGCTCCTGGGCCGCGTGGATCTCGATGCCTGGCAGGCGCTGGCCGAACGCAGCGGGGCCGGCATCGAGCCCGCGGCCGGCGGCTATCTGCCGCAGGTCATCCAGCTGAGCGCCGACGAGCTGCGCTCCGGCGGTCGCGTGCTGTCGGCGGTGCGCGGCACGCTGCGCAGCCAAGGGGCGGGCGCCGAGGCCGGGTGGAAGGCCAGCCTGCAGGCCGAGCAGCTGGCCGGCGACATCGACTACCGGCCGGCGCGCAGCGCCGCGCAGGCCGGCCGCGTCACCGCCCGGCTGCAGCGGCTGTCGGTGCCGCAGTCCGAGGTGTCGGCGGTCGAGGGGCTGCTGAGCCAGGCGCCGGCCAGCGTGCCGGCGCTGGACATCGTGGTCGATGATTTCGAATTGCGCGGCCGCAAGCTCGGCCGCCTGCAGGTGCTGGCGGTGAACCGGCTGCTGCCCGGGCGCGCCGGCCAAAGCGAATGGCAGCTCGACAAGCTGGACCTGGACGTGCCCGAGGCGCAGTTCCGCGGCAGCGGCCGCTGGGTGGCGGCGGGGGCGCGGCGCATGCAACTGGACTTCAAGCTCAAGCTGAGCGACAGCGGCGCCTTCCTGCAGCGCCTGGGCAGCGGCGACGCGCTGCGCGGCGGTGCCGGCGAACTGCAGGGCCACCTGTCGTGGGTCGGCTCGCCGCTGAGCTTGGACTACCCCAGCCTGGAGGGCCAGCTCAAGCTGAACGTGGGCGCCGGGCAGTTCCTGCATGCCAATCCCGGCGGCGCCCGCTTGCTGAGCGTGCTCAGCCTGCAGGCGCTGCCGCGCCGCCTGTCGCTGGACTTCCGCGACCTGTTCCAGGAAGGCTTCGCCTTCGACGTCATCGAAGGCGAGGTCGATGTCGCACGCGGCGTGGCCCAGACCAAGGAACTGCGCATGCAGGGCGCGCAGGCCACGGTGCTGATGCAGGGCAGCGCCGACCTGCTGCGCGAGACTCAGGACGTGCGTGTGCTGGTCGTGCCCAACTTCGACGCTGCCGGCGCCGCGCTGGCGACGATGGCCATCAGCCCGGCCATCGGCCTGGGCACCTTGTTCGCCACCTGGGCGCTGCGCGAGCCGCTGATCGCCGCCGGCACCAGCGAATTGCATATCACCGGCTCGTGGGCCGACCCGCAGGTGCAGCGCATCGCCGGGCCGACGCAGCCGCAGACGCCCGCCGGGTCGGACGAGAGGAGGCCGCCAGGATGAAGATTGCCGCACTGCAGATGGTGTCCACGCCGGACGTGGCACGCAACCTGGACGCCGCCGCCGCGCTGATCGCGCGCGCCGCCGGCGCCGGCGCGCAGCTGGTGGCGCTGCCGGAGTACTTCTGCCTGATGGGCCGGCACGACGACGACAAGCTGGCCATCGCCGAGGCGCCGGGCGACGGCCCGATCCAGCAGTTCCTGTCGGCGCAGGCGCTGCAGCAGGGGGTGTGGATCGTCGGCGGCACGCTGCCGCTGCGCACCGGCCGTGCCGAGCGCGTGCGCAACAGCTCGCTGGTCTTCGCGCCCGACGGCCGCCTGGCGGCGCGCTACGACAAGATGCACCTGTTCGCCTTCGACAACGGCCGCGAGCGTTTCGACGAAGGGCGCGTGCTCGAGGCCGGCGACCAGCCGGTGGCCTTGCAGGCCGGGCCGCTGCGCGTCGGCCTGAGCGTCTGCTACGACCTGCGCTTCCCCGAGCTGTACCGCGCGCTGATGCAGCCGCCCTGCGACCTGCTGTGCGTGCCGTCGGCCTTCACCTACACCACCGGCCAGGCGCATTGGGAGCTGCTGCTGCGCGCCCGGGCGGTGGAGAACCAGTGCGTGGTGCTGGCGCCGGCGCAGGGCGGCCGCCATGAAAACGGCCGCCGCACCTGGGGCCACAGCATGATCGTCGACCCCTGGGGCGAGGTGCTGGCGCTGCAAGCCGAAGGCGAGGGCGTGGTGCTGGCCGAGGTCGACGCGGCGCGCCGTGACGAGGTGCGTACCCAGCTACCCGCACTGCGGCATCGGCGTCTCTGAGCGCGGCCTGCGATGTTCCGGTAAAATCAACAGGTTTTCGGGAACAAGCACATGGCCACCAAACGATCATCTGCACCTCTCGTCTCCGAAACCGGCCAGAGGCTGCGGCAGACACAAGCCGAATATACGGCGGCACGGCCCTCGTCCGGGCCTGGCGCCAAGCCGATGATGTCCAGTTCGAAGATGTACGTGTGCCGCCGCTGCCAGGCCAACTTCAAGACCGGCGACGGCAAGCCCGACCCGCGTCTGCCGGGCCTGGGCAAGTGCAACAAGTGCCTCGCCACCGCGCTGGCCGCCTGAGTCTGCTCAATCCAGCTCGCCGCGCCGCGGCAGGTTCGCGCCGCGGCGCGAACAGGTGACGGCGGCGCGCGCCGCGAAGGCCAGCACCGGCTGCCAGGCGTCGCCGGGCAGCCCCCCGGCGGCACCGAGGCGCTCCATCCATCGAATCGGCCGGGCGGGCCCGCGGGGCGGCCAGGGACGCCTGTCTTGCGTGGACCGCAGGCGGAACTCTTGTTAGCCTTGGACGCCGCGCCGTGCCGCCTGCAGAGTGGGTCCGCGGCGGTCGCTCGATCGCCCGCGGTCGCGCTGGCCGGTCGAGCCAGGCGCGGCGGAGGCTCTGAAGATG
Source organism: Rubrivivax sp. (assembly GCA_019635285.1). Lineage (GTDB taxonomy): Bacteria > Pseudomonadota > Gammaproteobacteria > Burkholderiales > Burkholderiaceae_C > Rubrivivax. The sequence continues at coordinate 22,180 of JAHBZS010000011.1, read as the reverse complement.
CAAGTCAAGACGGTCCCCACGCGCCCTATCGAGGGCCAGCTGCCCGGCACCTCGGGCCTGCGCAAGAAGGTCACGGTGTTCCAGCAGCCGGGCTACCTGGAAAACTTCGTGCAGTCGCTGTTCGACGTGCTGCCGGGTCTGGCCGGCAACACGCTGGTGCTCGGTGGCGACGGCCGCTACTTCAACGACCGGGCGATCCAGGTCATCCTGCGCATGGCCGCGGCCAACGGCGTGGGCTGCGTGCTGGTCGGGCGCGACGGCATCCTGTCGACGCCGGGCTTGAGCGACCTGGTGCGCCAGCGCCACGCCTTCGGCGGCATCGTGCTGTCGGCCAGCCACAACCCCGGCGGGCCCGACGGCGACTTCGGCATCAAATACAACATCGGCAACGGCGGCCCGGCGCCGGAGAAGGTCACCGAAGCGATCCACCAGCGCACCTTGACCATCGACCGCTGGCTGACGCTGGACAGCGCCGACATCGACCTGGGGCGCCTGGGCGAGACGGCGCTGGGCGCGATGCGCATCGAGGTCGTCGACCCGGTGGCCAGCTATGCGCGGCTGATGCAGCAGCTCTTCGATTTCGAGCGCCTGCGCGCGCTGCTGGCGCGGCCGGGTTTTCGCATCTGCTTCGACGCCATGCACGCGGTCACCGGCCCCTATGCCCAGGCCATCCTCGAGGGACAGCTCGGCGCGCCGGCCGGCAGCGTCATCAACGGCGTGCCGCTGCCGGATTTCGGCGGTGGCCATCCCGACCCCAACCCGACCTATGCCGACGAACTGGTGGCCCGCATGTGCGCCGCCGACGCGCCGGACTTCGGCGCCGCCAGCGACGGCGACGGCGACCGCAACATGATCGTCGGCCGCCGCTTCATCGTCACGCCCAGCGACAGCCTGGCGGTGCTGGCGGCCAACGCCACCCTGGTGCCCGGCTACGCGGCGGGGCTGAAGGGCGTGGCACGCTCGATGCCCACCAGCGGTGCGGTCGACCGCGTGGCGCAGGCGCTGGACATCCCCTGCTACGAGACGCCCACCGGCTGGAAGTTCTTCGGCAACCTGCTCGACGCCGGCCTGTGCACGCTGTGCGGCGAAGAGAGTGCCGGCACCGGCTCGGACCACGTGCGCGAAAAGGACGGGCTGTGGGCGGTGCTGTTCTGGCTGAACATCCTGGCGGTGCGCGGCGGCAGCGTCGAGAGCATCGTGCGCGAGCACTGGCAACGCTTCGGCCGCAACGTCTATTCGCGCCACGACTACGAAGGGGTCGACGCCGCGGTGGCCCGGCAGATCGTCGCCGACCTGCGTACGGCGCTACCCACGCTGGCCGGCCGCACGGCCGCGGGCCTGAAGGTCCTGCGCGCCGACGACTTCGCCTACACCGACCCGGTGGACGGCTCGGTGAGCCGCGGCCAGGGCCTGTGCGTGTTCTTCGACGAGGGCTCGCGCCTCGTGCTGCGCGCCTCGGGCACCGGCACCGAAGGCGCGACCTTGCGGCTGTATCTCGAACGCTTCGAGCCCGACACCGCCCGCCAGGCGGTCGAGACGCAGGCGGCGCTGCAGCCGCTGATCGACGCCGCCGAGGCGCTGACCGGGCTGCGTGCGCGCAGCGGCCGGCAGCGGCCGACGGTCATCACCTGAGCGGCCGCGCGGCGCGCGCCCCGGCGCTCAGCGCGGCTGCCGCGTCGTGCGCAGGTAGGGCTTGAGGGTCTTGAAGCCGGGGAAGGTCTTCTCGGCTTCTTCGTTGCTGACGGCGGGCGTGATGATCACGTCGTCGCCCGGCTTCCAGTTGACCGGCGTCGCCACCTTGTGCCGCGCCGTCAGCTGCATCGAATCGAGCACGCGCAGGATTTCGTCGAAGTTGCGGCCGGTGGTCATCGGATAGGTCAGCATCAGCTTGATCTTCTTGTCCGGCCCGATGATGAAGACCGAACGCACCGTGGCGTTGGTGGCGGCGGTGCGGCCTTCCGCGCTGCCGGCCTCGTCGGCCGGCAGCATGTTGTACAGCTTGGCCACGGCCAGGTCGGTGTCGCCGATCATCGGGTACGTCACCTTGGCGCCCTGCGTCTCCTCGATGTCCGCGACCCAGCGGCTGTGGTTGTCCACCGGGTCCACCGACAGGCCGATCAGCTTGGCGCCGCGCTTGGTGAACTCGGGCTCGATCTTCGCCATGTAGCCCAGCTCGGTGGTGCACACCGGCGTGAAGTCCTTCGGGTGCGAGAACAGGATCGCCCAGTGGTCGCCGATCCAGGCATGGAAGTCGATCGGCCCCTGCGTGGTCTGCGCGCTGAAGTTGGGTGCGGTGTCGTTGATGCGTAGAGACATGGTGCCCTCCTGAAACCGCCGCATGCTACAGGCCGACCCACGGCGCGGGGGCGAATCTCAAGGCGCGGCCAGGGGCTCTCCACAGCGCCGCCCGCTCGCGCGGCCAGCCGGCCGCATCGACGGTGGCCAGCCGCCACGCCTGCCTGTTGCGCAGCGGATGGCGACTGTCCAGCGACCACGGCCGTGCCGGCGGCAAGCGCTGGCCCGCGTCACTGGGCGGCGCATGGTCTTGGGCATCGCTCGCGCCAACTTCAGTCCCTGCATGAGCTGCCACGCGCGTGTGACACCCTTGTCATGGCGCCGTCACGGCACTTTCATCGTCGCTGTCCAGCATGCGCGGGTCTGAACGAGCAAGGATTCCCTTAAGCCATGAACGCGCCCATCGACCTGCCCCGCCGTGCCCTCGCCCACGACGAGGAGAACCACAACACCAGCGCCAATCCCAGTTTCCAGGCCGTGCTCAACGCGCGGTTGTCGCGCCGTTCGCTGCTGCGCGGCGGTGTCGGCACGGCGGCGACGATGGTGCTGGGCAGCTGGAGCGTGGCCGCCTGCGGCGGCGACGACGACGCGTCGGCCGGCGAGGCGCCGTTGCAGCGCGTGGCCTTCAGCGCGGTCGGCAAGAGCACGGCCGACGTGCTGAGCGTGCCGGCCGGCTACACCGCGACGGTGCTCTATGCGGTGGGCGACCCGCTGGATGCGGCCACCCCTGCCTATGCCAACAACGGCAGCGACGGCGGCTTCGACATGCGCGCCGGCGACCACCACGATGGCATGTTCTTCTACGGCCTGTCGGCCACCGGCGTGCGCGACGACGCGGCCACCACGCGCGGCCTGCTGGCGATGAACCACGAGGCGCTGACCGACCACTTCCTGCATGCCAACGGCTCGAGCCCACGCCCGCGTCCGGCCGCGGAATCCGACAAGGAGATGGCCGCCCACGGCATCTCCGTCGTCGAGGTGGCGCGCAGCGGCGCCAGCTGGGCCTACAAGAAGGACTCGGCCTTCAACCGCCGCATCACGCCGCAGACGCCGATCGAGATCGCCGGCCCGGTGCGCGGGCATGCGCTGGTCAAGACCTTGTACTCGCCCGCCGGCACCGGCACGCGCGGCACCATCAACAACTGCGGCAGCGGCCGCACGCCCTGGGGCAGCTACCTCAGCGGCGAGGAGAACTGGAACGGCTACTTCACGCGCGGCGCGGCCGACAACGCGGCGCGCGGCAACGACAAGAGCGTGACCTCGCTCAACCGCTATGGCAAGGCACAGGGCGCCGCCAGCCGCCACGGCTGGGAGACCTCGGGCAGCGACGACCAGTACGCACGCTGGAACGTCGGCAAGACCGGCGCGTCGGCCGACGGCAGCGACGACTACCGCAACGAGATGAACGGCTACGGCTACGTGGTCGAGCTCGACCCCTACGACAAGACCGCCGCGGTGAAGAAGCGCAGCGCGCTCGGCCGCTTCGCACACGAAAGCGCGAGCTTCGGCAAGCTCGCCGCCGGCCGGCCGCTGGCCGTGTACATGGGCGACGACTCGCGCGGCGAATACATCTACAAGTTCGTGTCGACGGCGCCCTGGGACGCGGCCGATGCCCAGGCCGCCGACCGCGTCGCCGTCGGCGACAAGTACCTGGACAGCGGCAAGCTCTACGTCGCGCAGTTCAACGCCGACGGCAGCGGCCGCTGGCTGGAACTGACGATCGGCGCACCGGCCATCGCCGGCTATGCGGGTTATGCCTTCGCCGACCAGGCCGACGTGCTGGTCAATGCGCGGCTGGCGGCGGATGCGCTGGGCGCCACCAAGATGGACCGCCCCGAATGGTGCGCGGTGCATCCGGAGACCGGGGAGATCTACTACACGCTGACCAACAACAGCAACCGCAAGGTGCAGGCGGCGAGCAGTTCGCAGCAGGCGGTGGACGCAGCCAACCCCCGCGCCTACAGCGACAGCTATGCCGGCGGCGCCGCCGGCAGCCCGGGCAACATCAACGGCCACATCATCCGCATCGCCGAAAGCGGCGGCGACAGCGCGGCCACGGACTTCCGCTGGGATGTCTACCTCTTCGGCGCGCAGGCCGATGCCGACCCGGCGACGGTCAACCTGTCGTCGCTGACCGCGGACCAGGACTTCTCCAGCCCGGACGGCCTGTGGTTCAGCCGGGCCACCGGCCTGTGCTGGATCCAGACCGACGACGGCGCCTACACCGACGTGAGCAACTGCATGCTGCTGGCGGGCGTGCCGGGCCGCGTCGGCGACGGCGCGAAGACCACGCTGAGCTACACGCTGGCCGGCGGCGGCACGGCGGCCGTCGACACCTACGTCGGCCAGAAGCCCACCGCGGACACGCTGCGCCGCTTTCTGGTCGGCCCGGCCGATTGCGAGATCACCGGCATCACCGAGACGCCGGATGGCAAGGCGGTCTTCGTCAACATCCAGCACCCGGGCGAAACCATCAGCGCGGCCAACGTGGCCGACCCCAGCAAGTACCTGAGCCACTGGCCCGGCAACGCCGGCTACGGCGCCGGCGGGGCGACGGCGCGGCCACGCTCGGCGACGGTGGTCATCACCAAGGACGACGGCGGCCGCGTCGGCAGCTGAGGGCGCGGCTCAGCGCGAGCCGAACATCATCTGCCGCGCCAGCCGCGACTTCAGCGGCGCGGCGGCCTGCAGCGCCGCCAGGCCCAGGCCGCGGGCCGCGGCCAGGCCGGGCAACTGCCAGGTGAAGCTGCGCGCCAGGAAGTCGGTGGCGGCGATCATGCCCCAGCGGTCGGCGGCGCGCGTCCATTCCACGCGCCGCAGCGCGGCGTCGATGTCGCGCGCGTGGCGCAGCACCTGCACCAGCTCGAAGGCGTCGCGCAGGCCCAGGTTGAGGCCCTGGCCGGCCACCGGATGCAAGGTCTGCGCGGCATTGCCGATGCGCACGCTGCGCCCGTCGACCAGCGAGCGCTCGGCGTTCAGGCCCAGCGCGAAGTCCTTCAGCGCCGACAGCCCGACGATGCGCCCGGCGGCCTCGGGCAGCAGCGTGTTCAGCACCGCCTGGCGTTGTGTGGCGTCCAGGCTGCGCACCGGGTCGTCGGCGGCATTGACGCACCAGACCAGCGCGCCGCGGCGCCCGCCGTCGGCCGCGTCACGCAGCGGCAGCAGCGCCAGCGGGCCGTGGCGCGTGAAGCACTCGATGGCCCGCCCCGGCGCGCCGCCCTGCAGCGTGGCCGTGCCGACCCAGGCGGTCTGGCCGTAGTCGCGCGCCAGCGCCTTGCGCGCCTGCTGCGCGAACACGCCGCCTTCGGCGATCACGCACAGATCGAAGCGCTCGGCGATGCCGGCATCGAGCTCCACGCCGTCGGGCAACGGCTTGAGCGCGCCCACGGCCGTGCCGAAGCGGCTGAGCAGCCGCTGCGGCGCCTGCTGCACCGCCTGCTGCCAGGCCTGCTGCAGCGGCGCCACCAGCTGGCCGTAGTGCAGCACCGCACCGAGCAGCGGCACGCCTTCGTCGGCGGCGCGGATGCGCACCTCCGGCGTGCCCAGCGGCAGCGGGGCCGGCGGCTGCTGCGACACCAGCACCTCGAGGATCGGCTGGGCCGCCTCGGCCGGCCACACGCCCAGGCGCTGCAGCAGCTGCACGCTGCCCAGCGACAGCGCCAGCGTGCGCGGGTCGGCGCTGACGTCCTGCGCCAGCTCGCGGCGGTCGAACAGGCTCACGCGCGCATGCGGCAGCACGCGCGAGGCATGCAGCGCCAGGCCCAGGCCCACCGGCCCGGCGCCGACCACGGCGATGTCGATCTGCGTGGCCGTCATGCGCGTGCCTGCAGCGCGGCCAGTTGCGCCGGCGTGCCCAGGTTGTGCCATTCGCCGCGCAGCACGCGCCCGGCCAGCCGGTCGGCCGCCGCCGCGTCGAAGAGCCGCGGGCCCAGCGGCGCCGGCTGGCCCAGCGGCAGGTCGGCCACCAGCGCCGGCTTGAGCAGCGCCACGTTGGCATAGGTCCAGGCCAGCGGTGCGCCGCGGCGCAGGCGTGCGCCGTCCAGGTTGAAGTCGCCGGCGGCGTGGAAATCCGGGTTGGGCACCAGCCACAGCAGCCCCAGGTCGCCGCCGGCCGCGAAGTCCTGCGCCAGCACCGGGTCGAAAGCGAAGCCGGGCATGAAGATGTCGGCCGACACCAGCCAGAAGGCCTCGTCGCCGCCGGGCGCCAGCCACGGCAGCGCCTTGCGGATGCCGCCGGCGGTCTCGAGCGCGCCGCCGTGGTCGTGGCCTTCGGTGGAATAGCGGATCGACAGGCCGTAGCGCGCGCCGTCGCCCAGCGCGGCCGGAAACTGCGCTTCGAGCCAGGCGGTGTTGACCACCACCTCGCGCACGCCGGCGCGGGCCAGCGCCAGCAGGTGCCACTCGATCAGCGGGCGGCCGCGCACCTGCAGCAGCGGTTTCGGCGTGGCGTCGGTCAGCGGCCGCATGCGTTCACCGCGCCCGGCGGCCAGGATCAGGGCTCTCATGCGTCGCCAGTGTAGGCCGGCCCTAAAATCGACCGGTTCGCCCCCACCCGCCCCCCACCACCCGCTTCACCAGCATATGGCTGCCCCTTCGAACGACGACACTCCGCTGATGGCCAATGCCATCCGTGCCCTGGCGATGGACGCCGTGCAGCAGGCCAATTCTGGCCATCCGGGCGCGCCGATGGGCATGGCCGAGATGGCCGTGGCGCTGTGGGACCGCCACCTGCGCCACAACCCGGCCAACCCGCACTGGCCCGACCGCGACCGCTTCGTGCTGTCCAACGGCCATGCGTCGATGCTGCTGTACGCGCTGCTGCACCTGAGCGGCTACGACCTGAGCATGAGCGAGCTGCGCAACTTCCGCCAGCTGCACAGCAAGACCCCCGGCCACCCCGAGGTGGATCTGACGCCCGGCGTCGAGACCACCACCGGCCCGCTGGGGCAGGGCATCAGCAATGCGGTGGGCATGGCGCTGGCCGAGAAGCTGCTGGCGCACGAGTTCAACCGCCCCGGCCATGCGGTGGTCGACCACCACACCTATGTGTTCCTGGGCGACGGCTGCATGATGGAAGGCATCAGCCATGAATGCTCGGCGCTGGCCGGCGCCTGGAAGCTGAACAAGCTGGTGGCGCTGTACGACGACAACGGCATCAGCATCGACGGCGCGGTGCGTCCCTGGTACGTGGACAACGTGCGCCTGCGCTTCGAGGGCTACGGCTGGGACGTCATCGGCCCGATCGACGGCCAGGACGCCGACGCGGTGGACGCGGCGCTGGCCCAGGCGCGCCGCTCACAGACGCGGCCCACCTTGATCGTCTGCAACACCACCATCGGCAAAGGCTCGCCGCACCGCGCCGGCACGGCCAAGGCGCACGGTGAGGCGCTGGGGCCCGACGAGGTGGCGCTGACCCGCGCCGCGCTGGGCTGGTCGTGGCCGCCCTTCGTCGTGCCCGAACAGGTGTACGCGCTGTGGGACCACAAGGCGCGCGGCGCGGCCGCCGAGGCCGCCTGGGACGCGCGTTTCGCCGCCTACCGCGCGCAGTACCCCGAACTGGCCGCCGAACTGCAGCGGCGCCTGCGCGGTGAACTGCCGAGCGGCTTCGCGCAGCTGGCCGTCGAGACGGTGCGCGCGGCGCATGCCAAGGCCGAGACCGTGGCCTCGCGCAAGGCCAGCCAGCTGGTGCTGGAGGTCTTCACCAAGGCCCTGCCGGAGATGCTTGGCGGCTCGGCCGACCTGACCGGCTCGAACCTGACCAACACCTCGTCGACGCCGGCACTGCGCTTCGGCGAGGACGCCGCGCCCAACGGCGGCCGGCACATCAACTACGGCGTGCGCGAGTTCGGCATGGCCGCCATCATGAACGGCATTGCGCTGCACGGCGGCTTCATCCCCTACGGCGGCACCTTCCTGACCTTCAGCGACTACAGCCGCAACGCCATCCGCATGGCCGCGCTGATGCGCCGCCGCGTGATCCATGTGTTCACGCACGATTCCATCGGCCTGGGCGAGGACGGCCCCACGCACCAGAGCGTGGAGCATGCGGCCGCGCTGCGCCTGATCCCCGGGCTGGATGTCTGGCGCCCGGCCGACAACGCCGAGACGGCGGTCGCCTGGACCGTGGCCCTGAGCCACGCCGACCGGCCGAGCGCGCTGCTGCTGAGTCGGCAGAACCTGGCCTATGCGCCCAAGGACAGCCTGGACCAGATCGCCCGCGGCGCCTACGTGCTGGCCGAGCCCAGCGAGGTGGGGCTGAAGCGCAAGGCGCAGGCGGTGATCATCGCCACCGGCAGCGAGGTGCAGCTGGCGCTGCATGCGCAGGCCGAGCTGGCGCAGAGCGGCATCGCCGTGCGCGTGGTCAGCATGCCCAGCACCAGCGTCTTCGACCGCCAGGACACGGACTACAAGAGCCGCGTGCTGCCGCCGAAGCTGCCGCGCGTCGCGGTCGAGGCCGGCGTCACCGACGGCTGGTGGAAATACGGCTGCGCGGCGGTGCTGGGGCTGGACCGCTATGGCGAGAGCGCGCCGGCCTCGGCGTTGTTCCCCTTCTTCCATTTCACGCCGCAGAACCTGGCCGACATCGTGCGCAAGGTGCTGGCCGGCTGAACCGGGTTCCTCTTCATCGCTACAGGAGAAAGACACATGGCCATCAAGGTAGGCATCAACGGCTTCGGCCGCATCGGTCGCATGGTGTTCCGCGCCGCGGTGCAGAACTTTCCCGACATCGACATCGTCGGCATCAACGACCTGCTCGAACCCGACTATCTGGCCTACATGCTGCAGTACGACAGCGTGCACGGCCGCTTCAAGGGCGAGGTGGCGGTGGAAGGCCAGACGCTGATCGTCAACGGACGGCGCATCCGCCTGACCGCCGAGCGCGACCCGGCGGCGCTGAAGTGGGGCGAGGTCGGCGCCGACGTGGTCATCGAAGCCACCGGCCTGTTCCTGACCAAGGACACCTGCCAGAAGCACCTGGACGCCGGCGCCAAGCGCGTCATCCAGAGTGCGCCCAGCAAGGACGACACGCCGATGTTCGTCTACGGCGTCAACGACAAGACCTACGCCGGCCAGGCCATCATCTCCAACGCCAGCTGCACCACCAACTGCCTGGCGCCGGTGGCCAAGGTGCTGAACGACACCTGGGGCATCAAGCGCGGCCTGATGACCACGGTGCACGCCGCCACGGCCACGCAGAAGACGGTGGACGGCCCCAGCAACAAGGACTGGCGCGGCGGCCGCGGCATCATGGAGAACATCATCCCCAGCAGCACCGGCGCGGCCAAGGCGGTGGGCGTGGTCATCCCCGAGCTGAACAAGAAGCTCACCGGCATGTCCTTCCGCGTGCCGACCTCCGACGTGTCGGTGGTCGACCTGACGGTCGAGCTGAACAAGGAAGCCAGCTACGACGACATCTGCCAGGCCATGAAGGCGGCCAGCCAGGGCGCCATGCGCGGCGTGCTCGGCTACACCGAGGACAAGGTGGTGGCCACCGACTTCCGCGGCGAGGTCTGCACCAGCGTGTTCGACGCCGACGCCGGCATCGCGCTGGACAAGACCTTCGTCAAGGTGGTCGCCTGGTACGACAACGAGTGGGGCTACTCGAACAAGGTGCTCGAGATGGTCCGCGTGGTGACGCGCTGACGCGGCCCTCGTGATGCGACGCCTGCTGCTGGCCGCGCTGTGCCTCGCCGCGGCCGCGGCGGGCGCGCAGACCGCTGCGCCGGCGCGCGTCATCGTCACGCTGAAGGCCGACGCGCCGCTGCTGCGCGAGCAGGCGCTGTCGGCGCAAGAAACGCCGTCGGCGGTGGCCGACAAGGCCCAGCGCCGTGCCGACCGGCTGGCCGCGCGCGCCGGCGTGGCGCTGCGCAGCGGCGCGGCCATCAGCGAGCGTGCGCAGGTGGTGCTGGCCCGCGGCATCGACGCCGCGACGCTGGCCGCCCGCCTGGCGCAGGACCCGGAGGTGCTGCACGCCGTGGTCGACCAGCGGCGCCGCGCGCTGCGCGTGCCGGCCGACCCGCTGTACGCGCAGGGGCCGGCCAACGGCCGCGGCCCCGACGTCGGCCAGTGGTACCTGCATGCGCCGACCGGTGAACTGCGCTCGGCGATCAATGCCCAGGCGGCGTGGGACCGCATCACCGGCCGCGCCGACATCGTCGTGGCGGTGGTCGATACCGGCGTGCTCGCCGACCACCTGGACCTGGCCGGCGCGGTGCTGCCGGGCTACGACATGGTGTCCGACGTGGCCACCGCCAACGACGGCGACGGCCGCGATGCCGATGCCACCGACGCCGGCGACTGGGTCAGCGCGGCCGAGGACGCGGCACGCGGCGGCCCCTTCGAGAACTGCGGCGCGTCCGACAGCTCGTGGCACGGCACCAAGGTCGCCGGGCTCATCGGCGCCATCGCCGACAACGGGCAGGGCATGGCCGGCAGCGCCTTCGGCGTGCGCATCCTGCCGGTGCGCGTGCTGGGCAAGTGCGGCGGCTACGACTCCGACATCCAGGCCGGCATGCGCTGGGCCGCCGGCTTGTCGGTGCCGGGCGTGCCGCCGAACCCGAACCCCGCGCGCGTCATCAACCTGAGCCTGGGCGGCAGCGGCGCCTGCAACGCGTCCACCGGCTACCCGGCGCTGATCGCCGAGCTGCAGGCCGCCGGCACCTTGGTCGTCGCCGCCGCCGGCAACAGCGCCGGCCATGCGGTGGAGCTGCCGGCCAACTGCCCCGGCGTGGTGGCGGTGGCCGGGCTGCGCCATGCGGGCTCGAAGGTGGGCTATTCCGACCTCGGGCCGCAGATCGCCCTCAGCGCGCCGGCCGGCAACTGCGTCAACATCAACGCCGGCGAGCCCTGCCTGTATCCGATCCTCAGCGCCAGCAACAGCGGCGTGCAGCGGCCGAATGCCGGCGGCTCGATCTGGACCGACGGCTATGACTTCAGCACCGGCACCAGCTTCGCCGCACCGCTGGTGGCGGGCACCGCGGCGCTGATGCTGTCGGCGCGGCCGCAACTGCAGCCACAGGAACTGGCCACGCTGCTGCAGGCCAGCGCCCGCGCGTTCCCGACCAGCGGCGCCGGCAACGACGACAGCGGTCAGCCGGTGGCCATGTGCCACGCGCCGGACGGGCGCGACCAGCTGCAGTGCTACTGCCGCACCGGCCTGTGCGGCGCCGGCATGCTCGATGCCGCCGCCGCGGTGCAGGCCGCGGCGGGCACGCTGGCGCGCATCGGCCTGGAGCCGGCCGAGCCGCAGATCGGCGGCATGCTGCGCCTGAGCGCCGCGGGCAGCCTGCCCGCCGAAGGGCACGGCCTCGTGTCCTATCTCTGGACCCTGGAGTCGAACCCCGGCGTGCTGGCCGATCCCGGCAGCGTGCTGAACACGCAGGTGGTCGAGCTGTCGGTGCTCGCCGCCGGCACGGTCACGGTCCGGCTGGTGGTTACCGACGACAGCGGGCGCAGCGCCAGCACGCAGCGCGACATCGTCGTCGGCGTGCCGACGGTGATCGTGTCGCCGGGCTCGGGTGGGGGTGGCGGCGGCGCGTCGTCATTGCTGTGGGTGGCCCTGTTGGGCCTGGGCGTCGTGGCCCTGTTGCTCGAGCAGCGGCAGGCGGGCAGGGCGCCAAGGAGACGCGGATGAGTTCCCGATGGATGGCCGGCGTGCTGCTGGCGTTGCTGAGCCTGGTCACGGCGCGGGCCGAGCCGGTGGAGACCGAAGCGCCTGCCCGCGGCCTGATCGTGCGCCTGAAGCAGCCGCTGGCGCACGAGCGGCTGCAGCGCGCCAGCGCCGCCGCCCGCGCGGCGGACGACGCCGCGGCGGCGCGGGAGGTCGGCCGCTGGCAGCGGGTGCTCGGCGAAGCCGGCCTGTCCGGCAGCTCCGGCCGCGTGCCGCCGCGGCTGCGCCCGGTGGGGCGCGACCAGCAGCTGGTGGAATTCGAACATCCGCTGTCGCGCAGCGAGGCGGCCTTGCTTCGCGACAAGCTGCTGGCACGGCCGGACGTGGACTGGGTCGAGCCGAACGTGCGCGAGAGGCGCCTGCAGGCCGTGCCCGACGACCCGCTGTTCCCGCAGCAGTGGTGGCTGCAGCCGGCCAGCGGCAGCAATGCCAACGCGCTGGACGCGCGCCTGCGCGGCGTGGCCGGCTTCCAGAACGCCTGGCTGCGCGCCGGCGCGGCGCCGGTGGTGGTGGCGGTGCTGGACACCGGCGTCACCCGGCACCCCGACCTGGACGGCCGCGTGCTGGCGGGCTACGACTTCGTCAGCGTGCTCGAGTACGCCAACGACGGCGACGGCCGCGACCCGGACCCCAGCGACCCCGGCGACTACGTCACCGCCAGCGACACGGCCTCCAACCTGTTCGCCGGCTGCCGGCTGGAGGACAGCTCCTGGCACGGCACCATCGTCTCCGGCATGGTGGCCGCCTACACCAACAATGGCCTGGGCGGCGCCGGCGTGCATCCGACGGCGTCGGTGCTGGCGGTGCGCGTGGCCGGCAAGTGCGGGGCCGATTTGCCGGACATCATCGACGGCATGCGCTGGGCCGCCGGGTTGCGCGTGACCGGCGTGCCGGCCAACCCGAACCCGGCGCGCGTCGTCAACATCAGCTTTGGCGGCAGCGCGGCCTGCGGGCCGGCCTACCAGGCGGCGGTCGACGAACTGCGCGCCCTGGGCGTGGTGGTGGTGGCCGCGGCAGGCAACGAGTGGTCGGCGCCGACACGGCCCGCCAGTTGTGCCGGCGTGGTCGGCGTGGCCGGGCTCAACCGCGACGGCTTCAAGTCCAACTACTCCAACTTCGGCGCCGAGCTGGCCGCCAGCGGCATCGCCACGGTGTCCGGCGACGACCCGGACGGCGCCTGGGGCGGCAGCTTGGCCGACAGCGGCCTGGTGACGCTGATCAACCTCGGCCGCAACGCGCCCGGCACGCCCGGCTATGCGCGCCTGTACGGCACCAGCTTCGCCGCGCCGCAGGTGGCCGGCACCTTGGCGCTGATGCTGGGCGTGAACCCGGCGCTGAGCTACGACCAGCTGGTGCGCGGCCTGCGCCTGAGCGCGCGGCCGCACGTCACCTCGCCGAAGATCGGCGCCTGTTCCGCCGCCAACCCCGGGCGCTGCATCTGCAGCGCCGAGACCTGCGGCGCGGGCATCCTCGATGCCGACCAGGCGCTGGTGTTCGCCAGCATGCCCGACAGCTACGTGCCGCCGCGCCGCCTGGCCGAGGTCATCGACAACGTCGACGTCGATGCGGCGCTGGCGCTGTCGCCGCAGGACCGCGGGCCGAAAGCGGTGCAGGTGGCGGATGCCGGCGACAGCGGCGGTGGCGCCTTCGGCGGCTTCTGGCTGCTGGCGCTGGCCGCGGCCGCGATCACCTTGCCGCTGGTGCGCCCGGCGGCGCCGCGGCGCTAGGAGCCTGGGCGGCAGGCCACGAAGCCGTCGCCCGGCAGCGCCGGGCCCAGCGCCTGCAACTGCGTGCGCAGCGCGGCGTCGGGCGCCTCCACGCGCAGCCAGACCTGCGCCGCGTCGGGGCCGGCATCGGCCGGCACGCGGTGCCAGCGGCCGGCGGGCAGCTGCGCCTGGGCCAGCGCCAGCTCCGCCGCCTCGGCCTGCGGGCCGGTGAAGGGCCCGGCCTGCAGGCAGGCCGGTTGGGCGGCCGGCGATGCGATGCGCACGGTCTCGGGCCGCACTTGCTCGGCCAAGCGCTGCGGTTCGCGCTCGTTCTGCGTGGACAGGCCCACCGCCGGCTGCAGCCAGCCCTGGGCCAGCGCCAGGAACAGCAGGTTGGCCAACAGCAGCAGCGCCACCAGTGCGCGCATCGCCCCTCAGCCCCCTCAATCCGTGCGCGGCCGCACGCTGACTTCGCCGCTGACCAGCGTGTGCAGCCCGTCGTTGCGCACGCGCAGCGCGCCCTGTTCGTCAACGCCTTCGGCCACGCCCTGCGGCACGCCCGGGTAGGTGGTGGTGACCGGCTGGCCGAGCAGCAGGTCGCGCCGGCCGTAGGCGGCGGCCAGCGGCGCGAAGCCTTGCTGTTCGAAGCGCTTCAGCGCGCGCACCAGCGGTGCCGCCACCTGGCGCAGGGCCCGCGGGGCGTCGATCTGCGGCTGCAGCTCCTGCAGGCAGGCGAAGCCGGTGGACAGCTCGGCGCCCGCCTCCTGCGGCAGGACGTTCAGGCCGATGCCGATGACCGCCATGCGGCGCTCGCCCACGGCCAGGGTTTCGATGAGGATGCCGCCGAGCTTGCGGCCGCGGCCCGGTGCGTCCATCAGCCACAGGTCGTTGGGCCACTTCAGGCCCACGCGCGGCGGCGCATTGCCGTCGGGCGGGTCCAGCGCGTCGGCCAGCGCCATGCCCACGGCCAGCGACAGGCCCGACCAGCTGGCGGGGTCCAGCGGCAGCGCCAGCGAGAAGGTCAGCGAGCGGCGCGGGCTGGCATGCCAGGTGCGCCCCTGGCGGCCGCGGCCCTGCGTCTGCATCTCGGCGACCAGCAGGCAGGGCTGCGAGTCCTCGTGGCGCCGGCCGCTGGAATGGCGCGCGCGCTCCAGCAGGTAGGTGTTGGTCGAATCGACGCTGGCCAGCACCTCCACGCTCAGGCCCGGCAGCAGCGGCACCAGCTCATGCCACAGCGCTTGCGAATCCCACTGCAGGTGCTGGCCGTGGGGCATGGGAGGGTCAGCGCCGTTTCGGCGCGAGCAGCGTGCCGCGGCAGTGGGGGCTGCCGCAATGACAGGGGTATTCGCTCTTCAGCTTGGCGGTGAGCCGGCCCTCGATGACCAGGCCGTAGTCGTAGAACAGCTCCTCGCCGGGCTGGATGTCGCGCACGGCCTTGATGAAGACGCGCCCGTCCTGCTCGTCGGCCTCGCAGTTGGTGTCGCAGGCGTGGTTGATCCAGCGTGCGGCATTGCCGCCGACGTTGGCGTCGATGACGTGCTGGTCGTCGATGTGGAAGTAGAAGGTGTGGTTGGGCTGCGCCGGGTCGTGCGGGTGGCGGCGCAGCGCCTCCTTCCAGGTGATGCGCTCGCCGACGTATTCGATGATGGTCTGGCCGGCGGGGATCGGCGCCACCGCAAACACGCCCTTGCCGTGCACGCCGCTGCGCCGAACCTGCACGCGGCGGCCGTTGCGCCGGGGCGGCTGCGGGGGGGTGGCTTGCGCGGTCTTCTTCATTGGGTACATTGAAATCATGGGCGCGCGCGTACACGTGCGTGCGCGCGAGACGGCGGCGATTGTAGGCATGGCCAGCGCCGCCCCGAAACGACAAACCGGGAAGACATGAGCAAGACGGTCATCATTGCGGAGAAGCCCAGCGTGGCACAGGACATCGTGCGTGCACTGACGCCGGTGGCGGGAAAGTTCGAGAAGCACGCCGAGCATTTCGAGAACGACGCCTACGTCGTCACCTCGGCGGTCGGCCACCTGGTGGAGATCAAGGCGCCGGAGGAATACGACGTCAAGCGCGGCAAGTGGAGCTTCGCGCACCTGCCGGTGGTGCCGCCGCACTTCGACCTGGCGCCGATCGACAAGGCCAAGACGCGGCTCAACGCCGTGGTCAAGCAGGTCAAGCGCAAGGACGTGAGCCAGATCATCAACGCCTGCGACGCGGGGCGCGAGGGCGAGCTGATCTTCAGGCTGATCGTGCAGTACGCGGGCCTGGATGGCGCCGTGCAGACCGCTGTCAACAAGAAGGCATCGCACAAGCCGATCCGCCGCCTGTGGCTGCAGAGCATGACGCCGCAGGCCATCCGCGACGGCTTCGAGCAACTGCGCAGCGACGAGCAGATGCACGGCCTGGCCGATGCGGCGCGCAGCCGCTCCGAGGCCGACTGGCTGGTGGGCATCAACGGCACGCGCGCGATGACGGCCTTCAACTCGCGCGACGGCGGCTTTTTCCTGACCACCGTCGGCCGCGTGCAGACGCCGACCCTGAGCATCGTGGTCGAGCGCGAGGAGAAGATCCGCAAGCACGTGCCGCGCGACTACTGGGAGCTGCGTGCCACCTTCGACGCGCAGGCGGGGCAGTACGAAGGCAAGTGGTTCGACCCGGCCTTCAAGAAGAACGCCGACGACCCGGAGCAGCGTGCCGATCGGCTGTGGGACGCAGCCGCCGCCGAGGCCATCGCCGCGGCGACGCGCGGCCAGCCGGCCAGCGTCAGCGAGGAATCCAAGCCCACCACCAGCAGCTGCCCGGCGCTGTACGACCTGACGACGCTGCAGCGCGAGGCCAACTCGCGCTTCGGCTACAGCGCCAAGACCACGCTGTCGCTGGCGCAGGCGCTGTACGAAAAGCACAAGGTGCTGACCTACCCGCGTACCGATTCGCGCCACCTGCCCGAGGACTACCTGGGCGTGGTCAAGAGCACCTTCGAGATGCTGGCCTCGGAAGACCTGCCGGCGCCGCTGCGCCCGCTGGCCGCGCACGCCAAGCTGGGGCTGAAGGACGGCTACGTCAAGCCGACCAAGCGGGTGTTCGACAACGCCAAGGTGTCGGACCACTTCGCCATCATCCCCACGCTGCAGGCGCCGAAGAGCCTGAGCGAGGCCGAGGCCAAGCTCTACGACCTGGTGGTCAAGCGCTTCCTGGCGGTGTTCTACCCGCCGGCCGAGTTCCTGGTGACCACGCGCATCTCCACGGTGAAGGCCGAGGGCAAGGCGCACAAGTTCCAGACCAACGGCAAGGTGCTGGTCAAGCCCGGCTGGCTGGCGGTCTACGGCAAGGAGGCGCAGGAGGACGACGCCAACCTGGTGCCGGTGGCGCCGGGTGAGATCGTGCGCACCGAGAGCGTCGACGTGCTGGCGCTGAAGACCAAGCCGCCGGCGCGCTATACCGAAGCCACGCTGCTGAGCGCGATGGAAGGCGCCGGCAAGCTGATCGACGACGACGAGCTGCGCGAGGCCATGGCCGAGAAGGGCCTGGGCACGCCGGCCACGCGCGCGGCCATCATCGAAGGCCTGATCCTCGAGAAGTACATGCACCGCGACGGCCGCGAGCTGGTGCCCACCGCCAAGGCCTTCCAGCTGATGACCTTGCTGCGCGGGCTGGGTGTCGTGGAGCTGACCCAGCCCGAGCTCACCGGCAACTGGGAATACCAGCTGGCCGAGATGGAGCACGGCCGCCTGAAGCGCGAGGCCTTCATGGCCGAGATCGCCCAGATGGCCGAGCGCATCGTGCGCAAGGCCAAGGAATACGACCGCGAGACGATCCCCGGCGACTACGCGACGCTGCAGACGCCGTGTCCGAACTGCGGCGGCGTCGTCAAGGAGAACTACCGGCGCTTTGCCTGCGAGGCCTGCGACTTCAGCATCACCAAGATCCCCGGCGGCCGCAGCTTCGAGCTGGCCGAGGCCGAAGCCTTTCTGCGCGACAAGAAGATCGGCCCGCTGGAGGGCTTCCGCTCCAAGGCCGGCTGGCCCTTCAGCGCCGAGCTGCGGCTGGTCTACGACGAGGAGATTTCGAACTGGAAGCTCGAGTTCGACTTCGGCGACGAGGCCAAGCGCGAGGCCGAGTCCGGCGAGCCGGTGGACCTCTCCGGCCAGCACAGCCTGGGCGCCTGCCCCAAGTGCCAGGGCCATGTCTACGAGCACGGCACCAACTACGTGTGCGAGCACTCGGTCGGCGCGCACGTCACCTGCGACTTCAAGACCGGCAAGATCATCCTGCAGCAGCCGGTGGCGCGCGAACAGGTGAGCAAGCTGCTGCAGACGGGCAAGACCGACCTGCTGGAGAACTTCGTGTCCAACAAGACGCGGCGCAAGTTCAAGGCCTACCTGGCCTACGACAAGAAGGAAGGCAAGGTCGGCTTCGAGTTCGAGCCGCGCCCCGCCCGCGGCGCCAAACCCGCCGCCAAGGCCGCAGCCGCGAAAAAGACCACGACCGGCAAGGCCGCGTAGGCATCGCGCGGCCGTTTCAAGCGTCGCCGCGGCGCAGAATCGGCGGCATGAACATCCCACATCTGCGTGCCGGAGCCTTGCTGATCCTGGCCGCCTTCTGCGGGCTGGCCCAGGCCGACATCGTCTTCGCCGTCAACGAGGGGGTCACCTACCGGGTGCCCAACGAGGAGATCCGCGCGCGCTATGCGGCGATTGCCGCCGACCTGTCCAAGCTGCTCAAGCAGCCGGTGCAGGTGGAGCCGGTGGCCGACTACCCGAGCCTGCGCAAGGGCCTGGCCGACAAGGTCTATGACCTGGCGCTGGTGCATCCGGCGCACCTGTCGATCGAGGCCATCAAGAAGTCCGACTACAAGCTGCTGGTGGTGACCAAGGGCTTCCAGGACTACAAGGCCAGCTTCCTGGTCAGCGCCGATTCGCCGCTGAAGTCGATGGTCGACCTGAAGGGCAAGAAGCTCGGCGCGCCGGACGAGGACTCGATCACCTCGTGGATGGTGCGCGCGACCATGCGCGACCTGGTCGGCGACGCGAAGAACGTGTCCTACGTCTATACGCGCTACCAGGACGCGGTGCCCTTCTTCGTCGAGAACAGCCTGACGCCGGCCGGTGCCACCGCGTCGAACGCGGTGGTCAAGGGCTGGCAGGACAAGGGCGGCAAGGTGCTGGGCACGTCGAAGGCGGTGCCCATCAAGCACGTCATCGCCAGCCCCAAGCTGTCGGCCGAGCAGGCTTCCGCCGTGCGCGAGTACCTGCTGGCGCTGGACAGCAGCGACGACGGCAAGAAGAAGCTGGAGCCCACCAAGTGGAAGGGCTTCGCCGCCTACGACAGCGCGCAGCTGATGGCGCTGGGCACCTGGCTGGGCCTGTAGAGCGACCTCGCAGGCCCTAGACTCGCCCGGCCCGCGGCCGGGCTGATCGTCCCGGCGGGCTGCTCCCGCCATGACCACCGCCATTTTCTTCAAGCTGCTCGCCGTGATGATCACGGTGGCGCTGGGCTGGCTGGCCGGCCGCCTGCGCTGGCTGGGTGAACCCCAGGCCGACCCGGCGCGCGTGCTGTCGGCCGCCGCCTTCTACATCTTCGTGCCGGCGTTGCTGTTCCGCACCACGGCGCGCGTCGACCTGGCGGCGCTGCCCTGGCGCATGCTGATCGCCTACTTCCTGCCGGTGGTCGGCTTGATGTTGCTGGTGCATGCGACGCAGCGGCGGCGCCGCCGCCACCACCCCGCGCTGCCGGTGGCCGCGCCCGGCGTGCGCGCCATCTCGGTGGGCTTCGGCAACAACGTGCAGATGGGCATCCCGATGGCCACCGCGGTGTTCGGCGAGGCCGGCCTGGGGCTGCACCTGATGCTGGTCAGCGTGCATGCGCTGGTGCTGCTGTCGGTGACCACCACGCTGGTCGAGCTGGACCTGGCGCATGACAAGGCGCAGCGCGAAGGCGGCGGCAGCCTGTGGCGCACGCTGGCCAGCACGCTGCGCAACACCATCATCCATCCGGTGGTGCTGCCGGTGCTGGCCGGCCTGGCCTGGAACGTGCTGGGCCTGGGCGTGCCGGCGTTGATCGACGAGGTGCTGCAGTTGCTGGGCAGCGCCGTCGTGCCGCTGTGCCTGGTGCTGATCGGGCTGTCGCTGGCTTACTACGGCGTGCAGGGCCAGGTGCGCGGCGGCATCGCCATCGCGGCGGCCAAGCTGCTGCTGGTGCCGGCGCTGGTGCTGGTGGTGGCGCACTGGGGCTTCGGTCTGGGCGGCCTGCCGCTGGCCGTGATGGTCATGGCGGCCGCGGCGCCGGTGGGCAGCAATGCGCTGATCTTCGCGCAGCGCTACCACGCGCAGCAGGCCGAGGCCACCGCGGCCATCGTGTTCTCGACGCTGGCCTTCATGCTGAGCGCGCCGCTGTGGCTGAGCCTGCTCGGTGCGCTGGGCGCCTGAGTTCAGCCGGCCGTCGTGGCCGCCGCCCGGCGGGTCTTCCACAGCGAGAACAGGATGCCGCCGGCCAGCAGGGCGCCGGTCACGCCCACGCTGATCGACGCGGGCACCTTGCCATCGAAGAGCCAGTCGCCGAGGAAGATCTTCGCGCCGATGAAGATCAGCACCAGGGCCAGCGCGTACTTCAGGTACTGGAAGCGGTGCACGGCCGCGGCCAGCGCGAAGTACAGCGCGCGCAGTCCGAGGATGGCGAAGATGTTGCTCGTGTAGACGATGAAGGGGTCCGGCGTGATGGCGAAGATCGCCGGCACCGAGTCGATGGCGAACACCAGGTCGGCGACTTCCACCAGGATCAGGCACAGCAGCAAGGGCGTGGCGTACAGCGCCAGCTTGCCGGTGCGTGCATCGACCTGGCGCACGACGAAGGCCTGGCCGTGCAGCGCATCGGTGACCCGCAGGTGCCGGCGCAGCAGGCGCAGCACCGGGTTGGCGGCGATGTCGGGCTGGTGGTCGACCATCCACAGCATCTTCACGCCCGTGGCCAGCAGCACCGCGCCGAACAGGTACATCATCCAGGCGAACTGCATCAGCAGCGCGGCGCCGAGCCCGATCATGGCGGCGCGCAGCACGATCACGCCCAGGATGCCCCAGAAGAGCACGCGGTGCTGGTGCTCGCGCGGCACCGCGAAGTAGGTGAAGATCATCGAGATGATGAACACGTTGTCCAGCGCCAGCGTTTTCTCGACCAGGTAGCCGGTCATGTACAGCTGCACCGCGGTCCACGCGCGCTCGCCGGCCGAGGCCGCCGCGGCGATCTGCGGGTCCATCGCGCCGGCTTCGGGGTGGGTCAGGTAGATCCAGTACACGGCGCCGGCCCAGGCGAGGCCGAGGCCGACGTACAGCGCCGACATCCTGAGGCTTTCCGAGACGCCGATGTCGCGCGCGTCGCGGTGCATGATGCCCAGGTCGAAGGCCAGCACGGCCAGCACGGTGCCCAGAAATGCCAGCCAGATCCAGACGGGCATGCCTAACCAGAAGGTGTTGAGGAGTTCCATGCGGCGATCATCGGCGCGCGGCGCGGAGGCTGAAAGCAGCGCTACAGTGAACAACACTTCGCTTTTTCCGCAGTGCGGCCAGCCAGCCTTGGAGACCCGGCCTTGTCCACGCTGAACTACCGCCACCTGTACTACTTCTGGGTGGTCGCCAAGGAAGGCGGCATTGCGCGGGCCGCCGAGCGCCTGGACATGGCGATCCAGACCATCAGCGCGCAGGTGCGTGCGCTGGAGCAGTCGCTGGGCCATCAACTGCTCAAGTCCGCGGGACGCGGCGTCACGGTCACCGAGGCTGGGCAGGCGGTGCTGGCTCGCGCCGAGGAGATCTTCAGGCTCGGCGAGTTGATCCCCGAGGAAGCCGCTGCGGCGGCCTCCGGGCAGGCCCCGCGGCTGGCAGTGGGGCTGTCCGACGGGCTGTCGAAGCTCGCCGCCCATCGGCTGCTGCGGCCGGTGCTGGACACACCGTCGCTGCGGCTCGTCTGCCACGAAGGCGAGGTGGCCGAACTGTTGGCCGACCTGGCGCTGCATCGGCTGGACCTCGTGCTGGCCTGCCAGGCGCCCGCGCACAACGCCAGCCTACGCCTGGGCAGTGAGCGGCTGCTGGTCTCGCGCGTCGACTGGTATGGGCCCACGTCGATGGTGCACAAGGCGCAGGTCGACCGCTTTCCGGCGAGCCTGGCCGAACTGCCCTTGCTGTTGCCCACCGCGCATGCGGCGCTGCGCGGCCGCATCGATCGCTGGTTCGACGCCCGGCAGATCAAGCCCTGCGTGGTGGGTGAGTTCGAGGACAGCGCGTTGCTCAGCCTGTTCGCGGCGCAGGGGATGGGCGTGTTTCCGGTGACGGCGCTGGGCGCCGAGGACCTGGCCGCGATGCGCGGCCTGCGCCTGCTGGGGTGCAGCGAAGGGCTGCACGAAGAAATCCACGCCGTGCATTCGCGGCGCGGGCTGCATCATGCGCTGGTGCAGCGCATCCTGGCGGCGGCCCGGGAGCCCTGAGCGCGGCCCGTGCGCCCGGCGGGAAGGTCTGGGAAAATCGCCGC
>JAHBZS010000010.1 GCA_019635285.1 Rubrivivax sp. | reverse complement strand
GTTGCAGTCTCCCACGAATAGCAAGCTGGGGGTCGCTTAAGCGCAGTTAGCCGACCTTGCTTTGTCGACACCTGACTGATGTGCAAGACGACTACGACTCCTGGGAACCGCCCAGCAACGCCGTCAAGCGCTTCGCCGACGCTCTCAATTCGTCGACGAATGAAGGCTGCAATCGCTGCTCCGGCACAGTGAGCGTGAGTGCGCCCACCAACTCAGGGCCCGCCCGCCACACAGGCGCCGAGATGCCGGCCAAGCCGGGCACGCGGTCACCGGTGGTCATGAAGTACCCGTCGCGACGCACCTTGTCGTAGAGCCGGCCCTTGGCGCCGCCATAGGCCGTCAGCACACGTCCTCCAGCCCCGCGATCGAGCGGCAGAAGATCCCCCGCCCGAACGTGATCGCGCAGCAACTGCGGGGAGTCGACTCGGAAGAGCACCAGCCGCTGGTCGCCCTGACGCACGTGGAACGCCGCGCTCTCCTGCGTCCGCTCGACCAGTGCACGCATCTCAGGCAGCACCACGTCCTCCAGTGAGAACGACGCCGAGTAGATCGACGCCAGCCGCGCGAGCTCAGGTCCAAGGGCCCACTGCCCTTCAGACGTTCGTTGCAGCAGCCGCCCGTGCGCCAGCGAAGCCAGGAGGCGCAGCACCGTGCTGTTGTACAGCCGCGTGCGCTGGCCCAGTTCGGTCACCGTCAGCGACTTATCGCCAGGCTTGAACGCCGCCAGCAGGCTGATCGCCCGATCGACCGCCGCGGCACCACCGGGTGCCGCCTGTTCGTCGGCGACAGAGGCATGGGATGACTTCTTGGGCATAGGCAGAGATTAACCGCGAGCTTGACAGGGCAGTCTGTGGAACATACCATTCATCCATTGTACAGACTTACAGTCTATTGTACAGACTAAGAAAAGGAGACATGACATGCCTACCGACGTCCTCATCAGTGAGGTCGGCCCCCGCGATGGACTGCAAAGCGTCAAAGCGACGATGCCCACCGATCGCAAGTTCGCCTGGATCGATGCGCTCTACGACGCCGGCTTGCGCGAGATCGAGGTCTGCTCGTTCGTGCCCGCCAGGCTGTTGCCGCAGATGGCCGATGCCGCCGAGGTCGTGCGCCACGCGCTCGGCAAGCCGGGGCTGACGGTGATGGCGCTGGTGCCGAACCGGCGGGGCGCCGAGGCGGCGCTGACCAGCGGCGTGCACAAGCTGACGCTACCGGTGTCGGCAAGCGAAGCACATTCGATGGCCAACGTGCGCAAGACCTGCGCGCAGATGGTCGACGAGGTGCGAGAGATCGTCGCGCTGCGCAACGCGCTGGCGCCTGGCGTGCACATCGAGGCCGGCGTATCGACGGCCTTCGGCTGCACGCTCCAGGGCGTCGTGCCGGAGGACGATGTCGTACGCCTGGCCGCTGCCCTCGCCGAGGCCGGCGCCGACGACGTCGGACTGTCCGACACCACGGGCATGGCCAACCCGGCGCAGGTGCGCCGCCTCTTCAACCGCGTGCGCGCCGAGATCGGTGAGCACACCGGTGCGGCTCACTTGCACAACACCCGCGGCTTGGGCCTGGCGAACTGCCTCGCTGCCTATGACGTGGGCGTGCGCACCTTCGACAGTTCGCACGGCGGCCTCGGCGGTTGCCCTTATGCGCCGGGGGCGTCGGGCAACGTCGTCACCGAGGACCTGGTGTTCATGTTCGAGGCCATGGGTCTGGCGACCGGCGTCGACCTCGAGAAGCTGATCCATGCCCGAGCGGTTCTGCAGGCGGGGCTGCCCGGCGAGCCGATCTACGGCATGACGCCCGAAGCCGGCCTGACCAAGGGTTTCGTCTACGCCGATGGCCATCTGCCGCGCGAGGTGCAAGCATGAAGAACCCGGAGCAACTTCCCCTGGCGGGCCTGCGGGTGGTCGAATTCACCCACATGGTGATGGGCCCGACCTGCGGGCTGATCCTGGCTGACCTGGGCGCCGAGGTCATCAAGGTCGAACCGATCGCCGGCGACAGCACGCGCAAGCTGATCGGCTCCGGCGCCGGCTTCTTCGGCACCTTCAACCGCAACAAGAAGAGCCTGGCGGTCGATGTGAAGGATCCACGCGGCCGCGAGATCGTGCTGCGCCTGCTCGCCAACGCCGACGTGTTCAGCGAGAACTTCAAGGGCGGCACGATGGACAAGCTCGGCTTCGGCTATGAGGCACTGTCAAAACTCAACCCGCGGCTTGTCTACGTCTCGCACAAGGGCTTCCTGCCCGGTCCCTACGAACACCGCACGGCGCTCGACGAGGTGGTGCAGATGATGGGCGGCCTGGCCTACATGACAGGCCCGGAAGGCCGGCCGCTACGCGCCGGCACCAGCGTCAACGACATCATGGGCGGCATGTTCGGCGCCATTGGTGCACTGGCGGCGCTGGCCCAGCGCGAGAAGACCGGGCGTGGTCAAGAGGTGCAGAGCGCGCTGTTCGAGAACAACGTGTTCCTGGTCGCCCAGCACATGATGCAGTTCGCCGTCAGCGGCAAGCCGGCTGCACCGATGCCGAGTCGCATCAGCGCCTGGGCGGTGTACGACGTGTTCTCGGTCAAGCACGGCGAGCAGGTGTTCCTCGCCGCCGTCAGCGACACGCAGTGGGCACTGATGTGCGACGAGTTCGGCTTCGCCGACCTCAGGTCCGACTCGCGTCTGGCGAGCAACAACGCGCGGGTCCAGGCACGCGAGTGGATGATGCCGCTGCTGCGCGAGCGCTTTGCCGCCTTCGGCGCTGCCGAACTGGCGGCGCGCTTCGAGAAGATCGGCTTGCCCTATGCCCCGATCACCCGCCCGCAGGATCTGCTCGATGACCCGCACCTGGTGGCCACAGGCGGCCTGGCCCCAGTCACCGTGCCGGCCGATGCGAGTGGCGCCGGGCGCGCGGTCGAAACCCGCACGGCCCTGCTGCCGCTGACGCTGGATGGCGAACGCCTTGGCCTGCGCGAAGCCCCGCCGTCCCTCGGCCAGCACACCGGCGTTCTGCTGAGCGAGCTCGGTTACACGCCGGCCGACATCGACAGCTTGCGTGACGCCAACGTGATCGGCGCACATCCCGAGTTCGCTCAACCGGCTCATGAGCCGAGCGCGGCCTGAAACAACCTTCTGATCGGACTGACATGAAACGACTCTTGATTGCCTTGGGTGCAGTTGCCGTCGCTGCAACGGCTGGCGCCCAAACGTATCCCTCGCAAGCCATCCGGCTCGTCGTGCCTTACACGCCGGCAGGCGCCACGGACGTCCTGGCCCGGCTCATGGCGGACAAGGTGACTGCGAATACCGGCTGGGCCTTTGTCGTCGACAACAAGCCGGGAGCTGGCGGCAACATCGGCATGGACGCCGTCGCCAAATCCAAGCCCGACGGCCTCACGCTGGCTCTTGGGCAGACGGCCAACCTGGCCATCAACCCGGCGCTGTACGCAAAGATGCCGTACGACGCGCTGAAGGACTTCACGCCGATTGCATTCGTCGCGCAGCAGCCCGTCGTCGTGGTGGTGCGAGCGGAGTCTCCGTTTAAGACGCTTGGCGACCTGGTCAAGGCGGCGCAGGCGAAGGACGGGGCTTTGACCATGGCGTCGGCTGCGAACGGCACGGTCGGTCACCTGGCTGGAGAACTGCTTGCTCGTCGCGCGAAGTACAAGTTCACGCACGTGCCGTACAAGGGAGCGGCGCCGGCCCTGTCCGACCTGATGGGCGGCCAGACCGACTTCATGCTCCCCACGCCGCAGGCCGCGTTGCCACTGATCAAGGGCGGCAAGCTGCGTGCGCTGGCCGTGACCTCAGTCAAGCGTCTGCAAGTCCTGCCTGACGTGCCCACGGTTGCCGAATCGGGCTACCCGGGCTTCGAAGCCATCGACTGGAAGGTGCTCGTCGGACCACCCAAGCTGCCGGCCGACATCACGCGGCGGCTGCATGACGAGGTGGAAAAGGCCATGGGCAAGCCGGCGACGATCTCGGCGCTATTGGCCGAAGGAAGTGCCCCGATGAGCGGCTCGCCCGAACAGCTCGCGGCCTTTCTCAAAGCCGAGCACGCACGCTGGGGTACGGTCGTTCGTGAAGCGGCCGTCAAGCTCGACTGACCCACCCTTTCCAAAAAAGCACCACGGAGACAAGCATGTTTAAGACGTACTCATTCCTGGCATTTCTGGCATTGGCTATAGCCCCTGTCGCAACGCGTGCTCAGGCATGGCCGGATAAGCCGGTGCGCTTGGTCGTCCCCTATGCGCCCGGCGGGACCACCGACTTCTCGGCGCGGCTCGTCGCCGAAGCCCTGGGCCAGCAGACTGGCAAGAGCTTCTATGTGGAGAACAAGGCAGGTGCCTCCGGGACGATCGGCACGTCGCAGGTGGCCCGGAGCGCGCCGGACGGGACGACCTTCCTTGTCAACGACACCACCTACGCCATGCTGCCGTCGCTGTTTGCCAAGCTGCCGTGGGACTATGCCAACGACCTGGTGCCCGTCACCACGCTGGCGGTCACGCCGGTCGTCCTCGTGGTTCCAGCCAACTCGCCGTTCAAGACGGCACAGGAACTGATCGACTACGCACGCAAGAACCCGGGCAAGCTTAACTTCGGCTCCGGCGGCAATGGCAGCTCGACACACCTTTCGGCGGAAGTGCTGAAGAAGGAGGGTAAGTTCTCGCTGACCCATATTCCGTACAAGGGCGCGGGCGACGCGATGGTGGGGCTGCTGGGCAACCAGGTGGACTTGCTGATCACGGCCGCGCCGACCGCGGTGCCGCAGGTTCAAGGCGGCAAGGTGCGGGCGCTGGCTGTCACCGGCGACAAGCCGCTGCCCAGCCTGCCGAACGTGCCCACGTTCAAGGACGTCGGCTTGCCAGGCTACACAGTGACGAACTGGTTCGGTCTGGCTGCACCGAAGGGCACGCCGAAGGCCATCGTGGACCAGCTGCAAGGCGAGGTGAAGAAGGCGATGTCTAACCCCAAGGTACTGGAGCGGCTTGGCGCGATGGGTGCCAGCCCGGGCGGCATCCCCAGCGCGGAGTTCGCCGGCTTTGTGCAGAAAGAGACGAAGCTGTGGACCGACATCAGCAAGTCGGCGGGCGTGCGCCCTGAGTGATCGGCGCAGCCATGTGGAACCTCGATTTTCAGCCGCCGACGGTCATCGAAGCCACGGTCCTGGCCAGGCTGCCGGACGAACTGCGGCGACCCCTGCGCAGCGAGTGGGCCGATGCGAACAAGCCGGGCCACGTGGTCGACTGCTTCCTCGAAGGACCTGCGTTCGACCGCGACGGCAATCTCTATCTGACCGACATTCCGCACGGTCGCATCTTCCGGCTGACAACTGCTGGGCAGTGGCAGACCGTGGCCCAAACCGGCGGTTGGCCCAACGGCATCGCGGTCCATCGCGATGGCAGCCTGTGGGTCGCGGACTATCGGCGGGGCCTTCTACGCGTCGTGCCGTCGGACGGGCAGGTCGAGGTGCTGCTGGGGCATCGCAACTCCGAAGCCTTCAAGGGCCTGAACGACCTGACCTTCGATGCCGAAGGCCACTGCTACTTCACCGACCAGGGACAGACCGGCATGCACGACCCGACGGGGCGCGTGTACTGCTGGCGTACCGATGGGCGCCTGGATCTCCTGATCTCGAATGCACCAAGTCCGAACGGCATCGTGCTCGATCCCGACGGGCGATTCTTGTTCGTCGCCGTGACCCGGGGAAACGCGGTCTGGCGGGCACCGTTGCTGCCCGACGGCTCGATCTCCAAGGTAGGCGTCTTCCGCAGCTTCTTCGGTACGAGCGGTCCGGATGGGATGGCCGTCGATGTGGCGAAACGAGTCGTCGTCGCCCACGCCAGCCTGGGGTGCGCCTTCGTGCTGAATCTTCGCGGCGAGATCACGCACGTCGTCCGTAGCCCGACCGGGCAGACGATCACCAACGTGGCGTTTCGTCCCGGCACCTCGGAGCTTGTCCTCACCGACTCGGAGCAGGGTGTCGTGCTGACGGCGACGGTGCCGGACGCCGGTGCCTCGCTGTTTTCGCACACCTGAATCCGACATGACCGTTCGCTCGAGCGAAGCGATCGCAAACACGACCCGCTCCGACGGGCAGGAGGGACCGGACGCATGGCCAAGTACCGCATTCAAGACAAGACGCCATGTGTTGCGCCGACCACCTACCTCGCCGATGAAGCCACCGTGATCGGCGAGGTAACCGTCGGCGAGAACTGCAGCGTCTGGCCTGCGGCGACGATCCGAGGGGACAACGAGCCGGTCACGATCGGCGCGGCCACTAACGTGCAGGAGGGTGCCGTACTTCACACGGACCCGGGGTTTCCGCTCGTGATCGGTGACAA
Organism: Rubrivivax sp.; assembly: GCA_019635285.1. GTDB lineage: Bacteria > Pseudomonadota > Gammaproteobacteria > Burkholderiales > Burkholderiaceae_C > Rubrivivax. Next base: position 129,318 of record JAHBZS010000010.1, on the reverse strand, counting down.
CGTCACCGTCGGCCACCAGGCCATGCTGCACGGCTGCGCTATCGGAGACGGCTCACTGATCGGCATTCAGGCGATCGTGTTGAACGGCGCTGTTATCGGCCGTCAATGCTTGGTGGCCGCAGGCGCCCTGGTCACAGAGAAGAGGACATTTCCCGATCGCTCGCTGATCGTCGGTGCGCCGGCAGTCGCAAAGCGCGCGCTGACTGAAGAAGAACTCCAGCGACTGGCCGACAGCGCGAAGGTCTATTCGGTCAAGGCGCAGCTGTTCCGAAACCGTCTCGAGCGAGTCGACTGACTCGTCAGCCATTGGTTCGGCCGGCGACGGCAGTCCCATTGGCAACAAGTGGACCCGGACCCGATGGCCTCCGGAACACCACCGGCCGCGGCCGACGTAAGCCGTCGGTGGCCCGTCACACAACGGACGGACGCTCATGGCCGCAAGGCGCCTTGACCCCCGCCCTTGCAGACCGAGTTCGACGCCGGAGCGCGCCGGCACCTGCCTCGTGTTCCTCGACCACTCGCACGATCCAGCAAGAGCCTTCAGCCCGCGCCCAGCAGCCCCTTGATGACGATGTTGGCCTGGATCTCGGCCGCGCCTTCGAAGACGTTGAGGATGCGCGCGTCGCACAGCACGCGGCTGATGCGGTACTCCACCGCGTAGCCGTTGCCGCCGTGCACCTGCAGCGCGTTGTCGGCATTGGCCCAGGCGACGCGGGCGGCCAGCAGCTTGGCCATGCCGGCTTCCAGGTCGCAGCGGCGGTGCGCGTCCTTCTCGCGTGCGGCAAACAGCGTCAGCTGGCGCGCGACCATCGTCTCCACCGCCATCCAGGCCAGCTTGTCGGCGACGCGCGGGAACTCGATGATCGGCTGGCCGAACTGCGTGCGCTGCTGCGCATAGGCCAGGCCCAGCTCGAAGGCATTCTGCGCCACGCCGACGGCGCGCGCCGCGGTCTGGATGCGCGCCGACTCGAAGGTCTGCATCAGCTGCTTGAAGCCCTGGCCGGTCTGGCCGCCGAGCAGCGCGTCGTCGGGCACGAAGAAGCCGTCGAAGGCGATCTCGTATTCCTTCATGCCGCGGTAGCCCAGCACCTCGATCTCGCTGCCCGTCATGCCCGCGGCGGGGAAGGGGTCGGCGTCGCTGCCGCGCGGCTTCTGGGCCAGCATCATCGACAAGCCCTTGTAGCCGCGTTCGGCGGGGTCGGTGCGCACCATCAGCGTCATCAGGTCGCTGCGCGCGCCGTGCGTCGTCCAGGTCTTGTTGCCGTGGATGCGCCAGCCGCCGTCGACCTTCTCGGCGCGCGTGCGGATCGCGCCCAGGTCCGAGCCGACGTCGGGCTCGGTGAAGCTGGCGGTGGGGATCAGCGCGCCGCTGGCGATGGCCGGCAGCAGCCGCGCCTTCTGTGCGGGCGTGCCGTTGCGCTCGATCAGTTCGGCGGCGATCTCGGTGCGCGTGCCCAGCGAGCCTAGGCCGATGAAGCCGCGCGCCAGTTCTTCGGTGACCACGCACATCGCCGTCTTGCCCATGCCGGCGCCGCCATGCGCTTCGCCGATGGTCAGGCCGAACACGCCCAGGTGCGCCATCTCGGCGATCACCGCGTCGGGGATCAGCGCGTTGCGCAGGTGCCAGCCGTGGGCGGCTTCGGCATGGTCGTCGGCGAAGCGTGCGAACTGCGTGCGTACCTCGGCCAGCGCCGCGTCGTCGTCGCCGGGGTCGCCGAAGCGGCGCGTGGCCGCGCCGTCCACCAGCCGCGCAGCGATGCGCCGCCGCACGGCGGGCGTGAAGCCTTCGGCGCGCAGCCGGCGCACCGCGGCGTCGGCGTTGAAGGCCGCCAGCGCGCGGCCTTCGGCATCGAGCGTGTCGACGCGGAACATCTCGCCCTGGCTCATCGGCAAGCCGCCGGCCAGTTGCGCCAGGTATTCGGCATAGGCCGCCTGCAGCAGCAGGGCTTCCAGCTCGTGCAGGCGGCCGGCGTCGTGCAGGCGCTGCGCCCAGCCGAGCATCTGCTGCAGTGCGCGCACGGTGGTCGCCGCCCAGGCCACGCCGTGGGCCCGCGCCTGCTCGAGCTGCAGCGCGCGGCCTGCGTCGGCCTGTGTGTCGGCCTGTGCTTCGGCCTGTGCTTCGGCCTGTGCGTCGGCCTGTGCGTCGGCAAGCACGCCGCGCAGCGCGGCCAGGCTGGCCTGCAGCAGGCGTTCGGCGGCCTGCTGCGCCTGGGCGCAGCGCGAGAGCAGGGCGGGGGTGTCGTGCATCGTGCGTCGAGTGTAGCCAGCGCCCCGACGCCATCGACGGCGCAGCCGACAAGCTACAGTGGACGCGGCAACTCCGCTCAACATCCACACCCCTCGTGGTGCTCCGCATCGGCCTCATCTCCGACACGCACGGCCTGCTGCGGCCGCAGGCCGTGGCCTTCCTGGCCGGCAGCGACCACATCGTGCATGCCGGCGACATTTGCGACCCGCGCATCCTGGACGAGCTGCGCGCGCTGGCGCCGCTGACGGCGGTGCGCGGCAACAACGACCACGGCGCCTGGGCCGCGGCGTTGCGCCACGCCGAGTCGCTGCGGCTGGGCGACATCGGCTTGCACGTGTTGCATGACCTGGCCGACCTGGCCATCGACCCGGCCGCCGCCGGCTTGCACGTGGTGGTGTCGGGGCATTCGCACCAGCCGCAGGTGTCGCGGCGCGACGGTGTGCTCTACGTCAACCCGGGCAGTGCCGGCCCGCGCCGCTTCCGCCTGCCCATCGCCGTGGCGGAACTGCAGGTGCAGGGCCAGACGGTGACGGCGCGCGTGTGCGAGTTCGACGTCTGACGCGGCCCATGCAACGAAGACGCTTCCTGATATGCGCGCCGTGGCTGGCGGCGGGTGGGTCGGCGGCTCAAACGGCCTCGCATCCGGCCTTCGACGGCATCGCCCAGCACATCGCCACCCAGTGCCCCGATGTGGAGAGCGTGGTCGTCCTGCGCGACGAGCGGCTGCTCTTCGAGTACTACAAGGCGGGCGGTGACGAGGACACGCTGCGCGATCTGCAGTCGGTGACCAAGAGCGTGCTGGCGATGGCCGTGGGCGCGGCGCTGGGCCAGGGCGCGCTGCGCTCGCTGGACCAGCCGGTGACCGAACTGCTGCCGGGCGACGCACCGGCCGGCGACGCGGCCGCGCTGACCTTCCGCCACCTGTTGACGATGACCGCCGGCTTTGCGACCGTCGAGCGCTTTGCGCGGGCCACCGCCGACGACCCGGCGTTTCTGCTGCGACGCGAGCGTGTCGCCGCGCCCGGCGCCCGCTTCGCCTACGACAACCTGTCGGCCAACCTACTGTCGGTGGCCCTGCAGGCCGCGGTCGGCCGCACCACTGCCGCCTTTGCGCAGCAGCAGCTCTTCGCGCCGCTGCAGATCCGCGACTTCGCGTGGGCGGCGGGTGCGGGCGGCCACAGCCTGGGCTTCAGCGGCCTGCGGCTGCGTTGCCGCGACATGGCCCAGCTGGGCCGGCTGATGCTGCTGCAAGGCCAGTGGCAAGGCCGGGCGCTGCTGCCCGAAGCCTATGTGCAGCAGGCGCTGACGGCGCACAGCCCCGGCGGCCCGCCGGCCAACCTGCCCTACGGCTACCTGTGGTGGCTGTTGCCGTCGGACGGCGAGGCGCAGACCTATTTCGCCAGCGGCTACGGCGGCCAGATGCTCTGGGTGCACCGGCCGCTGAACCTGGTCATCGCCGCCACCTCGGAAGTGTCCGCCGGCAGCCAGGCGCGCGCCCAGGTGTTGCCCTTGGTGCGCACGCAGCTGTTCCGCGCGGCGGCATCGGCTTAGCTGCGCAAGAATGTGCGCAGCGGGCCCGCTCGCTTGTCGAAATGCGCCCGCTGCGATCGTCGTAGGGCTGTGATCCTTTCGTTCAACCTGGAGAACCCCCGCCATGAGCGACCGTACCGTCCGCCTGCACCGTGTGCTGCGCTGTCCCCCCGCCAAGGTCTATCGCGCCTTCACCGAAGCCGACGCGATGAGCAAGTGGCTGCCGCCCTACGGCTTCACCTGCAAGGTGCAGCAGATGGATGCGCGCGTGGGCGGCAGCTTCCGCATGTCCTTCCAGAACTTCGGCAGCGGCCACAGCCATTCTTTCGGCGGCGAATACCTGGAGCTGCGGCCGAACGAGCTGATCCGCTACACCGACCGCTTCGACGACCCCAACCTGCCCGGTGAGCTGCGCGTCACGGTGATGCTCAAGGCGGTGTCCTGCGGCACCGAAGTCAACATCGAGCAGGCCGGCATCCCGGAGCTCATTCCGCTGGAGATGTGCTACCTGGGCTGGCAGGAATCGCTGCTGCAGCTGGCCACGCTGGTGGAGCCGGACATCGCTGGATGAGGGGCCCGCCGTGGCTGACGAGTTGAGCCGCCCGGCGTTCCGCCCCGTCGCGCTGGACCATCTGGTGCTGCGCGTCGTCGACCTGCCGCGCATGCTGCACTTCTACTGCGCGGTGCTGGGCTGCAGCGTGCAGCGGCGGCAGGACGACCTCGGCCTGGTGCAGCTGCGCGCGGGCAGCGCGCTGATCGACCTGGTGCCGGTGGAGGGCCCGCTGGGCCGTGCCGGCGGCGCCCCGCCGGGCCGCCAGGGCCGCAACCTGGACCACTTCTGCCTGCGCATCGAACCCTTCGACGAAGCGGCCATCCGCGCCTGGCTGGCGCGCCACGGCCACGAGGCCGGCACCGTCGAGACGCGCTACGGCGCCGAAGGCGAGGGCCCGTCGATGTACCTCGACGACCCCGAAGGCAACACCGTCGAACTGAAGGGGCCGCCCGATCGTGCGCCACGCTAGCCGCGCGCGCTGGGCCTGCGTCGCGCTGGCCGGCAGCCTGATGCTCGCCGGCGCGGCGCGGGCCACCACGGCGCCGCTGCAGGCGCTGGAGCAACTGGAGCAACTCTCCGACGCGCCGGACCCGCAGCATGCGCGGACCTCCGCCCCCGAGGCCGGCAGTGGCCGCGGCATGGACGTCGCCTATGCCGACCTGCCGCGCCACTGGCAGCGCGCCGAGCACATCAACGCCTGGATCGGCGCGCACTTCGAATACGACCGCGCAAGGGCGCTGGCAATGTCGGAAAGCGCGCGTGCCGCGCAGGCGCAGCGCGTCGCCATCCTCGACCCTGCGGCCTTCTACGCGGCACCACGCGGCGTCTGCGTGGACCTGGCGCGCTTTGCCGTCGACACCTTGCGCCGCATCGACCCCGACGCGCAGGCCGCCTACCTGATGATCGAGTTCGAGCCGGTGCAGCTGCAAGGGCAATGGCTGCGCCGGCACTGGCTGGCGGCCTTTCGTCGCGACGGCGCGTGGTGGTTCTTCGCCGACTCCAAGCGGCCCGGTGTTCTGGCCGGGCCTTACGACACGGTGGCGCAGTTCCTGGCCGCTTATGCGCAGTACCGCGGCCGCGTCATCCTGAGCCACCGCCTGCAGCCGAGTTACGAGCGCCAGCCGCGCACGCGCGCCGCCGTACGATAGCGGCCATGCCCCCGCTGTTCGTCTACGGTTCGCTGAAGGAAGGTTTCCCCAACTTCCACGTCAACCAGGGCCGCCGTGTGCCCGGCGAGTTCCGCACCATGCGGCCGCATCCGCTGTACCTGGTCGGCGGCCGGTTGCCTTGCCTGCTGCCGGCGGCTGGCCACGGGCTGCAGGTGCAGGGCCAGCTGTTCGAGGTGTCGGACGACGCGCTGGCGCGCATGGATGCGCTGGAACGCGTCGGCCAGCCCGGCGGCTACCGACGCGAACTGATCGAGGTGCAGGCCATGGACCCGGCGGCGCCCGACCCGCTGTCGGCCTACGTCTACCTGCAGAGCCCGGCGATGCTCGACGCCGCCGGCGATCATCTCGGCCCGCTGGCGCTGTACACGCTGGAGCACGCGCGCTCGCTGCGCTGGTGAGGGCCGCCGGCCATGACGACGCCGGCCCCGGACCCGCTGCAGCGCTTCGTGCAGGCGCAGGCAGGCGACTACGCGCAGGCGCTGGCCGAGCTGCGCGCCGGGCGCAAGACCAGCCACTGGATCTGGTACGTGCTGCCGCAATTGCGCGGCCTGGGCCACAGCCCGCGCTCGCAGCACTACGGCCTGGCCGGCCGCGACGAGGCCCGGGCGTATGCCGCGCATCCGCTGCTCGGGCCCCGGCTGGTCGACTGCGTGCAGGCGATGCTGGCGCAGCCCACGCGCGACGCAGCGCAGATCCTGGGCCCGGTCGATGCGTTGAAGTTCCGCTCCTGCCTGACGCTGTTCGCCGCGGTGGCGCCCGAGGAAGCTTGCTACGCCTTGGCGCTGCAGCGCTTCTACGGCGGCGAGCCGGATGCAGCCACGCTGCGCCTGCTGCAGGCGGGCGACGACAGCGCGCCGTCCAGCCGATGACGCGCGATCCGGTCGATGCCTACATCCGCGGCTTCCCGCCGGCGGTGCAGGCGCAGCTGCAGGCGGTGCGCGCGGCGGCACGGCAAGCCGCGCCGCAGGCCGAGGAACGCATCAGCTACCGCATGCCCGCGCTGTTCCAGCACGGCGTGCTGCTGTACTACGCAGCCTTCAACAAGCACATCGGCCTGTATCCGCCGGTGGCCGATGCGGCGCTGCGCGCACGCGCCGCGCGCTACGCCGGGCCCAAGGGCAACCTGCAACTGCCGCTGGACGAGCCGCTGCCGCTGGCGCTGGTCACCGCGATCGTGCGCTCGCGCCTGCGGGCCAACGCTGCGAAGGCCGAGAAAGCCGCGAAAGCCACGAATCCGGCGCCGCAGCGTCGCCCGCGGGCCGTGGATTGACAATGGCGCGGCCGTGTCACGATTTCGTCGCCGGCCTGGGCGGCGACCACCGGCCCGGCCACGGGCTGCCACACAACGCATCCTCGATCGAGGCCTCATGTTTTCGCACATCTTCGTCGGCACCAATGATTTCGAGCGCGCGCTGGCCTTCTACCGGCCGCTGCTGGACGCGCTGGGCATCCGCGCGCGCTTCTGCGACGCCGACAAGCCGTGGGCGGGCTGGCAGTCGAGCCCCGACCCGCGGCCGCTGTTCCTGATCGGCAAGCCCTACGACGGCCGGCCGCATGCGGCGGGCAACGGACAGATGGTCGCGTTCCTGGCCCCGACGCGCGCGGCCGTCGACCAGGCGCACGCACTGGCGCTGGCCCACGGCGGCCGCGACGAAGGCGCCCCCGGACTGCGCCCGGAATACCACGCCCACTACTACGGCGCCTACGTGCGCGACCCCGACGGCAACAAGCTGGCCTTCGCCTGCCATGCGCCGCAGCCCTGAGGAGCCCCGGCCATGAGCGCCGGCGGTACGACGGGCGAGGGCGCGGCGGGCTTCCCCGTTCCAGCGCAGCCGCAGCCCCTGCGGCTGCCGCCCGACGTGGCCTCTGGGGCGCGAGCGCGGCAAGCCCCCGCCTGATGGCCGCGGCGTCGCTGACCCTGACCATCAAGGTCAAGCCCAACGCGCGCCAGAGCGTGCTGGAGCAACTCGCCGACGGCAGCTGGGTGGCCCAGCTGAAGGCCGCGCCCGTGGAGGGCCAGGCCAACCAGGAACTGATCGCGCTGGTGGCGCGGCACTTCGGCTGCGCCAAGGCGGCGGTGTCGATCCGCAGCGGCGCCACCGGCCGCATGAAGCGGGTGCGCGTCGAGACCGCTTGAGCGCATGAGCGCACACTCGGGCCTGTCGCAGCCGCAAGCATCCAAGACCATGCCCACCCACCCCACCGCCCGCGCCGGCATCACCGACGCCAACCCCAGCGTGGCCGAGATGGAGGCGCGTGTCGCGCGCTTCCAGCGGCTGGTGCCCACCGACGACTATGTCGATGCCGGCATCCCCGGCTGCGAGCGCACCACCTGGCGCGTGCTCGGCACGCCCGGCGCCGCGCCGCTGCAGGCCGCGGACTTCCACATGAACCTGGTGTGCTGCGAACCGGGCAAGTCCGCGCCGCTGCACAACCACCTGACGCAGGAAGTCTTCGTCGCGCTCAGCGGCCGCTGGCAGGTGTTCTGGGGGCCGCAAGGCGAGCGCAGCCTGGTGCTGGAGCGCTGGGACACGGTGAGCATTCCGCCGGGCGTGTCGCGCGGCTTCCGCAACGTCGGCGACGCGCCCGCGTACCTGATGGGCCTGGCCAGCGGCGCCGACCCGGGCATGATCGAATGGCCCGCGCCGGTGCGCGCCGCGGCGGCGGCCGCCGGCGTCGTGCTGCCCTGAGCGTCAGCGCCCCGCGATCGCGCCCGCGCGCACCAGCGCCTGCAGCGCCGCGTCGTCCAGCCCCAGGCGCTGCTGCAGCACCGCGTGGGTGTGCTCGCCCAGCCGCGGCGCGATGCCCGGCGGCAGGGGCGCGGCGCCGCCGAAGGCCAGCGGCGTGGTCGCGGTGAGGACGTCGCCGACGCCGGGATGCAGCGTGCGGCGGAACATCGGGTTGGCCTCCGACACGCGCGGGTCTTCGGCCAGCATCTGCACGAAGTCGCGGTACGGGCCCCACAGCAGCGCGCGGTCGGTGAAGGCCGCGCCGATCGCCGCCAAGGTGCGCGCCGCGAACCACGGGCGCAGCGCGGTGGAGATCAGCTCGCGCGCGGCATAGCGTGCGTCCTCGCTGTCCAGCCGGTGGCCCAGCGCTTCGGCCGCCTTCGGCAGCGACTCCTGCAGCCCGGTGGCGCGCAGCAGCGCGGCCCATTGCCGGTCGGTGATGGCCACCACCATGACGTGCCGGCCATCGGCGGTGGCGAAGCTGTCGCCGTAGGCGCCGTAGACGAAGTTGCCGTCGGCGCGGCGCCGCGTGCCGTTCAGCTCGACGTCGGCCAGGTAGCCCAGGTTGGCCGCGGTGGCCATGGCCACGTCGGACAGCGCCAGCTTGACGTGCTGGCCCTGGCCGCTGAGCCGCCAGTGGCGCTCGGCCGCCAGCACGGCCAGCGCCAGCATCTGGCCGGCCGCCACGTCCCAGGCCGGCAGCACGTGGTTCACCGGGCCGTCGCGCCCGCTGCCGGTGAGGCCGGGGAAACCGGCCGCGCAGTTGACGGTGTAGTCCACCGCGTTGGAGCCGTCGGGCGAGCCGCTGAGCTGCACCATGATCAGGTCGGGCCGCTGCTTCGCCAGGGCCGCGTAGGACAGCTCGCCGTCGACGCCCAGGTTGGTCAGGAACACGGCCGGGCCGTCGCCGGGCGCGCAGATCAGCTGCTGCAGCAGCGCGCGGCCTTCGGCGCTGCGCACGTTGATTTCCACCGAGCGCTTGCCGCGGTTCAGGTTGGCCCAGTACAGGCTGCGGCCGTCGGCATTGCGCGGTGCGCGGTCGATGTCGATGTTGCCGCCGGGCGGGTCGACGCGGATGACCTCGGCGCCCAGCTGGGCCAGCGCCAGGCCGGCGCTGGGCGCGGCGACGAAGGCCGAGAACTCGATGACGCGCAGGCCGTGCAGGGGAGGGGTGGGGCTCATGTCGCGCCCATTGTCGGCGACGCGCCATCGGGGAAGGCACGACCCATCGAGCGCCATGCGCTGAGGTACAACCGTCGGCACCCCCTGGGTCACGAAAGCTGCGCATGACTTCCCCACAGGATCCCGGCCCGGTGCTCAAGCCGGCCTCGCTGCACACTTGCCAGGCCAACGCGGCGGCGGCGGCGCGGCTGGACTTCGGCGACGAAAGCTGCTTCGACGACGCGCAGCGCGGCTTCGTCGGCAGCATTCCCGATGCGCGTATCACCACGCCCGACGGCCGCGTGGTCTGGGACCTGTCGGCCTTTGCCTTCCTGGAGACGCTGCAGTCGCCCGACTCGGTGCACCCCAGCCTGTGGCGCCAGGCGCGGCTGAACCGCATCCACGGCTTGTTCCAGGTGTGCGAGCGCCTGTACCAGGTGCGCGGCTTCGACATCGCCAACATGACGATCATCGAGGGCGACACGGGCTTGATCCTGATCGACCCGCTGACCTACTGCGAGGCCGCCGCCGCCGCGCTGGCGCTGTACCGCCGGCACCGCGGCGACCGGCCGGTGCACACGGTGATCTACAGCCACAGCCATGCCGACCACTTCGGCGGCGTCGAAGGCGTGGTCACGCCGGAGCAGGTGCAGCGCGGCGAGGTGCGGGTCATCGCGCCGGCCGGCTTCATGGACGCGGCCATCGCCGAGAACATCCTGGCCGGCGTGCCGATGCGCCGGCGTGCGATGTTCCAGTTCGGGCCCACGCTGGCGGCGGACCCGCGCGCGCACGTCGACAGCGGCCTGGGCAAGGCGATGGGCCGCGGCACCGCCAGCCTGATCGCGCCGACGCAGAGCATCGAGCAGCCGGTGGAGCGGCACACCGTCGACGGCATCGACATCGTCTTCCAGCTGACCCCCGAGACCGAGGCGCCGGCGGAGATGAACTTTCATTTTCCGCAGTTCAAGGTGCTGAACCTGGCGGAGAACGGCTGCCACACGATGCACAACCTGTGCCCCATCCGCGGCGCCAAGACGCGCGACGCGCTGGCCTGGTCGAAGTACCTGGACGCGGCGCTGAACGACTTCATTGACGACACCGACGTCGTCATCGCCCAGCACCACTGGCCCACCTGGGGCCGCGAGCGCGTGCGAAGCTTCATCGCCGAGCAGCGCGACCTGTACCGGCTGATGCACGACCAGACCTTGCGGCTGATGAGCCACGGCCTGACGCCGCACGAGATCGCAGAAGCCTTCCGCCTGCCGGCGTCGCTGGAGAAGCGCTGGCACGTGCGGCCCTACTACGGCGCCATCGCGCACAACCTGCGCTCGGTGTATGCGCACTACATGGGCCCCTACGACGGCAACCCGGTCAACCTGGACCCGCTGGCGCCGCAGGAGGCCGCGCTCAAGTACGTCGAGTACATGGGCGGCGCCGACGCGGCGCTGGCGCGCGCGCAGGCCGACTTCGCTGCCGGCCACTACCGCTGGGTGGTGCAGGTGACGCACCACCTGGTGTTCGCCGACCCCGGCAACCAGGCTGCGCGCCAGCTGGCGGCCGACGCCATGGAGCAGCTGGCCTACCAGAGCGAAAGCTCCACCTGGCGCAACGCCTACGCGCTGGGCGCCAAGGAACTGCGCTTCGGCGCGCCGAAGCCGCCGCCCGGGGCGGCGGGCACCGTCACGCCCAAGGTGGTGGCGATGCTGCCGATGGACATGTTCTTCGACTTCCTGGCGATGCGCGTGAATGCCCAGAAGGCCGAGGGCCTGCAGCTGCGCATCGACTGGGTGATGCAAGGCGAGCCCCAGCGCTGGAAGCTCACGCTGAGCCACTGCGCGCTGAGCCACGCGCCCGGCTCGCACGGCGCGGCGGCCATGGCCACGCTGCGCCTGGACCGCGCGACGCTGGCCGGCATCGTTGCCGGCGGCGGCTTTGCGCAGGCCCTGCAACAGGGCAAGATGCCGGTCGAAGGCGACGCGCGGGCGTTGCACCAGCTGCTGGGCACGCTGGACAGCTTCAACCCGATGTTCAACATCCTGGAGCCCTGATGAAACCTGCCACGCCGCCGCGCCACTTCTCGATGATCCGCGGCTTCCACCTGGCCGACTTCATCACGCTGGGCAACGCCACCTGCGGCGTGCTGTCGGTGCTGCTGGCGATGCTCTACATGGCCAGCGGCTCGCTCGCGCACTTCCTGCTGTCGGCACTGATGACGCCGCTGGCCTTCGTCTTCGACGTGTTCGACGGCAAGGTCGCGCGCTGGCGCCACCAGCATTCGCCGCTGGGCCGCGAGCTCGATTCGCTGGCCGACGTCATCTCCTTCGGCGTCGGGCCGGCGGCGCTGGGCTTCGCCGCCGGGCTGCAGGGCGGCTGGGACGTGGTCATCCTGTGCTACTTCGTCTGCTGCGGCGTCAGCCGGCTGGCGCGCTTCAACGTCACCGCCGAGGCGCTGAGCAACGACAGCGGCAAGGTCGCCTACTTCGAGGGCACGCCCATCCCCACCAGCGTGCTCATCACCGCGGTGCTGGCCTGGGCCGCCTGGCGGGGGGCGATCGGCGCGCAGCTGTGGGGTGGCGCCTGGCCGCTGGGCCCGTGGCAGCTGCACCCGATGAGCCTGCTGTTTGCGCTGTCGGGCACGGCGATGATCAGCAAGACGCTGCGCATTCCCAAGTTCTGACGGCGAAGCCCCGATGCAAGGCTTGATCATGGACATGCCGCTGATGATCTCGGCGGCGATTCGCTACGCGGCGGCCTACCACGGCAGCACCGAGGTGGTGGCGCGCACCATCGAAGGCGACCTCCATCGCTACGACTACGCCACCGCGCATGCGCGCACGCAGCAGCTGGCCAACGCGCTGGCGCGCCTGGGCGTCAAGCCGGGCGACCGCATCGGCAGCCTGGCCTGGAACACGCACCGCCACTTCGAGATGTTCTACGGCGTGTCCGGCAGCGGCGCGGTGCTGCACACCATCAACCCGCGGCTCTTTGCCGAACAGCTGGTCTACATCATCAACCATGCCGAAGACCGGCTGCTGTTCGTCGATGCGGCCACCTTGCCGCTGGCCGAGGCCATCGCGCCGCGCCTGACCACCGTCGAGCATGTGGTGATGATGTGCGAGCCGGCGCGCATGCCGGCCAGGACCAGCCTGCCCGGGCTGCTGTGCTACGACGAGCTGCTGGCGGCCGAGCCCGCGCACTACGACTGGCCGGACTTCGACGAGCGCTCGGCCTCGACGCTGTGCTACACCTCGGGCACCACCGGCAACCCCAAGGGCGTGCTGTATTCGCACCGCTCCGCGTTGCTGGTGGCGCTGCAGATCGCGCCGATGGTGGCGATGGGCGTGCCCAACGGCGCGGCGGCGACGCTGATGCCGATGGCGCCGATGTTCCACGGCAACGCCTGGCAGTTCCCTTATCTGGCGCCGATGCTCGGCACGCGCCTGGTGCTGCCGGGCCGCAATTACGAGCCCGACAAGCTGTACGAACTGCTGGAAGGCGAGCGCGTCACCCTGACCTGCGGCGTACCCACCTTCTGGCTGATCCTCACCGAATGGCTGCAGCGCAGCGGCAAGAAGTTCAGCACCTTGCGCACCTCGCTGTCCAGCGGCTCGGCACCGCCGCGCTCGCTGGTCGAGACCATGGAGCGCGACCACGGCGTGCAGCTGATGCAGGCCTGGGGCATGACCGAGGCGCTGGGCGGCAGCGCGGCGACCAGCAAGCCGGGCGCGGCCGATCTGCCCTTCGAGCAGCGCATCGACGCGCGCATGCGCTCCGGCCGCGCGCTCTTCGGCAACCGCTACCGGCTGGTCGACGACGCAGGCACCGAGCTGCCGCAGGATGGCAAGGCGGTGGGCCACCTGCGCGTCAAGGCGCCGTGGATCTCCAGCGCCTACTTCAAGGGCGAGGGCGGCAGCGCCGTGGACGAGCAGGGCTGGCTGAAGACCGGCGACCTGGCGACCATCGACACCGACGGCTATGTCTCGCTGACCGACCGCTCCAAGGACGTCATCAAGTCCGGCGGCGAATGGATCAGCAGCATCGAGCTGGAGAACGTCGCCTCCGGCCACCCGGCGGTGCTGCAGGCCGCGGCCATCGGCATCACGCACCCCAAGTGGCAGGAACGGCCGCTGCTGGTGGTGACCTTGCGCGAAGGGGCGCAGGTGACCGGGCCCGAGCTGATCGAGTTCATGCGCGGCAAGCTCGCCAGCTGGTGGTTGCCCGATGCGGTGGAGTTCGTCGACCAGATGCCGTTGACAGGCACCGGCAAGCTGTGGAAGCTGAAGCTGCGCGAGCAGTTCAAGGACTACGTACTGAAAACCTGACAGGCGGACGACTCCGATGCTGCGCATGACTTCCAGAACGCTGGGCGCCACCCTCGGCGTGCTGGCCTCGCTGGCCTGCACGGCCTACATCCTGGTGCGCCTGCACCAGGCCGGCCAGCCCGCGCCGACGCAGCTGCAGCTGCGCAATGCCACCGGCGCCGCGCTGTCGGTGGACGAGGTGGCCCTGGCCGCGCAGCGCCTGCCCGGCACGCCGTTCACGCTGGATGCGTCCGCCGCGCTGCAGGTGGCCCAGCCGCAGCCGCTGCCGCCGGGGCGGCCGGTCAGCGTGTCGCTGCGCGCCGGGCCGGCGGCGGCCTCTTGCCGGCTCGACCCGCGGCCGCAGGGGGTGTGCGTCGTGCACGCCGTGTTCAGCGGCGCCGCCGAACTGCAGTGCGCCTACGACTGCAAGCCGTCGCCGCCGCCGGCGCAGTGAGCGCCGGGCTCAGCGCTGGCCTTCGGTCAGCGTGCGCAGCTGGAACTGGCCGGAGCGGTCGACCAACCAGGTGTCGACGTAGCGCGCACGCTTCAGGCGCAGCGGCGGCGGCAGCGGCGACGCGCCGCGGATCAGCGCCACCACCCAGGGCGTCACCTCGTGGGCGCTGGCGGGCTTGCGCAGCACACGCACGGCCAGCACGCGGCCGCGCGCGTCCACGTCGGTCTCGGTGACGACGATGGCATAGACGTTGGCCCGCACCATGCCCTTGAGCACCTGGTCGGGGTAGACGTCGTACAGATGGCGCGCGGCATGGCGGCGGTAGTCGTCGGCATGCAGCGCGTCCGAACCGGCCAGTGTCGCCGGGTGCCGCGGCGGCGGCGGCTGGGCGAACGGGCTCTTCTGCGCCCGCGCCTGCGCGCCGGCCAGCGTGCCCGTCAGCAGCACCAGCCGCAGCCACGCGCGGCGCGCGATCGGCGGCATCGGCGGCACCGGCGGCATCGCGGCCGGGCTACTTCTTCGCGGCCTTCGGCTTGGGTTCGACGGCGATGGCCACGGCTTCGGTGTACACCGCCTCGACCTGGTCGCCGACCTTCACCAGCTTCAACTGGGCCGGGTCGGGCACGCTCAGGTCCACGCTGTTGCCCTTGGGGCCACGCAGCGTCACCGTGCCGGCCTTGGCATTCACCGCGGTGACGTTGGCCATGATGACCACCTGCTTGGCCGCCGCTCCGCCGGCCACGGCGCCGGCCGGGGCGGGCGCGGTGGCGGTCTCGCTGGTCCTGGAGCGGATGCTGCCGGTGGGCTTCAGCGACAGCGACAGCGCCTGCACATAGTCCACGGTGACCAGGTCGCCGACCTTGATGTCGCCGATGTTCTTGACCTCGGGCGGCACCACCACGTCGATGATCTTGCCGCCGCCGCCCTTGAGCGTGGCGGTGCGCGCCACCGCGTCGATGGCCACCACCGTGGCGCTGAGGGAGACCTTGCTGGCGATCACGCCCTTGCCGGGCGCGCTGGCGGCCAGCACCGCGGCCTGCGGCGGCGCGGCCTGTGCGAAGGCGGAGGAGGCGAACACGGCGGCGAGGGCCAGGCCCAGGAACTTGTGCGTCATGGCTCGGGGAGGGCAGTGGAGGGGCCGGTATTTCACCACGCCGCGCTTAGGGTTTCCTGAATCGACGGCGCGGCACACCCGTTCGCGACGCGTCGGCCGGGGCGCAGGGCGCCGCGGCGGGCTCAGCGCCGTCGCAGCGCCGGCCGGCGGCACCCGGGTTGCCACCGAGCGGGTCATCCCCGATTGGCCTAACTAGCGTTCGGCAGATACAACCTCCCCGCCCTGGGACCGATGAGGCGAGATGAAGATGGTGGGTCAGACCCCCGTGCGCGGCGCGGCTGTGCCAAGGAGCGGCGCGTGACGCTGCCGGCACCGGCCATGCGCGGCCAGATCCTCGCGGCGGCGGCGCGGCTGTTCGGCCGCCAGGGTTACGCCAACACCACGCTGCGCCAGATTGCGCAGGCGGCCGGCATCCGCGCTGGCAGCATCTACTACCACTTCGAAGGCAAGGACGAGATCGCCGCCTGCGTGCTCGACGCCGGCATCGCCGCGGTCACCGACGCCGTGCAGCAGCGCCTGCAGGCGCTGCCTGCCGACGCGGACATGCGTGCGCGGCTGGCGGCGGCCGTCGAAGGGCACTTGTGGGGCATGCTGCAGTGCGGCGAGTTCACCGCGGCGCACATCCGCATCTACCGCTACGTGTCCGAAGCGGCGCGGCAGCGCCACCGCGCCATCCGCAGCGCCTACACGCGGCTGTGGGACGACCTGCTGCGCCAGGCGGCCGACGCCGGCATGCTGCGCACCGACGTGCCGGTGCCGATGGTGCGGCAGTTCCTGGTCGGTGCGCTCAACTGGCCGGTGGACTGGTACGACCCGCGGCGCGGCGGCTTCGACCAGCTTTCGGCGCAGATCACGGGGTTGGTGCTGGACGGCATGTTGTCGCGGCCGGTGCGGCCGATGCGGGCGGCGCGGCCGGCGCCACCGCGCCGCGCACGCGCCGAGCGGCTGGAGCTGGCGCGATGAGCGGCGCCGGCGACGTGGTGCTGCAGGCCGAGCAGGTGGAGCGCCGCTTCGGCGGCCTGGTGGCGCTGACCGGCGTGGACCTGAAGATCACGCGCGGCGAGATCTTCGGCCTGGTCGGCCCCAACGGCAGCGGCAAGACCACGCTGACCAACGCCATCACGGGCTTCTACCCGCCGCAGAAGGGCCGCATCACGCTCGAGGGCCAGGACATTACCGGCATGGCGCCGCATGCGGTGGCGCGGCGGGGCGTGGCTCGCACCTTCCAGAACCTGGCGCTGTTCAACGGCATGACGGTGCTGGACAACATCCTGCTGGGCCGCCACGTGCACATGCAGCCGGGCGTGCTGCGCACGGCGCTGTACCCGTGGCTGGCGCGGCCGCAGGAGATCGCGCACCGCCGCGTGGTCGAGGAGACCATCGACTTCATGCAGCTGCAGAGCGTGCGCGACGACCTGGTGGACACCATCCCCATCGGCCTGAAGAAGCGCGTCGAGCTGGCGCGCGCGCTGGTCGCCGAGCCGCGCTTCCTGATCCTGGACGAGCCGATGGCCGGCATGAACCAGGAAGAAAAGGAATACATGGCGCGCTTCGTGCTGGACGCACGCGACGAGCGCGGCGTGACGGTGCTGCTGATCGAGCACCACATGGACATCATCACCGGCATCTGCGACCGCATGCTGGTGCTGAGCTACGGCGAGGTCATCGACACCGGCATCCCCAAGGAGGTGGTGAAGAACCCGCGGGTCATCGAGGCCTATCTGGGGGGCGCCCGTGTCGAAGGCTGAGAGCACGGTGCGCGGGCCCTGGGACTTCTCGTCCGACACGACATTGCCGCGTGTGCTGGCGGCGAACGCCAAGGCGCTGGGCGGCGCGGTGGCGCTGCGCGAGAAGGACCGCGGCATCTGGCAGCAGACCACCTGGGCCCAGTGGCTGGAGCAGGTGCTGTGCTGCGCTGCCGGGCTGGAGGCGCTGGGCTTCGTGCCCGGCGACGCGCTGCTCACGGTCGGCGACAACCGGCCGCACCTGTACAGCGGCATGCTGGCTGCCGGCGCGCTGCGCGGCTTTGCCATGCCGGTGTATCCCGACGCGGCGCCCGACGAGGTGCGGCATTCGATCCAGGCCTCCGACGTGCGCTTCGTGCTGGCCGAGGACCAGGAGCAGGTGGACAAGATCCTCGACCTGCGCGAAAGCTGCCCTAGCGTCCAGCACGTGATCTACGACGACCCGCGCGGCCTGGGTGCCTACCAGGCGCCTGGCCTGCTGTCGTGGGCCAAGCTGCAGGAACTGGGCGCCCAGCGGCTGCAGCGCGAGCCGGCGCTGCGCGACGCCTTGATCGACCGCGCCGGGCCCGACGACCCGGCGGCCTTCATCCACAGCTCGGGCACCACCGGCCGGCCCAAGGGCGTGGTGCTGAGCCAGCGCAACATCCTCTCCGGCGTGGCCAACGCGCACCGCGCCAAGGCCTTCGACTTCGGCGAGGAGGTGCTGGCCTACCTGCCGATGGCCTGGGTCGGCGACTTCGCGTTCACGGTCGGCGCCGGCATCGCGCTGCACTTCACCATCAACGTGCCCGAGTCGCCCGAGACGGTGCTGCACGACCTGCGCGAGATTGCGCCCACCTTCTACCTGGCCGCGCCGCGCAGCTGGGACAACCTGCTGACCATGGTGCAGGTGCGCATGGAGGACTCGACGCGGCTGAAGAAGGCGCTGTACGACTTCTTCATGCAGCAGGCCATCGCGCGCGAGCGCGCGCTGCTCGAGGGCCGCGAACCCAGCAGCGCGCAGAAGCTGATGCGTCCGCTGGGCGAATGGCTGATCTACGGGCCGATCAAGGACCAGCTGGGCCTGACGCGCGTGCAGCACGCCTTCACCGGCGGCGAGGCCATCGGCGAGGACACCTTCGTCTTCTACCGCGCGCTCGGCGTGCAGCTGCGCCAGCTCTACGGCCAGACCGAGAGCAGCGCCTTCAACGCCATGCAGGAACCCGGCGAGGTGCGGCTGCACACCGTGGGCCGGCCGCTGCCCGGCGTGGAGGCGCGCATTGCCGACAACGGCGAGATCCAGGTGCGCTCGGGCTCGGTGTTCCGCGGCTACCACCGCAACGACGAGGCCACGCGCGAGGCACTGCAGGACGGCTGGCTGCACACCGGCGACGCCGGCTACCTGGAGCCGAACGGCCACCTGGTGGTGCTGGGGCGCCTGTCGGAAGTGGTGCACACCGCGCAGGGCGAGCGCTACATCCCCAACTACATCGAGAACCGGCTGAAGTTCAGCCCCTGGATCAAGGACGTCGCGGTGCTGGGCAAGGGGCGCGACCGCCTGTCGGCCATCGTCTGCATCGACAAGGAGCCGGTGGGCCACTGGGCCGAACTGCGCGGCATCTCGTACATGTCCTATGCCGACCTGTCGCAGAAGCCCGAGGTGATCGCGCTGGTCAAGGCCGCGGTCGAGCGCGTCAACGCCACCTTGCCCGACGCGCTGAAGCTGCGCCACTTCGTCAGCCTGCACAAGGAATTCGATGCCGACGACGGCGAGATCACGCGCACGCGCAAGCTGCGCCGCAACGTGGTGGAGGAACGTTATGCGCCGATCATCCAGGCCATCTACGACGGCCAGGCGACGGTGACGATGAAGGCGCAGATCGTCTACGAGACCGGCGAGACCGGCGTCACCGAGCGCGAGCTGCGCGTCACCGAGGTGTGAGCCGATGGACCTGATGTACCTGCTGGAGCTCGGCATCAACGGCGCGCTGTCGGGGCTGATGTATTCGCTGGTGGCGATGGGCATCGTGCTCATCTACAAGTCGTCGTCGGTGCCCAATCTGGCGCAGGGCGCGCTGACGATGATCGGCGCCTATGTGGTGCTGGCCTTCGCCAACGGCGCCGGGTTGCCGATGTGGGCGGCCATCCCGCTGGCCATGTTGACGATGATGGGCCTGGGCCTGGGCATCGAACGCGTGGCGCTGCGCCGCCTGGCCGGCCGGCCGATCGTCATGATCCTGATGATGACGCTGGGCCTGGACATCTTCCTGCGCGCGGTCACCCTGGTCATCGGCGGCGGCACCGCGCGGCCGCTGGACATCGGCATCGGCAACGACCCGCTGTTCCTGGGCCCGCTGCTGCTGAACCGCGCCTACGTGGTCGGCGCGGTGGTGGCGTTGGGGCTGTTCGCGGTGTTCGTGTTCTTCTTCCGCACGCGCCGCGGCGTGGTGCTGCGCGCCATCGCCGACGACTACATGGCCTCGTGGTCGGTGGGCATCTCGGTGGAGCGCGGCGTGGCGCTGTCGTGGGCGCTGTCGTCCTTGGTGGCCACCGCGGCGGGGGTGCTGTGGGGCTCGATCCAGGGCGTCGACCAGTCGCTGTCGCTGCTGCTGCTGAAGGGCATCACCGTGGCGGTGCTGGGCGGCATGGACAGCCTGGGCGGCGCCGTGCTGGCCGGCATCGCGCTGGGCGTGATCGAGGCGGTGGCCGCGGGCATCCTGGACCCGCTGCTCGGCGGCGGCACGCGCGAGCTGGTGGTGGCGCTGGTGCTGATCCTGACCATCATGATCCGTCCGCATGGCCTGTTCGGCCGGCACGACATCGAAAGGCTCTAGGACTCAGGCCATGCTGTACCGCCGCTCGGGCATCCGCCACACCGACTATGCCGCCGACCGCGCGCTGTTCCCGATCCCCGCCGACCGCTGGGCGATCGTCGCGCTGCTGGCGCTGGCCGTGCTGGCGCCGCTGCTGTTCAGCTCGCTGACCATCTCGAGCTACCTGACGCCGTGGCTGGTGTGGGTGTCGGCCACGTTGGGCTTGAACCTGATCCTCGGCTGGGCCGGGCAGTTCCATTTCGGCTATGCGGCGGTGATGGGCATCGGCGCCTACACCACGGTGCATGCCTACAAGGCCGGCGTGCCCTGGGAGATCGCCGCCGTGCTGGGCGGGCTGATGGCCACGGTCATCGGCGTGGGCTTCGCCTTTGCCGCGCTGCGCGTCAAGGGCCTGTACCTGGCGCTGTCCACGCTGGCGCTGCAGTTCGTCATGGACTGGGTGATCTCGCACGTGCCGGCCATCAGCGGCGGCGTCAGCGCCACCCTGCAGGCGCCGCCGATGGCGCTGCTGGGCCAGCGCATCGAGTCCGACGCGGGGCTGTACTACGTGGCCCTGGGCTGGGCACTGCTGGTGACGCTGTTCATGCTCAACCTGCGGCGCACCGCGCTGGGCCGCGCGCTGGTGGCGGTGCGCGAGAAGGACTACGCCGCCGCGGTGATCGGCGTGCAGGCCTTCCGCTACAAGCTGGTGGCTTTTGCCACCTCGTCCTTCATCGGCGGCGTCAGCGGCGCGATGCTCATCTTCTGCTTCTATCACGCGGTGACGCCGGAACAGTTTGCCGTCAACGTGTCGATCGAGTTGCTGGCGATGGTCATCGTCGGCGGGCTGGCCAGCATCATCGGCAGCTGGTTCGGCGCGGCCTTCATCCTGCTGCTGCCGGGGCAGATCCATGCGCTGATCGCCTGGATCGCCAAGCTGCTGGGCGCGGACATCGGCATCGAGACGCTGGCGCACCTGCCTTATGCGGTGTACGGTGGGCTGATCATCGTCTTCCTGCTGGTCGAACCGATGGGCCTGGGCAAGCTCTACGGCAATGTGCGCAACTACCTGATGGTCTGGCCCTTCGGCTACGCCAGGAAATGACATGAGCGCCACGGTCCTGTCGCTGAACAACATCGAGGTCATCTACGACCGCGTGGCGCTGGCCATCAAGGGGGCGTCGCTGGAGGTGCCGCAGGGCGGCATGGTGGCCTTGCTCGGCGCCAACGGTGCCGGCAAGAGCACGCTGCTGAAGGCGGTGAGCGGGCTGCTCAAGGCCGAGCGCGGCGAGATCACGCGCGGCGAGGTGCAGTTCCTGGGCGAGAACATCGACGCGCTGCCGCCGCAGACGCGCGTGCAGCGCGGCATCGTGCAGGTGCTGGAAGGCCGGCGCGTGTTCGAGCACCTGACGCCGGACGAGAACCTGCTGGCCGCGTCGGCGGTGCGCGGCACCAGCGCGGCCGAGGTGCAGCGCGACCGCGACCGCGTCTACGGCTACTTTCCGCGGCTGCACCAGCGGCGCAGCGCGCAGGCCGGCTACCTGTCGGGCGGCGAGCAGCAGATGCTGGCCATTGGCCGCGCGCTGATGACACGCCCCAAGCTGCTGATGCTGGACGAGCCCAGCCTGGGGCTGGCGCCGTTCCTGGTGGCCGAGATCTTCGACATCGTGCGCCGCATCAACCGCGAGGAGGGCCTGTCGGTGCTGCTGGTGGAGCAGAACGCCATCGCCGCGCTGGAAGTGGTGTCGCACGGCTACCTGATCGAAGGCGGCCGCATCGTCATGCACGACAGCGCCGAAGCGATGAAGCGCAACCCCGACATCCAGGAGTTCTACCTCGGCGGCCGCGAGGGCCGCGACTTCAACGAAATCAAGCACTACCGGCGCCGCAAGCGCTGGCTGTCATGAACCCCCCCGAAGCGACCTTGGGTCGCCTCCCCCCAGGGGGCGCCACCTGCGGCCCGGCCCAGCCGGTGCTGCGGTGGCAGCTTGGGGGGCCCTGTTTCACCCTAACTGGAGACAAGCGATGAAGTTCAGGTTTCTGGCAACCGCGGCGGCGCTGACGCTGGCCGCCGGCGCCGCGCAGGCGCAGATCAAGTTCGGCCTGTGCTACGACTTCAGCAAGGCCTACACCTTCGTCACGCCGCAGGTGGCGCAGGCGGTGAAGGACTATGCCGAGGTGCTGAACGCCAAGGGCGGGCTCGAAGGGCAGAAGATCGAGATCGTGGCGCAGGACCACGGCAACGAGCCGCAGCGCGGCATCGAGTGCTACGAGAAGCTCAAGCGCGAAGGCGTGATGATCTTCGACTTTTTGTCCACGCCGGTGTCGCGCGCCGTGCTGCCGCGCGCGATGGCCGACGGCAACATCATGCTGCAGAGCTTTGCCGGCCGCGGCGACGCGGTGGACGGCGACGTGTTCAAGTGGATCTTCCCCATCGGCCCCACCTACTGGAGCCAGGTGGCCAACGACGTGGCCTTCATCAAGAGCCAGAGCAAGGGCACGTTGAAGGGCGTGAAGATCGGCTTCCTGTACCCCGACTACGCCTTCGGCCAGGAGCCGATTCCGGTGCTGAAGGCGCTGGCGGCCAAGGAAGGCTTCGAGCTCATGCTCTTCCCGAACCCGCTGCCGGGCCGTGACCAGGCCGCGGTGTGGACGCAGATCCGCCGCGCCAACCCCGACTGGGTGATCAGCTGGAACCTGAGCGCGATGCACGTCGTGGCCGCCAAGGAAGCCAAGCGCAACGGCTACCCGCTGGACAAGATGATCGTCGTCAACTGGTTCAACGAGGTGGACATCGCCAACATCGGCCCGGCCGACGCCAAGGGCATCAAGCGCGGCACCAACGTCGTCGGCGGCAAGGACCACCCGATCATCAAGCAGATCGAGGCCGAGCTGTATGCCAAGGGCAAGGGCAACGGCGACGCCAAGAACCTGAACGACATCTACTACAACACCGGCCTGGCGATGTACGCACCGGCCTTTGAAGGCGTGCGCATGGCCATCAAGCAGGGCGGCCTGCCGCTGACGCCGGCCAAGATCAAGGCCGGCCTGGAGACGCTGAAGGGCTTTGACTCCAACGGCCTGATCGCCCCGGTGACGGTGACCGCCAAGGACCACGGCGGCGGCGGCAAGACGCGCATCGACATGTGGGACGGCACGAAGTGGGTGCCGCAGAGCGACTGGATCTCGGCCTACGCCGACGAGGTGGAGAAGGTGGTCAAGGAGCAGTCGGCCGAATTCGCCAAGAGCCAGAAGTAGGGCGGCGCAAGGCCGGGGGGCGTGGCAACCCCCCGGCGGCGATGGGCGGCGGCGCCCCTGTGCGGCGTGTGTCAACGGAACTGCGCAGCCCTGTCGAGCACAGGCTGCGCAGTTCTGCTATCCGGCCATTGCGCCGTCGCCGGACGCGTCGAACCACTTGAGCAGCAAAGCCTCGGCCCGCGCCTGGCCTTCGGTAGTGAACGCCACCGACTTGGCCCGACCAACGGGGTTGGAGATGAGCCCCTTCGCATGCAGCCGGTTCATCGCGTCCCAGTCGAACGACTTCCAGGCGCGGTCACCATCGTGCAGGCCCAGCCGCATCAAGGCCAGCACCGCGTCATCGATGCGATTCGTGTCCAGTTTCATCACGGCCTCCTACGACCCCAGCGCCAGCCCATCGAGCGGGCTGCGCGCGCCCAAGCCGCCCGCCCGGAGTACGTGCGTATAGATCATCGTCGTCGCCACGTCGGCATGTCCGAGCAAGTCCTGCACTGTGCGAATGTCCGCGCCGGACTGCAGCATGTGCGTGGCAAAGCAATGACGAAGCGTATGCGGGGTGGCCGGCTTGTGGACGCCGGCGATATGCAGAGCGCGCTTGAATGCGCGCTGGAAGGTCTCGGGGTAAAGATGATGACGCCTGATGACGCCGCTGCGCGGGTCCACCGAAAGCTGCCGCTGCGCAAAGACCCAGAACCAGGCCCAGCTCACCCCCGCTCGCGGGTATTTGCGATCGAGAGCGTCGGGCAATTGCACCCCCGCGCGGCCGGCCGCCACGTCGGCGGTCCACAACTCGCGGGTTGGACCGCCCAGGTGCTCACGCAGAGGCGCCGCCAGCGAGCGAGGCAGCATCACCACGCGATCTTTGCCGCCCTTGCCTGAACGCACGAAGAGCGCTTGGTTGGCAAAGTCCACGTCCTTCACGCGCAGTTGCAGCGCCTCCTCGATGCGCAGCCCGGTGCCATACAGCAGGCGCGCAAGCAACCCATGCACACCGTCCAGACCCCGTAGAACCGCCGCCACCTCTTCGACGGACAACACCACCGGCAGCCGTCGCTTTGGCACCGGCCGGCCGATCTGGTCCATCCAAGGCAATTGCTGGCCCAGCACCTTGGCGTAAAGGAAGAGCAGGGCTGACAGAGCCTGGCGGTGGCTTGACACTGACAGTCTGCGCTGGGCAGCCAGGTGGGTCAGGAATGCCTCGACCTCGGGGCCGCCCATCTGGGTGGGATGACGCAGGCCGTGATGGCGAATGAAGGCGCGGCACCAGTAGACATAGGCCTCTTCGGTGCGAAGGCTGTAGTGCAAGCCGCGCACACGCTCGCGCACCTGATCGAGCAATCGTGGTGACTTCAAAGGGGGCAGGGCCAAAGCGCGAACCGGCCGCGCCCGACCAGCTGGGCCAGAAGCCCCAACGGGACATGGGGCAGCCACGGGCGACGGCACTTCGCGCATCCTCTCTTGCCGCATAGGCGGCGTGCCCCGCACAATCGCAGGCACCAGAAACGCCGCTTTCGGCGGCAAATTTAGTACTGGATGCATATCCAGTCAAGCAGGGAGAAAGGCTTGATGGCACAGGCACTTATGGGGCGGCCAGTGCGCCGCGTTAGACGACAGCTGCCGCGCAAAGCGGCGTAAGGTTGTCGTCCATAACACGTTAGACCACTCGAAATGAAGTCCGCGTTCCATTTCACGTATGAGAAAGACTGGCGAACTGCGCCTGTAGCGTTCTGGGTTCATGTGCCAGTTCCCGGAACGAGCGAAGCTTGCGACCCTCCTGCTCCAGTTGCAATTCCTCATCTCGGTTACGCGGTCCTCCGCGTGGAGTTCGAGTCTCACGAACTTCAATTCAGCGCATTGGCTCAGCTCGATCACTTCATTGAGGTTCTGTCGCGCAAGCCGCTTCCTACTTCGCGGCAGCTAGCGGCGCTTCGGAATTTGCCGGTGGGCCCGAACGGCCATTGGCTAAGTCGGTTGCCTGCGGAGCTCAAGTCGCCTCGAAAGCGGGGGAAGCTGGTGCAAGTGCTTGGCACAATCCGCGAGCAGGTGGCTGGCCCGTGGTCTAACCAGTCGCTCGAGCCGACTCGCGTCGGCAGGCCGTCGCTCGCGGCTCAGCTTCAACGTTAGGCAGCACAAGAGAGATCCCTGATGCTCGTTCCGTTGTCGAATTCACGCGCCCGTTCAGCATGGTTGGCGACGACAATCTTCTTGATTGCATTAGCCGCTGCAGCTACGGCCTACTTTCTTCAGAAGGGCGAAGTTGGATTCACTGCTGGCGCAGCGGCCTTTCTAGGCGGCCTCATTGCAACCGCACAGTGGCTGATAGCACAGCTTCGAGAGTCAGCAAAGATCTCCTGGGAGGCGGTCAAGACCTACTACACCGAAGGCGACTCCAAGGAGCTAATCGCTGCGCGGGATGCCGTGTTCAACGGGCCGCCCGGAACCGAGCACATCTTCTGTAATTTCTATGAGAAGTGGGGACGACTTGTCGAGATGGGATACTTGCCTATCGAATTGTTCAATGGCCCAAGTGGGACAAGCATCGCGAATGCGTTGGTCAAGCTAACGCCATTCATTGAAACACGCCGCCAAAGCAATCCCAGGTACGCTCAGTTTTACATCTGGCTTGTCAAGCGCATCCACGAGAAAGGCTACCTAGTTGGCACCAATGCACAGGGACAGCTGCATGCAGTGTTCAAGCAGTTCGGTGCTGCCTAACCCCTCGCTCAAGCTGACCCGCTACGGCAGGCGCTGTAAGCCTGGTTCGCGGCACCTGGTGCATCATCGCGAACCAGGCTTACAGCGCCTGCCGTAGCGGGCAGCTTAGCTCGAACGTTAGCAGGCTGTTGAATTTCGCCCGCGCGTAAACGTCGTCTGGGCAGTGGTCGTTGTGGATACCGTGTTTGTGCAAAACGCGGAGTGAAGGCGATGCGAGGATCTGACGGTATGCAAGAGGCGCTGTTCACGGTGGCCAAGCTCGAAGACTTCGTGCCGGCCGATCACCCGCTGCGCCCGATCCGCCTGCTGGTCAACGAAGCGCTGGGCCGCCTGAACGGGCTGTTCAACCTGATCTATGCCGACAGCGGGCGTGCCTCCATCGCCCCGGAGAAGCTGCTGCGTGCGATGCTGATCCAGGTGTTGTTCTCGGTACGCAGCGAGCGCCAGCTGATGGAGCAGGTGCGCTACAACCTGCTGTACCGCTGGTTCATCGGCCTGGCCATCGACGATGAGGTCTGGGACCACTCCAGCTTCAGCAAGAACCGCGAGCGGTTGCTGCAGCACGCCGTGGTCGAGAGCTTCTTCACCGAGGTCATGACGCTGGCCGACAAGGCCGGGCTGCTGAGCAAGGAACACTTCTCGGTGGACGGCACGCTGATCCAGGCCTGGGCCAGCCACAAGAGCTTCGCACCGAAGGACGGCGGCAGCGACGACGCCAACGGCGGGCCCGGCCGCAACGCCCAAGCCAACTGGAAGGGCCGCCCGCGCAGCAACGACACCCATGTCAGCACCACCGACCCCGACGCCAGACTGTTCCGCAAGAGCCACCACGGTGCAGCCATCCTGGCCTTCCAGGGTCATGTGCTGATGGAGAACCGCTCGGGACTGGTGGTCGGGGCGATGGTCACCCATGCCGACGGCCTGGGCGAGCGCGCCGCGGCGCTGGCCATGCTCGACACCGTACCCGGCACTCACCCCAAGACCATCGCGGCGGACAAGGCCTACGACACCCGGGACTTCATTGCTGCGTGCCGCCAGCGCCGCATCACGCCGCACGTAGCGGCCAATGACACGCGCATTGGCGGCAGCGCGATCGATGGTCGCACCCTGCGGCATCCCGGCTACGCCATCAGCCAGACGATCCGCAAGCGCATCGAGGAGCACTTCGGCTGGGGCAAGACCATCGGTCGCATCCGCCAGACGGTGTACCGCGGGCTGCGACGCGTCGATCAGCACTTCAAGCTCACGATGACGGCCAGCAACATCGTGCGCATGGCTCGAATGCTGGGCAGATCGCCGCTCGGGGCGCTGCGATGAGCACCAAGGGACACCGCGCACGCGATGAAAGCGCCGCGGCACCTTCGGTCCACACCCACCGAGTACGGTGTTCAGACCTCCACGTTCACGCTGATTTACTTGCTCAAAGCGCATCGATCTGCCAATCGATCCAAATTTCAACAGCCTGTTAGGCGTCGATTGGCAAGATCTTCTGCGCGCCAGCACCCTTCTCGGCCATGGGCCTCGCAGACACGCGCTCCGGCACTACCTTGGCCATCGCGCGAAGCCCTCGCGTCGCTTCCGCGGTCGGAAGACCTCGCTCCGGTCCCAGCTCAGCGCCCGGAAGGAGATGGCGACCGTCCATGGCGCTCGCAGGAGCAGAAGTCACGGTCCTTCGGGGCCAGGACTTGGCCGTTTCCCCTTGGCCGGTCACCTTGGGCTTCGCCCGCAAGTTCCTCGCATGGCGCTCTGCGACCAGTCTGCATCGCTCGCTCAGCGTCGAGCTGAAATCTGCTCGTTCGTGGCCGCATCGCGCCTCATCGGCGAAGTGGCAGGAACAGCCAGAACAGCCTCTCTTCGCCGCACGGCTTCGGGGTTTTCCGCCTCGGAAGGTGTGTGCCGTCCGGCTACCGTGCGCTTCATGGGTTCGCCACGTCCGCGCTCGACGCCTCTCAGGAAACTCCTTCCAAGTAGTTGATTTGATTGGCGGTTTTCAGGAGCCCGCCGGCACGATGAGCATGCCAAGCTTGTTAGCCCGCCGCTGAAGCTGCCGCACGGCGCGCTCTCGGTAGCGCTCCTCGTAGTACAGCTGCCCCAGGTCCGTGTACTCCTGGCCTTTGGTCAGCATGGCGTAGATGAGCCTGGCGAGCTTGTGCGCCGCAGCCGTCACCGCCTTGGCTTTGTCCATCCGACCGCACAGCGTCCTGAAGTACGCACCCAGCGCCGACTGGCTGGTGCGCTGCCCCCAGGTTTCGTAGCAGTCCGATCTAGAGCCCGGGAGTTTGCATCGTAGTCGTTGATGCGGGGTTTGGCGCGTTGCCGCCAGCATGCTGGCGGCAACGCGCGGCGAACACGGCCGGCGGCACGTACCCGAGGGTGCTGTGCGGCCGGTGGTGGTTGTAGTCCTCGCGCCAGTTGTCGATGACGCTGCGCATGTGGCTGAGACTCGCGAACCAGTGCTGCGATAGGCACTCGTCGCGGAAGCGGCTGTTGAAGCTCTCGATGTAGGCGTTCTGCACCGGCTTGCCTGGCTGGATGAAGCGCAGCTCGATGCCGTTGCTGGCCGCCCAGGTCTGCATCGTCCTGCCGGCGAACTCCGGGCCGTTGTCGGTGCGGATCACCTTGGGCAGTCCGCGCTCGGCCTTGACCTGGTCGAGCACGCGGGTCACGTACAGCGCCGGGATCGAAGTGTCCACGGCGATCTGCACCGCCTCCTTGCTGCAGTCGTCCACGACCGTCAGCGTCTTGACCCGCCGGCCGTTGGCCAGCTCGTCGAACACGAAGTCCATGCTCCACACCTCGTTGGGTTGGATGGGTCGCACCAGGGGTTGCCGCTCGGGCACGGGCAGCTTCTTGCGCCGACGCTTGCGCACCATCAAGCCTTCCTCCCGGTAGACCCGGTAGGTGCGCTTGACGTTGATCGCCCAGCCGTCAATGCGCAATCGGCTGTGCAGCATCCGGTAGCCGTGGCGGCGGTGCTGGCCGGCGAGCTCCGTCAGGCGCTCGCGCAGCCGGCCGTTGCCGTCGTCGCGGGGTTCGTAGCGCAGGGTGCTGGCGCTCATGCCCACCAGCTTCAAGGCCTGGCGTTCGCTCAAGCCCCTGTCCTGCAACTGCCGCACGACCTCGCGACGCGCCGCCACGGCCACTATTTTCCCTTCAGCACCTCGCGCATCGCGTCGACTTCGAGCATCGAGTTGGCCAGCAGCCGCTTGAGCTTGCCGTTCTCGGCTTCCAGCGCCTTCAGACGCTGTGCGTCCGACACCTTCATGCCTCCGAACTTGGCCTTCCAGGCGTAGTAGCTCGGCTCGCTGAAGCCGTGCTTCCTGCACAGCTCCTTGACCGGCAGCCCAGCGTCGGCCTCGCGCAGGAAGCCAATGATCTGTTCCTCGCTGTATCTCTTCTTCATCGGTCCGATCTCCGTCTCGGTTGATCGGACTCTAGAACTTCCTGCTACGAATCTCCGGGGGCAGCGCACTGGTTCTGAGCGCCGCCGCGGCCTGCTTCAAGGCCAGTGTGGCGCGGTTGGCGCTGTGCTTGGAGGCCGCGCCCAGCCTCTTGCCGCCGCTGATGTTGGTGCCGGGGCACAGCCCCAGCCACGACGCGAAGTGCTTGTCGCTGGGGAATCGGCTCATGTCCGTGCCAATCTCGCTGACGATCGTCATCGCGGTGCTCACGTCGATGCCGTTGATGCGCGTGAGGTCCACCCCGCACATCTTGAACAGCCGCTCTCGCACGTCGAACTTCGGTGCGTTCTTGCCCTTGCTGCGCTTCTTGCCCTTCTCAGGCTCTTGTGTGAAGCGCTGCAGTTCCTGCATCGCACGCTCGATCTCCACTTCGCACTGCCCGATCTGCTGGCCGCAGAAGTCGAACATAGCCAGCGCCACCTTCAGCGCCAGCAGGTGTTCGGTGCGCCAGTTGCCTTGCAGGCTGGCTGCGATCTCTTCCTCGCTGGCCTTGATGCGCGCGTCCCTGTAGCTGGCCAACTCCTGTGGATCCCGCTCACCCTCCACGATCGCCCGCACGATCTTCTGCCCCGTCACCCCGGCCACGTCGCTGATCGCGTTGGTCAGCTGCACGTTCATCACCGTCAGCGCCTTCTGCATGTGCTGCACGCTCCTGCCTTGCTCCCGCAGCAGTCTCATGCGCAGCCGGTTGAGTTCGCGCAACTCGCACATCTGGTCCTGTGGCCGGAACGCTCCCCTGAGCAGTCCGTAGCTCAGCAAGCGCTGCAGCCACTGACAATCCAGCACGTCGCTCTTGCGACCCGATACGCCCTTGACGTGCCGTGCGTGCACCAGCAGCACTTCCAGCCCTCTTCGCTCCAACACCTCGTACACCGGTATCCAGTACACCCCAGTGGACTCCAGTGCCACGATCTTCACGCCACTGCTCAGCAGCCAGTCCGCCATCTCGTGCAAATCCTTCGTGTAGCACCCGAACTCGCGCACCGTCTGTCCCGGTGCGTCGCCGCGTATCGCCACGTGATGGCTCGAGCCACCCACATCCACACCAGCAGCATCCGGGTGCACCACCTCCAGCTTCGCCGCCACCTTGGCCTTGCTCGTCGCCATGTCCTGCTCCATCATCTGTTGCGGGATGCGGAGCCGATATCGGGTACGTCGTCTTAGCTCACTCTCTCAGACGGGATGCGTGCCTATCGGCTTCACAGCCAGCAAGCAGCGCTCACCAATGTCGATAACGTCACCCAGGACCAACCTAACCCGCGGGCATGCAGCGCCAGTGTCGTTACGGTCTTCGTCGGCTCCGCACCCCACCATGCCACATCAACGCGCACAGTTTCATCGGTACGATTCGCGGGCAGCGCCAGCGATGACGCCTAACCCCTCGCTCAAGCTGACCCGCTACGGCAGGCGCTGTAAGCCCGGTCCGCGCCAGCAGTACTATTGTCGCGAACCGGGCTTACAGCGCCTGCCTCCGCGGGCAGCTTAGCTCGAACGTTCAGCGTCACAAAACGCGCTCACTCGCCGGTTAGCGTCTGTGCTAACATGTGCCAGTGCGCTACGAGCTTGAGTACTTCCATCCGCGAGTCCTCGCGGAGATTGAGGCCTGGCCGGTAGACGTGCTGGCTGACTACGCGCGCCTGGTCGAGTTGCTGGCCGAATATGGGCCAAACCTCCGTCTGCCTCACTCACGAGCAATGGGTGAAGGTCTGTTCGAACTTCGGCCACATGGAAAGTCCGGCATCGGTCGGGCGTTCTATTGCTTCCTGGTCGGGAAGCGGGTTGTTGTAGTACATGCGTTCGTCAAGAAGAGCCAGCAGACCCCAGACAAGGAACTGAAGATTGCCAGAAGGCGCGTGAAGGAGTTGCAGCATGGCTGAACTGAAGTACATCCCGGTCAAGCACGATCACCAGGCATTTTTGGCGAAGGCGCAGACCCGCAAGGGCTTCTCAGAAGCCTACGAAAGTCTTGAACTCGAATACCAAGTTGTCGGGCAGTTGCTCAAGGCCCGTACTCGCGCTGGATTGACGCAAGACGCTGTGGCTGAGCGGATGGGAACGACAAAAAGCGCAATCTCACGCCTTGAAGGGTCGGGCAAGCACACGCCTTCTTTGAGCACACTGCAACGCTACGCGCGGGCAGTTGGGTGCGAACTGCAGGTGAAGCTCGTGCCCCAAAAGTGACGCCGAACCTTTCGCTCAACCGGAGCGCCAACGGCTGGCCGCCCTGGCCGCCCTGGCCGCCCTGGCCGCCCTGGCCGCGAGGCGCCTTGGTTCATCATGCACGTCGCGGCCAGGGCGCCCATCCGTCGTCGCCCGGTTAGCTCCACGTTAGACCACTCGAAATGAAGTCCGCGTTCCATTTCACGTATGAGAAAGACTGGCGAACTGCGCCTGTAGCGTTCTGGGTTCATGTGCCAGTTCCCGGAACGAGCGAAGCTTGCGACCCTCCTGCTCCAGTTGCAATTCCTCATCTCGGTTACGCGGTCCTCCGCGTGGAGTTCGAGTCTCACGAACTTCAATTCAGCGCATTGGCTCAGCTCGATCACTTCATTGAGGTTCTGTCGCGCAAGCCGCTTCCTACTTCGCGGCAGCTAGCGGCGCTTCGGAATTTGCCGGTGGGCCCGAACGGCCATTGGCTAAGTCGGTTGCCTGCGGAGCTCAAGTCGCCTCGAAAGCGGGGGAAGCTGGTGCAAGTGCTTGGCACAATCCGCGAGCAGGTGGCTGGCCCGTGGTCTAACCAGTCGCTCGAGCCGACTCGCGTCGGCAGGCCGTCGCTCGCGGCTCAGCTTCAACGTTGAGACTGTGCAATAACCGGATGACTGGCCCTACGGGATATCGCTGGCCTTCTGTACGCAGTGCCGGCCCGGCCGGGCGCAGCCACTAGCTCTCCAGGCTGCGCTGCAGGGTCCACACCAGCGCCAGGCCGGCGATGGCCACCGAGCCGCCACCGACGACCGCCTGCCGGTACCAGCGCGTGCCGCGCAGCACGATGGCCAAGGGCAGCAGCAACGCGACCAGCATCAGCTGGCCGAGTTCGACGCCCAGGTTGAAGCCCAGCAGCGGCAGCATCAGTTCCCCGCGGCGCAGCCCCAGGTCCTGCAGCGGGCCGGCGAAGCCCAGGCCATGCACCAGGCCGAATACCGACACCATGATCCAGCGCGGGCCGCGCACGATGGGCCACAGGTTGTCCAGCGCCGCCACCAGCACGCTGGCCGCGATCAACGATTCCACCCAGCGCGCCGGCGGCGCCAGCAGCCCGGCGGCGGCCAGCCCCAGCGTCAGCGAGTGCGCCACGGTGAAGGCCGTCACCAGGCGCAGCGTTTCGGCCCATGCCGACGCCGCCGTGCGGCGCGGTACCCAGCCCGTGCCGCTGCGCCGCCACACCGCCACCATCAGCAGCGTCACCAGGAACAGCACATGGTCCAGCCCGCTGGCGATGTGGCGCATGCCTTCGGCCACGAAGCCGGCGAACGTGCGCAGCGCGGGTGCCCGGCCGGCCTCGTTGACCACGAAGCGCTGCACCCCCGCCGCCGGCACCAGCACCACGCCGTCCTGCGCCGCGCCGGGGATGCGGGCGATGCCGCGATGCGTCGCGTCGCTGCGCTCGAAGAGCCGGTAGTCCACTTCGAGCACCTGCACGGCCGACGCGCAATGCAGCGTGCGCTCCAGCACGGCATAGCGTCCGTCGCTGTGCTCGTCCAGCTGCGGTGCGGACGTGGCCTGCAGCGCGCACGGTTGCCCGTCCGCGGTGACGACCACGCCTTGTGCCGCCAGGCGCTCGATATCGGGCCAGCGGCGGCGCACTTCACCCCAGTCCAACTTCCCGTCGTCGTCGGCATCGAGCGCCAGCTCGCGGTCCAGGTCGCGCAGCGCGATGTCGATGCGCTGCTGGACGCGGCTGCCCTCGACCTGCCAGTGCAGGTAGGCGTCGCTGGCCTTGTGCGCCTGCGCGGCGCCGGCGCAGGCCAGCAGCAGCCCCGCGCACCGCAGGGCGCGCCTCATGGCCGCGGCGCCTGGGCGAGGGCGGCCAGGCGCACGTCGACGGCGGCGGGATCGTGGGCCCATGTGCGCAGCACCTCGGCGGCGGCGGGCTGCTGCGCGGCGATCGCCGCGCGCAGCAGCAGCACGGCATCGGCCGGCTCCTTCTGCCGCGTCCACTGCTCGCGGGCCAGGCGCAGCGCGCGCTCGGGCTGGCCCAGCACGTCCAAGGCCAGGCGCGCCTCCTCGCGCGCATGCAGGTTCTCGCCGCGCTGGCGCGCCGCGGCGAACTGTGCCTGCAGCGCGCCGGCGGCGGACCGCGCCAGCGGGTCTTGCAGGCGCTGCAGTGCGATGGCTCGGCGCAGCGCCAGCGCGTCCGCGCCGGCCGCGGCGTCGTGCGTGCGCAGCAGCTCGAGCACGGCCCGGTCGCGTCCGCGTTCCAGCAGCCAGTCGGCATAGGCGGCGATGGCGTAGACCTCGGCGTCGCCGTCGACCGCCTCACGAAAGCGCGCCAGCGCGGCACGGTCGTCGCCCATGCGCTGCGCCAGCTCGGCGCGCAGCAGGGCCAGCCAGCGGTTGTGCGGCGCTTCCCGCGCCAGCAGCGCGAGGTCTGCCGCGGCCTGCGTCGTCTGGCCCCGCAGGCTGCGCAGTTCCGCGGCGCAGGCGCGCGCCGGTAGCGAGAGCGCCGGTCCCAACACGTCGAAGCGCGGTGCACGCAGCGCCGCGCAGGCCTGCGCCGCATCGCCCAGGCGTCCCGTCACCTGCAGCACGGCCACCTGCGTCAGCCCGGCTTGCGCCTGCACGGCCAGCGGCGCGCTGCGATCCTGCCGCAGCGCGTCCAGATCCGCCAGCGCGGCATCGAAGCGATGCTGGCTCTGCAGGATCGTGGCGCGCAGCAGGCGCACGGCGGGCGGCGGCTGTTGCAAGCCCCACCACGGCGCCAGCACCGCCTGCGCCAGACCCAGCTCGCGCGGGTCGCCCTGCCGCCGCGCACGGTCGATGGCGGCACGCGCCGTGGCCACGGCCAGCGGCAGTTGCCGCGGGTCGCCGGCCAAGGCGTCGCGCTGCCGGCGTGTCGCGGCGTCCCAGCGCGCCGGCAGCGTCTGCACGATCTCGCGGTCGCTGGCAGGCGTGAACGGTGCGGCCTGTGAAACGCTGGCCAGGCCGGCCAGCAACGCGGCCAGGCTCTGGGTGAGGAGCTTGCGGTACATCTGTGCCTCCGTGGGCAGGGCCGTGCAGCCGGTCGGTCGGCGGCACGGCAGGTTCGGCAAACGACGCGGGCTGAGCTCGCATCAATGCGGCAAGCACCGCGGGCCGTGCCCGCGTCGATGCGGCCACCGCCGCGCTCAGTTCACGTCGATGGGCTCGTCGGTGTCCGACGTCGGCGGGTCGACACCTTCGACGCTCAGCGGCTCGGCGTGGTCGTTGGCCGGCAGTGACCCGACGTAGCGGCTGAAGGCCTGTGCGGACGCCAGCGCGCTGGCCGGTACCGCATCGTCGGCGGGCATCGCCACATCATCATCGTCGCCGCCGCACGCGCTCAGCAGCAGCGCCATGGTCGCGGCGCTGAGGAAGAGTCTGGTGTTCATGGCGCCTCCTCACCTGCTGCCCGGCAGCGGCGTGTTCAGGTACGGGAAGCCGGGCAGTAGCGGCACCACCGCCTGGTCCACCGCGTCGTGCAGCTTGAAGGCCGTGGCGCCCAGCGGCACCGCGGACGGGTTGCAGGCGGCGCCGAAACCCAGCGCGTCGGTGTTGCCGTTGGCCATGCACAGCCCGCCCATCACCGCCACCAGCGAGATGTCGATCACGTCGTCCTTGGGCCGGCGGCCGTTCGGGTAGCCGGCGTTGTCGCTGCCGCCCGCCAGCAGGTTGCCGACCACGCCCAGGCGGTTCTGCTGCGCGAAGGGCACCGGCGCGATGGCGGTGTTCAGGCGCAACATCTCCGAGGCGGTGACGGTCTTCGGCTGGTTGAGCCCCTTGATGCCGGTGAGGAAGGTGGTCACCAGGTCGTTGCGCGGGAAGTTGGTCGGCGCGGTGCCCGGGATGGCCAGCGCGATCTCCAGCAGCGCCGGCAAGGTCGGGTTCGTCACGTAGTTGGCGAACTGGGCGTCGCCCGAAGGCTTGGAGGCGTTGAACCTGTCCTTGTCCTTCAGGCCGATGACCACCTCGTTGACCAGCGGCATGCCCAGGCGCGACACCTGCGTCCAGGCGCCGCCGGGCTTTTCGCTGGCCTGGTGGCCGGAGGACGGCTTGCCGTTCAGCAGGCGCGCCTGGCGCAGGCTGGCGGTGGTCCAGGCGCCGATGACGTCGTCGCCGCGGGTCAGGCAGCTCTTGTGCACTTCCAGCGCCAGCGTGCTGACGTTCTTGTCGCCGAGGGTGTTGGGCGCGGCACCGATGAGTGCCGGGTCGGTGATCACCGCCAGCGGCGCGTTCACCAGGTCGAAGATGGTGCCCAGGTTGACCGCGAACGGGTCCTGCCGCTGGCCGACGAACATGCGGCCGGGCACGCTGCAGCCGGGGATGTTGACCGCGTAGACGTGCTTCGCCGCATAGCCGGCGTAGTCGGCGATGGTCTTGCTGCCGATGTTGTCCACCGGCTTGTCGAAGGTGGTGCTGCCGTTGGCGGCGTTGGTCAGCGCCTGGGCAGTGCCGCTGCGTCGGTCGCCGCGCACGATCTGCACGCTGTAGCTCTCGGCGAGCTGCAGGTTCGGGTCCTTCACCGCGGACACGGTGCCGGCCTGGATCAGCGGGATGCCCACCGCCTTGCCGCCGATGTTCAGGTTGACGCCCGCGCCGTCGCCGGCCAGCGTGTTCGTGAAGCGGAACTGGAAGCTCAAGTCTTCCTTGGCGTCACCGTTGTTGTCGATGTGGATCTCGTACAGCGCGTTCGGGTCCAGCGAGAAGTAGTTTGGTCCGCCATAGGCGTCCTGCAGGGGCTGGTAGTTGGCGATCAGCGTGACGAAATCGCCGCGGCCGTTTTCGTAGCTGCGGAACATGTAGAAGTCGGTCGCGTCGACCTTGGGTGCGGTGGTGATGAACGGCGCCTCGCGATGGCTGGAGGCGTGGGCGGCGCCGGCAATGGCCGCCAGGGCAAACGGCACGGCGGCGAGGGCGCCGCCCAATCGGTGGTGGATGTTCACGAAGATCTCCTGCAGCGATGGCAGCGCGAGCGCCTGCCGGACCAAGACGCCGCGGCGCGGCATCTGCAGGGCACTTACGCAGGCCGCGGTCGGTCGGATGCAGGAAAGCGAAAAAAGCTGCGCGCGCGCCGGGGCTCAGCTCTGCAGCTTGCCGACCGACACGATCGGCCCGGTGGGTGCGCCGGTGGGCGAGCCGCCGGCCGGCTCGACGCTGACCGCGAAGGCGGCCGTGTCTTGCAGCAGCTGCGCCCGCAGCAGTGTGGTGGCGCCGGATGCGCGCACCAGGCCCAGCGAGCGCGGCGCGCCTTGCGCCGGCACGGCCCACAGCTCCAGCGCCCGCTGCGGGCTGAGTGCCAGGTCGTGCAGCGGCCGCAGCACCAGCGCGCGGCCGTCGGCGCTGACGCTGGCCACGAAGCTGGCGTTCAGCGCTTGCGCCGCCTCGGGGTTGGCCGCCAGCACCACGACGATCGGCGCCTGCGGCGGCGGCGTTTGGCTCGCCACGACAAACAGCGCCAGCGCCGCGGCCGTGGCCACGCCGCTGAGGCCGCGCCACAGCGCCAGGCGTTGCCACAGCGGCGGGCGGGTGGCGGGTGGGGCGGCAAACAGGCGGGCTTCGACGCCTTGCCAAACGCGATCGGGCGGCGCCACCGGCGGCACGCTGACGGACAGCGGCGCCAAGCGCGCCTGCCATTGCGCCACGGCCTGGCGCAGCGCCGGATGCGCCTGCTGCAAGGCCTCGAAGCGGCGCCGTGCCGGGCCCTGCAGCGTGCCCAGCACGTACTCGGCGGCCAGCCGGTCGGCGAGTTCCGGTCTGCTGTAGTCCATGTCAGGCTTTGTTCGGCTTGGCCGCCGGGTGGCGGTCCAGGCAGTCTTTCAGTGCGCCGAGCGCGCGGCGCAGCCAGCTCTTCACCGTGCCCAGCGGCTGCGCCAGATGCTGCGCCACCTCGGCATGCGACAGGCCTTGATAGTAGGTCAGCGCCATGCATTGCTGCTGCTCGGCGGACAGCGTCTCGATGCAGCGAGCCAGGTCCTGCGCCTGAGCTGCCTGCTGCAGCAACTCCAGCGGACCGGGGTCGGCGCTGGGCAGGTCGGCCAGCAGGTCGACCTCCTGGTCGGGCTCGCGGCCGGCAGCGACACGGCTCACCGTCTGCACGGCGGTCTTGTGGCGGCGCCGGCTGTCGATGGCGCGGTGGCGCGCGATGCTGGTCAGCCAGGTCATGGGTTGGCTGCGCGCGGCATCGAAGCTCGGCGCGACACGCCAGAGGGTGACGAAAACGTCCTGCAAGATGTCCTCAGCCTGGGCTCGGTCTGGATTGATACGCAGGATCACGCCGAAGAGATGCGCACTGCATGCCTTGTAGAGCGTGGCAAAGGCCGCACGATCGCCCAGTGCAACGCGGGCCAGGGCCTCGGCCAGCATGGCACTGCGGTCGGACGAGCGCTCTTGCGGAGCCATCATGCGCAACGTGGGTCGGGCCGCCAGTCTAGGGCGTGGCGCCGAAGCCGAGCGAGCGCTTCAGCGCCTGGAACTCCTTCGACGCGCGCAACACCGTGCGGCCGGCCTCGATCAGGCTCGTCACCTCGGCATCGCCGATCGTGAAGGCGGTCGGCACCTGCATCAGATCGCGCCGCGTCGCACCGGTGGCGTCGCGCAGGTTGACGAAGATAAGGTAGATCTCGGCGTCCTTGGCGAAGCCCGGCCAGCGCTCGCCGCGGGCGATGTCGTCGTGAAAGCGGCGCACCACGTCGGTCAGGAACTCCTGCGTCTCGACGCTTGCCTGGTTGCCGGCACCGAAAAGCAGCGCATCGACGACATCGGTGGTGCTGGGCACCTGGTCGCTGGCGCTGATGTCGTGCACCGGGTCGCGCTCGGCGTTGACGATGACGAGCACCAGCCGCTGCACGCTGCCCGCCGGAATGCGCACCTCGCGAAAGGCGGTGCGCATGCCGCCGCCGGCCAGCGCCGTCTCGATCCAGCGGCGCACGCCCAGGTTGTCGGCCAGGCCGCCGTCGACCAGATGGATGTACGGCCGCGACTGGGCGTCCAGATAGGCGCGCTGCTGCGCCAGGATCAGGCGCGTGCGGTAGTCGTCCTCGGCCGATTCGGCGGGGCGCTCGACCAGCTTCGGCACACCGCCCGGGCAGTCGTCGCGGTAGTTGCGCAGGGTCATCGGGCTGAGCAGCAGCGGTACCGCCGACGACGCGGTGACGGCAAACGACAGCGGCACCGACTGCAAGTCGGAGCAGATCAGCTCGAAGGTATCCGACGTGAAGTCGAAGCCGGTGCCCAGCGTCAGGTCGGTGGCGGTGATCAGCAGCTGCGGGTGGCGCGGCCGGTGCTCGATGTCCTTGAAGGTCATGCCGCGGTAGAGCGCGTCGAGGCGGCGCTCGAGCAACTGGCTGCGGCCGAACCAGGGCGAGCTCAGGTCGTACAGATTGGCCGGGTGCATCAGCTGGGCGATCAGGCCGCTCTGGAAGTCCTGCCGCAGGAAGTCCGGCTCGAACTGGTCGAGGCCGGCGCTGCCGAAGGCCGCGAAGTAGGCGGCGACGATGCTGCCGCCGGAGACGCCGCTGATCAGGTCCACCGCGTCGAGCACGTTGCTGTCGCGCTGGTACCAGCAGCAGGGTGTGTCGCGCAGCTCCTTCAGCACGCCGAAGGCGAACGCGGCGGCACGCGCGCCGCCGCCCGACAGGCTGACCGCGAACAACGAACTTGCGTCGCGCTGGGCGACGGCGCGCACGTCGATCTCGGGCACGTCGACGCGCGGCTGGTTGATCCACGGCCGCACCGTGGAGCAGGCGACGAGTGCGAGCGAGGCGGCCAGGGTCAGGGCCAGGCGAAGCGGGAGCGGCATGCAGGCACTTTATCGCCAAGCTCGCGGGGCTCGCGGCGCGCGAAAGCCGTCGGAAGCCTGCGCGAGCTGACGACAGGGCCACGACCCATTCCGCGGCATTCGATCCTCTGCACCCGGCCGGCGCCGTCAAGCGCCGTGCGTGCCGGCGCTCAGACGCCGACGGCCCGGCGCCCGGCGCGCGCGCGCGCCACGATGGTCTTCATGATCTGCGCCGTGCCGTCGCCGATCTGGAAGCCGAGCACGTCGCGCAGGCGCTGCTCCATCGGCCCGCGGTCGTAGCCGCCGTGGCCGTGCATCAGCAGGCACTGGTGCACGGTCTCGTAGGCCAGCTGCGGCGCCCACCATTTGCACATCGCCGCCTCGGCGGTGTGCGGCAGGCCGCGGTCCTTGAGCCACAGCGTCTGCAGGCACAGCAGCCGCGCGGCGACGACCTGGGTGTCCAGCCCGGCCAGCGTGTGGCTCACGCCCTGGAACGAGGCCAGCGGCTTGCCGAAGGCCTCGCGCTCGGCCACGTGCTTCCAGGTTTCGTCCAGCGCCTGCCGCGCCACCGCCAGCACCTGCAGGCCGATCAGCGCGCGGCTGAAGTCGAAGCCCTGCATCACCTGCACGAAGCCCGCGCCCGGCGCGCCCAGCAGGTGGTCGCCGGGCACGCGCACGTTCTCGAAGTGCAGGCTGCCGCGGCCGATGGCGCGCTGGCCGTGGCAGTCGAAACGCGTGCGTGTGATGCCGGGCAGCGCCAGCGGCACGAACAGCGCCGACACGCCGCGCGCGCCGTCTTCCACCGTGCCGCTGCGCGCGAAGACCACCGCCGCGTCGGCCTGGTCGGCGGCGCTGATGCTGGTCTTCTCGCCATTGAGCACCCAGTCGCCCGAGCCGTCGGCGGCGGGCTGCATCTTCAGCCGCAGGCTGGCGGCGTCGGAGCCGCCGCGCGGCTCGGTCAAGGCCAGCGCGATCAGCGCGTCGCCCTGCGTCAGCCGCTTCAGCCACGGCGCGGCCAGCGCGGGTGGCGCGTGCTCGTTCAGGATCTGCCCGTTCAGCGACGACAGCAGGTTGACGTAGCTCATGCTGAGGTCGGCCCCGGCGATGGCCTCGTGGATCACCCCCGCGGCCAGGCAGCCGGTGCCCAGCCCGCCGACGCGCTCGGGCAGCTCCGGCGCAATCAGGCCCAGCGCGCCCATCTCGCGCATCAGGCCGCGGTCGAGCACGCGCGTGCGGTCACGCTCCTGGAAGCCCGGCGCGATGCGCTCGGCGGCAAAGCGGCCCGCCTGCTCGGCGAGCGCGCGCAACTCGTCGTCGAGATAGGGGTTCATCGCCGCGTCACTTGCTGTATTTGCGGAACTCCGGCTTGCGCTTTTCCTTCAGCGCGGCGACGCCCTCGCGCGACTCGTCGGTGTCGTAGTACAGCTTCAGCGCCAGCATGCCCATGCCGGCGATGCCCGCCTGGTGCGCGGTGTCCATGTTGAAGCTGCGCTTGGCGATGGCCAGGGCCGTGGGGCTGCGTTCGCACAGCTCCTCGCCCCACTGCTGCACGGTGGCGTCCAGCTGGTCGTGCGGCACGCAGATGTTGGCCAGGCCCATGGCCACCGCCTGCTCGCCCGAATAGCGGCGGCACAGGTACCAGATCTCGCGCGCCTTCTTCTCGCCGACCACGCGCGCCAGGAAGGCGGTGCCGTAGCCCGGGTCCACCGACCCCATCTTCGGGCCGACCTGGCCGAAGGTGGCTTTGTCGGAGCAGATCGTCAGGTCGCAGATCGTCGCCAGCACGTTGCCGCCGCCGATGGCGAAGCCCTGCACGCGGGCGATCACCGGCTTGGGCACGTCGCGGATGGCGGTGTGCAGCTCTTCCATCGGCAGGCCGATGGTGCCGCGGCCGTCGTAGTTGCCGTCGTGCGCCGACTGGTCGCCGCCGGTGCAGAACGCACGCTCGCCGGCGCCGGCCAGCACGATGGCGCCCACGCCCTTGTCGTAGCCGGCGCGGTACAGCGCCTTGATCAGCTCGTCGCAGGTGGTGCCGCGGAAGGCGTTCATCTTGTCCGGCCGGTTGATGGTGATCCAGGCCACGCCGTTGCGGACTTCGTAGAGCAGGTCTTCGTAGTTCATGTCATGTCATCCATTCATGGTCAGGCCGCCGGATACGCTGAGCACCTGGCCGGTGACGTAGGCGGCGTCGTCACTGGCAAAGAAGAGGATCGCGCCCGGCAGGTCATCGGGGCGGCCGATGCGGCCGAGCGGGATGGAGCGGCGGAACGCTTCCTCCAGCTTCTCGGGGTTGCCCGCGCCCAGCTTGTAGTCGGCAAAGAGCGCGGTGTCGGTGGGCCCGGGGCAGACCACGTTGACGGTGATGCCGTGCCGCGCATGCTCGCGCGCGATGGTCTTGGAAAACGACACGATGCCGCCCTTGCAGGCCGCGTACACCGCCTCGCCCGACGAGCCCACGCGCGCCGCGTCGGAGGCAATGTTGACGATGCGCCCGGCGCGGCGTTCCACCATGCGCGGCAGCACCGCGTGATGCAGGTTCAGCGGTCCGGTCAGGTTGATGGCGATGAGCTTGTCCCACTCCGCCGCCTCGGTCTTGGTGAAGGGCTTGAACACGTCCCAGCCGGCGTTGTTGACCAGCACGTCGATGGGGCCGAGCTGCGCTTCGGTGGCGGCGACGGCGGCGCCCACGCTGGCGCGGTCGGTGATGTCGCAGCGCAGTGCCAGCGCCTGGCCGCCGGCCGCGCGGATGTCGGCGGCCACCTGGTTCGCGGCCTGCAGGTTCAGGTCGAAGACGGCGACGCGCGCACCTTCGGCGCCGAAGCGACGACAGGTGGCACCGCCGATGCCGCCGGCGCCGCCGGTGACGATGACGGTGCGATTCTGAAAGCGTGGCATGCCGGCCCTCCGTCGCTAAGTAGGTAAATATGTTGACATAGTTTAGCGCCCGACGCAAACTATCTGCAAGGCCACCGGTGCCTGATGGAAGCTAGGGATTTCTCTATGCCAAAGGCCACTGAAACACGCTTCGACCTGGCCAACCGCCTGTTCTTCAGGTTGTACCAATGCGCCAACATGTTGCACAAAACCGGCAGCCGCGCGGTCGAGGACGAAGGCCTGACCACGCAGCAGTGGGCGGTGCTGGGCGCGCTGTCGCGCGAGGCCGCGCGCGGCGGCATGGGGGTGGGCGAACTGGCGCGCTACCTGATGGTGAGCCGGCAGAACCTGTCCGGGTTGCTGGGGCGCATGGAGCGTGACGGGCACCTGCGCATCGGCCCCGGCGGCCGCGACCGCCGCGCCCGCATGGTCACCATGACCGACTCCGGCCGCCAGGTCTGGCAGGTGCGCGCGCAACCGAAGATCCGTGCCTACTACGCGCAGGTGCTGGCCGACTTCTCGGTCAACGACCTGACGCACACGCTGCACTACCTGCTGACCATCCTGCAGAACATGGAAAAGCTGGACGCCGGGCAGGCTCAGGCCGACCCGCCGGCCAGCCGGTAGCGTTCGCCGTCGCGGCGCACGCGCCCGTCGGCCAGCAACTCGTCCAGGTGCATGCCGATGGTGCGCGCCTCGGCGCAGTCGACCCACAGGTCGTCGGCATGCGGCGGGTAGAGCAGCCGCTGCTGCACCAGCTGGGCCAAGGTCTGCGGTCCGGCGGCCAGCATCTGCAGCAGCCGCGCCTCGCGCTCGTCGATGCGTGCCGCAAACGCGGCCAGCAGGTCCATAAACTGCGCACGGTCCTGCACCACGCCTTTGTGGTGCGAGGTGATCCAGCCCGTGGCCGGCAGCTGCGGCAGGCGCGCCAGCGTGTGCCTGAACTCGCTCAGGCTGGATGTGGCGTCGCCGTAATAGGGGCCGAAGCTGGACAGGTCGATGTCGCCGATGAAGGCCAGGCCCTGCGGCTCGACCAGCAGCACGCTGTGGCCCGCGGTGTGGCCGGGCATGTGCAGCGCGCGCACGCGCACGCCGCCGCCGAGGTCCCACACCGCGCCGTCGGCGTAGCCCACGGCATCGGGCCGCGGGGCGTAGTGGAACTCGGCCTCGATCTTCTTGCGCAGGGCCTGCAGCACCGGCTGCGGATAGCCGTAGTGGCGCGACAGGCCCTCGAAGCTGCGCGCCGCCTTCAGGTCGGCCTGGTGCACGTGCACCGGCTTGCCCGGCATCAGGTGCAGGCCGGCCATGTGGTCCTCGTGCACATGGCCCAGGATCGCCAGGTCGGCAGCCGCCAGCACGTCGGCGATGCGGTTGGCCACCTGCGGCGTGTCGAACACTGCCATGGCGTCGCTGCCGCGCACCACCACCTGGTTGCCGTCGGGGTACTTGCCGGTCTTCTCGCCGAAGTACACCCGCACCGGACCGAAGTCTGCAAAAGGGGTGGCATGCATGGGCGTCAGGGGCGCGGGGCCGTGAAATCGTAGGGGTGGCTGGCGGCGGCCACCAGGCCGGCGGCGTCGCGCACGCCGACCGGCAGGCGGCGCAGCACGCCCTTGCTCTGCTGGCGCGCTTCGTCCCGCGCCTGCGCCACGGCGTCGGCATAGGGCAGGCGGGCGTCGTGGCTGAGCAACTGCAGGTCCCGCGTGCCGGCATCGATGCGCAGCGCGTAGCGGCTCAGGTGGCGCAGCAGGTGCATCAGGTAGAGGTTTTCTTCGTCCTCGTACTCGCCTTCGTC
The DNA here is from genome assembly GCA_019635285.1 of Rubrivivax sp. Lineage (GTDB taxonomy): Bacteria > Pseudomonadota > Gammaproteobacteria > Burkholderiales > Burkholderiaceae_C > Rubrivivax. The sequence goes on along the minus strand of JAHBZS010000010.1, from coordinate 85,467 downwards.
GGCGCGGAAGTCCAGGGACAGCACCGAGGGGAAGCGGTCGGGCAGCGTGTCGAAGCCGCGCCTGGGCTCGTCGTGCGGGTCGGACCAGGCCGAGTGCGGCCACTTCTTGTACAGGACCACGTCCATCGTGTAGCCGCGCGCATGCCACTGCTCCACCAGCTTCTGTGCCATCTCCGCGGGGATGTTGGCCGATGCGGCGGCCAGCGGCGGCAGCAGCCACGACAGCGGCATCGGGTCGTAGACCAGCAGCGTGCCGTAGCCGGCGCCATGCTTGAAGGCCGCGCCGATGGTCTTGGCGCAGTTCAGGTTCATGTAGTCGTAGCTGATCTCGCCGCGGTGGTAGTCGGTGCCGGACGCCTGGGCCTGGTAGTCGTCGTTGATGCGCCCGAAGAAGCGGCGCAGCGCGTCGAGCTCGGCAGGCGGTGGGCCGTAGACGCGGATGCCGATGACCGAGCGCTTGTAGACCTCGCCGAAGTCCAGGCCGAAGGCTGCGGTCTCGCCCAGCGACGAGCGGGTGCCGTACAGGTATTCCTTCTTCGGCACGGCGACCATCAGCTCGCGCGTGTAGAAGCCCTGCGCGTGCTGGGGGTCGCGGTCGGCATAGAAGTTGGCCGAATACACCGTGTCGTCGTCGCCGCCTTCGCGCAGCGCCAAGGCCAGGTGTCCGGCCGAGCCGCCCTTGGACGTACCGAAGCTGATCAGCAGCTCCATCGCATAGGGGTCGGCGCGCAACTGCTCGAACACCGTGTCGAGCCGGCCCGGCAGCGGCCCGCCGGGTTCGGCGAAGCCGGCCGCCGCGGCCAGCGCATGCGCCAGCGCCGCGGCCAGCCAGACGATGCGCCGCAGGGCCTGCGCCAGCCTCATCAGCCGTCCGTGCGCCGGTACCAGGCCACGCCGTCGGCGTCGATGTCGCGTGTGATCTCGCCGCGCTGCAGCAGGTAGTTCAGGCAGGCCTGGCTTTCGCCGGTGGCCAGGTTGAGCAGCGTCGAGTCGTTCTCGCCGATGGCGCGCGCGAACAGCGCACCGAAGACGTCGACGGTGCGGCGCGGCTCGGTCAGCGACTTGTGCAGCCGCGCCAAGGTGCGCAGCTGCGCGGCGGCCAGGTAGTCCAGCCGCGCGTGCAAGCCGCGGAAGGGCTCGTTGTGCGCCGGCAGCACCAGCACGTCGTCGGGCACCTGGGCCTTGATCTTGGCCAGCGACGCCAGCCAGTCGGCCATCGGGTTCTCGTCCGGCTCGGTGGGGTGCACCGAGACGTTGGACGAGATGCGCGGCAGCACCTGGTCGCCGCTGATCAGCAGTTTCAGTTCGGGGCAGTAGTAGCAGGCATGTTCCGGCGAATGGCCGGTGCCGACGACCACGCGCCAGTCGTGCGCGCCGATGCGGATGAGCTCGCCGTCGACGATGCGGCGGTAGCTGTCGGGCATCGCATGGATGCGCTTGCCGAAGTTGCCGAAGCGCGCGCGGTAGTTCTCGATGGCGGCGTCGGTCCAGCCGGCGCGGTGGTAGAAGGTCACCGCGGCGTCCGGCGCTTCGCGGCCGGTGTCGGCCATCAGCACGCGGCAGTGCATGTATTCCAGCCGCGTCATCCACAGCCGGATGCCGAACTTGCGCGTCAGCCAGCCGGCCATGCCGATGTGGTCCGGGTGCATGTGCGTGGCGAAGATGCGGCTCAGCCGCTTGCCGTCGGTGGCGCCGGCGAACAGCTGCCGCCAGGCGGCCAGCGTCTCGTCGGTCTTCATGCCGGTGTCGACGATGGCCCAGCCCGGATCACCATCGATCGCGTCCTCGAGGCCCCAGATGTTGATGTGGTTCAGCATCATCGGCAGCGGCATGCGCATCCACTTCACGCCGGGCGCGACCTCGAGCGAGGTGCCGGCTTCGGGCGGCTGCTCGAAGGGGTAGACCAGCGTGGGCTTGGGCAGCCGGTCGCGCTCGCCGGCCAGCGCGGCGTCGGGGTTGGCGGGCTCGGTCATGAGGGTGGCCTTTGCTTCACGATCTATCGGCACGCACCGTGCGTGCGTCGAACGGCCGCCGCGGCACCGGCGCTGCCGGCCCGCTGGCGGGCCTGGCAGGCCGCGCGGGGCGAGGACGCCCGGCCGCTTGCCGGACACAGGAACTCCCCCGGACCGCCTGTGTCCGGGCTCGCCCCCTTCGAGGGGGAGCGCGGAAGGCGCTGCGGGGGTGGGTCATCAGCGCGGGGCCATGCGGATGGCGCCGTCGATGCGCACCGATTCGCCGTTCATGTAGCCGGTGGTGATCATGAACTCGGCCAGCGCGGCGTACTCGTCGGGTTGGCCCAGGCGCTTGGGGAAGGGCACCGACGCGGCCAGCGCGTCCTTGACGTTGTCGGGCAGGCCGGCCAGCAGCGGCGTCTCGAAGATGCCCGGCAGGATGGTGTTGACGCGGATGCCTTCGCCCATCAGGTCGCGCGCGATCGGCAGGGTCATGCCGACGATCGCCGCCTTCGAGGCCGAATACGACGCCTGGCCGATCTGCCCGTCCTGCGCCGCCACCGACGCGGTGTTGACGATGGCGCCGCGCTCGCCGTGTTCCAGCGGCTCCAGCGTCAGCATGCCGGCGGCGCTCTTGGCGATGCAGCGGAAGGTGCCGACCAGGTTGATCTGGATGATGCGGTCGAAGTTGGCGGTGGGGAAGGCCTTGATCTCGCCGGTCTTCTTGTCGCGGCTGGCGGTCTTGATGGCGTTGCCGGTGCCGGCGCAGTTGACCAGCACACGCTCCTGCCCGATGGCGGCCCGCGCCTTGGCGAAGGCGGCGTCCACCTGGTCTTCGTTGGTCACGTCGACCTTGCAGAACACGCCGCCGATCTGCTTGGCCAGTGCCTCGCCCGCCTCGGCGTTCAGGTCGAACAGCGCCACCTTGACGCCGTGCTGGGCCAGCCGGCGCGCGGTCGCGGCGCCCAGGCCTGAAGCGCCACCGGTGACGACGGCCGAGATGTCGGAAGAGAGTTTCATGGGGTTGCCTCAAACGTAAGGGTGTCACTTGCGCGACGGTTCTGGATTGCGCGCGACGCGCTATGCTGCGCCTTCACATTCTGTGCCCGAAAAGACCGGGATTCATCGAAAAGGAAACGCATCATGGCTGAAGCTTATATCGTTGCCGCCGCACGCACGGCCGGCGGCCGCAAGGGCGGGCGCGTGTCGGGCTGGCATCCGGTGGACCTGGCGGCGCAGGTGCTGGACGCGCTGGTCGACCGCAGCGGCGCCGACCCGGCGCTGGTCGACGACGTGATCATGGGCTGCGTGCTGCAGGCCGGCGAGCAGAGCGGCTGCATCGGCCGCATGGCGGTGCTGGCGTCGAAGCTGCCGCTGGACGTGCCCGGCGTGACCATCGACCGGCAGTGCGGCTCGTCGCAGCAGGCGCTGCATTTCGCCGCGCAGGCGGTGATGTCCGGCACGATGGACTGCGTCATCGCCGCGGGTGTCGAGAGCATGAGCCGCATCCCGATGGCCAGCCTGGGCAAGGTCTACAAGGAAGCGGGCCTGGGCCACTACATGAGCCCGGTGATCCGCCAGCGCTTCCCCGGCCCGGACTTCAGCCAGTTCATGGGCGCGGAGATGATCGCCGAGAAGTGGAAGCAGACCAAGGACCAGCTTGACCGCTATTCGCTGCTGAGCCACCAGCGCGGCAAGGCGGCCACCTTGGAAGGCGCGTTCAAGGCCGAGATCGTGCCGGTGCAGGTGCGCCTGCCCGACGGCAGCGGCGGCGGCGAGATGCACACCGTCGACGAAGGCATCCGCATGGACGCCACGCTGGAAGGCATCGCCGGTGTGAAGACGCTGCGCGAGGGCGGCTACATCTCGGCCGCCAACGCCAGCCAGATCTGCGACGGCGCCTCCGGCGTGATGGTCGTCAACGAGAAGGGACTGAAGGCGCTGGGCGTCAAGCCGCTGGCGCGCATTCACCACATGACGGTGCGCGGCGGCGACCCGGTGATCATGCTCGAGGCACCGCTGGACGCGACCACGCACGCGCTGAAGAAAGCCGGCATGAAGATCGACGACATCGACCTGTACGAGGTCAACGAGGCCTTCGCGCCGGTGCCGCTGGCCTGGCTGAAGCACACCGGTGCCGACCCGGCGCGCCTGAACGTCAACGGCGGCGCGATTGCGCTGGGCCACCCGCTGGGCGGCTCGGGCACCAAGCTGATGACCACGCTGGTGCATGCGCTGCAGGCCAAAGGCAAGCGCTACGGCCTGCAGACCATGTGCGAAGGCGGCGGCCAGGCCAACGTGACCATCATCGAACGCCTGTAGCCCGTCGCCGCAGTCTTCGGCCGCTCCTCCCGGGCGGCGGCCGGGGGCGGCCACTGGCCGAGTGCGGCGTGCACGCGGGGTGTGCCCGGCGGACCTCAGAACGATCGGAGACGCATCACCATGATCCCCCGCAAGCTGTTCAGCCCCGAGCACGAGGAGTTCCGCGCGTCGTTCCGCCGCTTTCTCGAGAAAGAGGTGATCCCTCATCACGAGGCCTGGGAAGAGCGCGGCTACGTCGACCGCGAGGTCTGGCAGAAGGCGGGGGCCCACGGCTTCCTGTGCCCGAGCATGCCCGAGCAGTACGGCGGCGCCGGCGCCGATCGCCTCTACAGCATGGTGATGATGGAGGAGACCGCCAAGGCGCGCACCACGGGCCTGGGCTTTTCGCTGCATTCCGAGATCGTCGCGCCCTACATCCTGAAGTACGGCAGCGAAGAACAGAAAGCCAACTACCTGCCGCGCATGGCGCGCGGCGAGATCATCGGCGCCATCGCCATGAGCGAACCCGGCGTCGGCTCCGACCTGCAGTCGGTGAAGACCAGCGCGGTCAAGGACGGCGAGGGCTGCTACCGCGTCAACGGCGCCAAGACCTTCATCACCAACGGCTGGAATGCCGACCTGGTGATCACGGTGGCCAAGACCAACCCGGCGCTGGGCGCCAAGGGCACGAGCCTGATCCTGGTGGAGCGCGGCATGCCCGGCTTCGAGCGCGGCAAGCGGCTGAAGAAGCTGGGGCTGAAGGCGCAGGACACCTCGGAGCTGTTCTTCGACAACGTCAAGGTGCCCGAGGCAACCTGCTCGGCGCCGAGGGCCAGGGCTTCGTCTACCTGATGCAGGAGCTGCCCTGGGAGCGCATGCAGATCGCCATCGGCGCCACGGCCTCGGCGCAGCAGGCCATCGAGGACACCATGGCCTACGTGCGCGAGCGCAAGGTCTTCGGCAATGCGGTGGCCAGCTTCCAGAACACGCGCTTCAAGCTGGCCGAGCTGCAGTCGCAGGTGCAGATGGCGCGCGTCTTCGTCGACCACTGCATGACGCTGCTGCTGGCCGGCGAGCTGGACCCGCCCACCGCGTCGATGGCCAAGCTGAACTGCACCGACATGGCCGGCAAGGTGATCGACGAATGCCTGCAGCTGCACGGCGGCTACGGCTTCATGTGGGAGTACCCGATCGCCCGCGCCTATGCCGACACGCGCGTGTCGCGCATCTACGGCGGTACCAACGAGATCATGAAAGAGGTGATCGCGCGGTCGATGGGCCTCGGCAAGTAGAGCGCCGATGGAGCAGATCGATGGGCGCATGCCGGTGCTCGTCGGCTGCGGCGATGTCACCGATCTGGACACGCCGGCCGAGGCCGGGCGCTCGCCCTACGCGCTGATCGCGCAGGCCGCCGGGCTGGCGCTGCGGGACTGCGGCGTCGCCGGCATCGGGGCCGTCATCGATACGGTGGCGATGATCCGCAGCTTCGCCGACAACTCGCCGCGCTTCGCCACGACGCTGGGCACGTCGACGAACCCGCCGCGCAGCGTGGCGCAGCGGCTGGGGCTGAACGCTGCGCGCCACGTCTACAGCTACAGCGGCGGCAACATGCCGCAATACCTGCTGAACCTGTTCGCCGAGGAGATCGCCGGCGGCCGCATGCGCGCCGTGCTGCTGTGCGGCGGCGAGGCGCTGCGCACGCAGCACGGGCTGGAGCGCACGGGCGCGTCGGGTGTGTGGAACGAAGACCCGGGCGGCACGCCCGAGCTGATCGGCGACCCGCGGCGCGGCTGGAACAACCATGAAGACCTGCACCGCATGCGCGCGGCGATCGTCATGTACCCGCTGTTCGAGAACGCCATCCGCGGGGCGCGCGGGCGCGGCATCGAGGCGCATCAGCGGCACATCGGCGAACTCATGGCGCGCTTCGCGGCCGTGGCCGCCGCCAACCCGCTGGCCACACGGCGCGAGGGCTACACCGCCGAACAGCTGATCACGGTGAACGAGCGCAACCGCTGGATCGGCTACCCGTACCCGCGGCTGATGAATGCCAACGCCTTCATCGACCAGGCGGCGGCGGTGGTCATGACCAACGTGGCCACGGCGCGCGAGCTGGGCATTGCCCGCGACCGATGGGTGTTCCTGCACGGCTGCGCCGACGGGCACGACCATTGGTACGTCGGCGAGCGCGCCGACCTGCATTCGTCGCCGGCGATCCGCGCCGCGTCGCGGCAGGCGCTGGCGATGGCCGGCAAGTCGCTGGACCAGATGCAGGTGTTCGACCTGTACAGCTGCTTCGCGTCGGCGGTGCAGATCGGCTGCCAGGAGATCGGTCTGGCCGAGGACGATGCGCGCGGCCTCACCGTCACCGGCGGCCTGCCGTTCTTCGGCGGGCCGGGCAACAACTACGTGACGCATGCCATCAGCGGCATGATGCGCCGGCTGCGCGCGCAGCCGGGCGATTTCGGCCTGGTCACGGCCAACGGCAACTACGTCACCAAGCACTCCTTCGGCGTGTACTCGACGGCCGCGCCGGCCGGCCCGTGGCGGCGCGAGGCGCCGTCGGCGCTGCAGGCCCGGCTGGACGCGCTGCCGAAGGCGCCGTTCACCGAATCGCCCGAGGGCGCCGCGACCCTCGAGACCTATACCGTGATGCACGGCCGCGACGGCCCGGACTTCGCGGTGGTTTTCGGCCGGCTCGACGCCACCGGGCAGCGCTTCATCGCCAACCTGCCCGACGAGCCCGCGCGGCTGTGGGACCTGCAGAATCGCGACAGCCTCGGCCGGCCCGGGCGCGTGCAGCGCGCCGGCGATGGCCGCAACATCTTCGTGCCGCACTGACAAGAACAGGAGACCAGGACCATGTACCCAGGCAAGTACGCCGCCCAGCATCCGGACCGCCCGGCCTTCATCATGGCCAGCACGGGCGAGGCGGTCAGCTACCGCGAGTTCGAAGCGCGCAGCAACCGCCTGGCGCACCTGTTGCGCGCGCAGGGGCTGAAGCGGCTGGACCACTACGCCATCTTCATGGAGAACAACAACCGCTTCCTCGAGGCCTGTTCGGCCGGCTACCGCGCGGGCCTGTACTTCACCTGCATCAACAGCTTCCTCACCGCCGAGGAGCTGGCCTACATCGTCAACAACAGCGAATCGCAGCTGCTCATCACGTCCAAGGCCAAGCTGGCGGTGGCCACCGACGCGCTGAAGTCCTGCCCGCAGGTCAAGCTGTGCCTGGTGGTAGACGGCGGCGCCGAGCTGAAGCCGCCGTTCCAGGACTACGCCCAGGCCATCGCCGCCTACCCGGACACGCCCATCGCCGACGAGCAGCTGGGCACGGCGATGCTCTATTCGTCGGGCACCACCGGCCGGCCCAAAGGCATCGTGCGCCCGCTGCCCGACACGTCGCCGGCCGAGCCGCTGCCGCTGTTCCACTTCCTGCACAAGCTGTGGCGCTACCGCGAGGACATGGTCTACCTGTCGCCGGCGCCGCTGTACCACTCGGCGCCGAATGCCGCGGTGAGCCTGACGCTCGGCGTGGGCGGCACCGTGGTCATCATGGAGCACTTCGACCCCGAGAGGTACCTGAGCCTGATCCCCAAGTACAAGGTCACGCACAGCCAGCTGGTGCCGACGATGTTCAGCCGCCTGCTCAAGCTGCCGGCCGACGTGCGCAACCGCGACGACCGCTCGACGCTGGAGATCGCCATCCACGCCGCCGCGCCGTGCCCGGTGCAGGTGAAGGAGCAGATGATCGACTGGTGGGGCCCGATCATCCACGAGTATTACGGCGCCACCGAGGGCCTGGGCTTCACCGCCTGCGACAGCCCGCAATGGCTGGCGCACAAAGGCTCGGTGGGCAAGGTGATGATCGGCGACCTGCACATCCTGGACGAGAACATGCAGCCCGCGCCCAAGGGCACGCCGGGCGAGATCTGGTTCAAGACGGCGACGCCCTTCGAGTACTTCAACGACCCCGAGCGCACGCAAGCGTCGCGCTCGGCCGACGGCAGCATGAGCACGGTGGGCGACGTCGGCTACGTCGACGACGACGGCTACCTGTACCTGACCGACCGCTCGACCTTCATGATCATCAGCGGCGGCGTCAACATCTATCCGCAGGAATGCGAGAACCTGCTGATCACGCACCCCAAGGTGGCCGACGCGGCGGTGTTCGGCGTGCCCAACGAGGAGATGGGCGAGGAGGTCAAGGCGGTGGTGCAGCCGATGCCGGGCGTGCAGCCGGGGCCCGAGCTGGAGGCCGAGCTGATCGGCTTCTGTCAGGCGCACCTGGCCAAGCTGAAGTGCCCGCGCAGCGTGGACTTCATGGACCCGCTGCCGCGCCTGCCCACCGGCAAGCTGTACAAGAAGCCGCTGCGCGACAAGTACTGGGCGGGCAGGAAGACGCGCATCGTCTAGCCTTGCGCGATGGAATTTCGCCTGATCTACGAAGGCCCGCTGCGCGGGCAGGGCGCGAAGTCGTCGCACAAGTGGGAGATCCGCCGCGCCCTGCACCCGCAGCTGCAAAGGCTCTGGCAGGAGCATCCGCTGCGTGATGCGGCCGGTGTGCTGCTGGCGCATCCGCCGCAACCGGCTCAGGCGTCGGTGATCGTGGAGAAGGGCGGGCTGCTGTTCGCGCCGCTGGTGACGCAGCGGCTGAACCTGTACGCGGAGTTGTCGGTGCTGCTGTTCCGCCAGCAGCCGCGCGGCACGCTGATCACCGACGGCGGCGACATCGACAACCGGCTGAAGACGCTGCTGGATGGCCTGCGCGTGCCGCACGGTTCGATGGAAGGGCGCACCGAGTTCCCCGAGGAACCGGATCCGACGCCCTTCTTCTGCCTGCTGGAGGATGATTCGCTGGTCACCAAGGTGTCGGTCGAATCCGAGCAGTTGCTGCGCCCGGCCAAGCCCGACGAGGTGGTGGCAATCATCTCGGTGCACGTCAAGAAGACCGTGCTGAGCTACCAGAACATGTCGTTGTAGGCGGAGAGTCCGATGCCCGAAGTCAGCTGGCTGCTGTTCATCCTTGCCTCGCTGGTGCTGATCATCACCCCGGGGCAGGACATGATCCTGGTGATGTCGCGCTCCATCGCGCAGGGGCCGGCCGCCGGCGTGGCCACGGCGGCCGGCGTCAGCGTTGGCCTGGTCGGCCACACGCTGTTGGCCACGCTGGGGCTGGGCGCCATCCTGCGCACCTCCGAGTGGCTGTTCCTGGCGCTCAAGCTGGTCGGCGCGGCCTACCTGGTGTACCTGGGCCTGCAGTTGCTGCGCACGCGCCAGCACACCTTGGCCGTGTCGGCCGGGGCGCCGCGCTCGCTGCGGCGGCTGTTCGCCGACGGCGCGCTGTCCAACGTCTCCAACCCGAAGATCGCAGTCTTCTACTTCGCCTTCCTGCCGCAGTTCGTGCTGCCCGGCGCCGCGCACCCGACGCTGTCGGTGTTCGTGCTGGGCCTGCTGTTCGCCGCCTTGACCTTCTTGGTGAAGGGCCCGGTGGGCCTGGGCGCCGGTCTGCTGTCGGCCTGGCTGCGCGCGCGGCCGCAGGTGCTGGCCTGGGTCTACCGCAGCAGCGGCGCCGTGCTCGTCGGCCTGGGGCTGAAGCTGGCGCTGGAACGGCGCTGACGGGCGTTCAGCGCGTCACAGCGCCGCCCGCTCCACCGGCCGCACCACCAGGTACATCGGCTGCGGCGAGACGGTGCCGCGCAGCAGCTTGAGCACGCAGTCGCGCTGGATGCGCCCGGCGTCCAGCGTCTGGTGCAGGCGGTCGACGCAGGCCACGTCCACGCCGTCCAGGCCGACGATGACGTCGCCCTCGCGCACGCCGGCCGCGTCGGCGGGGCTGCCCTTGTCGACGGTGGACACGCGCACGCCGGTGGCTTGCGCCAGGCCGTAGGCCAGCACCACGCGCCGGTGCAGCGGCACGGTGCTGCCGCCCACGCCCAGGTGCGCGCGCTTGACGCGGCCGTGCTGCAGCAGCTGCGGGATCACCCAGCCGGCGGTGTCGATGGCCACCGCGAAGCAGATGGCCTGCGCGCCGCGGATGATGGCCGTGTTGACGCCAATGACCTCGCCGCGCGCGTTGAGCAGCGGCCCGCCCGAATTGCCCGGGTTGAGCGCGGCGTCGGTCTGGATGACGTCGGGGATCAGTCGCCCGCTGTGGGTGCGCATGCTGCGGCCCAGCGCGCTGACGATGCCGGCGGTGACGGTGTGCTCGAAGCCCAGCGGGTTGCCGATGGCGATGGCGATCTCGCCGCGCTTCAGCCCCACCGACGTGCCCAGCGGGGCATGCGTCAGCGCGCCGTTGGACAGGCCGTCGATGTGCAGCACCGCCAGGTCGGTGTCGGGGTCGTCGCCGACCAGCCGCGCACTGAACTCGCGGCCGTCGCCCAGCGACACCGCATAGGCCGGCTTGGCCTGGCCCTTGGGGAAGGACGGCCGCCCCGCGCGCACCACGTGCGAGTTGCTCAGCAGGTAGCCGTCGGGCGTGAACAGGAAGCCCGAGCCGGCGCCCGCGCCGTCGCTGGCAGCGCCCACGCGCACCGCCGCCACGCTGGGCGCGACACGGTCCACCACGTCGCTGACGGTGTGCGAGTAGGCGTCGAGCAGGAAGGCGTCGGTGGCTCCCATGCGGTTTCTCCGGTGAACCGGAAAACTGGGGGCGCGACGGCGCAAATCAAGCCAGGCGGGCGGCGGCGTCGAAGCCGAAGCGGTTCATGCGACCGAAGGCCGGCATCGCCGGGTGCGGCACGAAGCGCGTGCGGCAGTCCAGCACCGCGGGCAGGCCCGAGGCCAGCGCGCGCTGCAGCGCCGGCGCCAGCTGCTCGGCCCGCTCGACGGTCTCGCCGAAGCCGCCGAAGCCGCGGGCGATGGCCGCGTAGTCGGTGTCGGCCAGCGAGGTGCCGTACTCGAAGTCGAGCTGGTTGCGCTGGCCGGCGCGGATGATGCCCCAGGCGGCGTTGTTGTGGATGATCGTCACCACCGGCAGGCGCTCGCGGCGCGCGGTGTCCAGCTCCTGCAGGGTGAAGCCGAAGGAGCCGTCGCCGGTGATCTGCAGCACCGGCCGGCCCGGATGCGCGAGCTGCAGCGCCAGCGCATAGGGCAGGCCGAAGCCGAGCTGGCTCATGCCGGGGTCGTGGAAGCGCGTGCGCGGCGCATGCACCGGCGTGCAGTCGTTGCTCCAGAAGCTGGTATGGCCGCCGTCGAAGACCACCAGCGCGTCGGCCGGCAGCGCGCGGCCGATGGCCAGTGCCAGCGCGGCCGGGTGCATCACCGGGTCGCGGTCGTCGCGCGCCATCTGCACCAAGCGCGCGTCGTAGGCGCTGCGCAGCTGCCGCAGGCCCGGCAGCCAGTCGGCCTGCACCTGCAGCGGGGCGTCGTGCAACGCCGCCAGCAGGTCGTCCAGTGCCGCCTGCGCATCGGCCAGCATCGCCACCTCGTGCAGCGCCGGTGCGCCCAGCGCCGACGGGTCGATGTTGATGTTGATCAGCCGGTGGTGGCGGCGCGCCAGCGGGCCGGATTCGTCCCACAGCCACGACGAGAAGCGGCAGCCCACGGCGACGATGACGTCGGCCCCGTCGAAAGCCTGGCGCAGCGCGTCGCCGGCGATCAGCCCGCCCTGGCCGATGCAGTGCGGGCTGTCGCTGGCGACCACGCCCAGCGCCATCTGCGTCGGCGCCACTGGCGCGTTCAGGCGCTGGGCCAGCGCGCGCAGGCTGTGCACGGCGCCTGAGACGATGACGCCGCCGCCGGCCACGATCAGCGGCCGCTGCGCGCCGCGCAGCAACTCGGCTGCCGCCGCCACCGCCGCCGCGGCGGGGCGCGGGCCGGCCAGCGCGCGGTAGCGCGACGGCGCGATGTCGAACTCGTCGGCAGGCCAGTCGCAGGCCGTGGCCAGCACGTCCTGCGGGATGTCCAGATGCACCGGGCCGGGCCGGCCCGACAGGGCCTCGCGCAGTGCCGTGCGCAGCAGTTCGGGCAGGCGCCGCACGTCGTGCACCACGGCGTTCCACTTGGTCACCGGCGCGAACGCGGCGCGTGCGTCCAGGTCCATGAACATGCCGCGGTGCGGGTAGGCGGCGGCACGGTGCTGGTTGGTCGTCACCAGCAGCGCGGCCAGGTTGTTGTTGAAGGCCACGCCGGTGCCCGAGGCCAGGTTCAGGCCGCCCGGGCCCATCTCGCCCAGCGCCAGCGCCAGGCGCCCGGTGGCGGCGAAGGTGGCTGCGGCCATCATCGGCGCCGCGGCCTCGTGGCGCACGCCGGTGAAGCGCAGCGGCGATTGCGACAGCGCGTGCAGCAGCGGCCCCAGCTTGCCGCCGACGATGCCGAAGGCCTGCGTCACGCCCTCGGCCTGCAGCAGGCGCACCAGCGCCTGCGCGCCGTTCAGGCGCACGGTGGCAGCGGCCTCCATCAGTCTTCGGGGGTGAAGCCGGTGGACTTGACGATCGGGCCCCAGCGCGCCACCTCGTCCCTGATGCGCGTGCCGAAGACCTCGGGCGATTCGCGCAGCGGCTGCAGCGCGTTGCGCGCGTAGACGTCCTGCATCTCGGGCGACTGCTGCGCCTCCTGCACCGCGGCGTTGAGCTTGTGCACGAAGTCCGCAGGCGTGCGGGCCGGCGCATACCAGCCCAGGAATTCGACCACCACCAGGTCCTTGAAGCGTCGCCCAGTTCGACGAAGGTCGGCACGTCGGCGAAGCCCGGCCAGCGCTGCGGGCTGGCCACCGCCAGCGAGCGCAGCTTGCCGCTGCGCACATGCGGCAGCACCTCGCTGACGACATTGAAGGCCACCGGGATCTGGCCGCCCATCAGGTCCTGCAGCAGCGGCGCGCCGCCCTTGTAGGGGATGCTCTTCATCGGCACGCCGGCGGCGCGCTCGAACATCATGCCCACGAAGTGCGGCGCCGAGCCCGGCGCCGGAATGCCGTAGTTGGCCAGGTTGGGGTTGGCCTTGGCCCAGGCGACGAAGTCGGCCACGGTCTTCACCTCCGGCGGCGTGCCCGGGCCGACGGTCATCGACAGCGTGTACTGCGCGACCGGCGCGATGGGGGTGAAGTCGCTCAGCGGGTCGTAGCCCAGCTTCTTGCCGTAGGTGTGCGGGTAGATGGTCATCACCGACGACGGCGCCTGCAGCAGCGTGGCGCCATCGGGCGCGGCGCGCTTGACGAAGTCGGCGGCGATGCGCCCGCCGGCGCCGGGTTTGCTGTCGTGCACGAAAGTGGACGGGAACTTGCCCTTGAGCACGCCGATCAGCGGCCGCGACACCTGGTCGCCCAGACCGCCCGGCGGGAAGCCCGACCACAGCATCACCGTCGCCGGCTGCGCGCGCGTGGGGCCGGCCACGGCCAGCGCGGCCGCCGCCAGCGGCAGTTGCAGGAAGAGTCGTCGTGGTGTCATGCGTGGTCTCCGCTGCGGGTCGGGTGCCCGCATGGGCCGCGACTCTAGGCCGGCGGCGCGGCGGCTTGAATGGACATTCCGGGTGGCTCCGGTACATTCCCGGCCCTGATGAAGAGCTCGTCGCCGCTGGCCGTGGCCTTTCGCGAGGTGCGCCATTTCGCACCGGACGACTGCCTGCACGTGGAGCCGCTGGCGGTGCGTGGCGAGCAATACGCATGGACGATTCCGGCGCACCGGCACGAGGGGCTGCACCAGTTCATGTGGGTCGAGCGCGGCAGCGCCGGCGTCTGGCTCGACCAGGTGCCGCATGCGCTGCAGGGCCCTGCCGCGCTGATGCTGGCGCCGGGCTGCGTGCATGCCTTCGAGTTCACGCCGGGCTGCAGCGGGCTGCAGGTGACCGCGCCCACCGAACGGCTGCAGCGCTCGCTGGCGGCCTCGCCCGCGCTGCTGGCGCGGCTGCTGCCGTCGCTGCTGCTGCAGGGCGACGCCTTCGCGGCCGAGGCGGCCACCGGCCAGGCGCTCTTCGGCGCGCTGCACGGCGAGTTCGAACGCTCGGCCCCGGGCCGCAGCGACGCGCTGCAGGCGCACCTGGTGCTGCTGGCCACCTGGTTCCTGCGCCAGGCGCCGGGCAGCACGGCCGACGCGTCGCGACAGGCGCTGCGCGACACGCTGGTGCAGCGCTACCGCTCGCTGCTGGAACTGCATCTGCGCCGGCACCAGCCACTGGGCTTCTATGCCGGCCAGCTGGGCGTCACGCCCGACCACCTGAGCCGCGCCTGCCGCGCGGTGACGGGCTTGTCGGCGCTGGACCTGCAACATGAACGGCTGCTGCTCGAGTCACGGCGCCTGCTGGCGTACACGCAGGCCGCGGTGGCCGACGTGGCGCACGAACTGGGTTTCGACGACCCGGCCTACTTCAGCCGCTTCTTCGCGCGGCGCGCCGGGTTGTCGCCGCAGGCCTTCCGTGCGGCGCTGGCCCGCGGGACGGTGCAGGCGCCTTGAGGGGTATCGCTGGAGGTGTCTTCGAGGTCGCGGGTGGCCTTGCTGCGCGAGGACGGCGCACTGAAGAACTGCTCGACCGTGTGGCTGAAGTTCAGGCACTGGGATAGCGCCAAGAACATGCGCAGCCGACGCGGGATGCATTTATGCCTTGATTTTATGAATGCATCGAAAGAAAAAATTTCACCAATGGATGTCCCCTGCCTAGGATGCCGACGCTTGCATAGAACAAGGAAACGATGTGCTGAGTCTGAAAGGCAAGGTCGCGCTGGTGATGGGCTGCGGCGCGGTGGGCGAGGGCTGGGGCAACGGACGCGCGACGGCGGTGCTGTTCGCGCGGCAGGGCGCGCAGGTGTATGGCACCGACCTGCATTTGGCGGCGGCGCAGGCGACGCTGGACATCATCGCATCCGAGGGCGGCGAGGCCGAGGTGGCGGCCTGCGACGTCACACGGGCCGATCAGGTCGAGCAGGCGGTGGCGGCTTGCCTGGTGCGTTTCGGCCGCATCGACGTGCTGGTCAACAACGTTGGCGTGTCGCAACCCGGCGGCCCGGTGGAGATGGACGAGGCGGTCTGGGACGCGCAGCTGGCGGTGAATCTCAAGAGCGCCTTCCTGGCCTGCAAGTACGTGATTCCTGGCATGCGCGCGCGCGGTTCGGGCGCGATCGTCAACGTGTCCTCCGTGGCCGGCCTGCGCTACATCGGCAAGCCGCAGGTGGCCTATGCGGCCGCCAAGGCCGGGCTGATGCACTTCACGCGCACCAGCGCGGTGATCCACGCGGCCGACGGTATCCGCATGAACTGCGTGGTACCCGGCCTCATGCATACCCCGTTGATCGAGGGCCTCGCTGCAAAGTACGCCAACGGCGACACCGTGGGCTTCATCGCGCACCGCAACAAGCAGGTGCCGATGCAGCACATGGGTGAGGGCTGGGACACGGCCCATGCGGCGCTGTTCCTGGCCGCCGACGAGAGCCGCTATGTCACGGGCACCGAGATCGTGGTCGACGGCGGCCTCGTGGCCGCAACACGCTGACGATCCGCCGTCAAGGGCACACCCGAGGCGTCCAGCGCATGTCCGCAAGCCTTGCGACCGCGCGGTCGACTGCCCAGGCGCGCCCCCTTACCGTCCAACACACACGGATCCCAAAATGGCCCGCATTCCCTACGCTCGCCTGGACGCCGCCGCCGTCGTCCCGCTGGCGCAACGCATTGCCGCTGAGCGTGGCAGCGTGCTCCACCTCTACCAGATGCTGCTGCACAGTCCGCCCGTGGCGCAGGGCTGGCTTGGCTACCTGACGGCGATCCGCCAGCAGGCCAGCCTGCCCGGCGCGCTTCGCGAACTCGTGATCATGCGTGTGGCGCTGGTCAACGGCGCCCCCTACGAAGCCGAGCAGCACGCGCCTATCGCGCGCACCGAAGGAGTCAGTCAGGCCAAGCTCGATGCGTTGGAGCGCTGGGATGGCTGCGGCCTGTTCGATGCCACCGAGCGGGCCGTCCTGGCCTATACCGATGCGATGACGCGCCATGTGCACGTGGACGATGCTGTCTTCGCTGAGGTCGCCAGGCACTTCGCGCCGCCGCTGCTGGTGGAGCTGACGGCGACCATCGCTGCCTACAACATGGTCTCGCGCTTCCTCGAAGCCTTGCAGATCCATTCGGACGATCCGCGCGACTGACGGGGTACGGCGCGGCGGTGTTGGCGCCGCGGCGCCAGGCTCGAGCTACGACTGAATTGCGGTTCCAGTGCTTTGACCTTGGCAAGGTGGCCTTGAAAGCGTCGGCAGCCCACTTCGCCTGCCAGTCTAGTGCGGTCGATTCCCCTTCGAGGCCGCTCCATCTACCGCAAACAACCCAGGGTCGCTGAGGATGATCTTCGCCGTGCGCTGGTAGTGCGCGTTCAGCAGCGCCACCGCCTCGTCGGCGCGGCCGCCCAGCGCAGCGTCCAGCAACTGCTGGTGTTCGTTCTTCACGCCGCGCTTGGCAAAGGCGCGCGGCGCGGACAGGCGGCGATAGCGCTGGTGCTGGTCGGCCAGCTGCTCGCAGAAGGCCAGCAGCCAGCGTGAGCCGCAGCCGGCGATCAGCGCGCGATGGAAGGCGCGGTGCAGCGGCTCCCACTCGGGGTTGTCCTGGAAGCGCTCGTCGGACAGCGAGCGCGGCGTGCGCGCCAGCCGATGGTGCGCCAGCACCAGCGCCTCTTCCCACGCGCGGCTGTGCGCCGTGATCGATGCGCGCAGCGCGATTTCTTCCAGCCAGCAGCGGGTCTGGGTGATCTCGGCCAGGTCGTCGGCGCTGATGCCGGCGGCCGCAAAGCCGCGCTGCTCGAGCTTGTGCACCAGGCCGTCGGCGACCAGCCGGCTCAGCGCCTCGCGCAGCGGCGTGGCGCTGGTGGCGTAGCGCTCGGCCAGCGCCTCGATGGCCAGCTTGGAGCCCGGCTGGATGGCGCCGTCCAGCAGGTCGGTGCGCAGGCGGTCATAGAGGTTCGTGGCACGCGTTGCGGCGCCGGGGTCGGCAACAAGGGCAGGTGTGCGGGCCATGGTTCGTAAATATACACATGTACGCGTGTTCTAATTTTGTATATAAAATGCGCAACACGAATCGCCAAGGAACTACCCGTGAAATCAGCTTGGATCGAGGGCCTGCGCAGCGTTGCGCTGACCGTGCCGGACCTGGCGGCGGCCGAGGCCTTCTACACGCGCACCTGGCGGCTGGACGTCGCCGGCCGCGGCACCGACATGCTGTACCTGCGCGGCAGCGGCAGCGACCACCATCTGCTGGCGCTGCACGCGGCCCCCGGCACACCGCGCATCCGCCAGGTGACGCTGCGCGCACGCGAGGCGTCGGCGCTGGCAGCCATCGCCCAGGCCACGCTGGCCGCCGGCGGCACGGTAGAGCGCGCACCGGCGCCGGCGGGCGACCCGGCCGGCGGCACGTCGCTGCTCATCCGCGACGGCGACGGCCGGCGCATCGAGGTCGTGCATGGCGACGCGCGGCGCGTGGCGGACGACCCCGCGCCGCCGGACCAGCCGCTGCGCCTGGCGCACGCGGTGCTCAACAGCCACGACGTGGCGGCGACGCAGGCCTTCTTCGAGCGCGCGCTGGGCTTCGTGCTGGCCGACCGCACGCGCATCATGGCGTTCCTGAACTGCGACGCCGACCACCACAGCATCGCGCTCGGCGACACCGACAACGATGCGCTGAACCACGTCGCCTTCCTGATGCCGTCGCTGGACGCGGTGATGCGCGGCGGCGGGCGCATGCAGGACGCCGGGCACGCCATCGAATGGGGCCCGGGCCGCCACGGCCCCGGCGACAACGCCTTCAACTACTTCATCGACCCCTTCGGCATCGTCATCGAATACACCGCCGAGGTGCAACAGATCGACGACGGCTACCGGGCCGGCGCCCCTGCGGACTGGACCTGGCCCGCGGGCCGCGTCGACCAATGGGGCATCTCGCCGCCGCCGAGCGCGCGCCTGAAGCAGGCGCAGCGCGAGGTGCTGTTTGCCACCTCAGCTTCTTCACTCTGAACCCCACACCATGCGATTCACCACCTATCTGCAAGGCGCCCAGCCGCGCCTGGCCGTCGTCGACGGCGCTGCGGCCATCGACCTGGCGGCGGCCGTGCCGGGCACGCCGGCCGACCTGCGCGCCGCGCTCGAAGCCGGCATCGACCTGCACGCGGCGGCGCAGCGCGCCATCGCCTCGACGGCGCCGCGCCTGCCGCTGGCCGGCCTGGCGCTGGCGCCGATCGTGCCCGAGCCCGGCAAGATCGTCTGCCTGGGCCTGAACTACTTCGACCATGCCAAGGAAGGCGGCCGCGACAAGCCCGACTACCCGTGGTTCTTCTACCGCGGCAAGAGCTCGCTGATGGGCCACGGCCAGCCGGGCCTGCTGCCCAAGGTGTCGTCCAAGTTCGACTACGAGGCCGAGCTGGCCGTGGTCATCGGCCGCAAGGTGCCGCGGCACGTGGCGCAGGCCGATGCGCTGCCCTACGTGTTCGGCTACAGCTGCTTCAACGACATGTCGGTGCGCGACTACCAGAAGCGCACGCCGCAGTGGACCATCGGCAAGAACTTCGACGGCACCGGCGGCTTCGGCCCGGTGCTGGTCAGCGCCGACGAGCTGGCGCCGGGCGCCACCGGCCTGCGCATCTGCAGCCGCCTGAACGGCCAGGTGATGCAGGACGCCAATACCGACGACATGATCTTCACGGTGGCCGAGACGATCGCGCTGCTGGCCGACTGCATGACCCTGGAGCCGGGCGACGTGCTCGTCATGGGCACGCCGGCCGGCGTGGGCCAGGCACGCACGCCGCCGGTGTGGATGAAGGCCGGCGACACCATCGAGATCGACATCCAGCACATCGGCGTGCTGGCCAACCCGATCGTCGCCGAGGCCGGCTGATGGCCGTGCAGGACGCGGCGACGCCGTACGACGCGGCCATCGTCGGCTACGGCCCGGCTGGCGCGGTGCTGGCCGCGCTGCTGGGCCAGGCCGGCTTGCGCGTCTTCGTCTGCGACCGCCTGCGCGAGGTGTACGCCATCCCGCGCGCCATCTCGCTGGACCACGAGATCATGCGGCTGTTCCAGCAGATCGGCATCGCCGACGCGGTGGCACCCTTCACCGAAGCCTTCACGCCGTCGGAATACTTCGGCGTGGACGGCCAGTTGATCCGGCGCATGACCATGGTCGATCCGCCGTTTCCGCAGGGCTACACGCCGTCGCTGGTGTTCACGCAGCCGGAAGTCGAGCGCGTGCTGCGCGAGCGCGTGGCGCAACTGCCCCAGGTGACGGTGGCGCTGGGCACCGAGATGCAGTCGCTGGTGCAGGACGCCGACGGCGTGACGCTGGCGCTGCGCCGCGACGACGGTGCCACGCAGCAGGTGCGCGCGCGCTGGCTGATCGGCTGCGACGGCGGCTCGAGCGCGGTGCGCGCGGCGGTCGGCATCGAACTCGAGGACCTGGACTTCGACGAACCCTGGCTGGTGGTCGACGTGCGCGTCAACCCGCGCGGGCTGGCCAGGCTGCCGCAGACCAGCGTGCAGTACTGCGAGCCCGAGCGGCCGTGCACGCTAGTCATCGGGCCGGGCAACCACCGGCGTTGGGAGATCTCGCTGAAGCCGGGCGAGGACGCCGCCCAGGCCGCGACGCCGCAGGGCACCTGGCAACTGTTGTCGCGCTGGCTGAGCCCCGACGAAGGCACGCTGTGGCGCCAGGCCAGCTACCGCTTCCATGCGCTGGTGGCCCAGCGCTGGCGCGTGGGCCGCGTGTTCGTCGCCGGCGACGCCGCGCACATGCAACCGCCGTTCCTGGGGCAGGGCATGTGCCAGGGGCTGCGCGACGCCGCCAACCTGGCCTGGAAGCTGGGCGCGGTGCAACGCGGCGACGTGACGGGCGCGGCGGCCGAAGCGCTGCTCGACAGCTACGGCGCCGAGCGGCAGCGCCACGTGCGCGAGCTGACCACCAAGCTCAAGGCCATCGGCGCAGTGATCGGCGAGCGCGATCTGGCCAAGGCACGCGAGCGCGATGCCCGGCTGCTGGCCGAATGCGGCGGCGTGGTCAAGGACACGCCGCGCCAGGACGTGCTGCCCCGGCTGGAGACCGGCTGGCTGTCGGCACGCGACCGCAGCGGCCGCGGCACGCTGTTCCCGCAGCCCCGGCTGGAAGGCGGCGGGTTGATGGACCACCGCTTCGGCGGCGGCTGGCGGCTGGTGCTCGACGGGTCGCTCGCCGCGCCCGCGGACGGCGCGGGCCTGGCGGTGATCGACCTGGGCCGCACGCCCGAAACGCAAGGCGTGGTCGCCGCGTGGATGCGGCACCACGGCGGCCATGCCGCGCTGCTGCGGCCCGACCACTACGTCTACGGCGTCGCAGCCCACACCGCCGAACTGCAGGGGCTGGTGAACGAATGGCGCGCGGCGCTGGCCGCGTAGCCGCTATCTACAAGGTGGAGACGACAGCAATGCAACGACGTGACTTCAACCTGGGCCTGATCGGTGCCGCGCTGGCCGCGCACACGCCCGCGCTGCGCGCGCAGGGCTGGCCGGACAAGCCGGTCAAGTGGGTCCTGTCGCAGCCGCCGGGCTCGGGCCCCGACAACGTGGCGCGCGTGCTGTCCGACCGGCTGGGAAGAAGCTGGGGTCAGGCGGTGGTCATCGAGAACAAGCCCGGCGGCCAGAACACCATTGGCGCGCAGGCGGCGGCACGGTCGCCCGCCGACGGCAGCAACTTCTACTTCGCCACCACCGCGGCGCTGGTCACCAACCCGCTGCTTTTCAAGACCTTGCCCTACGACCCGGCCAAGGACTTCGTGCCGGTGGCCTTCATCGCGCGCAGCCCCTTCGCGCTGCTGGTGCATGGTGATTCGCCGCTGAAGACGTTGGACGAGCTGATCGCGCGCTCCAAGGCCGAGCCGGGCAAGCTGAGCCTGGGCAACGAAGGGCCGCGCACTTTCAGCGGCATGATCGCCCGGCTGTTCAACGCCCGCTCGATGGCCGGCGCCAAGCTGGTGCCCTATGCCAACGTGGGCGTCGGCACGCAGGACCTGATCGGCGGGCACGTCGATGCGATGGTCGCCGACCTGGCCTCGACCGCGCAGCTGGCGCGCCAGGGCCGGCTGCGCGTGCTGGCCACCACCTCGGCCAGGCGCGCCGCCGGCTGGGAGCAGGTGCCGGCGCTGTCCGAAACCTTGCCGGGCTTCGACATGGTGGGCTGGTTCGCCCTCGTCGCGCCCACGGGCACGCCGGCGGCAGCCATCGAGCGCAGCAACCGCGACGTGAACGCCTTGCTCAACGACAAGGAGGTTGCCGAGCGCATCGCCGCCATCGGGCCGATCGTCGATGGCAGCATGAACGTCGAGCAGGTGGGCGCGTTCCTGCGCGGCGAGAGCGCGCGCTGGGCGGCGATCACCAAGGAGATCGGCGTCCTGCCCGAGTAGGCGCGCCTCAGACGGGCCGGCCTTCGCGCAGCGCGTCGACGGTGTCGCGGATCAGGTGCCCGGCGATGGAAAAGCGCGGTGGAATGCCCGGCAGCGCGTCGATGTCGAACCAGCCGGCGGCTTCGATCTCGTCTTCCTGCGGCACCACCTCGCCGGCCTGCCATTCGGCCGTGTAGGCGACCATCAGGCTGTGCGGGAAGGGCCAGCTCTGGCTGCCGTAGTAGCGCAAGCCGCGCACCGTGACGCCGACTTCTTCGGCGACCTCGCGGTGCACGCACTCTTCCAGCGATTCGCCCGGCTCGACGAAGCCGGCCAGCGCGCTGAACATGCCCGGCGCGTAGTGCGGCGACCGCGCCAGCAAGAGTTCGCGATCGCGCCAGATCAGCACCATCATCGCCGGGCTCAGGCGGGGGTAGGCGGCGTGGCCGCAGGCCGGGCACTTGCGCGAGCGCTCGTGCGCCTGCGCTTCAGTGGGCGTGCCGCAGACGCCGCAGAAGCGGTGTGCGCGGTCCCATTCCAGCACCTGCGCGGCGCGGCTGGCCACGCCCATCAGCGCCGCCGGAAACTGCAGCATCGCCGCCCGCAGGCCCACCGCGCGCCAGCCCGGCGGCGCCTCGGGCAGCGCGTAGGCCCAGCAGTCCAGCGCGTCCAGCCGGCCCAGGTAGTGGCGAGCGCGCGCCACCGCCTCGAAGGCCCGCGTCGGCTGCGGCTGCAGTTGCGCCCGGTCGGCGTCGGGCAGCAGCAACTGGCCTTCGACGAAGGCCAGGCACCAGGCCAGCGGGCTGGCGGAGGCGGGCGCTTGAATGGCAGGTTCGAAGTTCATGACCAGGGGGCGAGGTGCGGCGTGGTGTTGGGAACGATCGGCGATTCGTCTGCGAGGTCGATGCGCAGCGGCAGCACGTCCGGCTTCAAGGCCAGCGGCGGGCCGAGCCACAGCGCATGCAGCAGATGGTCGTCGCGCGGGGCCAGCGTGTTGGGGTGCACCAGCACCGTCAGGCCCGCGCGGTGCAGCATCAGCCAGGGCACGAAGGCGGCGAAAGCCTCGCTGGCGAAGGCCACCTGGTACATCGCCGCGCTGTGCGGCCCGACCGGCACGTCGTGCCAGCGGCCGAGCTGCACGCTGAAGCGCTCGCCGATGCGCTGGCGCAGCGCCTGCGCCGTGCCGCGCGTCGCGGGCTCGTAGTAGACGTGGGCGTGGTAGCTGTGGATCGGCGAGTTGTCGCTCATGCGGCGACTGTAGCGCCTGCCTTCAGCGCGCCTCGAACACCAGGCAGGTGGTGCTGCCGTGCGCGTAGAGCTTGCCGTCGGCGCCGACGATGCGCGCCTCGGCGGTGGCCAGCTGCCGGCCCACGTGCACCGTCTGGCCGATGGCACGCAGCGGACCGCTCTTCAGCGATGCGGCGCGCACGATGTGGATGCCCAGTTCGGCCGTGGTGTAGCCCTGGCCGGCCTCCAGCGCGGTGTGCACCGCGCAGCCCAGCGCCGAATCCAGCAGCGTCGCATACCAGCCGCCGTGCACGCTGCCCAGCGGGTTGTAGTGCTTCAGCTGCGGCACGCCCTGGAACACCGCCTTGCCCTGGTCCACCTGCACCAGGTCGTAGTCCAGCGTTTCCATGATGTGCGGGTAGGGCAGTTCGCCGGCCAGCATGGCCTGCATGATCTGCAGCCCGCTCTTGCCCTGCACCTGCTCGGGCCGCGACACGCCCGGCTGGGCATGGGCGGCACGGCGGCGCACGGCGTCGAGTTCTTCGTTCCAGGCGGCGAGTGTGGCTTCGGCGTTCATGCTCTTTGCAAAAAGTTGCATCTACAACAATTGTAGATACAATCATCGGCATGAACAAGACGCCGGTCAAGCCCCAGGGCTGCACCAACTTCAAGTTGCGCCAGCTGGTGCGGCGCGTGTCGCAGCTGTACGACCAGGAGCTGGCCAAGGCCGGGCTCAAGACCACCCAGTACTCGCTGCTGTCGCACGTGCTCAAGCTCGGGCCCATCCGCCCCGGCGATCTGGCGGCGGCGATGACCATGGACGCGTCGACGCTGACGCGCAACCTCAAGCCACTGGTGGCCGCCGGCTGGCTGCAGCTGGCGCCGGGCGACGACGGCCGCAGCCGCAGCGTGCACCTCACGCCGGCGGGCCGCGACAAGCGCGCCGAGGCCCAGGCCCACTGGAGGGCCGCGCAGGAATTGCTGAATCGACAACTCGGCGTCGACAACGTATTGGCGCTGCATGACCTGGTCGACCAGTCGCTGGAGCGCCTGGCCCCATGGACCGAAGGAGAGGGTGATGAATAGTTCCGTGCAACCCGCGCAGGCGCCGGCACTGCGCTGGTCGCTGTGGGTGGTGTTGCTGGCCGCGGCCGGCGTGTTTGCGCTGACCATGGGCACGCGCCAGACGATGGGCCTGTTTCTCGGCTCGCTGAACACCGCCACCGGCTTGGGCCTCGGCAGCATCAGCCTGGCCTTCGCCTTCGGCCAGCTGTGGTGGGGGCTGACGCAGCCTTTCGCCGGCGCGATGGCCGACAAGGTGGGCACCGGCCGGGTGCTGCTGGCGGGCATCGTGCTGGTGGCGGTGGGCACCTTCATCACGCCGCTGATGACCAGCACGGGCGGGCTGATCTTCGCCATCGGCGTGCTGGCCGCCGGCGGCGCGGGCATGGCCGGGCCGGCGGTGCTGATGTCGGCGACGTCGCGGCTGATCGCCGCCGACAAGCGCGGCATCGCCACCGGCATCGTCAACGCCGGCGGCTCCTTCGGCCAGTTCGTGATGGCGCCGATCGCCGGCGCGCTGATGCTCGGCTTCGGCTGGGCCGGCGCGATGCAGATCCTCGGGCTGATCGTGCTGCTGGCCTTGCCGGCCGCGTTGGTGCTCAAGGGCAATGCGCTGCAGGCTGCGCCGGCCGGTGCCAAGCCGGTGGGTACGCGCGCGGCCATCGGCGAGGCGCTGGGCGACCGCAACTTCCTGCTGCTGGGCGCGGGCTTCTTCGTCTGCGGCTTTCACGTCGCCTTCCTGGGCACGCACCTGCCGGGCGTGATCGCGCTGTGCGGGCTGCCGGTGCAGTTCGGCGCCTGGTCGTTGGCGCTGATCGGCCTGTTCAACATCGTCGGCAGCGTGGCCATGGGCTGGGCCATCGGCCGCTGGCGCATGAAGTCGCTGCTGTCGCTGGTGTATGCGTCGCGGGCGCTCGCCGTGCTGGTGTTTCTGCTGGCGCCGAAGAGCGGCACCACGGTGCTGGTGTTCGCCGCGGTGATGGGGTTGACCTTCCTGTCCACCGTGCCGCCCACCGCCGGGCTGGTGGCCAAGTTCTTCGGCCTGGGCAACATGGCCACGCTGTTCGGCATCGTCATGCTCTCGCACCAGGTCGGAGGCTTCCTCGGTGCCTGGCTGGGCGGCCGGGTGTTCGAAGCCACCGGCAGCTACGACTGGGTCTGGTACGTGGACATCGTGCTGGCCGTGGGTGCGGCGCTGGTGAATCTGCCGATCCGTGAAGCGCGTGTCGTGCGCGCCACCGCCCGAGCCGTGGCATGAACCCGAGGACCGCAGCGCTGCTGGAAGCGCCGATCCTGCCCACGCTGCTGCGCCTGGGTGCGCCCAACGTGCTGGTGATGCTGGCGCAGGCCGGCACCGGGCTGGTCGAGACCTACTTCATCGGCCAGCTCGGCACCGACGCCTTGGCCGGCATGGCGCTGGTCTTCCCGGTGGTCATGCTGATGCAGATGACCTCGGCCGGCGCGATGGGCGGCGGCATCGCCTCGGCCATCGCGCGGGCCCTGGGCGCGCAGCGCCGCGACGATGCCGATGCGCTGGTGCTGCATGCCATCACCATCGCGCTGGGCTTCGGCCTGCTGTTCAGCGTGGCGGTGCTGGGCGGCGGGCGCTGGCTGTATGCGCGCATGGGCGGCAGTGGCGGTGCGCTGGACGCGGCGCTGGTCTATTCGAACTGGGTGTTCGCCGGCGCCGTGCTGGTGTGGCTGTTCAACTCGTTGTCGGCGGTGATCCGCGGCACCGGCAACATGGCCTATCCGGCGCTTGTCACCGTGGTCGGTGCGGTCGGGCTGGTGCCGCTGTCGGCATGGTTCATCTTCGGCGGCGGCCCGCTGCCGGCACTCGGCATCGCCGGCGGTGCGATGGCGTTGTTGAGCTACTACGCGCTGGGCAGCATCGCGCTGGCGCTGTACCTGGGGTCGCGCCACAGCGGGCTGCGGCCGTCGCTGCGTGGCGTGCGCCTGCGCTGGACCCTGTTCAAGGACATCCTGGTGGTCGGCCTGACGGGCTCGATCTCCACCGTGGCCACCAACCTGACCATCGCCATCAGCACCGCGCTGGTCGGCGCCTTCGGCGCGGCGGCGATCGCCGGCTACGGCACCGCGTCGCGGCTGGAGTACCTGATGGTGCCGCTGGTCTTCGGCCTGGGCGCGCCGCTGGTGGCCATGGTCGGCACCTGCATCGGCGCGGGCCAGCGCGAGCGCGCGCTGCGCGCCACCGCCGTCGGCGCCGCGATGGCCTTTGCGATGACCTCGGCGGTCGGCGTGTGGGCCGCGCTGTTCCCGCACACCTGGCTGCGGCTGTTCAGCAACGACCCGCAGATGCTCGAGTCCGGCACGCTGTACCTGCGCAGTGTCGGCCCGTTCTACGGCTTCTTCGGCCTGGGGCTGGTGCTGTACTTCGCGTCGCAGGGTGCCGGCAAGCTGAAGTGGCCGGTCATCGGCAACCTGGTGCGGCTGGCGATCGCCGGCCTGGGCGGCTGGCTGGCGCTGCGCTGGAGCGGTGGCCTGGCCGCCGTGTTCGTGGCCCAGGCGCTGGCGCTGCTGCTGTACGGCCTGACCAACGCGGCGGCGATTGCCGGAGGCGCCTGGTTCGGCCCGCTGCGCTGGCCGCGGCGGCTGGTGGCCGCGTCACTGCCAGACTGAACGCACGCGCGCCGCGATGTCGAAGGCCGCCGCGCCGGCCGGCGTGGGGCCTGGCGCCTGCGCGGCGGCCGCATCGGCTGCTGGCGTGATGCGCTCGAAGCAGGCCTCCACCTCGGGCGGAATGAAGCGCGTCAGGCTGCCCCACACATGGCGGTCGCCGCGCGCCGCCTGCTGCGTGACGTAGAAGCGCTGCGGCACCAGCAACTGCAGCTGGTGCTGCGCGCGGGTCATGGCCACGTACAACAGGCGGCGCTCCTCCTCCAACTCGGCGCGGCTGCCGGCCGACATTTCCGACGGAATGCAGCCGTCAACGGCGTTGAGCAGGTAGACCGACGACCATTCCTGGCCCTTGGCGGAATGGATGGTCGACAGAATCAGGTAGTCCTCGTCGAGCTCGGGCTCGACCACTTCGCTGGTCGCTGCCGGCGGGTCGAGGGTCAGTTCGGCCAGGAAGTTCTCGCGCGACGGGAAGCCCGCCGCCAGACGCTGCAGCTGCTCCAGGTCGGTGCGGCGCACCGCCGCGTCTTCGTGCAGGCGCTGCAGCTGCGGCAGGTACCAGTGCAGCGCCGGCTGCAGCAGCTCCGGCCACGCGGCGGACTGCATGGCCTGCACGCAGTCCAGCAGGGCGCGCCAGGGGGCGGCCGCGCCGGCGGGCGGCTTGAAGCCCTGGCGCACGGCGGCCGGGTCGTCGGCAGCTTCCATCGCCTCGAGCAGCCGGCGCGTGCTGGCCGGCCCCATGCCCTGCACCAGTTGCGCGACGCGAAAGCCGGCCAGCCGGTGGCGCGGGTTCTGCTGCCAGCGCAGCAGCGACAGCAGGTCCTTGACGTGCGCGGCCTCCAGGAACTTCAACCCGCCGTACTTCAGGTACGGAATGTTGCGCCGTAGCAGTTCCAGCTCCAGCGCCGCGCTGTGGTGGCTGGTGCGGAACAGCACCGCCTGGCGCTTGAGCCGCACGCCGCCTTCGCGCTGCGCCAGCACCTGGTCGGCCACCCAGCGGGCCTGCGCGGCATCGTCGGCCACGCTGACCAGCTGCGGCAGCGGCCCGTCGTCGCGATCGCTCCACAGCGTCTTGGCGAAGCGCTCGGTGGCCTGCGCGATGACCGCGTTGCAGGCGCGCAGGATCGGCTGCGTCGAGCGGTAGTTGCGCTGCAAGGTCAGCACGCTGGCGGCCGGCTGGAACTGCGCCGGGAAGTCGAGGATGTTGCGCACCTCGGCCGCGCGGAACGAATAGATCGACTGCGCATCGTCGCCGACCACGGCCAGCCCGCGGCCGTCGGGCTTGAGCGCGTGCAGGATGTGCGCCTGCAGGCGGTTGGTGTCCTGGTATTCGTCCACCAGCACGTGCTGGAAGCGCGCGCCGAGTTCGCGCGCCAGCGCGGCATCGTCCAGCATGTGGCGCCAGTACAGCAGCAGGTCGTCGTAGTCGAGCACGCACTGGCGCTGCTTCTCCACGGCATAGGCGCCGAACAGCCGCTTCAGCTCCGCGTCCAGGCCCTGGCACCACGGGAACTGCTGCTGCAGCACCTGGTCCAGGCCGTCCTGGCTGTTGAGCACGCGCGAATAGATCGCCATGCAGGTGCCCTTCAGCGGGAAGCGCCGGTGGCTCGCGGCCAGGCCTTGCTCCTGGCGCACCCAGCCCATCAGGTCTTCGCTGTCGCCGCGGTCGGCGATGGTGAAGTCCGGATGCAGGCCGATGCGTGGCGCCTGCTCGCGCAGCAGCCGTGCCGCCACGCTGTGGAAGGTGCCGGACCATGGCAGCAGCGGCGCCGGCTGCGTGGCGCGCAGCCCCAGGGCCTGGTGCAGCAGGGCGCCGACGCGGCGCTGCAGCGACGCCGCGGCACGCCGCGAGAAGCTCAGCAGCAGGATGCGCTGCGGGTCGGCGCCGTCGCGCACCAGCCGGGCGACCCGCGCCGCCAGCGTCGCCGTCTTGCCCGAGCCCGCGCCGGCGATGATCAGCAGCGGCGGCGGCGCGCCGGCCGCATCGTCGCGGCCATGGAACACGGCCGCGCGCTGCTCGTCGTTGAGCTGGCTGAACGGGTCGGCGAGCGGGCGCGTGGGCAGGGGAGCGGCGAGCATGGGCGTGAGTCTAGGCTGGATGTGCGTACAGTGGCGCGGGGGACGCGCTTGAAGCAGCCGCCCGCGCACCCATCTTCCAGGCCTCGTGCCACGCAAGGGCCCCCGATGCCGCTGATGCTGATCCTGTTGCTGCTGCATGCCTACATCGGCTGGCGGCTGATTCCCGCGCTGGCGGCCTGGCCGGCGCTGCAGTGGGCGCTGGGCGGCCTGCTGGTCGCCTCCTGGCTGCTGATGCCGATGGCGCTGGTGGCGCGGCGCATCCGCCGCCAGCCGTTGTCCGACCGGCTGGCCTGGACCGGTGTGCTGCTGATGGGGCTGTTTTCGTCGCTCTTCGTGCTGACCCTGGCGCGCGACCTGCTGGGTGGCCTGGCTTGGCTGGCGTCTTTCGTGTGGTCGCTGCCGGCGTGGCTGGCCCCGGCGTCGGCGCTGGCGGTGCCGCTGCTGGCCGTGCTGCTGACGCTGTGGGGCTACGTCAATGCACGGCGCGTCGCGCGGGTGGTGCAGGTGGACGTGCCGATCGCCGGCCTGCCCGAGGCGCTGCACGGTTTCAGCATTGCGCAGATCAGCGACGTGCACGTCGGCCCGACCATCAAGCGCGGCTACCTGCAGGCGATCGTCGCGCGCACCAACGCGCTGCAGCCCGACATGGTGGCGGTGACCGGCGACCTGGTGGACGGCAGCGTGCAGGAACTGGGCGCGCACGTGGCGCCGCTGGCGCAGCTGGCGTCGCGGCACGGCACCTATTTCGTCACCGGCAACCACGAGTACTACAGCGGCGCGCATGCCTGGGTGGACGAACTGCGCCGGCTGGGCCTGCGCGTGCTGATGAACGAGCACGTGCTGCTGCGCCACGGCGACGCGGCGCTGGCGCTGGCCGGCGTGGCCGACTACAGCGCCCACCATTTCGACGAAAGCCACCGCAGCGACCCGCACGCGGCCATCGCCGGCGTGGCGGACACGGCGGCGGTGCGCGTGCTGCTGGCGCACCAGCCGCGCAGCGCGCCCGCGGCGGCGGCGGCGGGCTTTCACTTGCAGCTCTCCGGCCACACGCACGGCGGGCAGTTCCTGCCCTGGAACTTCTTCGTGCGGCTGCAGCAGCCCTTCACCGCGGGGCTGAACCGCTGGCAGCAGCTATGGGTCTACACCAGCCGCGGCACCGGCTACTGGGGCCCGCCCAAGCGGCTGGGCGCGCCGTCGGAGATCACGCACCTGCGGCTGGTGCCGGTCTGAGGACGCTGGCGCCGCGGCGCAGGCTGTGGCCGCGACGTGCCGT
Organism: Rubrivivax sp.; assembly: GCA_019635285.1. Taxonomy (GTDB): domain Bacteria; phylum Pseudomonadota; class Gammaproteobacteria; order Burkholderiales; family Burkholderiaceae_C; genus Rubrivivax. The sequence goes on along the minus strand of JAHBZS010000010.1, from coordinate 55,629 downwards.
GAAGGCCGAAGCCAAACAACAAGGCCCGCGTCCTTGCGGAGGCGGGCCTTGCAGGACCAGGCGAGGGTGAGCTGACTATTCCACCAGCCGGACCTCGACGCGGCGCGCCTCGGCGTTCGGGCCGCTGCCGGTCAGCTGCTCGGGCTTCTTCAGCTCGATCTTGTCGTCGGGCACGCCGATCTGCTTGAGCGTGGCGGCGACATTCAGCGCGCGCTGCTTGGCCAGTTCGGCATTGATGGCCGGGTCGCCGGTGGCATCGTGGAAGCCGCTGATGACGGCCTTCTTGCCCGCGGCCACGCCCTTGCCCACGTCGACCAGCGCCTCGGCGGCGCCGCCGGCCAGGTCGGCCTTGCCGGACTCGAAGTAGAACTTCACCAGGCCGGGTTCGACGACCTGGATGCGCGCCACTTCGACGATCACCGGCACCGCCACCACGGCCACCGCCGGCGCGGCGCTGGCGTGCGCGGCCGTGGTGTTGGACACCACCGGCAGCAGCGGCACGATCAGCAGCGCCACGATGTTGATGATCTTGATCAGCGGGTTGACGGCCGGGCCGGCGGTGTCCTTGTAGGGGTCGCCGACGGTGTCGCCGGTGACGGCGGCCTTGTGCGTCTCGCTGCCCTTGCCGCCGTGGTGGCCGTCTTCGATGTACTTCTTGGCGTTGTCCCAGGCACCGCCGCCGGTGCACATGGAGATGGCCACGAACAGGCCGGTGACGATGGTGCCCATCAGCAGGCCGCCCAGCGCCGCCGGGCCGAGCAACAGGCCGACGACGATGGGCACGATCACCGGCAGCAGCGACGGGATCATCATTTCCTTGATCGCCGCCTTGGTCAGCATGTCGACGGCCGTGCCGTATTCGGGCTTGGCCTTGCCTTCCATGATGCCCTTGATCTCGCGGAACTGGCGCCGCACCTCGACCACTACCGAGCCGGCGGCGCGGCCGACGGCTTCCATGGCCATCGCGCCGAAGAGGTAGGGGATCAGGCCGCCGATGAACAGGCCGACGATGACCTTCGGGTCGCTCAGGTCGAAGCTCAAGGTCATGCCGCGCGCTTCGAGCGAGTGCGTGTAGTCGGCGAACAGCACCAGCGCGGCCAGGCCGGCCGAGCCGATGGCGTAGCCCTTGGTCACCGCCTTGGTGGTGTTGCCCACCGCGTCCAGCGGGTCGGTGATGTCGCGCACGCTGTCGGGCAGCTCCGACATCTCGGCGATGCCGCCGGCGTTGTCGGTGACCGGGCCGTAAGCGTCGAGCGCGACGACGATGCCGGCCATGCTCAGCATCGAGGTGGCGGCCACGGCGATGCCGAACAGCCCGGCCAGGCCGTAGGACACCATGATGGCGATGCACACGAAGATCACCGGCCAGGCGGTGGAACGCATCGACACGCCCAGGCCGGCGATGATGTTGGTGCCGTGGCCGGTGGTCGAGGCCTGCGCGATGTGCTGCACCGGCTTGTACTGCGTGCCGGTGTAGTACTCGGTGATCCACACCAGCGCGGCGGTCAGCACCAGGCCGACGGCGCAGGCGCCGAACAGCCGCATGTGCGTGCCCGCGCCCAGCGCGTCGGCCGGCATGACCATCGTGGTCACGAAGTAGAAGGCGATCAGCGACAGCACGCCGGCGACGGCCAGGCCCTTGTACAGCGCCGGCATCACGTTCTTCATGCCCGGGCTGGCCTTGACGAAGTAGCAGCCGATGATCGACGCGATGATCGACACGCCGCCCAGCAGCAGCGGGTAGACCGCGGCCTGCACCGCGGCGCCGCTGACCACCAGCGCGCCCAGCGACATGGTGGCGATGATCGTCACCGCGTAGGTCTCGAACAGGTCGGCCGCCATGCCGGCGCAGTCGCCGACGTTGTCGCCCACGTTGTCGGCGATGACCGCCGGATTGCGCGGGTCATCCTCGGGGATGCCGGCCTCGACCTTGCCCACCAGGTCGGCACCGACGTCGGCGCCCTTGGTGAAGATGCCGCCGCCCAGGCGCGCGAAGATCGAGATCAGGCTCGAGCCGAAGGCGAAGCCCAGCAGCGGCTTGAGTACGGCCGAGAACTTGGCGTCGGCCGGCGCGCCGCCGACCAGCCACCAGAAGAAGATGCCCACGCCCAGCAGGCCCAGGCCCACCACCAGCATGCCGGTGATGGCGCCGCCCTTGAAGGCCACGTCCAGCGCCGGGCCGATGCCCTTGGTGGCGGCCTGCGCGGTGCGCACGTTGGCGCGCACCGACACGTTCATGCCGATGAAGCCGCAAGCGCCGGACAGCACCGCGCCGAGCACGAAGCCGATGGCGCTGGTCACGTCCAGGAAGACCGCGATGAGGATGGCCAGGACCACGCCGACGATGGCGATGGTCTTGTACTGACGCGCCAGGTAGGCCGCGGCGCCCTGCTGGATCGCGCCGGCGATCTCCTGCATGCGGGCGTTGCCCGCGTCCTGCTTCAGGATCCAGCTGCGCTGGATGAAGCCGTAGAGCACGGCCGCCAGGCCGCAAAGCAGCGCTATGTTCAGCGCCATGGAGGTGGAGATCAAGATGCTTCCTTCCGCGTTCAGCTTGTCGTGGATGTCGCGTCCCCTTGGATTGTCCTGCCGAGGCGGCCGGGCTCAGCCGGGGCAGGGGGCGGATCGCGGCGCGCATACTACGGGAAAACGCGAAGCGCCCGGCTGAGTGTTTTCCTGCGGTGCCCGCGGACGCTGCGGCGTCAGGGCCTCGCAAGCGCGATTCGTAGAATTCGGGCCCATAGTTCGAGCCCACAGCAACGAAAGAGCCGCGATGAGCCTGCACAACGTCACCCCAGGCGCGAACGCGCCGGACGAGTTCAACGTGATCATCGAGATCCCGATGAACGCCGACCCCATCAAATACGAGGTCGACCACGACTCGGGGGCGCTGTTCGTCGACCGCTTCATGAGCACGTCGATGCACTACCCGTGCAACTACGGCTACATCCCCAACACCTTGGCCGACGATGGCGACCCGGTGGACGTGCTGGTGGTCACGCCGGTGCCGCTGATTCCCGGCGTGGTCGTGACCTGCAGGCCGCTGGGCGTGCTGATGATGGACGACGAGGCCGGCGGCGATGCCAAGCTGCTGGCGGTGCCCATCGACCGCATCCTGTCGATCTATTCGCAGTGGAAGAAGCCCGAGGACCTGAACCCGTTGCGGCTGAAGACCATCCAGCACTTCTTCGAGCACTACAAGGACCTGGAGCCCGGCAAGTGGGTCAAGATCAAGGGCTGGGAAGGCCCGGACGCCGCCCGCGCCGAAGTCAGGACCGGCATGGAGAGCTGGCAGAAGTCGCAGAAGTAGGCGCTGAAATAGGCGTAGAAGCCGGCGCAGCCGGCCGTCAGCGGAACGGATTGCGCTCGCGCAGTTCGTCCACGTAGGCCTCGATGCCGGCGCCTTCGCGCTCCAGGTGGCGTGCCACGGCGTCGGCGAAGTTCGGGTGCTTCAGCCAGTGCGCCGAGTGCGTTACCACCGGCAGCAGGCCGCGCGCCATCTTGTGTTCGCCCTGCGCACCGCCTTCGAAGCGCGCGTAGCCCTGCGCGATGCACCAGCGCAGCGGCTGGTAGTAGCAGGCCTCGAAGTGCAGGCACGGCACGTACTCGGTGCTGCCCCAGTAGCGGCCGTAGGCATGGCCACGGTCGGGGTCGATGGCCAGCAGTGAACAGGCGATGCGGCGCCCGCCGCGCGAGGCGACGAACATCACCCAGTGCCGTGCCATGTCGCGCTGCATGCGCGCGAAGAAGTCGCGCGTCAGGTAGGGCGTGGAGTGGTGCGCCGCATAGGTCAGCGTGTAGCAGTGGTGGAAGAAGTCCCACAGCGCGCGGTCGATCTGCTCGCCCTGGTGCACGCTGAACTCCACACCCGCCTCGGCCACGCGGCGACGTTCCTGAGCGATCTTCTTGCGCTTGTCGCGCTGCAGGCCGGCCAGGAAGTCGTCGAAGTCGGCATAGGGCGAGTCCGGCCGGTTGAGCCAGTGGAACTGCACCGTCTGCCGCAGCATCCAGCCTTCGGCCGCCGCGGCCCGGCGGTCGGCCTCGTCGATGAACAGCAGATGCGCCGATGACAGGTCGTTGCCGCGGCACAGTTGGCGCAGCACCTGCAGCAGTGCGCGGCGCGAGGGCTCGTCGCGTGCGAGCAGGCGGCTGCCGGCCACGGGCGTGAAGGGCACGGCGCCGAGCAGCTTCGGGTAGTAGTGCAGGCCGTGGCGCTGGTAGGCATCGGCCCAGGCCCAGTCGAACACGTACTCGCCGTAGGAGTGGCTCTTCAGGTACAGCGCGCAGCCGCCGACCAGTTCATGCCCCTGGGTGAGGCACAGCCAGCGGTTCGCCCAGCCCGTGTCCGGGACCGCGCTGCCGGAGTCGTGCAGCGCGCTCAGATAGGCGTGGCGCATGAACGGCGTGGGCACGGCCTGCGCGTCCAGCAGCGCATCCCAGGCCTGAGCGTCGATCGTCGAAGGGTCTTCGACGAGTTGGATGCGCACGTCGGCAACGTCAGCGCCGGCGCTCATGCAGCTTGCTTCCGGGGACACGCAGGCGCGCCAAGATTGCGCATCCGGCACAGGCTTGGTGCGGGCGCGGCGCGCGCGCCGGCGCCGCGCCAATGCCGCATGGATCCATGTTTAAATCGCAGCAGTGCAACGTCTTGTCGAGGGTCCGACATGAAGCAGATCACTGCAATCATCAAGCCATTCAAGCTGGAAGAAGTGCGCGAGGCCTTGGCCGATGTCGGCGTGTCGGGGCTCACCGTCACCGAGGTCAAGGGCTTCGGTCGGCAGAAGGGCCACACCGAGTTGTACCGCGGCGCCGAATACGTGGTCGACTTCCTGCCGAAGATGAAGGTCGAGGTGGTGGTCAAGGATGGCGACGTCGAGCGCTGCATCGAGGCCATTGTGCGGGCCGCCAAGACCGGCAAGATCGGCGACGGCAAGATCTTCGTGGTGCCGGTGGAGCAGGTGGTGCGCATCCGTACCGGCGAGACCGACGAAGCCGCGGTCTGATCAGGTGCGCGAGTAGTCGTCCGGCGCGGTGGCCGTCTGCGCCAGGCGGCCCAGCCGCTGCAGCAGCGCCGGCGGCGACGCATCCATCTGCAGCAGCTCGCGCTGCGGCGGCATGACGAAGCCGGCGCCGACCATGTCGTCGACGAAGGCCAGCAGCCGGTCGTAGTAGCCCTCCACGTTGAGCAGGCCGACGGGCTTGTCGTGGTAGCCCAGCTGGCGCCAGGTCCACACCTCGAACAGTTCCTCCAGCGTGCCGATGCCGCCGGGCAGGGCGACGAAGGCGTCGCTGCGCTCGGCCATCAGGCGCTTGCGCTCGTGCATGGTCTGCACCACGTGCAGTTCGCTCAAGCCGGTATGGCCATGCTCGCGGTCCATCAGCGTCTGCGGAATAACGCCGACGACGCGGCCACCGGCCGCCAGCGCGGCGTCGGCGACCGCGCCCATCAGGCCCGCCCGCCCGCCGCCATAGACCAGCTGCCAGCCGTTGCGGCCGATCAGCGTGCCGGTGGCGCGTGCCGCCGCCTCGAAGGCCGGCGACGCGCCGACGCGCGAGCCGCAGAACACACAGACCGACAGAGGGGGCGAACTGGGCATGGCAGTGAGGCAGGGGTGGTGGGGTGCTGGCGCGATCAGGGCTGACGGCGCGGCGGCGGTGGCGTCTGCACCAGTCGCGTGCGCGCCAGCAGATCATGCAGGAACTGGCGGTGGCGGTTGCAACGGGCCAGCGCCGCGTAGGCCACCACGCCGACGAGCAGCGCCACGCCCAGTTGCAGGCCACTGTGCAGGCCGTTGAGCCAGGCCCAGACCAGCGCCGGCATGAACCATAACCAGCTCAGCAGATAGCGCAGCCAGGCGCGCGCGGCGCCGACCGGCCGACCATCCTCGGTCAGCAGGCGGATGTGCCAGGTCTTCATGGCGATGGTCTGGCCGCCGTGCGACCAGAACCAGGTGAAGTACAGGCCCAGCACGACAAACACAAAGGCTTGCAGGCCGTGCAGCCCCACCATGGCGTGGCGCTGCTGCGTGGCCAGCCCGTAGACCAGGCCGGTGACCATCAGCACGCCGAACAGCAGCACGCCCTCGTAGACAAAGGCCGCCATGCGGCGCCGCAGGCCCGGCGCCGGCAGCGCCGGGCCGCCTTGCGCAGCCGGCGTCATTGGCTGGACGAAGCGGTGGTGGCAGGCGGGTCCACCTGGGGCCCCGCCTTGGGCAGCAAGGTGCGCCGGTTCACCACCTCTTGGCTGGTGGCGATCTTCGGCTGCGCATGGGACGGCGGGGCGACGGGGCTGGAGATCAGCGTCGTGCTGGCACCGGGTTTGGCCTGCACCAGCGTCGGCGCCACGGCCTTCAGCGTCGGCACGGCGGGCGCGCCCTTGCGCGCCGCGTCGCTGGTGCCCGCATCGCGGCCGGCCGTCTTGCCGGCCGGCGGCACCGTCCTGGCACTTTCTGCCAGTGCGCGCCGTTCTTCCTCGGGAAGAGCCATGTACGCGTCCCAGCGCGACAGGCGCTGCTGCGGGCTGATCTGGCGCGTCTCCTGGAACTGCAGGCGCGCGCGCCCGCGCTCGTCGGGGCTCAGCCGCGCCCATTCCTGCATGCGCTCCTGCACGCGCTGGCGGTCGTCGGGTGACATCGATGGCATGCGCGCGGCAATTTCCAGCCACTTCTGCTTGCGCGGCGCGTCGATGTCTTGCCAGTCGCGCTTCAGTGGCTGCAAGGCGGACTGCTGGGCCGGGGTCAGCGACGACCAGGCCGGGCCGCCGGCCTTGGCATTGCCGGCCTGCGCCCAGACACCGCAACTACCTGCGCACAGACCGAGCACCAGAAGCGCCGCGACGACGGCACGGACGAGGGGAAGGCGGTCGCCCGGCGCTGGCTCGGTCACGGTTCGGGCTGTCGGAGGAATTCCACGAAACCCGGGTCACCGTAGGCCTCGGGCGGCAGGTCGTCGGCCAGCAACGCCGCATCGACATCGGCGGCGGCGTGGATCTCCGCCTGGTCGTGCAGATGCTGGATCAGCAGCAAGCCGAAGACCAGCATCATCAGCGGCAGCACCGACGCCAGCCGAACCCAGCCCGACGGGCCGCGCCCGAGCGCGACGCCCCCCCCCGGCGACACCTGCACCGCCCCGGCGGCCACCGCCTCGGCGCGTTGCACCTGCCGCGCGCGGGCCGTCGCCTGCTCGCGCGCCACGCGCAGCCGCTCGGACAGGTCGTGGGGCAGGGCGTCGGCGCGTTCGGTCAGGCGCGAGGCGACGCGCAACGCGAAGCGGGCCTGCAGGGCATCCAGGTCGATACGGCGATTTCCAGGCGTTTCGATCATGGCTTCAGTCCCTTGGCAGTCAGCGCCGCCGCCAATGCATGCACTGCCCTGGAGCAATGTGTTTTCACACTGCCTTCAGAGCAGCCCATGACTGACGCGGTTTCGGCAGTATCCAGTTCCTCCCAGTAACGCAGCAGGAAGGCCTCGCGTTGACGTGCCGGCAGCGCCGTGATTTCTTGCTCGATCAGGGCCAGGGTCTGCTCGCGCGACAGCCGTTCGGCCGGCTCGTGCGAGGTCCAGCTGGCGTCTGCCGCCTGCAACACATCGAGCAGGTCGAACTCGCCGTCGTCGCCGGCGGCATCGAGTTCGTAGACGTGCTGCACCGCGGCCTGCCGCACCTTCTGGCGCCGGAACCAGTCCATCGTGGCGTTGGACAGGATGCGCGCGAAGATCAGCGGCAGTTCCGACAGCGGCCGGTCGGCGTACTTCTCGGCGAGGCGGATCATGGCGTCCTGCACGACATCGAGCGCGGCATCCTCGTCACGCACGGCGTAGGCGGTGCGCTTGAAGGCCCGTTTTTCGGCGCTCTTGAGAAAGTCGGACAGTTCTTTGTCGGTGGCCAAGGGCTTGCGCGTGCTGCTGCGCCCCAATGTGGACCGCGGAAATTATCGCATCGGGCTCTGCGTACGAGCGGTGCGGGGGCGCACCGCCGCCCGATGGCATAATGCCGCTTCGCACAATGAGCTCCACAGCCGGGAGCCCGATGGCCCGACCCGGGCATCGGAGATCCGGCTCCGAAGCTGTCCGATTCCGCCTCACGAGGGCGCGAGGAGGGGCACCAATGGTTTTTCGTCCACGAAATTCGCAAAGGGTCTGACATGGACATTTCCCCCGCGGAAGTCAAACGCGCCGCGTCGGCGCAAGCCTCCCCCACCACCCCGCAAGAGCTGAACGGCTCGGACATCCTGGTCCGCTGCCTGCAGGCCGAACAGGTCAAGTACCTCTGGGGCTACCCTGGCGGCGCGGTGTTGTACATCTACGACGCGCTGTACAAGCAGGATTCGATCCAGCACATCCTGGTGCGCCACGAGCAGGCCGCGGTACACGCCGCAGACGGCTATGCGCGCGCCACCGGCGAGGTCGGCGTGGCACTGGTCACCTCCGGCCCTGGCGTCACCAATGCGGTGACCGGCATCGCCACGGCGTACATGGACTCCATTCCGATGGTCATCGTCACCGGCCAGGTGCCGACGCCGGCGATCGGGCTGGACGCCTTCCAGGAGTGCGACACCGTCGGCATCACGCGGCCGATCGTCAAGCACAACTTCCTGGTCAAGGACGTGCGCGACCTGGCGATGACCATGAAGAAGGCCTTCCACCTGGCGCGCACCGGCCGCCCCGGGCCGGTGGTGGTGGACATCCCCAAGGACGTGTCGCTGAAGACCGCGCTCTTCCAGTACCCCGAGCGTGTCGAGATGCGCTCTTACAACCCGGTGAAGAAGGGCCATGGCGGGCAGATCCGCAAGGCCGTGCAGTTGCTGCTGGGCGCCAAGCGCCCGTACATCTACACCGGCGGCGGCGTGATCCTGGGCAACGCGTCGAACGAACTGCGCCAGCTGGTCGACCTGCTGGGCGTCCCCTGCACCAACACGCTGATGGGGCTGGGGGCCATGCCGGCCAGCGACCCGCGCTTCCTGGGCATGCTGGGCATGCACGGCACCTACGAAGCCAACATGACCATGCAGCACTGCGACGTGCTGCTGGCCGTGGGCGCGCGCTTCGACGACCGCGTCATCGGCAACCCGAAGCACTTCGCGTCGGTCGAGCGCAAGATCATCCACGTCGACATCGACCCGTCGTCGATCTCCAAGCGCGTGCGCGTGGACATTCCGATCGTCGGTGACGTCAAGGACGTGCTGCAGGAACTGCTCAGCCAGCTGGGCGAGGCGCAGACCCGTCCCGATGCCGCCGCGCTGGCCGACTGGTGGAAGCAGATCGCCGAATGGCGCAAGCGCGACTGTCTGGCCTTCAAGAACAGCAGCGAAGTCATCAAGCCGCAGTTCGTGGTGAAGAAGCTCTGGGAACTGACCCGGGACCGCGACACCTACATCACCTCCGACGTCGGCCAGCACCAGATGTGGGCGGCGCAGTACTACGGCTTCGACGAGCCCCGGCGCTGGATCAACTCCGGTGGCCTGGGCACGATGGGCGTGGGCCTGCCGTATGCCATGGGCATCAAGCTGGCCAAGCCCGAGTCGGACGTGTTCTGCATCACCGGCGAAGGCTCGATCCAGATGTGCCTGCAGGAGCTGTCCACCTGCAAGCAGTACGACACGCCGGTGAAGGTGATCTCGCTGAACAACCGCTACCTGGGCATGGTGCGCCAGTGGCAGCAGCTGGACTATGGCGGCCGCTATTCGCACAGCTACATGGACGCGCTGCCCGACTTCGTCAAGCTGGCCGAGGCCTACGGCCACGTGGGCCTGCTGGTCGAGAAACCGGCCGATGTGGAGCCGGCGCTGCGCGAGGCGATGCGCATGAAGGACCGCACCGTGTTCCTCGACATCCGCACCGACCCGACCGAAAACGTGTGGCCGATGGTGCAGGCAGGCAAGGGCATCACCGAGATGCTGCTGGGGTCCGAGGACCTGTAGACCGGGCGGGCCGCCCGTTCGCGACCCGGCGTTACCGCGCCGGCGATGCGGGCTGGCAGCTCACCGCGATGCACCCCGGACAAGACGACTCAACTCGCAACGCGTGGCCAAGCGCCGGCGGCCCACAAGCCGCCGGACGTGAAGAGCGCGCAGGACGAACGACATGAAACACATCATTGCAGTGCTGCTGGAAAACGAGCCCGGCGCACTTTCCCGCGTCGTGGCGCTGTTCTCGGCGCGCGGCTACAACATCGAGAGCCTGACGGTCGCGCCGACCGAAGACCCTTCGCTGTCGCGCATGACCATCGTCACCACCGGCTCCGACGAGGTCATCGAGCAGATCACCAAGCATCTGAACCGGCTGATCGAGGTGGTCAAGGTGGTGGACCTGACCGAAGGCCAGTTCACCGAGCGCGAGCTGATGCTCATCAAGGTGCGCGCCGTGGGCAAGGAGCGCGACGAGATGAAGCGCATGGCCGACATCTTCCGCGGCCGTGTGGTCGACGTCACCGAGAAGAGCTATACGCTGGAGTTGACCGGGGACTCGGGCAAGCTCGACGCCTTTCTGGAGGCGATCGATCGTGCCGCGATCCTGGAGACGGTGCGCACCGGCGCCAGCGGCATCGGCCGCGGCGAAAGGATTTTGAGAGTCTAGGGCGGGCTCCTGGCGGAGCCCTTGAAGGTTGTTTCAACGGATTGAGGAGAGAGTGAGATGAAGGTCTACTACGACAAGGACGCCGACCTGAGCCTGATCAAGGGCAAGAAGGTCACCATCGTGGGCTACGGCTCGCAGGGCCATGCGCACGCGCAGAACCTCAGCGACAGCGGCGTCAAGGTGACGGTCGGCCTGCGCAAGGGCGGGGCGTCGTGGTCCAAGGTCGAGAAGGCGGGCCTGAAGGTGGCCGAGGTCGGTGAGGCCGTGAAGGGCGCCGATGTGGTCATGCTGCTGCTGCCCGACGAGCAGATCGCCGCCGTCTACCGCGACGACGTGGAGCCGAACATCCGTGAAGGCGCCTCGCTGGCCTTTGCGCACGGCTTCAACGTTCACTTCGGCCAGGTCGTGCCGCGCGCCGACCTCGACGTGTGGATGGTGGCGCCGAAGGCGCCGGGCCACACGGTGCGCAACACCTACACCCAGGGCGGCGGCGTGCCGCACCTGATTGCCGTGGCGCAGGACAAGAGCGGCAAGGCGCGCGACCTGGCGCTGAGCTATGCCGCGGCCAACGGCGGCGGCAAGGCCGGCATCATCGAGACCAACTTCCGCGAGGAGACCGAGACCGACCTGTTCGGCGAGCAGGCCGTGTTGTGCGGCGGCACCGTGGAGCTGATCAAGGCCGGCTACGAGACGCTGGTGGAAGCGGGCTACGCACCCGAGATGGCCTACTTCGAGTGCCTGCACGAGCTGAAGCTGATCGTCGACCTGATCTACGAAGGCGGCATCGCCAACATGAACTACTCGATCAGCAACAACGCCGAGTACGGCGAGTACGTGTCCGGCCCGAAGGTCATCACGCCCGAGACCAAGGTGGCCATGAAGCAGATGCTGGCCGACATCCAGAGCGGCGAATACGCCAAGAGCTTCATCATCGAGAACCGCGCCGGCGCGCCCACGCTGCTGTCGCGCCGCCGCCTGACGGCCGAGCATTCGATCGAGGTGGTCGGCGAGAAGCTGCGCGCGATGATGCCGTGGATCAAGGCCAACAAGCTGGTCGACAAGAGCCGCAACTGACCTTCGCCCGATGAACGATCCCGCGCCGTCGACGCTGGAGGACCCAGGCGAGCCGGGAGATCTGCCGCGCAAGCGCCGCCGGGGCATCTACGTGTTGCCCAACATGATCACCCTGGCAGCGCTGTTCGGCGGCTTCTACGCCATCGTGATGGCGATGAACGGCCGCTTCGAGAACGCGGTGCTGGGCGTGTTCTGCGCCATGGTGCTCGACAGCCTGGACGGGCGCGTGGCGCGCATGACGCACACGCAGAGCGCCTTCGGCGAGCAGATGGACAGCCTGTCCGACATGGTCAGCTTCGGCGCCGCGCCGGCGTTGATCGTCTACGAATGGGCGCTCAAGGGTCTGGGCAAGTTCGGCTGGGTGGCGGCTTTCGTCTACTGCGCGTCGGCCGCGCTGCGCCTGGCGCGCTTCAACACCAACATCGGCGTCGTCGACAAGCGCTACTTCCAGGGGCTGCCCAGCCCGGCGGCGGCGGCGCTGGTGGTCGGCTTCATCTGGGTGATGGACGACGCCGGCTTCAAGGGCGCCGGGCGCATCGACTGGCTGGCCTGGGGGGCGATGGGCGTGACGCTGTACGCCGGCCTGACGATGGTCACCAACGTGCCCTTCTACAGCTTCAAGGACATCGGCCAGCGGCGTTCGGTGCCCTTCATCGTGCTGGTGCTGGTGGCGCTGGGCATCGCCGCCGTCAACCTGCATCCGCCGCTGGTGCTGTTCGGCGCCTTCTGTGTCTATGGGCTGTCCGGCTATGCGGTCTATGTGTGGCGCAAGACCAAGGGCAAGCCGGTCAGCGTGATCGCCATCTCCACCGACGAACCCGACGAGCGTGGCCTTCACTAAAGAGGCTCGTGCTATATTGCGCCCCAAGATGTTCAGCCGTCCCGCCATTTCGCTACTGCTTCTAGGAGTGCTTCGGGCGCGCTGATCAGCCACATCTGTACATTCCTGGATCAACGGCCCGTCAGCTCACGCAACGGGCCGTTTTTCTTTTTCCAGCTTGCGCGGGCACCCCACAAAACCACGAGGTTCGACCATGACGATGCTCTCCCGCCCCGAACAGAAGTACCGTGCCTTCGCGCCGGTGCGCCTGGCTGACCGGACCTGGCCCGATGCGGTGCTGAACCGCCCGCCGGTGTGGTGCAGCGTCGATCTGCGCGACGGCAACCAGGCGCTGATCGAGCCGATGGACCCGGCGCGCAAGCTGCGCATGTTCCAGATGCTGGTGCGTATCGGCTTCAAGGAGATCGAGGTCGGCTTTCCCTCGGCCTCGCAGGCGGACTTCGATTTCGTGCGCCTGCTCATCGAGCAGAACCTGATCCCCGAGGACGTGACCATCCAGGTGCTGACGCAGGCACGCGAGGAATTGATCCGCCGCACCTTCGAGTCGCTGGTCGGCGCCCCGCGCGCCATCGTGCACCTGTACAACGCGGTCGCGCCGGTGATGCGGCGCGTGGTGCTGGGGCTGGACGAGGATGGCATCGTCGACCTGGCGGTGCGCCATGCGCGGCTGCTGCAGCAGCTGGCCGCGGCCCAGCCGGCGACGCGCTGGACCTTCCAGTATTCGCCGGAGATGTTCTCCGGCACCGAACTCGCCTTCAGCAAGCGTGTGGTCGACGCCGTCACGGCGGTGTGGCAGCCCACGCCGCAGGCCAAGTGCATCATCAATCTGCCGTCGACGGTGGAGCACAGCACGCCGAACATCTTTGCCGACATGATCGAATGGATGCATCGGCATCTGGACCGGCGTGACTCGATCGTGCTGTCGGTGCACCCGCACAACGACCGCGGCACCGGCACCACGGCCGGCGAATTCGCGCTGATGGCCGGCGCCGACCGCGTCGAAGGCTGCCTGTTCGGCAACGGCGAGCGCACCGGCAACGTCGACGTCGTCAACATCGCGCTGAACCTGTACACGCAAGGCGTCGCGCCCGGACTGGACTTCTCGAACATCGACGAGATCCGCCGCTGCGTCGAGCACTGCAACCAGCTGCCGGTGCATCCGCGTCATCCTTATGCCGGCGACCTGGTCTACACCTCGTTCTCGGGCTCGCACCAAGATGCGATCAAGAAGGCCTTCGCCGCGCGGCGCGACGGCGACGTCTGGGAGATGCCCTATCTGCCGATCGACCCGAAGGACCTGGGCCGCAGCTACGAGGCGGTGATCCGCGTCAACAGCCAGTCGGGCAAGGGCGGCATCTCCTACCTGCTGGAGACGGAACACGGCATCGACCTGCCGCGCCGGCTGCAGATCGAGTTCAGCCAGGTGGTGCAGGCGGTGATGGACGTGCAGGGCCGCGAGATGAGCGCGGCCGACCTGTGGCAGGTGTTCGAGCGCGAATACCGCCTCGACGGCAAGCTGCTGGACAACTACCACCTCGACGAAGGCGACGGCCGCGTGCGCCTGAGCGCCCAGCTGCGTGTCGACGGCGAAACGGTGGCGCTGCGCGGGCAGGGCAACGGCCCGGTCGATGCGTTCGCGGCGGCGCTGCGCGCGGCCTTCGGCGGCGAACTTCAGGTGCTGGACTACCATGAGCACGCCATCGGCACCGGTGCCCACGCACGTGCCGCCGCCTACATCGAGATGCGCGTCGGCAGCCGCGTGCTCTACGGCGTGGGCATCGATGCCGACATCGTGGCCGCGTCCTTCAGGGCGCTGTTGTCCGGCATGGCGCGCGCGCAGGCGTTGCGCGTGGCGGTGGCACCGATGGCGAAATGAGGAGACCCGACATGAGCCAGCAACTGATCATCTTCGACACCACCCTGCGCGACGGCGAGCAGTCCCCCGGCGCATCGATGACCAAGGACGAGAAGCTGCGCATCGCGCGCCAGCTCGAGCGCCTGCGCGTCGATGTCATCGAAGCCGGCTTCGCGGCGTCCAGCAATGGCGACTTCGAGTGCGTGCGCGCCATCGCCTCGCACATCAAGGAATCGACGGTGTGCTCGCTGGCGCGCGCCAACGACCGCGACATCGCCCGCGCCGCCGAGGCGCTGCAGCCCGCCGCACGGGCGCGCATCCATACCTTCATCGCCACCAGCGAACTGCACATGCAGAAGAAGCTGCGCATGTCGCGCGACGAGGTCTTCGAGCAGGCCAGGCTGGCGGTGCGCTTCGCGCGCAACCTCTGCCCCGACGTCGAGTTCTCGCCGGAGGACGGCTACCGCTCCGACCCCGACTTCCTGTGCCGCGTGCTCGAGGCCGCGATCCACGAAGGCGCGACCACGCTCAACATCCCGGACACCGTGGGCTACGCGATCCCCGAGCTGTACGGCCAGTTCATCCGCACGCTGCGCGAGCGTATTCCCAACTCCGACAAGGCCGTGTGGTCGGTGCACTGCCATAACGACCTGGGCATGGCCGTGGCCAACTCGCTGGCCGGCGTGATGATCGGCGGCGCGCGGCAGGTCGAATGCACCATCAACGGGCTGGGTGAGCGTGCCGGCAACTGCTCGCTCGAAGAAGTGGTGATGGCGGTGAAGACGCGCCGCGACTATTTCGGCCTGGACGTGCGCGTGGACACCTCGCAGATCGTGCCGGCCTCGCGCATGGTGGCGCAGACCACCGGCTTCGTCGTGCAGCCCAACAAGGCGGTGGTCGGCGCGAACGCCTTCGCGCATGCCTCGGGCATCCACCAGGACGGCGTGCTCAAGGCGCGCGACACCTACGAGATCATGCGTGCCGAGGACGTGGGCTGGTCGGCCAACAAGATCGTGCTGGGCAAGCTGTCGGGCCGCAATGCCTTCAAGCAGCGCCTTCAGGAGCTGGGCATCGAAAGCGACTCCGAGGCCGACATCAACGCCGCCTTCGCGCGCTTCAAGGACCTGGCCGACCGCAAGAGCGACATCTTCGACGAGGACATCATCGCGCTGATGGGCGACGAAAGCGTGACCCACGAGCAGGAGCACTTCCGGCTGCTGTCGCTGTCGCAGCATTCCGAGACCGGGGAGCGGCCGCGGGCGCGTGTGGCGTTCGCCTCCGGCGAGCAGGAACTGCATGCCGAGAGCGACGGCAACGGCCCCGTCGACGCCAGTCTGAAGGCCATCGAATCCATGGTGGGAAGTGGCGCCGAACTGCTGCTGTATTCGGTGAATGCCATCACCTCGGGCAGCACAGAATCCCAGGGCGAGGTGACCGTGCGGCTGCAGCTGGGCGGGCGGGTGGTGAACGGGGTCGGTGCCGACCCCGACATCATCGTGGCATCGGCCAAGGCCTATCTGGCCGCGCTCAACAAGTTGCGCAGCAAGGGCGAGAAGGTCGCAGCCCAGGGCTAAAGGCAGGGACCCAGCCGCCGATCATTCGCAGGGAGAGCCAGGTCGCGGGCTCTGTTGCGCTGAAGCAACTCCAGTGCAGCGGACCCCAGACGTGACTTGAGGAACGATTAGCAAGCATTTGATCTTGCTAGTCATTTTCCTTTCTCATAAACTGCGGGTGTCCTTGGGAGAGCGCACGTGCGGCATTGGTTGAATCTGGATTGGCTGAAGCACCCGTTCTTGGCGTGCGGTCTCATGCTGGCGTTGAGCGCCTCGCCTCTGCAGGCGGCCCCGAGTTCGTCGCGCGACGCCAAGGCGTCCAGCAAGTCGCCCCAGGTCAGCAGCACGCGCAAGGCGGCGGCGACGAAGGCCCGTCGCACCGCGGTGCAGGCCGCGCCCGAGCGGCAGTCCGTAGGGCAACTTACCGGCTTGCATGCCACCGACGATCCGCTGGACCTGAAATCGAGCGTGGCTCTGGTCATCGACCAGGACACGCAGCAGGTGCTGTTCAGCAAGAATCCGCAAGCGGTGTTGCCGATCGCGTCCATCACCAAGCTGATGACCGCGCTGATCGTCACAGAGGCCGCGCTGCCGCTGGATGAGGTGCTGACCATCTCGCAGGACGACGTCGACACCGAGAAGGGCAGCCGTTCCAGGCTGACCGTGGGCACCCAGCTGAGCCGCGGCGAGATGCTGCTGCTGGCGCTGATGTCCTCCGAAAACCGCGCCGCGCATGCGCTGGGCCGCCACTATCCGGGGGGCCTGGATGCCTTCGTCGCCGCGATGAACGCCAAGGCCCAGCTGCTGGGCATGCACGACACCCGCTATGTCGAGCCGACCGGGCTGTCGAGCCAGAACCGCTCCAGCGCCAACGACCTGGCGCGGCTGGTGAACGCGGCCTATGCGCACCAGATCATCCGCGACCTGTCCACCTCGCGCGAGGCGCAGGTCGACGTCGGCAAGCGCCAGCTGCAGTTCCGCAGCACCAACGGGCTGGTGCGTAGCCCCGATTGGGACATCGGCCTGCAGAAGACCGGTTACATCTCCGAAGCCGGGCGCTGCCTGGTGATGCAGGCGCAGCTCGCCGGGCGCAAGCTGATCATGGTGCTGCTCGATTCGGCCGGCCGCTACTCGCGCATCGGCGATGCCGAGCGCATCCGCAAGTGGCTGGACCAGGCGGTGCCGTCCGCCACGGCGACCGCGCGCGCGCGCTACTGAAGCCCGATCGGCCCGGGCCGGCGGCTCAGCCGCGGTGGCCCAACGACGCGGAGATCTGCGCGGCCGTCGCCTTGACGCGTTCCAGCCAGCCTTCTTCCAGCCGATCGGCCGGCGCCGAGATCGACAGGCCGGCCACCAGCTTGTTCTGGTCGTCGTAGATGCCGGCGGCCATGCAGCGCACGCCGAGTTCCAGTTCCTCGTCGTCGCGCGCGCTGCCCAGCCGGCGCACATTGGCCAGTTCACGCTCCAGCGCCGGCAGCGCGGTGATGCTGTTGCGCGTCTGGCCGGCCAGGCCGCTGCGCGTGGCATAGGCACGCACCTTCTGCGCGTCGTCCATCGCCAGGAACAGCTTGCCCACCGACGTCAGGTGCAGCGGTGCGCGGCCGCCGATGGCGCGCACCACCTGCATGCCTGAATGTTCGCTGTAGGCGCGTTCGATGTAGACGATCTCGTCGCCCTGGCGCATCGACAGGTTCACCGGCTGGTGGGTCAGCTTGTGCAGGTCGCGCATCGGCCCCAGCGCGGCCTCGCGCACGTCCAGGCGCGCCTTGACCAGGTTGCCGAGTTCCAGCAGGCGCATGCCCAGCCGGTAGCTGCCGGCATGCGGCCGCTCGACGAAGCCGCCCAGCGCCAGGTCGTTGAGGATGCGGTGCGCCGTCGACGGATGCAGGCCGGTCTGCGCGCTGATCTGCTTCAGCGACACCGGGTCCTGGTGCGCGGCCAGCACGTCGAACAGCATGAAACTGCGTTCGAGCACCTGGATGGCCGGTTTCGAACTCGCGGGATCCTTCATGCGGACATTGTGGCGCGCTTCGACGTTTTCTGCATTACGGAACCGCGAATTGCATACCGGCATCCTGCGCGGCCTGCCGGCCCGAGCGCACCGCGCCTTCCAGCGTGGCGGGGTAGGGCCCGGCCACATAGTCGCCGGCGGCCCACAGATTGGCGGCGATGCGCGCCGGTGGGCGCTGCAGGCCGGGCGTGCATTGGAAGGTGGCGCGCTTTTCCGCGCCGACGTGCAGCACCGTGGGCGGCACCGGCCAGGTGCCGGGCGCGAAGGCCGCCAGCGCCTGGGCCTGCGTGGCTTGTGCGGTGGCCTGCAGGCCGCGTTCAACCCAGTCGCGCGCGCCGCTGATGACGAAGGCGAAGACACCCTCGGCGCTGCCGAGCGCGCCGAGGTCGAAGACGAACTGCGCCGGCGCGTCGGCGCTCGCGTCCAGCAGCGTCATCGGCAGCCGCAGGCGCGTGCCCGGGCTTTGCAGGTAGACGGTGACGATGGGCTCGTAGCGCAACGCTGCGGCCTGCTGCGCCCAGCCGGGGGCGATGTCCCGGCACAGGCGGGCGGCCTCGACGGCGCTGCAGGCCAGCACCACGGCATCGAAGGCCTCGCCGTCCACCTGCCAGCCTGCGGCATGAGACTGCAACTGCAATACCCGCGCGCCGGCGCGCAGGCGCACGCCGTGCGCGTCGAACCAGTCCATGGCCGGCTCGGGCAGCAGGGCGCCCAGCGGCGCGGCCGGCAGCAGCAGGTCCGACGCCCCGCGCCCGCCGAACAGCGCGTCGTGCAGCACGCGCAGGAAGACCTGCGCGCTGGCCTGCGCGGCGGGCGTGTTCAGCGCGGCGACGCACAGCGGCTCCACCAGCTGCGTCTGCACGACGCGCGGCAGCCCGCGGCACAGCTCGGCCACGCTGAGCGTCGGTGCGCAGGCAAAGCCGCCGGCCGCCCAGCGCGCGGCATGGGCCAGCAGCGCCAGCCGCGGCCGCCAGCCCCAGCCGGCGCGGCCGAGCACGGCGCGCACGAAGTCCGGCATCGGCGCGCCGCCGCGCAACTGCAGGCCCTGGCCGTCGGGGTACTTCAGCGCCAGCGGCAGGCGCTTCAGCACCCGCGCCGGGTCGGCGCCGACCTCGTGCATCAGTTCCAGCGTGGCCGCGTAGGCGCCGATCAGGATGTGCTGGCCGTTGTCCAGCACGAAGCCGTCGACCGGCACGCTGCGCGCGCGGCCGCCGGGCTGCGGTGCCATCTCGAAGACCTGCACCTCATGCCCGGCGCGGCGCGCATGCACGGCGGCGGCGATGCCCGCCCAGCCGGCGCCGACCACGGCGATGCGCCGCGGGATCAACGGCCGCGCCGGTGCGTGCGCCACGCGATCCACAGCTTGCGCAGCGGCGTCAGCGAGGTGCGCTGGTGCAGCACGCGAAAGCCGTCGGCTTCGATCTCGCGCAGCAGGGTGCGGTAGATGTTGGCCATCATCAGCCCGGGCGTCTGGGCGCGCCGGTCGGCCTCGGGCAGCAGCGCCAGCGCCTCGTCGTACTGGCGGTGGGCGCGTTCGGCCTGGAAGCGCATCAGCGCGTCGAAGCGCTCGCTGTAGCCCCAGGGGGCGTCGCGCTTGAGCAGTTCCTGCGCAGTGACGCCGAAGCGCTGCAGCTCGGCCATCGGCAGATAGATGCGCCCGCGCCGCGCGTCGTCGCCGACGTCGCGGATGATGTTGGTCAGCTGCATGGCCAGCCCGAGGCCGTGCGCATACTGCACCGTCGCGGCCTCGGTACGGCCGAAGATGTTCGCGGCGACCTCGCCCACCACGCCCGCCACCAGATGGCAATAGCGTTGCAGGCTGGGGTAGTCGAGGAAGCGCGTCTGCTGCAGGTCGATCTGGCAGCCGTCGATGACCGCGGACAGGTGCGCGGGCTCGATGCCGAACTCGGCGGCCAGCGGCATCAGCGCCTTCATCACCGGATGGCTGGGCCGGCCGGCGAAGGCGGCCTGGACTTCCTGGCGCCACCAGGCCAGCTTGGTGGCGGCGACGCCGGCATCGCTGGTCTCGTCGACCACGTCGTCCACCTCGCGGCAGAAGGCGTAGAAGGCGGTGATCGCCGCGCGTCGTGGCGGCGGCAGGAAGAGAAAGGCGTAGTAGAAGGACGAGCCGCTGGCGGCGGCCTTGTCCTGCACGTACTGTTGCGGGCTGATCGCCGCGGGACTGGCCGGCATGCCCATCACCTCATGCGCAGCGCGCGCCACAACAACCCCGGCGCGTCGGCACGGCGCAAGGTCGGTCGCGAGCGCGGCGTGGTGTAGTCCATGGCGGCGATTTTCTCAAGAATCCGCAGGCCGCCCTGCACCACCAGCCGCAACTCCCAGCCGATGCGTCCCGGCAGGCGCAGCGCCAGCGGCGCGCCCTCGGCCATCAGCGCGCCGGCCCATTGCGCCAGTTCGCGCACCAGCGCGCGTGTCGCCCCGGCGTCGGGCTGCCGCAGGCACGCGTCGGCGTCCAGGCCATGGCGCCGCAGATCCTGCTCCGGCAGATAGACGCGGTGGCGCGGCAGGTCCACGCTCAGGTCCTGCCAGAAGTTGATCAGCTGCAAGGCACTGCAGATGGCGTCGGACTGGCGCAGCGACAGGTCGTCGCCGACGCGGTACAGGTGCAGCAGCAGGCGCCCCACCGGGTCGGCCGAGCGCGCGCAGTAGTCCAGCAGCGCGGCGCGGTCGGCATAGCGCGGGTTGCGCACGTCCTGCTCGAAGGCGTCGAGCAAGGCATGCAGCAGCGGCACCGGCAGATCGTGCTGCCGCATGGCCTGGGACAGCGGGTAGAAGACTTCCGGCCAGTCACCACCGGGCAGGGCGCCCTGGGCCACCGCCGTCAGCTCGGCGCGATAGCGGGCGAGCTGGGCCGTGCGCTGTTCGGCGGGGGCGTCGCCCTCGTCGGCCAGGTCGTCGGCGGTGCGCGCAAAGCGGTACAGCGCCACCACCGCCGGCCGCAGCGGCGCCGGGCACAGCAGCGATGCGACGGGAAAGTTCTCGTAGTGCTGCACGGCCACCGCCCTATTGTCCACGGCCAGTTAGAATCCGCCCTTCGCCGGGTTGCTGAAGGGGTCCGCAACGGGCCCCTTGCCGTTTTGAACCTTGTGCCGCGCGGGTGGCGAAATTGGTAGACGCACCAGGTTTAGGTCCTGACGCCTTCACGGGCGTGCCGGTTCGAGTCCGGCCCCGCGCACCAGACATCATCAGTGGAAAGAGCCCATCATGGCCGTGAACGTGGAAACCCTTGACAAGCTGGAACGTCGCATCACGCTGAGCGTGCCCAGCCAACAGATCAGCAGCGAGGTCGAGACCCGCCTGAAGAAGCTGTCGCGCACCGTCAAGGCGGCCGGCTTCCGCCCGGGCAAGGTGCCGATGTCGGTGGTCGCGCAGCGCTATGGCTATTCGGTGCACTACGAGGTCATGAACGACCACGTCGGCCGCGCCTTCAACGATGCCGCCAGCGAGGCCCAGCTGCGCGTGGCCGGCGCGCCGCGCATCACGCAGAAGGACGATGCGCCCGAAGGCCAGATGGTGTTCGACGCCACCTTCGAGGTCTACCCGGAGGTGCAGATCGGCGACCTGTCGGCCGCGGAGATCGAGTCCACCAGCGCCGAGGTCACCGACGAAGCCATCGACCGCACCATCGAGATCCTGCGCAAGCAGCGCCGCAGCTTCGCCCAGCGCCCGGCCAGCGAGGGTGCGGCCGAAGGCGACCGCGTGACCATCGACTTCGAAGGCAAGATCGACGGCGAGCCTTTCGCCGGCGGCAAGGCCGAGGCCTTCCAGTTCATCATCGGCGAAGGCCAGATGCTGGAGCAGTTCGACAAGGCCGTGCGCGGCATGACGGTCGGCCAGTCGAAGACCTTCCCGCTGCAGTTCCCGGCCGACTACCACGGCCAGGACGTGGCCGGCAAGGAAGCCGACTTCCGCGTCAGCGTCACCAAGATCGAAGCACAGAAGCTGCCCGAGGTGGACGAGGCCTTTGCCAAGTCGCTGGGCATCGCCGGCGCCACGGTGGACGGCCTGCGTGACAGCGTGAAGAAGAACCTGGAACGCGAAATGCGCATGCGCGTGCTGGCGCGCAACAAGGGCGCGGTCATGGACGCGCTGATCAAGAGCTCGACGCTGGACCTGCCGAACGCGCTGGTGAGCAGCGAACTGGAGCGCCTGATGGCCTCGGCGCGCGAGGACCTGAAGAAGCGCGGCATCAAGGACGCCGACAGCGCGCCGCTGCCGCAGGAGCTGTTCCAGGCCCAGGCCGAGCGCCGCGTGCGCCTGGGCCTGGTGGTGGCCGAGCTGGTGCGCGCCAACAACCTGCAGGCCAAGCCGGAGCAGCTGCAGGCGCACATCGAGGAGATGAGCCAGAGCTACGAGAAGCCGGCCGAGGTGATGCGCTGGTATCTCAGCGACCGCAGCCGCATGGCCGAAGTCGAGGCGCTGGTGATCGAGAAGAACGTCACCGATTTCGTGCTGTCCAAGGCCAAGGTCACGTCCAAGCAGCTGGCCTTCGACGAACTGATGTCGACGAACTGAAGCAGCCCCTGCGGGCCGGTCGGGGGCGTTCCATAATGGGCCATCCCCGATCCCCTAGAGGCCAGTTCATGAGCGTGCAAGAGATCCAGAACCTGGGCATGGTGCCCATCGTCATCGAGCAGTCCGGGCGCGGCGAGCGTGCCTACGACATCTACAGCCGCCTGCTGCGCGAGCGGGTGATCTTCCTGGTCGGCCCGGTCAACGACCAGACGGCCAACCTGGTGGTGGCGCAGCTGCTGTTCCTGGAAAGCGAGAACCCCGACAAGGACATCTCGCTGTACATCAACTCGCCGGGCGGCAGCGTCAGCGCCGGCCTGTCGATCTTCGACACGATGCAGTTCATCAAGCCGGACGTGTCCACGCTGTGCATGGGCATGGCGGCCAGCATGGGCAGCTTCCTGCTGATGGCCGGCGCCAAGGGCAAGCGCTTCGCGCTGCCGAACAGCCGCGTCATGATCCACCAGCCCTCCGGCGGCGCCCAGGGGCAGGCCACCGACATCGAGATCCAGGCGCGCGAGATCCTGAAGACCCGCGAGCAGCTGAACCGCATCTACGCCGAGCGCACCGGCCAGCCGCTGGAGCGCATCGCCGCCGACATGGAGCGCGACCGCTGGATGAGCCCGGCCGAGGCGCTGGACTATGGCCTGATCGACAAGGTGCTCGAACGGCGCGGCTGATTCGGCGCCTGATTCCCGACTGAAGCGCGCGGGAATGCC
The DNA here is from genome assembly GCA_019635285.1 of Rubrivivax sp. GTDB lineage: Bacteria > Pseudomonadota > Gammaproteobacteria > Burkholderiales > Burkholderiaceae_C > Rubrivivax. Next base: position 32,472 of record JAHBZS010000010.1, on the reverse strand, counting down.
CGGAAGATGGCCTCATTTCAGAGGAGAACTCGGGCCCCTGCATACACTATGATGGCGCCCGTCAATACCTAGCGGGCCCGCAGCACACACACACCCATGGCCGAGAAGAAGGGCGCCTCCGGCGAGAAGGTTCTGTACTGCTCCTTTTGCGGCAAGAGCCAGCACGAGGTGAAGAAGCTCATCGCCGGGCCGTCGGTGTTCATCTGCGATGAGTGCATCGAGCTGTGCAACGACATCATCCGCGACGAGATGCCCGCCGATGCGGCCGGCGCCAAGTCGGCGAAGTCGGACCTGCCGATCCCCAGCGAGATCAAGGCCAGCCTGGATGCCTACGTCATCGGCCAGGAGGTCGCCAAGCGCACCTTGTCGGTGGCCGTCTACAACCACTACAAGCGGCTGAAGCATGCCGGCGGCAAGGACGAGGTCGAGCTGACCAAGTCCAACATCCTGCTCATCGGCCCCACCGGCTCGGGCAAGACGCTGCTGGCGCAGACGCTGGCCAAGCTGCTCAACGTGCCTTTCGTGATCGCCGATGCGACCACGCTGACCGAAGCCGGCTATGTCGGCGAGGACGTCGAGAACATCATCCAGAAGCTGCTGCAGAACTGCAACTACGACGTCGACCGGGCGCAGCGCGGCATCGTCTACATCGATGAGATCGACAAGATCAGCCGCAAGAGCGACAACCCGTCGATCACCCGCGACGTCTCGGGTGAGGGCGTGCAGCAGGCGCTGCTGAAGCTGATCGAAGGCACGATGGCCAGCGTGCCGCCGCAGGGCGGGCGCAAGCATCCGAACCAGGATTTCCTGCAGATCGACACGACCAACATCCTGTTCATCTGCGGCGGCGCCTTCGACGGGCTGGAAAAGGTCATCCAGAACCGCACCGAGAAGTCCGGCATCGGTTTCGGCGCCACCGTGCACAGCAAGAGCGAGAAGAAGGTGTCGGAGCTGTTCCGCGAGGTGGAGCCCGAGGACCTGATCAAGTTCGGCCTGATTCCCGAGTTGGTGGGCCGCCTGCCGGTGGTGGCCACGCTGGGCGAGCTGACCGAAGACGCGATGGTGCAGATCCTGACCGAGCCGAAGAACGCGCTGGTCAAGCAGTACCAGAAACTGTTCGCGATGGACGGGGTTGAACTGGAGATCCGTCCTTCCGCGCTGAGCGCCATCGCGCGCAAGGCGCTGGCACGCAAGACCGGCGCACGCGGTCTGCGCTCGATCCTGGAATTCGCCCTGATCGACACGATGTTCGAGCTGCCGACGCTGGACGGCGTGGCCAAGGTCGTGGTCGACGAGCACATCGTCGAAGAGGGCAGCAAGCCGCTGCTCGTCTACCGCGAGCCGGCCAAGACCAAGGCCAGTGCCGCCTGAGCTCGGGCGCCGCCGGGCGCGGCGTGCATCTTGCATTTCCCGCCTCGGGCCCCAAATCGGCCTGAGAAAGTGAGGTTCCTATGTCTGGACATCCTGTACTCCCGCCCGATCCGCTGACGCTGCCGCTGCTGCCGCTGCGCGACGTGGTCGTGTTCCCGCACATGGTCATTCCGTTGTTCGTCGGGCGGCCCAAGTCGATCAAGGCGCTGGAAGCGGCCATGGAGGCCGGGCGCCAGATCATGCTGGTGGCGCAGAAGGCCGCCGGCAAGGACGAGCCCAAGCCCGACGACATGTTCGAGGTCGGCTGTGTCTCCAGCATCCTGCAGATGCTGAAGCTGCCCGACGGCACGGTGAAGGTGCTGGTCGAGGGCATGCAGCGCGCCAACACCAAGAGCATCTCCGACAACGGCGAGCATTTCGTCGCCGAGGTTGAGCCCGTGCCGCCGGCCACCGAGAGCTCGCCCGAGATCGAGGCGCTGCGCCGCGCCGTGACGCAACAGTTCGACGCCTACGTCAAGCTCAACAAGAAGATCCCGCCGGAGATCCTGACGTCCATCGCCGGCATCGACGAGCCCGGCCGGCTGGGCGACACCATTGCCGCGCACCTGCCGCTCAAGCTCGAGGCCAAACAATCGGTGCTGGACCTGTTTGCCGTGTCCAAGCGCCTGGAGCGGCTGCTCGAGCTGCTGGAGCACGAGGTCGACATCCTGCAGGTGGAAAAGCGCATCCGTGGCCGCGTCAAGCGCCAGATGGAGAAGAGCCAGCGCGAGTACTACCTGAACGAGCAGGTCAAGGCCATCCAGAAGGAGCTGGGCGACGGCGAGGAGGGCGCCGACCTGGAAGAGCTGGAAAAGAAGATCGCCTCGGCGAAGATGAGCAAGGAGGCGCGCAAGAAGGCCGACAACGAGCTGAAGAAGCTCAAGCTGATGTCGCCCATGTCCGCCGAAGCCACGGTGGTGCGCAACTTCATCGACACGCTGGTCAACCTGCCGTGGGCGAAGAAGACCAAGATCAAGCACGACCTCGGCCATGCCGAGGAGGTGCTCAACGAAGACCACTACGGGCTGGAGAAGGTCAAGGACCGCATCCTCGAGTACCTCGCGGTGCAGCAGCGCGTCGACAAGGTCAAGGCGCCGATCCTGTGCCTGGTCGGCCCGCCGGGGGTGGGCAAGACCTCGCTCGGTCAGTCGGTGGCACGTGCCACGGGCCGCAAGTTCGTGCGCATGGCCTTGGGCGGCGTGCGCGACGAGGCCGAGATCCGTGGCCACCGCCGCACCTACATCGGCTCGATGCCGGGCAAGGTGCTGCAGAGCCTGACCAAGGTGGGCACGCGCAACCCGCTGTTCCTGCTCGACGAGATCGACAAGCTGGGCATGGACTTCCGCGGCGACCCGTCGTCGGCGCTGCTGGAGGTGCTGGACCCGGAGCAGAACCACCGCTTCAGCGACCACTATGTCGAGGTCGACTTCGACCTGAGCGACGTGATGTTCGTGGCCACCAGCAACAGCATGAACATCCCGCCGGCGCTGCTCGACCGAATGGAGGTCATCCGCCTGGCCGGCTACACCGAGGACGAGAAGCTCAACATCGCGCGCCGCTACCTGCTGCCCAAGCAGCAGAAGAACAACGGCGTCAAGGACGAAGAGCTGGAAGTCACCGACGAAGGCCTGCGTGGCATCGTGCGCTACTACACGCGCGAGGCCGGCGTGCGCTCGCTGGAACGCGAGATCTCCAAGATCTGCCGCAAGGTGGTCAAGGGCCTGCAGCTGAAGCAGTACCCCGGCAAGGTGGTCGTCAACGAGGACAACCTCAACGACTTCCTCGGCGTGCGCAAGTTCGACTTCGGCCGTGTCGACAAGACCAACCAGGTTGGCCAGGTGGTCGGCCTGGCGTGGACCGAAGTCGGCGGCGACCTGCTGACGATCGAGGCCGCCGTCATGCCGGGCAAGGGCAACATCATCCGCACCGGCTCGCTGGGCGATGTGATGAAGGAATCGGTCGAGGCGGCGCGCTCGGTGGTGCGCTCGCGTGCGGCGCGGCTGGGCATCAAGGACGAGCTCTTCGAGAAGCGCGACATCCACATCCACGTGCCCGATGGCGCCACGCCGAAGGACGGCCCGAGTGCCGGCGCGGCGATGACCACGGCCTTCGTCTCGGCCCTCAGCGGCATTCCGGTGAAGGCCGACGTGGCGATGACCGGCGAGATCACCTTGCGCGGTGAGGTCACGGCCATCGGCGGCTTGAAGGAGAAGCTGCTGGCGGCGCATCGGGGTGGCATCAAGACGGTGCTGATCCCCGAGGAGAACGTCAAGGACCTGCAGGAGATCCCCGAGAACGCGAAGAACAATCTCGAGATCGTGCCGGTGCGCTGGATCGACCAGGTGCTGGAAGTGGCGCTCGAGCGCGTGCCGAAGCCGTTGCCCGAGGACGAGCCGGCGAAGGACGTCGCCAAACCCGCAGAGGCCGCGGCGACGTCGAGCACCACGTCCGATACGCGGCCTCATTGACGGCCGGAGGGCCGCGATGGTGCTGCTATAATGGCGGTCTCCCGCGGGAGTAGCTCAGTTGGTAGAGCGCAACCTTGCCAAGGTTGAGGTCGCGAGTTCGAGACTCGTCTCCCGCTCCAGGTAATAAAAAGGGAAGCCCAGGCTTCCCTTTTTTGTCGGCTCCAGGGCCGGCCACGTGGCGCGGTAGCAAAGCGGTTATGCAGCGGATTGCAAATCCGTCCAGAGCGGTTCGACTCCGCTCCGCGCCTCCACCGATTCCACGCCGTCGCGACGCCACGGCCAGGCACTGAACCCGCGGCCGCGCAGCGCGCGGCCGGCTCCACGTTCAGCCCTGCACCTCGATGCCTGCGGCTGTCAGCTTGGCCAGCAGGGCCTGGCGCAGCCGGCTCTGCAGGTCGGGCAGGCCGACCACATCGTGCGCGGTGTACAGCCGCAACTCGAAGGCCAGCGCGCCGGCCGTCGACACCAGGTTGACGAACGGGGCCGGTTCACGCAGCACGTCGGCATCGGCGGCCGCCGTTGCCAGCAGCGTCTGGCGCAGCGCGTCGATGTCGGTGCCGAGCTTGACGCTCAGCGGGAACACCAGTTGCCAGGCGCTCGATGGCTGCGGCCAAGTAGTCACGTTGCTGCCGATGATCGACTGGTTGGGCACGATGACCACCGTGCCGTCGGCGCACTGGATGCGGGTGGCGCGCGCGCCGATGGCGCGCACGCGGCCTTCGACGCCGCTGACGGCGATGCGGTCGCCGATATTGACCGGCCGCTCGAACAGCACGATCAGGCCGCCGATGAAGTTGCTGGCGACGTTCTGCAAGCCCACGCCGATGCCCACGCCCACCGCGCCGGCCACCACGTTGAAGGTGGTGAGGTTGATGCCGACGGCCTGCACGATGACCAGCACGCCGATCACCAGGATGGAGATGCGCACCAGGTTGTCGACCACCTTGCGCATCGACGGGTCCAGGCGGGTGTGCGTCGACAGGCGCCGGTCCAGCCAGCGCTGGGCATGGGCCGCGAACCACAGCAGGGCCATCACCGCCACGACGACGAAGACGATGTCCCACAAGGTGATGGCGCTGCCGCCCAGGGTGAACAGCCGGGCGTTCAAGAAGTCGAGATCGTGCAACAAGGGGCTCTGCCGGTAATAGGACGCCCCCCGATTCTGCGGCCTGGCCCGCCGGATTCAGCGGCCCGCGGCCGCGGGCCGCGTCAACGACCTGGTGGCTCGCGACCGGCCGCGCGCGGCCGCTGCTCGGCAACGATGGGCCTCATCGCCAATGGCGCGCGGCGCATCGACGCCTTTCACGGGTAGCGCTGGTACGGCGTGGTGCTGCCGTCCCGACGCAGCAGCAGCACGTCGTAGGCATCCCGGCGCGCGCCATAGGCGGGGCCGTCCATGCCGGGCGAGCCCACAGGCATGCCGGGCACGGCCAGGCCGATCGCTTGCGGGCGTTCGGCCAACAGGCGGCGGATCTCACGCACCGGCACGTGGCCCTCCAGCGCATAGCCGGCGACCTGTGCGGTGTGGCAGGAGCCGAGGCGCATGGGGATGCCCAGGCGTGCCCGTGCCGCGGTGTTGCCGCTGTCGTGGACCTTGACGCGGAAGCCATGGGCTTCCAGATGCTGGATCCAGTCCTTGCAGCAGCCGCAGGTCGGCGACTTCCAGACATCCACGTCCGTGGGGGCCGCGGCTAGCGCGGCGGGCACGGTCAGGGCCGCCAGCGCCGCGCCGATGAACCCGCGTCGGGCGGGCCTCATGACGCGCTCACCGACAGCGTGCCGACCATGCCGGCCTGGTAGTGCCCGGCGATCAGGCAGGCGAACTCGAAGGTCCCGGCGCGGTTGAAGGTCCAGACGATCTGGCCCGTCTTGCCTGGCGGCACGTGGGCCATGTACGGCTCATCGTGCTCCATGCCCGGAAACTTTTGCATCAGCGCGGCGTGCTTCTGATTCTCGGCGGGCGTGCCGATGACGAATTCGTGCATCACCTTGCCGCGGTTATGCACGACGAAGCGCACGGTGTCGCCCCGCCTGATGGCGATGTGGTCGGGCTTGAAGCGCATGTCGTCGGACATGCCGACCTCGACGCGGCGCGTGGCCGGGCCGGCGTCGCCGGCGATGCCCCAGTCTTTCTGCTCCTTGCGCACCGGACCGGTCGTCTGCGCATGGGTTTCGTCGCCGTGCGCCCGCACCCGGCCGGCGGCGGCGAGCAGGGCCATTGCGGTGGCGGCGAGCAGTCGTCTCTTGCTGCGTTGCATGTTCAATCTCCTGCGTGTTGCGCGCTCAATGGCCGGCGTGCCCGCCGGCCGGCTTGCGCACGCGGACTTCGGTGGGCGTCGTGGGGCGGGCCCGCGGCGGCATCGAGCCGGTGCCGGCCGCGTGGGAGCGCGCCGCGTCGGGCAGCGCACCGGTCCATTCGTAGGCCACCGTGCCCGGCGGGTGCTGGAACCAGCCGGGGTCGCTGTAGTCGCCGGGCTTCTGGCCGCTGCGCACCTTGAGCACGCTGAACATGCCGCCCATGCCCACCGAGCCGAACGGCCCCTCACCACCCATCATCGGCACGGTGTTGTCGGGCAGCGGCATCTCCATCTCGGTCATGTCCTTCATGCCGCGCTCGCCCATCACCATGTAGTCGGGGATCAGCTGGGTGATCTGCCGCGCCACGCCGCGGTGGTCCACGCCGATCATCGTCGGCACGTCATGGCCCATCGCGTTCATCGTGTGGTGGCTCTTGTGGCAGTGGAAGGCCCAGTCGCCTTCCTCGTCGGCCACGAACTCGATCTGCCGCATCTGGCCGACGGCGATGTCGGTGGTGACTTCGGGGTACCGCGCGCTCTTCGGCGTCGGCCCGCCGTCGGTGCCGGTGACCTGAAACTCGTGGCCGTGCAGGTGGATCGGGTGGTTGGTCATCGTCAGGTTGCCCATGCGGATGCGCACCTTGTCGTTCTTCCTGACGACCAGCGGGTCGATGCCGGGGAAGATGCGGCTGTTCCAGCTCCACAGGTTGAAGTCCAGCATCGTCATGATCTTCGGCGTGTAGCTGCCGGGGTCGATGTCGTAGGCGTTGAGCAGGAAGACGAAGTCGCGGTCCACCTCGTCGATCAGCGCGTGCCTGGACTTGGGGTGCGTGATCCAGAAACCCATCATGCCCATGGCCATCTGCACCATCTCGTCGGCATGCGGGTGGTACATGAAGGTGCCCGGTCGCCGCGCGACGAACTCGTAGACGAAGGTCTTGCCCGGAGGAATGCCCGGCTGCGTCAGGCCGGTCACGCCGTCCATGCCGTTGGGCAGCCGCTGGCCGTGCCAGTGCACGCTGTGTACTTCGCCCAGCTTGTTGGTGACGAAGATGCGCACGCGGTCGCCTTCCACCACCTCGATCGTCGGCCCCGGGCTCTGGCCGTTGTAGCCCCACAGGTGCGCCTTGAAGCCGGGCGCCATCTCGCGCACCACGGGCTCGGCGACGAGGTGGAATTCCTTGACGCCCTGGTTCATGCGCCAGGGCAGGGTCCAGCCGTTGAGCGTGACCACCGCGTTGTAGGGCCGGCCGGTGGGGGGCACCAGCGGCGGCATGGTGTCGGGCCGGGTCTGGATGACCGGCTCGGGCAGCGCGGCCATCGCCACTTGGCTGACCGACGCGGCGGAGACCGCGGCGGTGAGGGCGCCGGCGCCGCCCACGAAATTGCGTCGTGAAAGCATGAAGGGTCCTCGTTGGATCAGTGGGCCGGGCCGGCTTCGGCGGTAGCGGCCGGGCCCGCGGCGACGGCGAGGCGGGGCTCGCCGATCAGCGCCATGTCCAGATCGGCCTGCGCGATCCAGAAGTCGCGCAGCGCCTCGATGGCGCCGTTGACGCTGGCGATCTGCGCACGCGCGTCGGCCAGCAGCTCGAACACGCCGATGAGCATGCCGTTGTAGCGCAGCAGGTTTTCCTCGGAGATGCGCTGGCGCACCGGCACGATCTCGTCGCGCTGGTGGCGCGCGATGTCGTAGGCCGAGCGGTAGCCGGCATAGGCCTCGCGCACCTGCGAGCGCGCGTCGATGGCCGTCTGCGCGGCACGGTCCACCGCCTGCATGTAGATGGCCTCGGCCTTGGCCACCCGCGCATCGCCCCAGTCGAACAGCGGCAGCTCGAAGGCGATCTCGTAGCCACGCTGCGACGGCGCGTCGTTGTAGGTGTTGTAGATGCCACCGACCTCGAGCACGTTGATGAAGCGCGTGGTGCGCGTCAGGCCCAGGTTCTTGGCCGTCTGCTCGGCGGCCAGCTTCGCGGCGCGCACGTCCAGGCGCTGTTCGAGCGCCAGGCGCTCCAGGTCGGGCAGGTCCACCACCGACTTCGGCAGATCGGGCAGCCGCTCGGGCAGGCTGAACTGCGTCTGCGCGCCCCACAGGCCCAGCAGCCGCGTGAGCCGCTCGCGCGTCGCGCGCTGTGCCTGCTCGGCGCGGGCCAGGTTCAAGGCTGCGTCGGCGTAGAAGCCTTGTTCACGCGCCCGCTGCAGCTTGTTGAAGTTGCCCACCTGCTGCATGCGCCGCGCCAGTTCGGCGCTGGCTTCGGCGGCCTGCATCACCTGGCGCATGTAGCGCACCGTCTCCTCGGCGGCTAGCGCGCGGATATACGCCTTGCGCGTGTCGGCAGCCAAGGTGGCCATCTGCAGCGACACCCGCAGCTGCGTGTGTGCGAAGCGCCTCGATTCCACCTCCATGAACAGCGGGATGGCGATCAGCCGGGCCACGTTGATGGCCAGCAGCCATTCGAGCTCGACTTCGCCGCCTTGCTTGGTGCGCGCAAAGGCCACGCCCGGGTTGGGCAGCCGCCCGGCCTGCACCAGCTCGGCCTCGGCCATGCCGAGCTCCTGGTACTCGGCCTGCAGCCCGCGGTTGTTGAGCAGCGCGATCTGCACCGCGCTGTCGGCCGACAGCGGCCCGGCCAGCAGCTCGCGCACGCGCTGGTCGATGGCCTCGCGGTCGGCATCGGAGCGCGCCCAGTGCAGGTCCTTGCCCAGGCGGTCCTTGGCGGTCTGCTGCACCGGCGCAAAGCCGCCGTCCGGGGTGAAGGAGGCACAGCCGCCGAGCAACGCAGCCGACGCCAGCAGGGCGGCCAGGCGCTTGCGTGGCCGTCGCGGCACGGGTGGGGTCAGGGCATGGGTCATGGCTTGCCTCCCGCAGGCTTGTGGCCGCTGTGCCCGCTGTGACCGGTGTGGCCGATGTTCCCGGGCGGCATGGGCATCGGCTGCGGCGAGCCCATGCGGTGGCCGCCGGGCTTGGGCGAGGCTCCCGCCTCAGGGCCCGATGCGGCGGCCTCGGGGGCGTGTGCTTCTCGCGCATAGGCGCGCCAGCCGCCGGCGCCGGCGACCGCGTCGTTGGCCTCGCGCCAGGACGTCGGCGAGTCGGCATCCAGGCCGCGGTAGCGCGCGAACGGCGAGCGGTAGCTCAGCGCGGGCACGCTGGCCCGGGGGTCCGCGGGATCGGCATGCGGGGTCGGCGCGGGGGCCCGCGCGGAGGTCGGTGCGGGGGTCGGTACGGGGGTCGGCGTGCCGCCACCTTGGGCCTGTGCCGCTGCGGCGGCAGTGCATAGCGCGGCTCGCACGAGCCAGCGCAAGAGTGTTCGAGACATGGGGTCCTCGCGAGAAAGTCCACGGTCCCCGGCTGCGCACAGCACGGGGAAGACGAGCCGGGCGCGGCTGGCGTGCCGGTGGCACGCCAGAGCGCGGGCTGGCGGCTACGCGAGGGGGTGTCGGGGCGGGCGGTCGGGGCCGTCGGCCGCGAAGGGCTCAAGCGGCGGCGCCAAGGCCGCAACGGGCGCGCTCGCCGTGTCCAGGGCGGGCAGCTTCGGCGCCATGTCGTGGATCACCGCGGACGAGCAGCAGGCGGCACAGACGCTGCACTTCTGCAGGTCCGCCGCCGCATGCAGATCGGGCGCGGTGGCCTGGTCTGCCGCCGTGGCCGTGGCATGCCCTTGCGCCGCGCTGTCGTGGTGCTCGTGGGACGCGGCATCGTGCGCCCGGGGCGCTGCGCCGGCATCGCGGCTGACTGCGGCTCGCTCGTGGTGAGTCGGGCCGCAGAAGGCCATGGTCGCCGCCAGCGCGCCTTGCGCGGGCAGCGCCAGCACCAGCAACCAGATCAGCACAGCGCGCACCATGGCGGCCAGTGTACCGCCCAGCGTTCTCCGCACCTTGGCCAGGGCGGGGCGCTGGCGACGGTCACAATGACAGCGGCGCGGCGTCGGGCCTGACAAGCCTGCTGATGCCGAGCGGCGAGCACACCGAGCGCAAGGGCACGCATGGCCTACAACAAGGACCAGTGGACGGCCTCCTTCGAGGACCAGTTGCTGCTGCTGCGCCCGCACCTGACGGCGCGTGTGCTGGCCACCATCAGCCTGGCCGCCTGGCATCAATTCGGTACGCACGAGTTGGACCCGATCGAGGTCGCCCGTGCCGCGTCCGCCGAACTGGTCAAGCCGCCGTCGGCCCGCGGCGCCAAGCCATAGGCGCAGTCTGGGAGGGTGCGGCAAGGTGCGGCAAGGTCCGGCGTGTTCTGGCCGCAAAACCCTGACGTTGACGCTGTCTACCTGATTCGCCTATGCTCGTTGACACTGTCAACTCAGGGCGGGCGCTCCGATCGCAAGCCCTTGCCGTGGAGGCGCATCATGATTCCCCAAGCCCGTTCGGACATGCTCTCGGAAGCCCGGCCCGTGGATGCGTGGATCCTGCTCACGGGCGGCAGCATCGGCCTGGTCGTCGCTCTGTTTGCGGACCTGCTGCGCCTTGGGTTCCACAAGGCGCACGCGCTGTTCGCCGGCCATGCCGTGCCCAGGTCGCAGGCAGTGGAGGACTGGCCGCAGTCCGATGCCTGTGGCGCCTGCCCACGTTGAGCCGCAAGATGCCTTCCAGCCCAGCGCTGCCGGCACCGGCTGCGGCGCCGGCCGCGACGGCGGCCCCCGCCTCCCGACGCAAGTCGCTGGAGGGCGGCGCGCCGCTGCCCGAACTGCGCGAGGCCTGCATCACCGCCGCGCGCGAAGCCATCGCCCGCGACGGCATCGAAGGCCTGAGCCTGCGCGAGGTGGCGCGCCGCCTGGGGGTGTCGCATCAGGCGCCCTACAAACACTATCCGAGCCGCGACCACCTGCTGGCCGAGGTGGTGCGCCGCTGTTTCGAGCAGTTTGCGCAGCACCTGGATGCCCGCGCGCATTCCGACGATCCGCTGCAGGACCTGCAGTCGCTGGGGCGCCAGTACCTGGACTACGCGCGGCAGTACCCGGTGGAGTACCGGCTGATGTTCGCCACGCCCTGGCCCGCCGCGGCCACGCAATCGGAGTTGCTGCACACCTCGACCCATGCCTTCGACATCCTGCGGCAGGTGCTGCAGCGCATTCACGGCAGCGGCGAGGCGCAGCGCGAGCGCGTGGATCTGGACGCACTCTTCGCCTGGTCGGCGATGCACGGCCTGGTGGGCGTGATGACCGGCAACTGCGTCGATCGGCTCGGCTTGCAGCCGCAGCTGCTGGCGCAACTGGTGCCGCACGTGCTGGACGGCGTGGCCCGCGGGCTTTCAGCGCCCCAGCCGCGCGCCTGACGCTTCGGGCGGCGCTGCCCGAATGAGGTTCCCACGGGCGCTGCGCGCGGGAGGTTCCGGCTGGCGCTGCGCGCCTGAGGTTCCGGCCGGCGCTGCGCTCTTGGGGCTTCAGCCGGCGCCGCCGCGGGGCGTTCTCGCCAGCGCGAAGGGCAGGCGCTCGGCGGCGAGGGTCATGGGCCGTCCCGTGCCTTAGGTGCAGGGCGCCGCCGTGGGCTCGCCGGGGTGCTCGCCGGCGTCGCGCCGCCACTGTCCCGGCGGCGCGCCTGCGCGTCGCCGGAAGGCGCGGGTGAACGGGCTGACCCCGGCGTAGCCCAGCGCGTCGGCAATGTCGTCCAGCGACAGCTCGCTCGAGCCGAGCAGCTGGCACGCGGCCTCGAAGCGCACGTCCTCGAGCACATCGCGGAAGGTCGTGTCCAGCGCCTGCAGGCGGCGGTTCAGCGTGCGCCGGTGCATGGCCAGCATCTCGGCCACGGCGTCGCCCGAGGCCGTGCGGTTCAGCAGCAGCACGCGCAGCGAGCGCCGCAGCCGCTCGATCAGGTCGGGCTGGGCCTGCGCGTTGGCTTGTGCCTCCAGGCGGCGCAGCAGCACGGCATCGGCGCCGGGCACCGGCCGATCCAGCCAGTCGCTGGGAAAGCGCAAGGCACTCAGCTCGGAATTGAAGCGCACCGGGCAGCGGAACAGGCGGCGGTAGGGGCTCGCATCGGCCGGTGCGGCATGGGCCAGCCGCACCTCCCCAGGCACCCAGCCCAGCCCGCACAGCTCGCGCATGAAGCTGACCAGCATCGCCAGCACCACGTCGTAGATCTGGCGCGTGCCGACACCGCCCCGGTGGTAGATGGCATAGCCCAGGTCCGTGGCGGCACCTTGCTCGCGCACGAAGACCACGCCCCCCTGGCTGTTGAGGTGGTGGTAGACCACGGCGTAGCGCAGTGCGTCGCGCACCGTGGCCGCATTGCGCACCAGCTGGCCCAGCAGGCCCAGGCTCTGCAACAGCCAGGCTTCGCCGACGAGCAGGCCGAAGTGGTCGAGGCCGGTGTGCTGTGCGCCGCCGTGCAGGAACCGGCCCAGGGCGGCATAGGGGATGGTGTTCTCGGGCAGGTCGAAGGCCGACTCGTTGAGGCCGGCGGCGGCCAGCGCCGGGCGCGGATCGACGCCCAGCTCGCGCATCAGCTGCGGACCTGCTTTCAGCGCGCCGACGCGCTGGCGCCAGAGCTCTTCGTCGGCGCCCAGGTCGATTCGCGGATGCGCATTCCCATTGATGGTCATGCGGCATTCTGGCGGAACTCGAACCCGTGTCGAGAAAGGTCAAGTCCGACGTCGCGAAGTGTCAATGCGACTGTCCTGAAATGCGGGGACGCGGCGGCACCGCGCCCGCTACAACTTGCCTGCGATCCAGGGACTCATCTCACCCACCGCAGGAGCAAACCCATGTACTTCACCGACGACTCGTTGTTCCCCGAGAACATGCAACCGACGATCATCACTGCAGCGCCGTACGGCCCCGAGTGGATGCCCGGCGATGTCGAGGACCTGCCGCTGAGTTTCGACCAGCAGGTGCAGGCGGCGGTCGACTGCTACAACGCCGGTGCGACGATGCTGCACTTTCATGTGCGCGACCCGAAGACCGGTCAAGGGTCGAGCAACTTCGACCATTACAAGGAGCTGCTCGCGCGCGTACGGCAGGCGGTGCCGAAGATGATCATCCAGGTCGGCGGCTCGATCTCGTTCGCGCCACACACCGAGGATGCCAAGGCGAAGTGGCTCGACTACGACACGCGTCACATGCTGACCGAACTGGACCCGAAGCCGGACTTCGTGACGGTGACCACCGGTTCGACATTGTGGGACGTCACGCAAGCCATGATCCCGGGCGACGCGAACGGCACGCACCTGGCCGACCCGAAGGTGGCGGCTGCCTGGGCCGGCATGGTCATCGACTCGACGCCGGCCTTCTACGTCGAGCACCTGAAGCGGCTGCGCAAGAACAAGATCCAGCCGTACTTCGTGCCGGCGCACGTGCACCAGCTCGAGATCATCGAGCGGCTGATCCGCAGCGGCGTCTACATGGGCCCGCTGAACGTCGCGCTGTGCGGCTACGGCGGCGGCACGATGGGCCGCAACCCCTTCGACTGGATGGAGATGCTGCGCCGCACGCCGCATGGCGCGTCCAGCGTCACGTTCTGGAGCAGCTTCCGCGGCAATATCGCGATCCAGACCATGGGCACGATCCTCGGGCAGCACGTGCGTGTCGGCAACGAGGACAACATCTGGGACATGCACAAGAAGCCCTGGTCGACGGTCAAGCAGATCGAGTGGGCGGTCAAGCAGAGCGAGCAGTTCGGCCGCAAGGTGGCCACCGCCGACGAGGCACGCAGGATCATGAAGGTCGGCGTCTGATACGACACCGTCGAAGAGACGCTGTTCAACCTGGGCCTGCCGCCGAACCGCGCCGAAGGCCACAAGGGCTTCCTGGCCTACGAGACCGACGGCAAGCTGCCCAAGGCCTCCGGCGCCGGCACCAGCCCGATCAGCATCCTGTAGCCGCCACGACGGAGGTCGGCATGACAACGCAGACGGGACCATGGGAGGCGGCGCTGGCCCAACTGCGCGAGTGGGAGCCCGCCTGGGCGGACGCCTGCGAGCGCATGGCCACCAACCCGTGGCGCTCCGGCGTGCTGCCGCGCAGGCTGGTCGAGTTGATCGGCGTGGCCATGAACGCGGCCTGCACCCACCTCAACCCCGAAGGCACGCGCCGCCACATCCGCGGCGCGCTGCAGGCGGGGGCCACGCAGGCCGAGATCGCCATGGTGCTGCGCATGGCGTCGTTGCTGGCGATCCATTCGTGCAGCCTGGGCGCGCCGATCCTGCTGGAAGAGGCGCAGGCCGCGGGCGTGCGCCTCAAGCCCAAGGCGGCCGTCGCCACGCCGGCCTGCGACCAGATGAAGGCCATCGGCCAGTGGAACAGCGCGTGGGACCCGTTCTTCGAGCTCGACCCGCAGTGGACCGACGAATTCATGGCCACCGGCGCGGCGCTGTACGCCAGCGGCATCCTGCCCGCCAAGGAGGTCGAACTGCTGAGCATCGCCTTCGACGTGTCCTACACCCACATGTACGCGCCGGGCACGCGGCGCCACATCCGCCACGCGCTGCAGGCCGGCGCCACGATGGAGGAGATCATGGAGGTGCTGAAGCTGTGCGTGGTGCAGGGCGTGCAGGCCTGCAACCTGGGCGTGCCGATCCTGGCCGAGGAACTGGCCCGGCAAGCCGCATCGGGCACCCGCTGATGGATGCAGCGCAACCCGGCAAGACCCGTGGGCTGAAGGAGCGGGCGCTCGAAGAGCTGAAGGTCTACTGGATCACCACGCTGTACCTGTGGCTGTTCCTGGGCCTGTTCACCGTCTATCGCCGGCTGGTCGTGGCCGAGACCGGCGCCACTTATCTGCACTACGGCATCGCGCTGATCGAGGCGCTGATCATCGCCAAGGTGGTGCTGATCGGCAGGATGTTCGGCTTCACCCGCCGCTTCGAGGACCGGGCGCTGGTCGTGCCGGTAATCTACAAGTCCATCCTGTTCGGCCTGCTGGTGATGCTGTTCGGCGTGGTCGAGCAACTGGTCGATGGCTGGATCCACAAGCAGGGGCTGCTGAGCGGCCTGCACCAGATCGCCTCGGTGGGCGCGTACGAACTGGGCGCCCGTGCGCTGATGCTGATCGTCGCCTTCGTGCCGTTCTTCGCCTTCGCGGAACTGGGCCGCGTGCTCGGCATGCACAAGCTCTCGGCCATGTTCTTCGGCAGGCCGGCAACCTAGCAAAGCTCTGTCCCCATGGCCAAAGCCAAGATGAGTGACCCGCGCACCGAGCGTGTCGCCGACCTGAAGCCCGGCCAGTACGCCGACGGCAGCCCGCTGCACGACGTGCAGTACCTGGAGTGCAAGCTGATCCTGAAGACCGACGAGTTCACGTCGCCGGCGGGCTTCAGGAAGTACGCCAAGCTCGTCGCCCGCGCGGCCAAGGAATGCGGCGTCGGCTTCGACACCGCTGCAGCCAAAGGCACGCGCCCGGCGATTCGCGAGGTGATGTTCCTGGACAGCGAGGACTTCCGCCTCTACAACAACGCCTTCATCCTGCGCCGGCGCGTGCGCTTCGAAGACGGCTTCCCGGCCGACGAGCCCGAGATCGTCTTCAAGTTCCGCCACCCCGACCAGCAGCAGGCGGCCGAGGTCGACGTGCGGCCCAACCTGCCCGAGGACTACCGCGTCAAGTTCAAGGCCGAAGCGCTGCCGCTGAAGGACCGGGTCGGCGGCTACCGGCTGCTGTTCTCGCACAACGTGCAGTTCCCGCTGAGCCATGCGCCCAAGGAAGGCGACCGCATGGCGATGCAGCGGCTGGCCGAGGTGTTCCCGGCGCTGAAGACACTGCAGCAGACCCAGACCGACCGCGTGTCGCTGGTCAACCAGACCATCGTCGAAGAGGTGCTGCAGGACCTGGGGCAGCTGGATTTCGGCAAGGGCGTCACGGCCGACGCCAACGTCGCGCTGTGGCGCACGCGCGGCGAGCACCTGCCGCTGGTCGGCGAGTTCGCCTACCAGGTGAAGTTCAAGCGCCGCCAGGACGTGCACGACAAGGCGCGCGAGCGCTGCGCCAGCTTCTTCATCCGCCTGCAGCAGATGGGCAGCGCCTGGATCTACCTGGGGGCCACCAAGACCGGCATGGTCTACCGGCTCAACGGCAATCCGCCGCAGTCGCATGAGTGAGCGCGGCGCGCAGGCCTGAGCCGGGTGTCGGATGCCTTCGCACTACGTGACGTCCTTCGAGGAGGTGCTGTGCGGCATCACCCTGGTGGCCATCACCACGGCGATGCATGGCTGCGGCATGCTGGCCACGCTGTACACCAGCCACCTGCTCAAGCGCGGGCAGGACGTGCCGGTGTCCTTCGTGCGCGGCGGGGCCATGCTCATCGTGGCCAGCTGGATGATCGTGCTGGTGCATCTGGCCGAGGTGCTGGTGTGGGCGGTCTTCTTCCTGTGGCTGGGCGCCATGCCCGACCCCAGCACCTCGTACTACTTCGCGCTGATGCAGTACACCACGGTGGGCAGCAGCTTCAGCCTGCCGCTGCGCTGGCGGCTGCTCGACGGCATGCTGCCCATCGCCGCGCTGATGACCTTCGCCTGGTCGACCGGCGTGCTGTTCATGCTGGCGCAGGAATTCCAGAGCACGCAGCTGTCGGCCCTGCATGCACGGCGCGACGCGCGGCGCGCCGCACGCCACCGGGGCAGAGGCGCATGAGCCTGTGGCAGCGCCTGCAGCAGGACGAGCTGCGCGGCGTGCACTACGCCGTCAACATCTTCGTCGCCACCACCGTGCTGTGGATGGTCGTCAAGGTCTACGGCGATGCCAACCCGATCTGGGCCATCAGCTCGATGGTCGCCACCAGCGACCCGCAACTGCGTCAATCGCTGGCCACCTTCAAGGGGCGGCTCATCAACACCCTGGTCGGCAGCGCCATCGGCCTGGTGTTCATCGTCTTCGGCCATACCGAATGGCAGCTGCCGACGGCGCTGGCGCTGTCCGTGCTGGTGTCGTCCTACGTGGTGCGCGTGCCGACGATGTGGCGGCAGGCACCGATCACCGCAGCCATCGTGGTCGCCGGCAGCATGCAGCACCACGACACGCTGGGTGCGCTGGAGCGCGGCGCCGTGCGCGTCGGCGAAGTGCTGTTCGGCTGCGTGGTCGGCATCGTCTGCGCCTGGGTGTTGTCCAGGCTGTGGCCGCTGCGCGAGGCGCCGAAGGGCTGAGCGGGCCCGGGCCCGCTGGCCCGGTAGCCCGGCCAGCCGTACGACCCACGCCGGGCGCCCCAAGCGCCCCAAGCGCGCCGAGTCTGCCCGCCGAGCCGGGCGCCGCGTCCGCGCTCTCGCGCTGAGTCAGAGGCTCAGGCGCAGCCCGATCATCACGCCGCGGCCGGGCAGCGGCGCCAGCGGCCGCACCGTGGCCATCGAGGTGGCGTTGTAGGCCAGCTCGTTGCCGACGTTGTTGACGCGCACGAAGGCCAGGCCGTCGACATCGCTGAAGCGCAGCCGGTAGCTCGCCGACAAGTTGACGAGGGTGTAGCCGGCCGTGGCGGGGTCGTCGCTGGGCACGCGGTCCTGCGCCGCCGCGTGGCTGCCCTCGATGCGCGCCGACCAGTCGCCCAGGCGCCAGTTGAGCCCCAGGGTCAGCCGCGCCGGCGGGATGCGCGGCAGCGGCTGGCGCGTGGCTTCGTCGGTGGCGCGCATCGTGTCCAGCGTGCCGTCCAGGTCGAGCTGCTGCGCGCCGCTCAGCAGGCGCCACTGGCCCTCCAGCTCGAAGCCGAACATGCGCGCCGGCACGCCGGCAAAGGCATACACCGGCACCGGGCCGCCCTCGGCCGGCACCTGCTGCCCGGTGGCCAGCAGCGCGATGTAGTTGGAGAAGTCGCTGGCGAAGGCGCCAAGCTTCAGCGCATGGCCCGCGTCCTTCGCCTTCCAGGCCAGCGCCACATCCAGGTTCGTGCCCTTTTCCAGGCCGAGCGCCGGGTTGCCCTGCTCGTAGGCGCCGGTGGCCACGTGCAGGCCGTTGGCATAGAGCTCGTAGAAGGTGGGGGCGCGTTCGGTATAGGCCAGGTTGGCGCTGAGCTGCCACTGCGCGGCCAGCTTGACCAGGCCGCCCAGCGCCGCACTGAAGGGCGTGAACGAGCGCGACTGCGGCGGCCCGAACTGCGCCTGGCCCGGCCCGTCGCCGTCGGAGTCGAGCCGGGCGCGCGCCAGCCGGGCGCCGAAGCTCAGCTTGGCGTCGCCCGCGCTGTATTCCTCCAGCGCAAAGACGGCCAGGTGGCGCGTGGACGTGCTGGGCACGAAGGCTTCGGCGCCCAGCGCCGAGAAGTCGGCCGATTCCGCCTGCAGGCCGAACACACCGCCCAGGCGGCCGCCGCCGAGGTCCAGCTTGGTGTGCTCGGCCTGCAACCGCAGGTCCGAGCCGCGGTTCTTGAAGGTCGTGGCCACCTGGCCGCTGCCTTCGATTTCCTGGTGCTGGTAGTCGGACCACAGCCAGTGGCCGCTCACCGCGTCGATCGCCCCGCCCAGGTCCCGGGCCTCGCCGGCCAGCGTGAGCTTGTTCAGCACCATGTCGATGCTCACGTCCGGTTCGGCGACGACGCCGTAGTCGCTGCGGTAGGTGTCCATCGACGCGCCCAGGAAGCCGTGGTCCCAGACCATCGAGCCGCCCACGGCGCCGCCGCTGCTGCGGCTGGCCGAGTTCTGGATGGTGTCCGTCATGACGCTGCCGCCGCCGGCCAGCGGGCGCGGGAACCAAGGCACGCGCAGGTCGTCGGTGGCGCGCCAGAAGCCGTCGGCATGCACCGCGATGCCCTTGCCGCCGCTTTCGACCAGCGCCGAGGCGCCGCGCTCATCGGCCGGGCCGCCGTAGCGCATCTCGGCGCTGCCGCCGCTGCCGTCGAGCGCGGCCTTGGGGATGCGGTTGTCGATGGTGTTGACCACGCCGCCCACGGCCGCGCCGCCGTACAGCAGCGCGGCCGGGCCGCGCAGCACCTCGACGCGCTCGACCACCAGCGGGTCGATGGGCACCGCATGGTCGGCGCTGAGTGCCGACGCATCCAGCGACGCACCGGAGTTGCTGAGCACGCGGATGCGGTCGCCGTCCTGGCCGCGGATCATCGGCCGGTTGGCGTTGGGGCCGAAGTAGCTGGACGACACGCCGGGCAGGCGGTCCAGCGTCTCGCCCAAGGTGGTGCCGCGGCGCAGCACCAGCGCGTCGCCGCTGAGCACGCTGGTGGGCGCGGCGATGTCGGTGGCGCGCAGCGGGTTGCCGGTGACGACCACCGCGGCGGGCGCGTCGGCCGTCGACTGGGCATGCAGCAGGCCGTGGCCCAGCGTCATGGCCGTGGCGGCCAGCCAGGCGCGCCGCGGCGCGGGCAGGGAAGAGTGGAACATGAAGGGGCAGCCTTGCCGGACCCGAGGCGGGACCGAGCGACGTGACACAGGGCAGCACCTGCGCGCGCGCAGGTCTGCAGGGCGGGGCCCCGGCGGGGCCGGTGGCGGGTGGCGGGTGGCGCTAGGCCTGTGCGGGCGGGCCGCGCGCCAGACAGGCGCCGAATACCGCCTTCGGCTCGGCCTGCGGTGGCCACGGCGCAGGGGCCGGTGGCTGGGTGCCCGAGGCTGTGGGCGCCAGGTCGAAGCCGGGCGCATCGGCATGGCTCGCCTGGTCGAATAGCCGGCAGTCGGCGGCGTCGTGGTGGGCATCGAACAGCGACGACACGCGCCACTGCGGCGCACTCGCCGTGTCCGTGGGCTGGCCGCCCGCATGCGCGACGCGGTGCGCCAGCCCCAGCATCTGGGCCAGCAGCAGCGCGCACACCAGCCAGGCGGCCAGCGGGCGTTGCAGTGACGATTTAGGGCGTCGGCGGAACATGGTCGGGGCGTGCGGCGCGGCAGTCTAACAAGGCGCGTCGCGCGGGCCGGCACCGCGGACCCGCCGCGCATAATCGCCGCGCCCGCGCGAGTGACGAAATCGGTAGACGTAGCAGACTTAAAATCTGCGGCCGCAAGGCATGCGGGTTCGAGTCCCGCCTCGCGCACCACATCGAGGTGCCCCATGCCGATCTTCGATTCCGCCGCGCTCAACGAAGGCGTCCGCAAGCGCGAGGTGTTCGGCTGGGCGATGTACGACTTCGCCAACTCCGGCTACACGACGGTGGTGCTGACGGCGGTGTTCAACGCCTACTTCGTCGGCGTCATCGCCGGCAACGCCTCGTGGGCCACGCTGGCCTGGACCAGTGCGCTGGCGCTGTCCAGCGCGGTGGTGATGCTGACGATGCCCTCGCTGGGCGCGCTGGCCGACCTGCGCGCGGCGAAGAAGCGGCTGCTGGCCTTCAGCACCGTGGGCTGCGTGCTGGCCACCGCGCTGCTGGCCCTCACCGGGCCCGGCGACCTGTGGCTGGCGATGGCGGCCATCATCGTGTCGAACATCTTCTACAGCTACGGCGAGTCGCTGACCGCCGCCTTCCTGCCCGAGCTGGCGCGGCGCGAGGCGCTGGGCCGCGTCTCCGGCTGGGGCTGGAGCTTCGGCTACTTCGGCGGCATGCTGACGCTGGGCCTGTCGCTGGGCTACGTGCTGTGGGCGCAAGGGCGGGGCATTCCGGCGCAGCAGTTCGTGCCGGTGACCATGCTCATCACCGCCGGTGTCTACGGCGTGTCCTCGCTGCTGACCTTCGTGCTGCTCAAGGAGCGCGCCCGGCCGCAGGCCGGCGCGATGCAAGACAACGGGCTGCGCGCCTCGCTGGCGCGGCTGGCGCAGACCTGGCGGCGGGCGCAGGACTATCAGGACTTCGTCTGGCTGCTGATCTGCGCGGTGGCCTACCAGGCCGGCATCGCGGTGGTCATCGCGCTGGCCGCGGTGTACGCGGAGCAGGTGCTGGGGTTCCAGCAGACGCAGACGATGATGCTGATCTTCCTGGTGAACATCGCCTCGGCGGTCGGCGCCTTCGCCTTCGGCTACTGGCAGGACCGCATCGGCCACCGCAAGGCGCTGGCAGTGACGCTGTTCGGCTGGATCCTGATGACGCTGCTGGCGGTGGCGGCCACCGACGCGACGCTGTTCTGGGTGGCGGCGATCGTCGCCGGCCTGTGCATGGGCTCCAGCCAGTCGGCCGGACGGGCCTTGGCCGGCGCCTTCGCGCCCGAGCAGCGGCTGGCCGAGTTCTTCGGGCTGTGGACCTTCGCGGTGCGGCTGGCCGCGATCATCGGGCCGATGACCTACGGGCTGGTGACCTTGCTGACCTCGGGCAACCACCGCCTGGCGATCCTGTCCACCGGGTTGTTCTTCGTCGTCGGCCTGCTGGTGCTGACGCGGGTCAACGTGCCGCGGGGCATCGCGGCGGCCCAGGCGGCTGGCGCTGCGGGCCAACCTGCCTAGAATGCGGGCGACCGACACATAGATTCAGATTGAACAGGAGCAAGCGCCCATGAAGATTCTGGTCCCGGTGAAGCGGGTGGTGGACTACAACGTCAAGGTGCGCGTCAAGAGCGACGGCAGCGGGGTGGACATTGCCAACGTCAAGATGAGCATGAACCCCTTCGACGAAATCGCCGTCGAAGAAGCCGTGCGCCTGAAGGAAAAGGGCGTGGCCACCGAGGTCATCGCCGTGTCCTGCGGCGTCACCCAGTGCCAGGAGACGCTGCGCACCGCCATGGCCATCGGCGCGGACCGCGCCATCCTGGTGGAAAGCGCCGAAGACCTGCAGCCCCTGGCCGTGGCCAAGCTGCTGAAGGCGCTGGTCGACAAGGAACAGCCCGGCCTGGTGATCCTGGGCAAGCAGGCCATCGACGACGACTGCAACCAGACCGGCCAGATGCTCGCCGCGCTGCTGGACCGCCCGCAGGGCACCTTCGCCAGCAAGGTTGAAGTCGCCGACGGCAGCGCCAGCGTCACGCGCGAGGTCGACGGCGGCCTGGAGACCGTCAAGCTCAAGCTGCCGGCCATCGTCACCACGGATTTGCGCCTGAACGAGCCGCGCTACGTCACCTTGCCCAACATCATGAAGGCCAAGAAGAAGCAGCTCGACATCGTCAAGCCGGCCGACCTGGGCGTGGACGTGAGCTCGAAGATCAAGACGCTGAAGGTGGCCGAGCCGCCCAAGCGCGGCGCCGGCATCAAGGTGCCCGATGTCGCCACGCTGGTGGACAAGCTGAAGAACGTTTCCAAGGTGATCTGATATGACCGCACTCGTCATTGCCGAACACGACCACGGCACCCTCAAGGGCGCCACCCTCAACACCGTCACCGCGGCCGTCGCCTGCGGCGGCGACGTGCACGTGCTGGTGGCCGGCCACAACGCCGCCGGCGCCGCGCAGGCCGCCAGCCAGATCGCCGGCGTGGCCAAGGTGCTGCACGCCGACGGCGCCAGCCTGGCCGAGCAGCTGGCCGAGAACGTCGCCGCGCAGGTGCTGGCTATCGCCGGCAACTACAGCCACATCCTGTTCCCGGCCACCGCCCACGGCAAGAACGTGGCCCCGCGCGTCGCCGCCAAGCTGGACGTCGGGCAGATCTCCGACGCCACCAAGGTGGTCAGCCCCGACACCTTCGAGCGCCCCATCTACGCCGGCAACGCCATCGCCACCGTGCAGAGCGGCGACAGCGTCAAGGTGCTCACCGTGCGCAGCACCGGCTTCGACGCCGCGGCGGCCAGCGGCGGCAGCGCCGCCGTGGAAAGCATCCCCGCAGCCGCCGACAGCGGCCTGTCCAGCTTCGTCGGCGCCGAGATCGCCAAGAACGACCGGCCCGAACTCACCGCCGCCAAGATCATCGTCTCTGGCGGCCGCGCGCTGGGCAGCAGCGAGAAGTTCAACGAGGTGCTGACGCCGCTGGCCGACAAGCTGGGCGCCGCGCTCGGCGCCAGCCGCGCCGCGGTGGACGCCGGCTACGCGCCCAACGACTGGCAGGTCGGGCAGACCGGCAAGATCGTCGCGCCGCAGCTGTACATCGCCTGCGGCATCAGCGGTGCCATCCAGCACCTGGCCGGCATGAAGGACAGCAAGGTCATCGTGGCCATCAACAAGGACCCCGAGGCGCCGATCTTCAGCGTCGCCGACTACGGCCTCGAAGCCGACCTGTTCACCGCCGTGCCCGAACTGGTGAAGAGCCTGTAGGCTCGCCAGACCTTCATCCCACAAGGGCTCCTTCGAGGAGCCCGCTTTGTCACCGGAGACACCCCATGAGCTACCGCGCGCCCCTCAAGGACATCCTGTTCGACATCAAGGAACTGGCGGACATCGATGCCGTGGCGGCGTTGCCCGGCTTCGAGGACGCGGGCTACGACACCGCGGCCGCGGTGCTGGAGGAGGCCGCCAAGTTCACCGAAGGGGTGCTGGACCCGCTCAACTGGGAAGGCGACAAGAACCCGTCGTCGTGGAAGGACGGTGTGGTCACCACCACGCCCGGCTTCAAGCAGGCCTTCGCCGAGTTCGGCGCCGGCGGCTGGCAGGGGCTGCAGCATCCGGCCGACTTCGGCGGGCAGGGGTTGCCCAAGACCATCGGCGCGGCCTGCATCGAGATGGTCAACAGCGCCAACATGAGCTTCGCGCTGTGCCCGCTGCTCACCGATGGCGCGATCGAGGCGCTGCTCACCGCCGGCTCGCCGGAACTGCAGAAGACCTACATTCCCAACATGGTGTCCGGGAAGTGGACCGGCACGATGAACCTGACCGAGCCGCAGGCCGGCAGCGATCTGGCGGCGGTGCGCACACGCGCCGAACCGCAGCCCGACGGCACCTACAAGATCTTCGGCACCAAGATCTTCATCACCTACGGCGAGCACGACATGGCCGAGAACATCGTGCACCTGGTGCTGGCCCGCGTGGCCGGCGCGCCGGAAGGCGTGAAGGGCATCAGCTTGTTCGTGGTGCCGAAGTTCCTGGTCAATGCCGATGGCAGCCTGGGTGCGCGCAACGATGCGCATTGCGTGAGCATCGAGCACAAGCTGGGCATCAAGGCCAGCCCCACCGCGGTGCTGCAGTTCGGCGACCACGGCGGTGCGACCGGCTACCTGGTGGGCCAGGAGAACCAGGGCCTGGCCTACATGTTCGTGATGATGAATGCCGCGCGCTATGCGGTGGGCATGCAGGGCGTGGCGGTGGCCGAGCGGGCCTACCAGAAGGCCTCGACCTTCGCGCGCGAGCGCGTGCAAAGCCGCCCGGTCGACGGTTCGACGCCGGGCGCCGCGACGATCATCCACCACCCCGACGTGCAGCGCATGCTGATGACCATGCGCGCCTACACCGAAGGCTGCCGCGCGATGGCCACGGTGGCCGCGGCCGCCTACGACGCCGCGCATGCGCACCCCGACGCCGAGGCGCGCAAGCAGAACCAGGCCTTCTACGAATACCTGGTGCCGCTGGTCAAGGGCTTCAGCACCGAGATGAGCCTGGAGGTCACCAGCCTGGGCGTGCAGGTGCACGGCGGCATGGGCTTCATCGAGGAGACCGGCGCGGCACAGTACTACCGCGACGCACGTATCCTGCCCATCTACGAAGGCACGACGGCGATCCAGGCCAACGACCTGGTGGGCCGCAAGACGGCGCGCGACGGCGGCGCGGTGGCCAAGGCCATCGCCGCGCGCATCGAGGCCACCGAGGGCGAGCTGGGCAAGAGCGGCAGCGACGCGGCCAAGGCCATGCAACGCAGCCTGAGCGCGGCGCGCAAGGCCTTCGTGGAGGTGGTGGACTTCGTCGCCGGCCAGACCAAGGCGCAGCCCAACGAGGTGTTCGCCGGCAGCGTGCCCTACCTGCTGCTGGCCGGCAACGTGGTGGCCGGCTGGCAGATGGCGCGTGCGCTGCTCATCGCCGAGCAGCGGCTGGCCGCGGGCGAGGACGCCGAGTTCATGCGCGCCAAGATCGCCACCGCGCGCTTCTACGGCGACCACATCCTCAGCAAGGTGCCGGGCATCCGCCACAGCATCGTCGAAGGCTCGGCCGCGCTCGCCGCGATGCCGCTCGACGTGCTCTGAGTCCTTCAGCCGGTCGATCACTGCCAGAAGAGGAGACTGCCGTGCCGCTGCCGCCCGTGCTCGCCAAGCTGCCGTTGCCGATCATCGGTGCGCCGCTGTTCATCGTCAGCAACCCCAAGCTCGTCATCGAGCAGTGCAAGGCCGGCGTGGTCGGCTCGATGCCGGCACTGAACGCGCGCCCCGCCGAGCAACTGGACGAATGGTTGGCCGAGATCACCGAGACGCTGGCGGCGCACAACCGCGCGCATCCCGACCGGCCGGCCGCGCCCTTCGCCATCAACCAGATCGTGCACAAGAGCAACGACCGGCTCGACCACGACATGGCCATGTGCGCCAAGTACAAGGTGCCGATCGTCATCAGCTCGCTCGGTGCGCGGCCCGAGGTCAACCAGGCGGTGCACAGCTGGGGCGGCGTGGTGCTGCACGACATCATCAACAACACGCATGCGCGCAAGGCCATCGAGAAGGGCGCGGACGGGCTGATCCCGGTGGCCGCGGGTGCCGGCGGCCACGCGGGGGTGAAGAGCCCGTTCGCGCTGGTGGCCGAGATCCGCGAATGGTTCGACGGCCCCATCGCGCTGTCCGGCGCCATCGGCACCGGTGCCGGCGTGCTGGGCGCGCTGGCCTGCGGCGCGGACTTCGCCTACATCGGCTCGGCTTTCGTGGCCACCGAGGAGGCGCGCGCGGTCGACGGCTACAAGCAGATGATCGTCGACTCCAACAGCGACGACATTGTCTACTCCAGCCTGTTCACCGGCGTGCACGGCAATTACCTGGCGCCGTCGATCCGCAATGCCGGGCTGGACCCGGACCACCTGCCCGAAGGCGACATCAGCACCATGCGCTTCGGCAGCGAAGGCGGGCCGAAGAAGGCCTGGAAGGACATCTGGGGCTGCGGGCAGGGCATCGGCGCGGTGAAGAAGGTGGTGCCGGTGGCCGAGCTGGTGGCGCGGCTGAAGCGCGAGTACGAAGAGGCGCGCCGGCGCATCTGCGCCTGCTGAAGGCGTCACGATGAGCAGGCGGCTGCTGATCGACCGCGCGACGGTGTTCGACAGCGCGGCCGGCGTGCTGCGGCCGCATTGCCGCATCGTCATCGAGGGCGAGCGCATCGCCGCGGTGAGCGACGAGCCGATCCAGGTCGACGACGTCGCGCAGACCTTCGACGCCGCGGGCCGTGTGGTGCTGCCGGGGCTGATCGACGCGCACGTGCACGTGGTCGCGTCCTCGCACGACCTGTCCGGGCTGGCGCTGCAGCCGCCGTCGCTGGTCACCGCGCAGAGCAGCAGCATCCTGCGCGACATGCTGATGCGCGGCTTCACCACGGTGCGCGACGCGGCCGGCGCCGACTTCGGCCTGCAGGAGGCGGTGGCACGCGGCTTATTCGAAGGGCCGCGGCTGTTCATCGCCGGCTTCCCGGTGTCGCAGACCGGCGGCCATGCCGACATGCGGCCCAAGGGCGTGCGCCAGCGCGAGTTCTTCTGCAGCTGCGCCGGCCTGGGGCTGATCGGCGCCATTGCCGACGGCGTGGGCGAGGTGCGGCGCGCGGTGCGCGAGCAGGTGCGCAACGGCGCCAACCAGATCAAGATCATGGCCGGCGGCGGCATCGCCAGCCCCAGCGACCCGCTGGAGGGCACGCAGTTCTCGGTGGAGGAACTGCGCGCCGCCTGCGAAGAGGCCGAGGCCGCCAACCTGTATGCGATGGCCCACGCCTACTCGCCGCGCGCGGTGACCCGCGCGGTGCAGGCCGGCGTGCGTTCCATCGAACACGGCAACCTGATCGACGAGGCCACGGCCCGGGTGATGAAGGCCCATGGCGCCTACCTGGTGCCGACCTTGGCCACCTACGCGGCGCTGGCCGACGAGGGCCAGCGCCTGGGCTGGTCGGCGGCGATGCTCGACAAGCTGGCCCAGGTGCATGCGCACGGCGTCGAGTCGCTGCGCATCGCCAAGGCCGAAGGCGTGCCCATCGTCTTCGGCACCGACCTGCTGGGGCACATGCACGTGCGCCAGCCCAGCGAGTTCACCATCCGCGCCGCCGCGTTGTCGCCGGTGGAGATCCTGCAGGGCGCGACCATCGAGGCCGCGCGCCTGATGCGCCAGGAGGGCCAGATCGGCCAGCTGGTGCCCGGGGCCTATGCCGACCTGCTGATCGTCGACGGCGACCCCACCCGCGACGTGTCCATGCTGGCCGAACCCGCGCGCGGCATCCGGCTGATCCTGCAGGGCGGCCGTGTCTGCCGCGACCGCTTGACGGCGGGCTGAAAGAAAAAGGGCCCGCAGCGCGGGCCCTTGGCATGAGGGGCGGGCCGCTCAGGATCCGCCCGGGTTCACCGAGGTGAAGCGCGCTTCCGGACGGTCGTCCGCGCGGTGGATGGTGGTCACGCCCTTCTTCATCGCCCACGGCCGCAGCTGGTGGTGCAGCGGGATGCTGTGCACCTCGTCGCGCGTCAGCACCAGCGCCTCCTTGATCTGCGCGTTGCGCTTGGCCACGTCGGTCTCGGTCTTCATCGCGTCGACCAGCGCGTCGATCTTGGCGTCGCTGATGCGGCCGAAGTTGAAGTTGCCGTCGGCGCCGGTGGTGCGGGTGCGGATCAGCGACTGCAGCGAGTACTGCGCGTCGAAGGTGGCCACGCCCCAGCCCAGCAGGTAGGCCGAGGTATCGAAGTTCTGCACCTTCTGGATGAAGGTGGCCATCGACTCGGCGACCAGCTTGGTCTTCACGCCGATGCGCGCCCACATGGCGACGACGTTCTGGCAGATCTCCTCGTCGTTGACGTAGCGGTTGTTCGGGCAGTTGAGCTGGAACTCGAAGCCGTTCGGGTAGCCGGCGTCGGCGAGCAGCTTCTTGGCGCGCTCGGGATCGGGCTTGATGGCGATGTCGATCTCCGGCGAATGGCCGTTGACGCCCGGCGCGACGATGATCGACGCCGGCAGCGACAGCCCGCGCATCGTGTTGCGCTTGATCGCCTCGCGGTCGATGGCGATCGACAGCGCCTCGCGCACGCGCTTGTCCTTGAACGGGTTCTTGCCCTTGACGTCGCTGTACTTCAGCTCGGGGCTGAACTCGTCCAGCGCGATGAAGATGGTGCGCACCTCGTGGCCGTCGAGGATCTTCAGCTTCGGGTCCTGGCGCAGCCGGGCCACGTCCTGCACCGGCAGGTCGGTGAGCATGTCCACGTCACCGGACAACAGCGCCGCCACGCGGGTCGGGTCGCTCTTGATCGGGGTGTAGATCACTTCGGTGACGTTGCCGCCGTGCTTGCCCCACCATTCCTTGTTGATGGTCATCGTCAGGCGCTGGTCCGGCGTCCAGCCGGTGATCTTGTACGGGCCGGTGCCGTTGACGTTGCGCGAGGCGTAGTTTTCTTCCTTGGCCTTGTAGTCCTGGACGTTGGTCGTCTTGTTCTTCTCCGACCACGCCTTGCTCATGATGCGGAAGTCGATGATGTTGCGCAGCAGGATCGGCTGCGGCGCGGCCAGGATGAAGTCGACGGTGTGGTCGTCGATCTTCTTGATCTCGTTGATGCCGGTGACGTAGATCTGCATCGTGCCCTGCGGCTGCTTGATGCGGCCGAAGGAGAAGATCACGTCGTCGGCGGTGAAGGGCGAGCCGTCGGCGAACTTCACGCCCTTGCGCAATTCGAAGCGCACCTGCGTCGGGCTGATCATCGTCCACTTGGTGGCCAGCGCCGGCTCCACCTCGAACTTCTCGTTGTAGCGGGTCAGGCCTTCGTACGAATGCATCAGGATGGCGTTCGTCGTGGCGTGGTTCTGCGAATGCGGGTCCAGCGTCAGGATGTCGTTCTGCGCCGCCCAGCGCAGGGTTTCGGCCTGCGCCGTGCCGACGGCGGCGCAGGCAATGGCCGCGGCTGCCAGTAGGGAACTGAGCTTCATGGGCTACTCCAGGGATTCGGAAAACGGATGCTAGGGCAAAGCCGCCGCCGGTCACGGCGGGGAAAGCCCGTGTCTGCGGGCTTCGGCAGGCTCGGCCTGCTCGCTTCGATATCCCCAGGGCCAGCGAGCTTTGCCAGGGCGTCGCCCGGCCGATCCCGCCGGCCCTGTCAGGATGCGGTAGGGCAGCCGCGTTCCAATGGCGCCCGGCGGCCGAAGGCCGGCCCGGTGATAAAGTGCGGGGCGGAACTCGAAGTGCGCCAGGGCCTGTCCCAAGCGGGCCGCGGTTCGCGTCGCAATCCGTCAGCCGGTGAAGCCGGTGTCGCGGAAGGTTGGTCAACCCATCGAAGCCCCGGAAACCGGAGCGAAAGGTGAGCGCAAGATGATGCAGGAATCCAGGTCCAACTCGTACCTGTTCGGCGGCAATGCCCCGTACGTCGAGGAACTCTACGAGGCCTACCTCGACAACCCGGGCAGCGTGCCCGACAACTGGCGGGCCTACTTCGACCGGCTGCAGAACGTGGCGGCGGTCGACGGCAGCGAGGCCCGCGACGTGGCCCACGCCCCGGTGATCGAGAGCTTCGCGCAGCGCGCCAAGGCCAACGCCTTCGCGCTGAAGGCCAGCGAGGCCGACCTGGCGGTGGCGCGCAAGCAGGTGCACGTGCAGTCGCTGATCGCGGCCTACCGCAACGTCGGCTCGCGCTGGGCCGATCTGGACCCGCTGAAGCGCACCGAGCGCCCGAAGATCCCCGAGCTGGAGCCGGCGTTCTACGACCTGACCGAGTCCGACATGGACATCTCGTTCAGCGCCACGAACACCTACTTCACCAAGGCCGAGCAGATGACCTTGCGCGACATCGTGCAGGCGTTGCGTGAGACCTACTGCGGCACCATCGGCGCCGAGTACATGCACACCACCGACCAGGCCGAGAAGCGCTGGTGGCAGGAGCGGCTGGAGAGCATCCGCAGCAAGCCCAGCTTCACGCCGGAAGAGAAGGTGCACATCCTCGACCGCCTGACGGCGGCCGAGGGCCTGGAACGCTACCTGCACACCAAGTACGTCGGCCAGAAGCGCTTCAGCCTGGAAGGCGGCGAGAGCTTCATCGCCAGCATGGACGAAGTCGTGCAGCGGGCCGGCGAACGCGGCGTGCAGGAGATCGTCATCGGCATGGCCCACCGTGGCCGCCTGAACGTGCTCGTCAACACCCTGGGCAAGATGCCCAAGGACCTGTTCGCCGAGTTCGACCACACCGCGCCCGAAGAGCTGCCCTCGGGCGACGTCAAGTACCACCAGGGCTTCTCCAGCGACGTCAGCACGCCGGGCGGCCCGGTGCACCTGAGCCTGGCCTTCAACCCCAGCCACCTGGAGATCGTCAACCCGGTGGTCGAAGGCAGCGTCAAGGCGCGCATGGACCGCCGTGGCGACAAGGCCGGCGACCAGGTGCTGCCGGTGCTGGTGCACGGCGATGCCGCCTTCGCCGGCCAGGGCGTGGTCATGGAAACCCTGGCGCTGGCGCAGACGCGCGGCTACTACACCGGCGGCACCGTGCATCTGGTCATCAACAACCAGATCGGCTTCACCACCAGCGACCCGCGCGACAGCCGCTCCACGCTGTATTGCACCGACGTCGTCAAGATGATCGAAGCGCCGGTGCTGCACGTCAACAGCGACGATCCGGAGGCGGTGGTGCTGTGCACGCAGCTGGCGATGGACTACCGCCAGCAGTTCAAGAAGGACGTGGTCGTCGACATCGTCTGCTTCCGCAAGCTGGGCCACAACGAGCAGGACACGCCCAGCCTGACGCAGCCGCTGATGTACAAGAAGATCGGCGCGCACCCGGGCACGCGCAAGCTCTACGGCGAGAAGCTGGTGGCGCAGGGCGTGCTGGCGGCCGACGGGCCGGACCTCATGGTCAAGGAGCAGCGCGCCGCGCTCGACGCCGGCAAGCACACCGGCGAGCCGGTGCTGACCAACTTCAAGAGCAAGTACGCGGTCGACTGGGCGCCCTTCCTCAACCGCAAGTGGACCGACGCCGCCGACACGGCGTTGCCGCTGGCCGAGATCAAGCGGCTGGCCGAGCGCATCACCACCGTGCCGAGCAACTTCAAGGTGCATCCGCTGGTGGAAAAGGTGCTGGCCGACCGCGCCGCGATGGGCCGCGGCGACATCAACGTCGACTGGGGCATGGGCGAGCACCTGGCCTTTGCCTCGCTGGTGGCCAGCGGCTATGCCGTACGCCTGTCTGGCGAGGACAGCGGCCGTGGCACCTTTACGCACCGCCATGCCGTGCTGCACGACCAGAACCGCGAGAAGTGGGACACCGGCACCTACGTGCCGCTGGAGCACGTGGCCGACAGCCAGGCGCCGTTCGTCGTCATCGACTCGCTGCTGTCCGAGGAAGCGGTGCTGGCCTTCGAGTACGGCTACGCCTCGGCCGAGCCGAACACGCTGGTCATCTGGGAAGCGCAGTTCGGCGACTTCGTCAACGGCGCGCAGGTGGTCATCGACCAGTTCATCGCCTCGGGCGAGGTCAAGTGGGGCCGCGTCAACGGCCTGACGCTGATGCTGCCGCACGGCTACGAAGGGCAGGGCCCCGAGCACTCCTCGGCGCGCCTGGAGCGCTTCATGCAACTGGCCGCCGACAACAACATGCAGGTGGTGCAGCCGACCAGCGCCAGCCAGATCTTCCACCTGCTGCGCCGCCAGGTGGTGCGTCCGTTCCGCAAGCCGCTGATCATCCTGACGCCGAAGTCGCTGCTGCGCGCCAAGGACGCGACCTCGCCGCTGTCGGAGTTCACCAAGGGCGAGTTCCGCACCGTCATCGGCGCCAGCCGGCCGGAGGTGGAGCCTGAGAAGGTGCGGCGCGTCATCGCCTGCTCGGGCAAGGTGGCCTACGACCTGATGCGCCGCCGCGACGAGAAGAAGGCCTGGGACGTGGCCATCGTGCGCGTCGAACAGCTGTACCCGTTCCCGCACAAGGCCTTCGGTGCCGAACTCAAGCGCTACCCGAACGCCACCGAGGTGATCTGGTGCCAGGACGAGCCGCAGAACCAGGGTGCCTGGTTCTACGTGCAGCACTACGTGCACGAGAACATGCTGGACGGGCAGAAGCTGGGTTACGCCGGCCGTCCGGCGTCGGCCTCGCCAGCCGTCGGCTATGCGCACCTGCACCAGGAGCAACTGAAGGCGCTGCTCGACCAGGCCTTCGGCAAGCTGAAAGGCTTCGTCCTGTCGAAATAGGCGGCCGGCGGCGCGCAGCGCCGTTGCCGCATCGCGGCCGGGACCGGACGCTCACGCGCCGGTCCCCGAGCGACACCCCCCAACACCCCGAGTCAGACCATGTCAATCGTCGAAGTCAAGGTACCGCAGCTGTCCGAATCCGTGGCCGAAGCCACCCTGCTGCAGTGGAAGAAGAAGCCCGGTGAGGCGGTGCAGATGGACGAGATCCTCGTCGAGATCGAAACCGACAAGGTCGTGCTGGAAGTGCCCGCGCCGGCTGATGGCGTGCTCGCGGAACTGGTCGCCGCAGACGGCGCGACGGTCACCGCGGAGCAGGTCATCGCGCGCATCGACACCGCCGCCAAGCCCGGTGCCGCAGCG
>JAHBZS010000001.1 GCA_019635285.1 Rubrivivax sp. | reverse complement strand
GTTGGGCGCGTGGGCGCACGCGCAGGGCCGCGAGACGCTGGCCCGCGCCTGCGAAGACTTCGCCGCGCAGGCGCCAGTGCGCGGCCCGCGCGTGTTGCCCGGCCCCACCGGCGAGAGCAACCTGTATGCACTGCAGCCGCGCGAGGCCGTGCTGTGCCTGGCCGAGCACGACGACGACCGGCTGCTGCAGCTGGCCGCGGTGCTGGCCGTCGGCGGCCGTGCGCTGTGGCCGGCGGCTGGCGCGCCGCCGCTGCCGGCCACGCTGCAGGCGCACGTGCAACCGGTCGATGACTGGCGCACGGCCGCCTTCGATGCCGTGCTGCTGCATGGCGACGCGGCACGCCGGCGCGAGGTGCTGGCGCAGCTGGCGCAACGTCCCGGGCCACTGGTGGCTCTGCAGGCCTACGACCCCGGCGACGCGGCCATCGCGCTGGAGCGGCTGCTGGTCGAGCGTTCGCTGTCCATCAACACCGCCGCGGCCGGCGGCAACGCCAGCTTGATGGCCATCGGCTGAAGCCGCGGCGCCGGGGCTCCGGGGCACGGGCGAAGGGGGCCGCTATGCTCGCGGCGCCGGAGCCGGCTCGATGGCGCACATCCTCCAAGTCACCTTTCCGTTCTTCGCGCTGGTGCTGATCGGCTGGGCCGTGGCCCGGCGCGGCTGGCTGCCGCTGGAATCGATTCCGGCGCTGAACCTGTTCGTCCTGTACTTCGCGCTGCCGTGCATGCTGTTCCGCTTTGCCGCAGCGACGCCCATCGTGCGCATGTTCGACCCCGGCGTGCTGGGCCTGTGGTTGGCCTGCGCGCTGGCCATGGTGGCGCTGACGGTGGCGCTGATGCGCCGCGGCGCCGTCGGCTGGAACGATGCAGCCTTCGGCGCGCTGGTCGCCGCCTTTCCGAATTCCGGCTTCATGGGCGTGCCGTTGCTGGTGGGCCTGCTGGGGCCACGCGCCGCGGCGCCGGCCATCGTCGCGCTGGCGCTGGACATGGTGGTCACCTCGTCGCTGTGCATCGCGCTGTCGCGCCTGGGCACGGCCGGCTCGCACGGCGCCGAGCGCGCGGCGCTGCAGGCGCTGAAGGGCATGGCGACGAACCCGCTGCCGTGGTCCATCGCCGCCGGCTGCGCGGTCGCCGCCAGCGGCTGGGCTGTGCCGCCGCTGCTGCTGCAGCCGGTGAGCATGCTGGCCGACGCGGCCTCGCCGACCGCGCTGTTCACGCTGGGCGCGCTGCTGGCGCGGGCGCAGATGCGCAGCGCGGCCGGCCCGCCGTCGCGGCGCGGCGGCCTGCCGCAGGGGGTGGCGCTGAAGCTGCTGGTGCATCCGCTGCTGGTCTTCGGCGCCACGCAGGCGGCCCTGGCGCTGGGTGTGCCGCTGGACCCGTTCGCGGCGACGGTGCTGGTGCTGGTGGCCGCGCTGCCCAGCGCCAGCAACGTGCCGATGCTGGCCGAACGCTTCGGCGCCGATGCCGGGCGCATCGCGCGCATCGTGCTGTGGACGACCGCGCTGGCCTTCGGGAGCTTCACCGCGGCAGTGGCGCTGCTGAGCTGAGGGCCTGCTCGAGTTCCTGCGCGGTCTGCAGCAGGCGCGCCGCCCGGGCCTGGGCCAGCAGCCGCGACAGCTCGGTCTGCAGCGCGGCATCGGCAGGCCCGCGCGCTGCACGCACCAGCGCCCGCGCGGCATCCACATGGTGCGTGGCCCACAGGTTGGGCTCCGCGCTGGCAAAACTCTCCAGCACGCCGGCCAGGCGCAGCACCTCGTCGTGCCGGCCCTGGGCCAGGCGCAGGCGCATCGCCTCCGGCAGGCCGAAGAAGTGGTTGTGCGCCACCGCACCGCGCGCCAGCAGCTGCTCGGCCTGCTGCAGCGCGGCTTCGGCCTCGGCGGGGTCGGGGGTGCCGTGGGCGATCTCGATCAGCACCAGCGGCCCGGCGAAGCCATGGCCGTCGACCTCGGTGCACAGCCGCCAGGCTTCGCGCGCCTGCGCCAGGCCGGTGTCGCGGTCGCCGCCACGGCGCAGCATGCCGGCCAGCCCGACCAGGCTGACCATCTCGAATCGCCGCATGCCCAGCTCGTGCGCCAGCTGCACCGCACGCTGCAGCGTGGGCAAGGCCTCCGGATCGTCCATCCAGCAGAACATCAGGCCCTGCGATTCGATGACCATGGCCTCGGCATTGCGGTGCGACAGCGCCACCGCGGCCTCGCCCGCGGTCTGCAGTTCGCGCCGGCAGTCCTCGGCGCGGCCGTGCCAGTAGCAGCACCAGCCGACCATCGCCCGGTTCATCACCGCGAAGCGCAGCGCACCGGCACGCTCGCAGGCGGCGACGCAGCGCTCGAAGGCGGCCAGCGCCGAATGCATGCGGCCGGCAGCGTAGTGCGCGTCGCCCAGCCCGGACAGCGCCTGCGCCTCGCACAGTGCGTCGCCGCAGGCCAGCGCCAGGTCCAGCGCCTGCTGGTGCTCGCGCGCGCAGCCGGCCACGTCGCCCCGCGCGAAGCACAGGTTGCCGCGCAGGTAGTGGATGCCGGAGCGCCAGCGCGTGGCGCCCAGCCGTTCGGCCACCGGCGCGGCCGCATCCAGCGCGGCCCAGGCGGCATCCACCTGCGCCAGCAGGCGATGCACCGTGGCCATCTCGTAGTGCGCCTGGGCGAGGTCGGTGTCCGTCTCGGCGGCGTCGCGGGCCTGCGTGAAGGCGGCCAAGGCCTCGCTGTTGCGGCCCTGCTCGCGCAGCGTCTGGCCGAGCAGCGTGGCCAGCGCGTGGCGCTCGCCGGGCGTGGTGGCGCAAGCCAGGCCGCGCTCGGCCAGCGCCTGCGCTTCGGCATAGCGGTAGCGCTGCACGTCGGCGCGCGCCGCGTCGCCGAACGCGGCCGCGGCGTCGGGGCTCTCGGCCAGCGCCAGGTGCTCGGCGCGCAGCCCGGGGTCGCGCGTGGCGTACCAGGCGGCGGCACGCAGGTGCAGCTCGCGGCGCCGCGTCTTCAGCAGCGAGGCATAGGCGCCGTCGCGGATCAGCGCGTGCACGAACTGCGCCGCATCGACATCGGGGCGCAGCAGGCCGGCGTCGACCAGCGGCTCGAGCCGCGGCGCATCGACCAGCGCGCCCCAGGCCTCGAGCGCGAAGCGCTGGCCCAGCACCGACGCCGCCTGCACCGCCGCCTTGTCGGCCGGCGCCAGCCGGTCCAGGCGTGCCAGCACCAGCGACTGGATCGAGCCCGGCAGCGCATCGCGCAGCGTCTCGCTGGCCGAGCGCAGCAGCTGCTCCAGGAACAGCGGGTTGCCGCCGGCGCGGGCGGCGCAGCAGCGGGCGAGTTCGGCATCGCCGCCGGCCAGGTGCTGCGCCAGCTGGTGGGCGGCGTCGCTGCCCAGGGCGTTGAGGTCCAGCGTCAGCGCCGGCAGCCCGCCGGCGTGCACGCGCCGTGCGCTGTCGAAGCCCTCGGACTGCGGGCGCGTGGTCACGGCCAGCAGCAGCGGCAGGTCGCGGCAGCCGGCGGCGATGCGCGCCAATTGCGCCAGCACCGGCGCTTCGGCCCAGTGCAGGTCTTCCAGCGCCAGCAGCAGCGGGCCGTCCGCGCAGCGCTGGTGCAGCAGCGCCACCAGCGCGTCGGCACTGCCGCGCTCGCGCGCGGCGCTGTCCAGCGCGGCATAGGCGGCACGCAAAGGCTCGGGTACGTCGTGGCCCAGCAGTGCCAAGACGTGCGCCTGCGGCAGGCCGTCCAGGTGGGCCGCCGCCAGGCAGGCGCCGAGCTGCGCCGCGTCGGCCTGGGCCGGCAACTGCAGCAGGCCGTGGGCCAGCGTGCGCAGCGCCACCGCGCCGCGCGCCGGGCCGAAATCGGGCACGGCCGCGTGCAGCAGCGCGGCACCGCTGGCGCGCGCCAGCGCGCCGATCTCCAACAGCAGCCGCGACTTGCCGATGCCCGGCTCGCCGCGGATCACCACCCAGCGCGCAGCGCGGGCGTCGATGCAGGCCTGCAGCGCCGACCGGGCGTGGCGCAGCTCTTCGTCGCGGCCGATCAGCGGTGCCGCCGGCGCCAGCTCGACCTCGCGCAGCAGGCGCCACGGCTGCAGCGCGGCGGCCTTGCCGCGCACCGGCGTGGGCGGCAGGCGCTCGGCCTCGAAGTGCGCCGAGACCATGCGCCAGGTGTCTTCGCCGACGACGATGTCGCCGGCCTCGGCCAGCTTGAGCAGGCGCGCCGCGGTGTTGACGGCGTCGCCGGTCAGGCCGTGGCGGCCCTGGTGCGGCGCGCAGGGCTGCACCACCACCAGGCCGCTGTGGATGCCGCTGTGCAGGTCGATGTGCACGCCCAGCCGCGGCGCGTGGCGCTCGGCCAGCTCACGCACGGCGTGATGCAGCGCCAGCGTGGCGCGCAACGCACGCTGCGCATCGTCGCGCCCGGCCTGTGGCACGCCGAACAGCGCCATGATCTCGTCGCCGACGAACTGGTTGACGATGCCGCCGTGGGCTTCGACGGTGCGCGTGGCCAGGCTGCGCAGCTCGTCCATCAGCAGCCCGACTTCCTCGGGGTCGACGCGCTCGTTCAGCGCGGTGTAGCCCGACAAGTCGCTGAAGACGATGGTGGCGTAGCGCCGCTCGCCGGCGGTGTCTTCGGCGGCCGGCGCGCCTGCGGCGGCGCGGCCGCATTGCGTGCAGAAGCGCTGCATCGGCGCCAGGGGCGCACCGCAGCCCGCGCAGGCGGCGGCCAGCGACTGGCCACACTGCCCGCAGAAGCGGGCGTCGTCGGCGTTGGCCTGGCCGCAGGCCGTGCAGTGCATCAAGCGTGTCCTCCGGTGGCGGCGGGCGGCGCGTGGGCGCCCCCTGATGAGTCGATGCTGCGCCTGTTTGCTTGCAGCGGCAAGCGGCTCGGCGGCTCAGCGGCGGACGAAGTCCAGCAGGTGCTGCGTCAGTGCCTGGGGCTGCGTGAGCATCGGGAAGTGCCCGGTGGCCATCGTCACCACCTGCCAACCGGGCAACTGGCGCACGCGCTGGCGCATCGCGTCGATGGTCGGGTAGGCCGGCTGATGGCAGTCGATGAACAGCCGCGGCAGGCCTTCGAGCCGCGCGCCGTCGTAGTGCAGCGGCACGCGGTACATGCCGAAGGGGTGCGGCACGTGGCGGCGGCGCAGCCAGTCGGCGTCGGCCTCCGACAGCGCGAAACCCTGCGCCGGGTCGGGCGGCGGCAGGGCGTTGCCGTGGGCCGCCGCCGCGGCCAGCCGCGCGCTCACCACCTCCGGCGGATGCGCGGCGCCCCAGCCTTCGCCAGGCAGCGGCACCATGGCGTCGACATAGACCAGGCCGCGTACACGCTGCGGTTGGCGCGCGCGCAGCGCCGCGGCGGCGCCGGTGACGGGCATGCCGCCGTAGCTGTGGGCCACCAGCACCAGGTCCTGCAGCTCCTCGGCTTCGATCAGGCCGAGCACGTCGTCGATGTGCGTCTGCAGCGAGATCTGCGGCGTGCGCAGGTGGGCGCGTTCGCCGTCGCCGGTGAGCGTGACGGCATGTACCTCGTGGCCGGCGGCGCGCAGCGGCGCCAGCACGCGGCGCCAGATCCAGGCGCCGCCCCAGGCGCCATGCACGAGTACGAGGGTGGGCTGGCGAGGAGGGCTCATGCCCCGGAGTTTGCCGCAGCGGCGCGGCGCCGCGAGGCGCGGCCGCTCAGGCGGCGGCCATCTCGCGCCGCCGGCGCAGGCGCTTCAGGAAGAAGCTCAGGATCTGCCAGGAGATGAAGCCGAACACCAGCGTCAGCAGCGTGGTGCTGATCGGGCGCTGGAAGAACACGCCGAAGTGGCCGCGGCTGAGCAGCATCGCGCGGCGGAAGTTTTCTTCCAGCATGGGGCCGAGGATGAAGCCCAGCATCAGCGGCGCCGAATCCAGGCCGAAGCGCAGGAACATGTAGCCGGCCAGGCCGAAGGCCGCGGTGACGACGATCTCGTCCAGGTTGTTGTTGATGCTGTAGGTGCCGATGCAGCAGAAGAACAGGATCGCCGGGAAGAGCACGTTGTACGGCACCTTGAACACCGACAGCCAGTAGCGCACCAGCGGCACGTTCAGCACCAGCAGGAACACGTTGCCCACCCACATGCTGGCGACCAGGCCCCAGAACAGGTCGGGGTGGCCGGCGATCATGTTCGGCCCGGGCTGGATGCCCTTGATGATGAAGGCGCCCATCATCAGCGCCATCACCGCGTTTTCGGGGATGCCGATGCTCATCAGCGGAATGAAGCTGGTGCGCGCCGCGGCCTCGTCGGCGGCCGCCTGGCCGGCCACGCCCTCGATGCAGCCGGTGCCGATCTCGTGCTTGTACTTGCTGACCTTCTTGTCCAGCGCATAGGCGGCGAACTGCGCGATCACCGGCCCGCCGCCGGGCAGGATGCCGAGGAAGGAGCCGACCGCGCTGCCGCGCAGCGCGCTGGGCAGGATGCGCTTGAACTCCGGCCAGGTGGGCATCAGCTTGATCTTGCCGTTGAAGGGCGAGCGGTTGGTCTTTTCGTCCAGGTTCTTGGTGATCTCGGCGATGCCGAAGCAGCCCAGCGCGATGCTGACCAGCCCGACGCCGTCGAACAGCAGCGTGAAGTCCAGCGTGAAGCGCTGCACGCCGCTGGTCACGTCGGTGCCGATCTGGCCGAGCAGCACGCCGATCAGGCACATCGCCAGGCCGTTGACCAGGCTGCCGGTGGTGACGAAGCTGACGCAGACGAAGCCCACCAGCATCAGCGCCACGTAGTCCGCCGGCCCGAACAGGAAGGCCACCTCGCCCAGCGTCGGCGCCAGCCAGGCCAGCACGACGATCGCCACCGTGCCGCCGATGAAGCTGGAGACGCCGGCGGTGAACAGCGCCAGGCCGGTCTTGCCCTTCAGCGTCATCGCGTAGCCGTCGATGCAGGCGACGATGCTGCTGGCGTGCGGGATCTTCATGGTGATCGCGCTGACGCTGTCGCCGTACTGGGCGCCGTAGTAGATGCCGGCCAGCATGATCAGCGCGCCGGTGGTCGGGATGGAATAGGTCAGCGGCAGCAGCAGGCTGATCGTCGCCAGCGGGCCCAGGCCGGGCAGCAGGCCGACCAGCGTGCCGACGGTGCAGCCGATGGCGCAGAACATCAGGTTGTGCCAGGTGAGCGCGTGCTCGAAGCCGAAGGCCAGGTTTTGCAGGACGTCCATGGTGCGCTCCGTTCAGAACAGCGGCAGGTTCAGGCCCAGCAGCCGCTGGAAGGCGAAGGCCACGGCGATCAGCGCGGCGCAGATCTTGACGTTGCGCCAGACCGAGTACGAGTCGCCGGCCAGCGTGCAGATGAAGACCATCACCACGATGCCCAGCGTCATGTTCAGGAAGTGCGACACCAGCGCGAAGCCGCACAGGCTGGCGAGCAGCAGCGTGATGTTCTTGACCGGGAAGTGCAGCGCCTCGCGCTCGACGAAGAACGAGCGCACGATCACCGCCACCGCGATGAGCAGCAGCACCGAGCTGATCATCAGCGGGAACAGCCCGGGGCCGGGGCGGCTGAAGTCGCCGATCGAATAGCGCAGCGAGCCGAGCCCGAAGCTCAGGGCGATGGCGGCGAGGAACAGGCCGCGCGCGAGGTTTCTGTCGATCATGGGCAGGGGGTCCTTGGTGGCATGGCGCAACGGCGTCCACTCTAGGAAGCGGGGCACGTCCGGGGCACATCGGTTTCCACGTACGACAGCTTGCAGACAGCTTCGGCCTGGCCGATGCGGGCGATGCGTGCAGCACGGGCGGTGCGGGCGGCTAGCATGGCGGCCCGCTGCCGCAACCCACCGCACCGCGATGCACGTCCTGCTCGTCGAAGACGACCTGCCGCTGGCCGAATCCGTGGCCGGCGCGATGCGTGCCCAGGGCTGGCGTGCCGACATCAGCTCACGTGGCGAGCCGGTGCCGGCCTCGCTGCGGCAGGACGCCTACGACGTGCTGGTGCTGGACATCGGCCTGCCCGGCATCGACGGGCTGGAGACGCTGCGCCGCGTGCGCGAGCAGGGTTCGACGCTGCCGGTGCTGATGCTGACCGCGCGCGACGCCGTCGGCGACCGGGTGCGCGGCCTGGAGGGCGGCGCCGACGACTACCTGGTCAAGCCCTTTGCGCTGGACGAGCTGCTGGCGCGGCTGCGCGCGCTGGCGCGGCGCCACGAACTGCGCCGCAGCCAGACGCTGGTGCTGTCGGCGTTGCGCTTCGACGCGGTGGCGCGCCGTGCCTACGTGGGCGAACAGCCGGTGCCGCTGTCGGCGCGCGAATGCATCGTGCTGCAGTACATGATGCTGAAGACCGGCCAGCTGCTGCCGCGCGAGCAGCTCACCGGCCTGATCCCCGGCTGGGAACCCGGCGCGTCCGACAACGCGCTGGAGCTGCTGATGTCGCGTCTGCGCGCCAAGGTCGAGCCCGCCGGCGTGCGCCTGCGCACGGTGCGTGGCCTGGGCTATCTGCTCGAGCCGGCGGCCGATGCCTGAGCTTGTCGGCCCAGCGGTGGGCCAGCCATGATCGCCCGCCGCGCGCCGGCGCAGCCCAGCCTGCAGCGCACGCTGCTGGTCTGGCTGCTGCTGCCGCTGCTGGCGCTGATCCCGCTGGCGGCCGCGCTGATCTACCTGCTGGCGCTGCGCCCGGCGCTGGACGGGCTGGACCGCGCGCTGACCGACACCACGGTGGCGCTGGCCGAGGTGCTGGAGCGACGCGACGGCCAGGTCACGCTGCCGCTGAGCGAGCAGACCGCGCGTGCGTTGCGCGCCGACGCGGTGGACCGCGTGGACTTCGCCGTCGGCGACCCGCACGGACGGCTGCTGGGCGGCGACCCGGCCCTGCTGGCGCTGGCGCCGCGGCTGGCGGCCGGGCAGTGGCGCTTCTTCGAGACCACCCTGCAGCAGCGCCCGGTGCGCATCGCCGCCCATGCGGTGGCCTGCGCCGAAGCGCCCGACGCCGCGCCGTGCTCGATCCTGGTGGCCGAAACGCTGGGCAAGCGCGCGGCGGCTGCGCGCGCCGCGCTGCTGGCCGCGCTGCTGGGGGCCGTCGCGCTGGCGCTGCCGATGGCGGGGCTGGCGCTGCTGGCGGTGCGCTACGGCATGCGGCCGCTGCGCCGCGCGGCCGCCGCGGTGGCCGCGCTCACGCCGGACCGGCTGGAGCCGGTGGATGCACGGCAGGTGCCGCGCGAGGCGCAGAGCTTCGTCGTGGCGCTGAACGACCTGTTGCGCCGCCTGCGCGAGGCGGCGGCGGCGCAGCGCACCTTCATCGCCGATGCCGCACACCAGCTGCGCACGCCGCTGGCCGTGCTGCGCGTGGACGCGGCACAGGCGCTGGCGCAGCCGCATCCGCCCGAATTGCAGCCGGTGTTGTCGCGCCTGCATGCGGCCGCCGAACGCGGCGCGCGGCTGGCGCAGCAGCTGCTGGCGCTGGCACGTGCCGAGGGCGCGGCGCTGGACGGTGCGTGGCGCGCGCAGCACCTGGACCTGGCGCGGCTCGCTGCCGAGGCCGCGGACCGCTGGCTGCAGCCGTCCTTGCAGGCCGGGCAGGACCTGGGCTTCGACCTGCAGCCGGCCTGGGTGACGGGTGATCCGCTGCTGCTGGCCGAGCTGCTGGGCAACCTGCTGCACAACGCCATCGAGCACGCCGGCCGCGGCGCCCG
This sequence comes from Rubrivivax sp., assembly GCA_019635285.1. Classification (GTDB taxonomy): domain Bacteria; phylum Pseudomonadota; class Gammaproteobacteria; order Burkholderiales; family Burkholderiaceae_C; genus Rubrivivax. The sequence continues at coordinate 226,004 of JAHBZS010000001.1, read as the reverse complement.
CATCACGGTGCGCACGCGCACGCGGGACGCTCGCGCCGAGCTGTGCGTCGAGGACGACGGACCCGGCATCGCGCCCGACGAGCACGCGCGGCTGTGGCAACGCTTCCAGCGCGGCCGCGCGGCGGCCGGCACCGGCAGCGGCCTGGGGCTGGCGATCGTGCGCGACATCGCCAGCCTGCACGGTGCCGAGGCCCTGCTGGCAGCCGATGCGCAGGGTGTGGGGCTGTGCGTGTGCATACGCTTACCGGCCGCCTCCTCGAACTGAGGCCGCCACGGCGCGCAAGTCGGCTCAGATCCCGCTTAGCCTGGGCCGGCCGGCCACGCGCCGCAGCACCTGCGTCGCCGCAGCGTGCGCAAAGGCGCGGGGTTCATCGTGCAACTTCGCCATCGAGGCTGGCCAGGAAGGCCAGCAGGTCGTCGGTTTCCTGGTCCGTCAGGCGCAGCGGCCGCAGGATCGCCTCGCCGTCGGCATGCAGGCGGTTTTCATCCAGCTCGGAGTAGTGCCGCAGCACCTCGTGCAGCGTGGGCAGGCTGCCGTCGTGCATGTAGGGTGCGGTGCGCGCCAGGCCGCGCAGGCTGGGCACCTTGAATTCGCCGAAGTGCCGATGCGCCAGCAGCACGTGGCGCGTGCCGACGGCGGTGCTGCGCGTGGCGTCGTCGTTGAACGGGCCGAGCAGGTTGTAGCGGCTGCGCTGCAGCGCCTGGATGCCGCCGTGGCGCCCGGGGTCCACCTCGCCGCGTGTGATGAAGAAGGGCCGGCCGATGTCGCTGAACTCGCCGTTGCTGAAGTTGGGCCCGCTGTGGCACACATAGCAGCGGCCGCGGCCCAGGAACAGCGCCAGCCCGCGCTGCGCCGCGGCTGGATAGGCGGCGGCCGCGGCCCGGTCGCCGCGCGCCACCGCGTCGCGGAAGTCGTCGAAGGGCGTGCGCGGCGTGACCAGCGTTTCCTGGTAGGCCGCCAGGGCCTTGGCCGCATCCACCGCGACACGCTCGTCGTTGCTGCCGGGCGGCTGGCCGAAGGCCTGGCGGTAGGCCGCATGCAGCGCGGGGTCGTCGCGCACGGTGGCGGCCAGCTGCGCCAGGCTGCTGCCCATCTCGCGCGCATCGAGCAGCGGGCGCAGGCTCTGCGCCCACAGGTTGTCGTTGGCGCCGTCCCAGCCGAACCAGTGCTGCTGGCCCAGGTTGGCCAGTGCCAGCGTGTTGCGCGTGCCGGGCTGCAGCCCCTGGGCGCGCGGCAGGCCGTCGCTGAAGCCGCGCGCCGGCTGGTGGCAGCTGGCGCAGGCGCGTTGGCCGTCGCGCGACAGCCGCGGCTCGTGGAACAGCGTGGCGCCGAAGGCGATGGCCGCCGGCTGGCCGGAGACGCGGTTCGACACGTCGCGCACCGGCGGCGGGGGCCAGGGCCCGTGCGCCAGGATGCGCGGAATGTCGTCGTCGTGCAGTGGCGATTGCAGCGGCTGTGCGCCGCCTGCCGCCGCCAGCAGCGCGGCCAGTGCCCACAGCGTGCGCGGCGACCTCACTCCACCTGCAGCGACTGCGTCAGCCGCTGCGGTGCGCCGGCGCCGCGCAGCTCGAACACCAGCTCCCAACGGCCCGGCATGTGGAACATCAGGCCCTCGGCGCGGTAGCGGCCGGGCGCCAGCGCGCTGACGCTGGGTCGGTAGTTCATGCCGTGCCGGTGCGCCGGCATCGTCGCGTCGACGCGCAGTTCCGTCGGCCACGCGGCGCCGGCCTGGGGGCACAGCACGATCTCCAGGGCGACATGCCGGCCCACCGGCACCGGGTCGGGCAGCAGCCGATAGGCCAGCTGGAACTGCGCCGCGTCGATGCGCCGCGCCGGCGCGCCCAGCTCCTCGCCGCAGGCCAGCGCCACGCTCCACGGCAGCGCCAGCGCGGCGGCCAGCCCGATGCGCCTCATGGCGCCGGGCCGGCCTTCCAGGACGCGAACAGCGCCTCGGCATTGCGCCAGGCAATGCGTTCGGCCAGCGGCGGCGGCAGGTCGGCCAGCCAGGCGCGCGACCAGCGGGCGTGCTCGGCCAGGTAGTACCAGCGCTCGGGCGTGAAGGTGTCGGTGCCGACCATGAAGCGCTCGGGAAACTCGGTGAACAGCGCGCGCCACTCGGGCGGCACCTTGCCGCCGCTGCCGTGTTCGCTGCGGAAGGCCAGGTCGGCCCACAGGTGCTTGTGCCGGCGCAGCAGTTCGGCCACCTTCTCCGGCCGCTCGAAGCCCGCATGCGCCCACAGCACCCGCGCCTGCGGGTCCTGCCTGAACAGCCGCTCGATGGCGTCGGCATCGGCATGCGCGTGCAGCACCAGCTGGTGCTGCCGGGCCAGCGCCACCATGCGCTGCGGCACCGGCAGGTCGGCGTCGGCGCCGTAGAGGTGGAACTCGCCGATGGCCGCATAGCGCGCATGGCGCAGCCGATCTTCCAGGAACGCCACCACGCTGTCGTCGCGCACCCAGCTGCTGAGCTCGCCGCGTGTGCGGTAGGGGCGCAGCGACGGCACGATCAGCTCGGGCGCCGCGGCCAGCAGCCGCTGCGTGCCGTCGTCGCCCGAGCTGGACACCAGCGCGCGCTTCAGCCCGGCCTGGCGCAGGATGGCCACCGCGTCGGCCGGCGGCAGGGTGTCCCAGGCGTCATGGCTGTAGTGCACATGGGCGTCGAAGATCGGCAACTCGGCCGCGCGCAGCGGCGCGGCGGCGGCGTATAGCCAGAGGGCGGCCAGCAACAGGCGCAGCAGGTGCATGAAGGCGCTCGCGGCAAAAAGGCGACGGCCGGACGATGCCACGCCGCCGCGCGCCCCACAAGACGGGTCAGGGCGCCGGCGGGGGCAGGCGGCGGTCCAGCTTGTCGTCGACCTCGCCCACGTAGGCCGACAGCGTGCGCGTCGACTCGCCGAGCTTGTCCTGCAGCTGCTGCTGCAGTTGCGCCAGGCGCTCGACCAGCTCGCGGCGCCCGGTATCGGCCTGCGCCTCCAGCCGGCGCATCTCGGCCTCGACGAAGCCGCGCATTTCGGTGAAGCGCGAGGCTTCGGCCTGGTCGGCCAGCGTGCGCTGCGCATGCAGGTCCTTCGACATGCGGCGCGACTCGACGCCCTGCGCGGCCTGCAGCAGCAGGATGTAGCCCATGAACAGCAGGCTGACCAGGCCGATCAGGCCCAGCAGGATCAGCCCCAGCGGCGCTTCCACCTGGGTGACCCCCAGCGACAGCGTGGTCACCGCGTTGAACGTGGCCCAGTTCAGCGCCACCAGGCCGGCCAGCGCCAGCAGCAGCACGACGATTGCAGCACCCCACAGGTTCATCCTGGTCTCCCTCAGCCGGTTGTGCCGCGAGTCTACGTGCCGCGCGGCCAGCGGCGCTGCGGCACGTCAAGCCGCGATCACGGCCCGGGCGAGGGGCCGCTGCTGTCGTGCACCCACTCGGCGTAGGGTGCGTGGGCATGGGTGGTGGCGATGGCATGGATCGCCGGCAGCGCGTAGCCGTGCAGCGCGCGGATCGCCGCCTCCACGTCGGGCCACCGTTCGGCGCGCGTCTTCAGCAGCACGCGGTACTCGTGCGCGTGCTCGACCTGGCCTTGCCAGCGGTAGAAACTTTCGATCGGCGTGATCTGCGCGCAGGCGGCCAGGCGCTGCTCGACCAGCGTGCGTGCGATGCGCCGTGCGTCGTCCAGCGTGCCGACCGTGGTGACCACGAGCAGTGGCGGTGCGCTCACGGGACCACCCTCCGCGCAGAGCGCTCCGGGATGAGCGCTTGGGAGCGGCCCGGCGCGCTCAGTTCGACCCTCCGCGCGGCGCGCTCCGGGATGAGCGCTTGGGGCGGCCCGGCGCGCTCAATCGACCCTCCGCGCGGCGCGCTCCGGGATGAGCGCTTGGGACGGCCCGGCGCGCTCAATCGACCCTCCGCGCGGCGCGCTCCGGGATGAGCGCTTGGGGACGGCCCGGCGCGCTCATGTCTTGAACAGCCCGCGCTGCGGCGCGTCGCTGCCGAAGCTGTGTTCGCTGATCGGCGCGCCGGCGGCGGCCAGCGCGTCGCGCACCTGCGCGATCGGCGTGCGCAGCGACAGCACCTCGAAGGGGGCCAGCGTCGCCAGCGCCGGATGGCCCAGCACGCGGTCGACGAAGCCGGCGCTGCGCGGCCAGCGGGTGGCGTCGATGCTGTAGCGCGCGAACGCGGCGTTGCGGAAGAACGCGGCCAGCGCGACGTCGGCCAGCGACAGCGTGCCGTGTTGCGGGTCGAACAGCGTGCCCTGGGCCGGCAGTTCGCTTTCCAGGTAGTCCAGCGACTGTGGGATCTCCACCTCGCGCGCCTGGCGCAGCAGCGCCTCGTCGGGCGCCTCGCCCCAGACGAAGCGGCGGATCACCACCTGGTTGTACAGATGCCAGACGATGGTGTCGCCCAGGCGCGAGTCGGCGTATTCCTCGAACCAGCGCGCGCGGGCGCGCAGCGCCGCGCCCTGCGGCAGCAGCGGCGGGTCCGGGTAGCGCTCGTCCAGGTACGCGCAGATCACGCTGGAATCGGCCAGCACCACGTCGCCGTCGATGAGCACCGGCACGCGCCGCAGCGGGCTCAGGCGGGCGAACTCGTCGTTGCCGTAGAAGGGCACGATCGGGTCGATGCGGTAGGCCAGGCCCTTCAGGTGCAGGCAGGCCAGCACCTTGCGCACATAGGGCGACAGGTACGAGCCGATGACGGTGGGCAGGCGGTCGGTCATGGGCGCTCCTTGGGCGGCGGCACGGGCCGCAGGTGCTGGTCGAAGAAGCCGACGATGCGCGCCTGCACCGCGGCCAGTTCGCCGCGGTCGAAGCCGGGCGGGTCGGCAAGCAGGCTGTCCAGGCCGGCGGACACGCGCGGTGGCGGCGGCGACAGCAGCGCGCCGTGGCCGCCGGTGGCCAGATCGGCCAGCAGCGTGCAGCGCTCGGCGCAGGCCTGCAGCACCATGGCGCTGTGAAAGCGTGGCACCAGCCAGCGGTCCTGCTGCGCCGTGACCAGCGCCAGCGCGGCCTGCGGCTGGCGCAGCGACGCCGGGTCGAAGTCGGCCGCGAAGGGCACGCCGGCGACGATGGCGACGATGCGCGGGTCGGTGTGGCCCTGCTCCTGCGCATCGTCGAGCTTGAGGCGGATGACGGCCAGCGTGGTGGCCATCTTCATCTCGTCGAAGGGCCCGCCGGTGAGCGCGAAGTTCGGCCCGGCGCAGGCGTGGAAGTCCTCGGCGATGTGCGCTTCGCAGTGCGCCTTCAGCCGCGCCGGCGACCAGCGGCCGCCGGCCAGCGCCAGCGCGGTGTGGCCGCCCGCCGAGATGCCGAACAGGCCGACGCGGTCGGTGTGCAGCAGCGCGGCGAAGCGCGCGTCGCCCGCCACCGCGTCGATGGCGCGCGACACCTCCAGCGGCCGCAGGCGCCAGCTCGCCGGGCCGACCAGCGACATGTCGCCGGCATGGTCGCCGCGGTGCTGCGGCATGGCGACCACGTAGCCGGCCTGCACCAGCGCGCGCGCCAGGTCGGCCTGCACCCACGGCACGCCGCCCGACCCATGCGACACCACCACCAGCCGGCCGTTGCCGGGCTGCGGCGCGCCCTGCCACGCCGCGCGCAGCGCGAAGGGGCCGCGCTGCACGGGGGCTTCGCCGTCGCGGCTCGGGTAGAAGACGGTGATCGGCCCGTCGTCGCCGCTGCCGGGCAGTTGCAGCAACCCGACGGCGGCCTGCGCGGCCGCGCCGCAGGCCCAGCCGAACAGCAGGATCAGGCGACGCAGCAACGCCATGTCAGTCAAGCCGCAGCACCGGCCAGCCGCGCTCGGCGGCCACCGCGGCCAGGCGGGCGTCCGGGTTCACCGCCACCGCATGCCGCACGGCGCTGAGCAGCGGCAGGTCGTTGATCGAGTCGCTGTACAGCGTCGAGTCGCAGTCCGGCAGCTGCAGCTGCCGGGCCGACAGCCAGTCGTGCAGGCGCTGCACCTTGCCCTCGCGCATGTTCAGCGTGCCTCGGCTGCGGCCGCTGAAGCGCCCGTCGGCGTCCAGCTCGCATTCGGTGGCGATCAGCTGCGCGATGCCCAGGTGCGCCGCGCTCGGCTCGCTGAGGAAGCGGTTGGTGGCGGTGGTCAGCACCAGCAGGTCGCCGGCCTCGCGGTGCCTGGCGACCAGCGCGTGTGCCGCCGCCGGAATGCGCGGCACGATGCAGGCTTGCAGGAAGGTGTCGCGCAGCGCCTGCCACTCGTCGGCGCGGCGCCCGGCCAGCGTGCCGATGTAGAAGTCGCAGAAGGCCTGGGCGCTGACGGCGCCGCTGGCGTAGTCGCGCGCCATGGCGTGGTTCAGCGAGGCGAAGGGCTCGCGCGGCAGCACGCCGCGGTCCATCAGGAACTCGCACCACAGCTGGTCGCTGTCGCCGTGGAGCAGCGTGTGGTCCAGGTCGAACAGCGTCAGCCGCATCAGGGCCTGCGCAGGTGCCAGGCCTTGGGCCGCGTGAAGGCCAGGATGCCGTGCGTGGACAGCGTCAGGCCGACGCCCGAGTCGCCATGGCCCGACCAGGGCAGGCGCGGGCTGACGCGGTCGCAGCAGTTCCAGTAGACCGTGCCGGCGTTGACCTGCGCCAGCAGCGCCTGCGCCCGGGCCTCGTCGCGCGTGTAGACGCCGGCCGTCAGGCCGTAGCGCGTGTCGTTCATCAGCGCCACCGCCTCGTCGTCGCCGCGCACCTTCTGGATGCCGATGAGCGGGCCGAAGCTCTCCTCGCGCATCAGCTGCATCGTGTGATCGACGTGGCTGAACACCGTGGGTTCGAACCAGTGGCCGGGGCCGGGGCGCGTGTGCCCGCCGCAGTGCAGCCGCGCACCGCGGGCCAGCGCGTCGTCCACCTGGGCCTGCAGCACGGCCAGCTGCGGCGCGCGCGTGATCGCGCCGATGTAGGTGTCGTCGCGCATCGGGTCGCCCAGGCGCATGGCCTGTACCGTGGCCACGAAATGCGCGAGGAAGTCGTCATGCACGCTCTCGTGCACGTAGATGCGCTCCACCGAGCAGCAGCTCTGGCCGGTGTTGTACATGGCGCCGTCGGCCAGGCTTTCGGCGGCGGCGCGTGGGTCGGCATCGGCGCGCACGTAGGCCGGGTCCTTGCCGCCCAGCTCGAGCTGCAGCTTCAGCAGCTTGGGCGCCACCGCCTGCGCGATGCGCACGCCGGTGGCATGGCTGCCGGTGAAGAACAGGCCGTCCAGCCGCTGCTGCAGCAGCGCGCTGCCCACCTCGCCGGCGCCGACCAGGCATTGCATCGCGTCGGCCGGCACGCCGGCGGCATGCAGCAGCCGCGTCAGGTGCAGGCCGCTCAGCGTGGCGTATTCCGACGGCTTGTAGAGCACGGTGTTGCCGGTGAGCAGCGCCGGCAGCACGACGTTGCCGCCGACGAACCAGGGGTAGTTCCAGGCCGAGATGTTGGCCACCACGCCCAGCGGGATGTGCGAGATCTGCTCGTGCATGCCGCCGCCGTCGAAGACGTGCTCGTCGCGGATCGTGTGTTCGGTCTGCTCCAGGAAGAAGTCGATGCGCGGCAGCAGGCCGTTGAGCTCGTTGCGTGCCTGGCCGATGGGCTTGCCGACCTCCTGCGTGAGCGTGGTGGCCAGCGCATCGAGCTCGCTGACGACGCCCGCGCGGAAGCGCCGCAGCATGGCCAGCTTCTCGGCCAGCGGCACGCGCGCCCAGGCGGGCTGCGCGGCGCGGGCGGTCGCGGCTTTGGCGGCGACGCTGGCGGCGTCGTCGGCGGGCACCTGGGCGAGCAGGGCGCCCGTGGCGGGGTTGTGGATGTCCAGCGTGGGCATATTCAGGGCTCGCGCGTGGCGCGCGCGGCAGCGAGGAAATCGTTGAGCATGGCGGTGTCGTCCAGGCTGCCGTGCGCCTGGAACTCCGGGTGCCACTGCACCGCGGCCACGTAGCCCGGCCCGCGCCGGCGGATGGCCTCGATCATGCCGTCTTCGGGGCAGCGCGCCTCGACCTCGAAGTCCGAGGCCAGGCGCTTGATGCCCTGGTGGTGGATGCTGTTGACACGCGCGCGTTTCACGCGCGGGTACAGCTGCGCCAGCCGCGTGCCCGGCACCAGCTCGATCTCGTGGAAGTGGCGCTCGTAGCGCGCGGCGTCGCGGTGCGCCGGCGAATCGGGCCGCTGCGTCGCGATGTCCTGGTACAGCGTGCCGCCTTGCATCACGTTGAGCAGCTGGAAGCCGCGGCAGATGCCGAACACCGGCTTGCCGGCCTTGATGAAGGCACGCACCAGCGCCATCTCGTAGCGGTCGCGCACGCTGTCGCCGGCCCAGTCGGCATGCAGGGGTTTTTCGCCGTAGTTCTGCGGCGCCACATCGTTGCCGCCCTGCAGCAGCAGGCCGTCCAGCGCCTCGGCGTATTGCGTCAGCTGCACCTCGAAGCGCTTGACCAGGCTGTCGGCGTCCACCGCCGGCACCATCACCGGCATGGCGCCGCCGCGCATCAGCCACAGCGCCACCGACTGCTCCAGGTAGTGCAGCGTCTTGGTCCAGACGCCGCCCATGTCGAGCACCGGCCCGGAAGGGTAGTAGATGCGTGCCGAGACGCCGATCATCGGCCAGGCGGGTTGCGAAGGCATGGCTTACATCGCCTGGCGCAGCAGGCGCTCGTAGTCGGTCGCCGTGGCCGGCCGGGGATTGGTGCCGTTGGTGAAGTCCGCCGCGGCCAGCTCGGCCAGCCGCGGCAGCTGCTCGGCGCGCACGCCGTGGGCGGCCAGGCGGCTGCCGATGCCGATGCGCGCCTTCAGCGCCTTCAGCCACGGCACGAACGCAGCGCCGCCGCCCGCTACGCCGGCGGCATGCGCCAGCTCGTCGAACTTGGCCGGCACGGCCTCGTGGTTCCAGGCCAGCACGGTGTCGATCATCAGCGCGTTGGCCAGGCCGTGGTGCAGGTCGCACACCGCGCCCAGCGCATGGGCGCAGGCATGCACGCCGCCCAGGTCTTTCTGGAAGGCGACCGCGCCCATCAGCGAGCTCATCATCATGTCGGCCCGCGCGGCCAGGTTGCCGGGCTCGGCCACCGCGGTGGCCAGCGCGCGCGCGCCCAGGCGCAAGCCTTCGAGCGCGATGCCGTCGCACATCGGGTGCCAGGCCGGCGACAGGTAGCTCTCGATGTTGTGCGTCAGCGCGTCCATGCCGGTGGCGGCGGTGACGGCCGGCGGCAGCGCCAGCGTCAGCTCGGGGTCGGCGAACACCGCCTGCGCCAGGATCTTGGGGCTGAAGACGGTGCGCTTGACGTGCGTGTCGTTCTCGCTGACCACCGCCGAGCGGCCGACCTCGGAGCCGGTGCCGCTGGTGGTGGGCAGCGCCACGAAGGGCGGCAGCGGGTTGACGATGGGCCGCACCTGCGGGTGGTCCCACACGTATTCGAGCACGTCGCCGTCGTGCGTGGCCATCAGGCCGACGACCTTGGCCACGTCCAGCGCGGCGCCGCCGCCGAAGCCGATGACGCTGTCGGCGCCGTGCGCCTTGAACGCCGCCGCGCCGGCCATGACCATCGCGCAGGTGGGGTTGCCGTGCACGCCGTCGAACACCGCCACCTGCAGCGGCGCCAGGTGCGCGCGGAACTCGGCCAGCACCGGCAGCGCCGCCAGCGCGCGATCAGTGACGATCAACGGGCGCTGGCAGCCCGCGTCTTGCAGATGCGCCGCCACCAACTTGCGCGCGCCCGCGCCGAAGTGGATGGGCGTGGGGAAGGCGAAGCGGGTGATGCTCATGTCAATTCCGGTGCGGTGGCGGGCGCACGACCACGCCCATTCTGCATGTCCCTCAGGGGCAGCGCCGGAACTTGCCGGCCAGCGCGGGTTTGCCGAAGAGCTTGAGAGTCGGTCCGTCGGCGTCCACCGTCAGGTAGGGGCCGGTCTTGTCGCTCATTACCAGGAACGCCAGCTGGGCGTGCGGCGCTTCGGCCAGCAGCGCCACCTCGAAGCCGGCGGGCGGTTCCTGCCGGCCGAAGTAGCTGAACGCCGCCATCGGCGGCGCGTGGCTGGCCAGCTGCTTGCCGCCGGATTGCAGGCTCAGGCGCTTGACGTCCACGCCCAGCCGCGTGCCCGGCTTGCTGCAGTCCACGGCCCAGGTGCCGGCATGTTTGGTCAGCATCTCGATGTCGTTGGCGCTCTGCTGCGCCAGCGCCGGCAGCGCGGCACCGGCCAGCATCAGGACCCAGGCGAGTTGGCGTGTCATGGCGGTCTCCGTGGCAGGCGATGCACTCAGATGATCTCGAAGTAGCGTTTCAGCTCCCAGTCGGTGACGCCGTCCTGCCACTGGCGCCACTCCCATTCGCGCGTCGCGGCGAAGTGCTCGACGAAGGTGTCGCCGAGCCAGTCGCGCGCGATGGCGCTGTCGCGGAAGATGCGCGTCGTCTCGATCAGCGAGCGCGGCGCGCGCGGGATGTGGTCTGCGCCCTGGTTGGTGCCGGTGATCGGCGGCGCCGTCAGCTTCAGCCCCTTCTCCACGCCGTGCAGCCCGGCGGCGATGACCGCGGCCATCGCCAGGTAGGGGTTGACGTCGGCGCCGGGGCAGCGCGTCTCCAGCCGCGTGCTCTTCGGGCTGCCGGCGATGACGCGGAAGCTGGCGGTGCGGTTGTCCAGCCCCCAAGTCGGCTTGACCGGCGCCCAGAAGCCGTCGACCAGCCGCTTGTAGCTGTTGATCGTCGGCCAGATCAGCGGCGCGAAGTCCATCATGCAGGCCACCTGGCCGGCGAGGTAGCTCTCGAACAGCGGGCTCATGCGGCGCGCGTTCTTCGCATCGAAGAACAGGTTGCGCTTGCCGTCGGACAGGCTCTGGTGGATGTGGCCGCTGCAGCCGGGGTAGTGCTGGCTCCACTTGGCCATGAAGCTGGGCATCACGCCGAAGCGCTTGCCGATCTCCTTGGCGCCGGTCTTGAAGAGGATGGCGCGGTCGGCGGCTTCCAAGGCCTCACTGAAGGCGATGGCGGCTTCGTAGACGCCCGGCCCGGTCTCGGTGTGCAGCCCTTCGATGGGCACGCCGAAGGCCAGCATCTCGTCCATCAGCGCATTGAAGAAGCCGCGCTGGTCGCCCATGCGCAGCAGCGAGTAGCCGAACATGCCGGGCGTGATGGTCGTCGGCCCCACGCCCTGCTTGGCGGCCCAGCTCTGCGGCGTCTCGGCAAAGTTGAACCACTCGAACTCCATGCCGGCCATCACCTCGAAGCCGAGCTTGCGCGCCCGCGCCAGCACGCGCTTCAGGGTCTGGCGCGGGCACACCGGGTAGGGGCTGCCGTCGGCATTGACGAACTCGCCCAGGAAGAAGGGCACGCCGCCGTCCCAGGGCACGCGCCGCGCGGTGCCCAGGTCCAGCCGCGCCAGCGCGTCGGGAAAGCCGTGCTGCCAGCCGGTGACCTGGGTGTTGTCGTAGCAGACGTCGTGCGCGTCCCAGCCGAAGACCACGTCGCAGAAGCCGAAGCCGCCGGCCGGATGCGGCTGCGCCGCGCCGAAGAACTTGTCCCGGTGCAGCAGCTTGCCGCGCAGGATGCCGTCGATGTCGCTGACCGCGACCTTGACCTTGGCATGGCCTTCGTCGCGGATCGCCTGCAGCGCGGGGTGCTCGGGGATTTTCTTGCTGGCCATGTGTCGCTTCCTTGTCGCGGCCTAGCGCGCCGGCCGGCCGTCGGGAATGCCCATCTCGCGCAGCGTGTCGGCCACCGCATGCACCGCCTGGTTCATCTCGTTGCGGCCGATCGCGCCGATGCAGCCGACGCGGAAGGTCTCGACCTCGGTGAGCTTGCCCGGATAGAGGATGAAGCCGCGCTGCTTGGCGCCTTCGTAGAAGCGCTTGAAGTCGTAGGCGGCGTGCGCCGGCGCGTGGAAGGTGACGATGATCGGCGCCTGCACGGCGGGCTGCAGGAAGGGCTTGAAGCCGAGCCGGGCCATGCCGTCGATGAGCGTGCGGCAGTTGTCGGTGTAGCGCGCCAGCCGTGCCGGTTGGCCGCCTTCTTCGACGAACTGCGCGGTGGCCTCGTCCAGCGCCGCCACCACGTGCGTCGGCGGCGTGAAGCGCCACTGGCCGGTCTTGCCCATGTAGACATGCTGGTCGTGCAGGTCCATGGCCAGGCTCTGGCTGTTGCCGGCGCAGCCGTCGAGCACCGCCTTGCGGATGAAGACGAAGCCCATGCCGGGCACGCCTTCCAGGCACTTGCCGCTGGCCGCCACCAGCGCGTCGAACTGCAGCTCGCGCGCATCGATGGGCAGCGCCGCGAAGCTGGACATGGCGTCGACGATCAGCCCCTTGCCGTGCTTGCGGCACACCGCGGCGACCGCGGCCAGCGGGTTCTCGACGCCGGTGCCGGTTTCGCAGTGGATCAGCACCACGTGGGTGATCGACGGGTCGGCCTGCAGGCGTTGGTCCACCGCCGCCGCCGAGACCGGCTGGTCCTCGGCGAAGGGCAGCACGGTGGCCTTGCGCCCCATCATCTGCGTCAGCTTGCCGGCGCGCTTGCAGTAGGCGCCGTTGTCGGGCACCAGCACGTGGCCGTCGCGCGGCACCAGCGTGGCCACCGCGGCTTCGACGCTGAAGGTGCCGCTGCCCTGCAGCGGCACGACGACGTGCGTGTCGTGGCCCTGAACGATGTCCAGCAGCCGGCCGCGCAGCCGCGCGGTGATGGCATTGAAGTCGGCGTCCCAGCTGCCCCAGTCCTTGAGCATGGCCAGCTTGGTGCGCAGCGTGGTCGTCAGCGGGCCGGGGGTGAGCAGGATGCGGTCGCGGTCCATGGGGGCGGTCCTTCAGGGGTTCTTCCAGGCCTGCGTGCGGCGTTCGATGAGCCAGGACAGGCCCATGAACAGCAGCGTGGCCACGCTGGAGGCGGCGGCGATGAGCAGCGCCATCGCTGCAGCGGCGCCGGTCTCGCCGGCTTCGTCGAGGTTGAGGATGGCGATCGACGCCACTTTGGTCTCGGGCGAATACAAGAAGACCACGGCCGAGATCGTGGTCATGGCATTGACGAAGAAGTAGCGTGCGATGTCCACCAGCGCCGGCGTGCAGATGGGCAGCGTGACGCGCCAGAAGGTGCGGTAGAACGGCACCTTCAGCGACGCCGAGACCGACTCGAACTCGGCGTCCAGCGACTTCAGCGCCGTCACCGCCGTCAGGTGGCCGGTGGTGTAGAAGTGCACGATGCTGCAGATCGTCAGCAGCGTCAGCGTGTGGTACAGGCCGTTCAGCGGGTTGGCCGCTTCGTTGAAGAAGAAGATGTAGCCCAGGCCCAGCACCAGCCCGGGCACCGCCATCGGCAGCATCGACAGCAGGCGCACCGTGCTGCGCAAGGCGCCGGCGCCGTGGGTCTTCTCCAGCAGGTAGGCGCCGACGAAGACGATGGCCGTGCCGAACAGCGCGGTGCCGGCGGCCATGGTCAGGCTGTTGACGAAGCCGGTGGCCACCTCGCCTTCGACCAGGCCGGTCTGGTAGTGGCGCCAGCTGAAGCTCAGGTCGTAGGGCCAGAACTTGACGAAGGAGGCGAAGATGGCCATGCCCAGCATGGCCAGCATGAGCAGCGCGATCAGCCCGCAGTACAGCTGCATCACGCCGTCGTACAGCGGCGCGGGCTTGGGCCGGTAGGGCACGGCGCGGGCGCTGAGCATCGCCGTCTGCTTGCGCTGCACCAGGTGGTCGATGCTGAAAGTGAGCACCGCCGGCGCCAGCAGCAGCAGCGCCACCACCGCGCCCTTCTGGAAGTCCTGCTGGCCGATGACCAGCTTGAACACGTCGGTGGCCAGCACGTTGAAGTTGCCGCCGATGACCTTGGGAATGCCGAAGTCGGTGATGACCAGCGTGAAGACCACCAGCGCCGCCGAGATCAACCCGTACTTGGCGCCGGGCAGCGTGATCGTCCAGAACTTGCGCGCCGCGCCGGTGCCCATCGCGTCCGCGGCTTCGTACAGCCGCGCATCGGCGGTGGCCAGCGCGGTCACCAGGATCATCAGCGCGTGCGGGAACAGCGCAAAGACCTCGGCGATGACGATGCCGGGCGCGCCGTAGATCTGCTCGATGCCCCACACGTCCAGCCAGGACTTCAGCACGCCCTGGTTGCCGAACCAGTAGATCAGCGAGATCGCGCTGAGCAGCGACGGCGCCAGCAGCGGGATCAGCGTGATGCCGCGCTGCAGCCGCTTGAAGCGCATGCAGCTGCGCGTCAACGCGTAGGCGAAGCCGAAGGCGGCGGGCACGGTGAGCACGGTGACCAGCGCCGACACCCACAGGCTGTTCCACAGCGACTGCAGCAGCGCCGGCGTGCGTGCATATTCGATGAAGTTCTTCAGCCCGACCCACTGCTCTTGGCTGTCCTGCACCGACTTCTGCAGCACGGCCAGCAGCGGCGCCGCCAGGAAGGCCAGCAGCAGCAGCGCCACCAGCGCCAGCGCCCCGTGGGCCAGGCGGTCGGTCCAGTGCACGCGCAGCGCGACGCGGGCCGGGGCGGGAAGGGCGGTGGTGTTCAAGCGCGTCAGGCAAAAATGCGCATGCGCTCGGGCAGCAGGCGCAGCGGCAGCCGCGCACCGACTTCCAGCCGCTGCTCGGCCAGGAAGTTCAGCGACAGGTAGACCGTCAGCAGCAGCGTGCCCAGCGCCTCGGCGCGCACGTGCACCAGGCAGTACGAGCCGAGGAACTCGATCTTGTCGATCTGCGCGTCGAAGACGTTGCTGTCGCCCGGTGCGATGGGCCGCGCCAGCACATCCTCGGGCCGCAGGTAGATCTTCACCTCGCTGCCCGGCGGGCCGTCGTGCGGGCAGTGGAACAGCGTGTCGGCGAAGGCCACGCGCTGGCCTTCGGCCAGGCGCGCCGGCAGCACGTTGATGCGGCCGACGAAGTCGGCGACGAAGGGCGTGCCGGGGTCGCGGTAGACCTGCAGCGGCGTGCCCACGTGCTCGATGACGCCGTGGTTCATGACCACGATGCGGTCGGCCACGGCCAGCGCCTCCTCCTGGTCGTGCGTGACCATGATGGTGGTCACGCCCAGCTTGCGCTGCAGGCTGCGGATCTCTTGCCGAAGGTGCACGCGCACGATGGCATCCAGCGCCGACAGCGGCTCGTCCAGCAGCAGCAGCCCCGGCGCGGTGGCCAGCGCGCGCGCCAGCGCGATGCGCTGCTGCTGCCCGCCGGACAGCTGCGCCGGGAACTTGCCCTGGCTGCCGGGCAGGCCCACCAGCTGCAGCAGTTCGTCGACGCGCGCGCGCGCCTCGGCGCGCGGCATCCTGCGGTTGACCAGGCCGTAGGCCACGTTGTCCGCCACGCTGAGGTTGGGAAACAGCGCGTAGGACTGGAAGACGATGCCGTAGTCGCGCTGCGCCGGCGGCAACACCGAGATGTCGCGCCCGGCCATCTGGATGCGCCCGGCGCTCTGCGCCTCCAGCCCGGCGACGATGCGCAGCAAGGTGGTCTTGCCGCAGCCCGACGGCCCCAGGAAGCAGACGAACTCGCCCTTGGCGATGTCCAGGTCGATGTCGCGCAGCGCGGTGAAGCTGCCGTAGTCCTTGCGGATGCCTTCGAGCTTGAGATAGGGCGTCAAGAGAGGACCTTCAGCGGATCGGGAAGCACCCACCTCGAGCGGCCGCCACGGAACCGGCTCGGCCGGGCCGCGGGCGGCGCCCCCTGGGGGGGAGGCGGCCGCAGCCGCTGCGGTGGGCTTATTTCTTCGGCTCGCTCTTCGCGTTGTAGCGCTTGTTCCACTCGTCGAGGATGCGCTCGCGGTTCTCGGCGGCCCAGTCGAAGTTCATCTTCACCAGGCGTGCCTCGTAGTCCTTGGGCACGTTGGCCAGCGGCGCGGCCACGCCCGGCTGCGCGGTGATGGCGAAGTTCTTGCCGTACAGCAGCATCGCGTCCTTGCTGCTCGCCCAGTCGGCCAGCTTCTTGGCGGCCTCGAGCTTCTTGGTGCCCTTGTGGATGGCGAAGGCTTCCAGGTCCCAGCCCAGCCCTTCCTTGGGGAACACCAGGTCGATCGGCGCGCCCTTGGCCTTGTTGGCATTGGCGCGGTATTCGAAGCTGATGCCCAGCACGTATTCGCCGGCCGCCGCCATGTTGCAGGGCTTGCTGCCCGAATGCGTGTACTGCGCGATGTTCTCGTGCAGCGCGTCCATGTACTTCCAGCCGCCGCCCTTGCCGTTGTCGTCGCCCCAGAGCGTCAGCCAGGCGGTGACGTCGAAGTAGCCGGTGCCCGACGAGGCCGGGTTCGGCATGACGATCTGGCCCTTGTAGACCGGCTTGGTCAGGTCCTTCCAGGTCTCGGGCTTGGGAATGTTGCGCTTCTGCGCCTCCACCGTGTTGAAGCAGATGGTGGCGCCCCACACGTCCATGCCGAACCAGGCCGGCGGGTTCTTCTTGTCGCGGTAGGCGCTCATGATGGCGTCGAGGTTGATCGGCGCGTAGGGGATCAACATGCCCTGCTTGTCCAGCAGCGCCAGGCTGGACGCGGCCACGCCCATCACCGCGTCGGCCTGCGGGTTGCCCTTTTCGGCCAGCAGCTTGGCGGTGATCACGCCGGTGCTGTCGCGCACCCACTTCAACTCGATGTCGGGGTGCACCTTGTTGAAGCCTTCCTGGTAGGCCTTCAGCTGGTCGGTTTCCAGGGCGGTGTAGACCAGCAACTGCGTCTTCTGCGCCAGTGCGGAGCCGGCGGCCAGGCACAGCGTGAGGGCGGCGAGCGACAGGACGGGTTTGCGCATGAGGGGCTCCTGGTGAAGGTGGGCGTACAGACAAAAACGGTCGACGATGCCGCAGGGCCATGACGCGGTCGTGACGCCGCTGCAGCCCGGCACAGGGCATGCATGTTGTGTGCCGGCGCCTCGGCCTGTCAACGGGATTTTCGCCTGGGTTGCAGATTGTTGACATTCCAGGCGCGACACGGTCCAATGGGGCGTCCTGGCTCCTGTCGCCGCCGCGGGTCCGACCCGCCGTCCATGCCGCACCTGCTGAATCTGCTTGCCGCCATCGCGCTGCTCGTGTGGGCCACCTACATCGTGCGCACCGGCGTGCTGCGGCTGTTCGGCGCCAACCTGCGCCACGTCATCTCGCGCAGCGTCGGCAACCGCCTGCAGGCGCTGCTGGCCGGCTTCGCGGTGACCACGCTGGTGCAGTCGAGCACCGCCACCGGGCTGATCGTCGCCTCCTTCGTCGGCCGCGGCCTCATCGCCACCGCCACGGCGCTGGCGGTGATGCTCGGCGCCGACATCGGCACCAGCGTGATGGTGGTGGTGTTCTCCTTCGACCTGTCGTGGCTGTCGCCGCTGCTCATCTTCGTCGGCGTGGTCATGTTCATCAGCCGCGAGGCCACCGGCGTCGGCCGCTTCGGGCGCATCGTCATCGGCCTGGGGCTGATCACGCTGGCGCTGCAGCTCATCGTGGCGGCCACGCAGCCGCTGACCCAGTCGCCGGCAGTGCGCCAGCTGCTGGCGTCGCTGCCCAGCGACGTGCTGCTGGACCTGCTGGTCGGCGCGGTGCTGACGGTGCTGAGCTATTCGTCGCTGGCCATCGTGCTGCTCACCGCCACCTTGGCCGGCGCCGGCATGCTGCCGCCGGGCGTGGCGCTGGGGCTGGTGCTGGGCGCCAACATCGGCAGCGGGCTGCTGGGCGTGCTGACCACCGCGCGCGCCGACGTGGCGACACGCCGCCTGCCGGTGGGCAACCTGCTGTTCAAGCTGGCGGGCTGCCTGCTGGTCGTGCCCTGGCTGCCGCAGCTGCGGCAGCTGCTGGAGAGCCAGTGGCCCGCCGTGGCGCAGCAGGTGGTGGTCTTCCACCTGCTGTTCAACGTGGCGCTGGCGCTGCTGTTCATCGGCCTGACGGGCGTGCTGGCAAGGGGGCTGGAGCGCTGGCTGGTGGCGCCGCCGCCGCCGCCGTCGCAGAGCCGGCCGCGCCACCTGGACCCGGTGGCCCTGCAGACGCCGTCGCTGGCCATCGCCTGCGCGGCACGCGAGGCGCTGCACCAGGCCGACGTTGTGGAAACCATGCTGCGCGGCGTGATGGACGTCATCCGCCGCAACGACCTGCAGCTGTCGGCGCAGCTGCGCCAGATGGACGACACCGTCGACGACCTGTATTCGGCGATCAAGTTCTACCTGACGCAGATCTCGCGCGAGGCGCTGTCCGAGCGCGAGGGCCGGCGCTGGACCGACATCGTCAGCTTCACCATCAACATGGAGCAGATCGGCGACGTGGTGGAGCGCGTGCTGCAGGACGTCGAGGACAAGAAGATCCAGAAGGGCCGCAGCTTCTCCGAGGCGGGCATGGCCGAGATCAGCCACCTGCACGAGCGGCTGCTGGCCAACCTGCGGCTGGGCATGAGCGTGTTCCTCGACGGCCATGTCAACGACGCGCGCAAGCTGCTGGAAGAGAAGGCGCGCTTCCGCGACCTGGAGCATGAGTACGCGGCCAGCCACATCGCGCGCCTGCGCGACAACACCGCGCAGAGCATCGAGACCAGCAGCCTGCACCTGGACCTGATCAGCGAGCTCAAGCGCATCAACTCGCACATCTGCTCGATCGCCTACCCCATCCTGGAATCGGCCGGTGTGCTGGCCGATACGCGCATCCGCGATTCGCGGCTCGCCGAGCTGATGGCCGACGAAGGGCGGCGGTAGATGGGCCCACCCCCTTCGGCCTTCGGCCGCTGGCCGGCATGCAGGCACGGCCAGCGGCCCGGCAGAGCCGGATCCGCGGCGGTCGCTCGATATGCGGCCGTCGTGTCTGCGTGGGGTGTGCTTGCGTGATGGGTCGCTGACTTGAGCACCGGCGTCGTGCTGGCGGTGCTGCTGGGCGCGTTGCTGCACGCGACCTGGAACGCGCTGGTCAAGTCCAGCGGCGACAAGCAGCTGGACCTGGCGCTGGTGCATCTGCTGGGCGGCATCGCCGCGCTGCCGCTGCTGTGGTGGGTGGGCTTGCCGCCCGTGGCCGCCTGGCCCTTCATCGGCATGTCGCTGCTGGTGCACATCGCCTACTACGTGACGCTGAACGGCGCCTACCAGCACGGCGACCTGGGCAGCACCTATCCGATCATGCGCGGCAGCGCGCCGCTGCTGGTGGCGCTGGGCAGCACGGTGGCGCTGGGCGAGCACTTGTCCGCGGCGGCCTGGCTGGGCATCGGCGCGGTCACCGTCGGCGTGCTGATGGTCGGGCTGGCGCGGCCGGCCGAGGCGCTGCACCACGGCCGGGCGATCGCCTTTGCGCTGGCCAATGCGGTGGTCATCGCGGCCTACACCCTGGTCGACGGCCGCGGCGTGCGCATCACGGCCGAGGCCGGCTACACGGCGGCCAGCTACGTCGTGCTGCTGTTCGTGCTGGACGGCATTCCCTACCCGACGCTGGTGTTCGTGCAGCGCAGCCGCGCGGCGCGGCAGGCGATGCGGGCCTATGCGCGCCGGCGCTGGCCGCTGGCCACCTTGGGCGGGCTGGCGTCGCTGGGCTCGTACTGGATCGCGCTGTGGGCCATGACGCGCGCGCCGGTGGCCGCAGTGTCGGCGCTGCGCGAGACCTCGGTGCTGTTCGCCACCGCGCTGTCGGTGATGGTGCTGAAGGAGCGCTTCGGCCTGCAGCGCGCCTGCGGCGCCGTGGTCATCGTCGGCGGCGTCGTCGCCCTGCGGCTGAGTTGAGAGGAGCCCAGGCTTGAACGATCTGCCCCGCCACTTCAAGGTCGTGCGCACCGACCGCGAACTGCAAATGCCGACGGTCGACGCGCGCCTGCGCGAGGCCGGCGCCCAGCTGGTGCTGCTGGCCGACGGCGCGCCCGAGGCGCTGCTGGCGCGCGAGGTGGCCGACGCCGACCTGCTGCTGATGTGCTACACGCCGGTGACCGCCGCGGTGATTGCCGGCGCCACGCGCTTGAAGGCCATCGTCAAGTACGGCGTGGGCATCGACGCCATCGACATCGCGGCGGCGCGCGCACGCGGCATCCCGGTGGTCAACGTGCCGGCCTATGCCGAGGAGACGGTGGCCGAAGGCGCGTTCGCGCTGCTGATGGCGCTGTTCAAGCGCTTCAAGCCGATCCACCAGGCCATGCAGACGGACGGCTGGGCCTGGCCCGAAGCACGCTGGCTGGCCGCCGACCTGGCCGGCAAGACGCTGGGGCTGGTGGGGCTGGGGCGCATCGGGCGCAGCATGGCGCGCATGGCCGGCGCCTTCCGCATGCGCGTGCTGGCCTACGACCCGCATGTTCCGCCCGAGGCCGTGCCCGCCGGCGTGCAGCGCTGCGACAGCCTGGACGCGCTGCTGCAGGCCAGCGACGCGGTCTCGGTGCACTGCGTGCTCAACGCGCAGACGCGCCACCTGCTCGGCGCCGCGCAACTGGCGCGCATGAAGCCCACCGCCTTCTTGGTCAACGTGTCTCGCGGCGAGATCGTCGACGAGGCCGCGCTGCTGCAGGCGCTGCAGCAGCAGCGTCTCGCCGGTGCCGCACTCGACGTGTATGGCCGCGAGCCGCTGTCACGCGCCGGTCATGCGCTGGCTGCACTCTATGCAATGGACAACGTCATGCTGTGGCCGCACCTGACCTTCTATACGCAGGAGGCGATGCAGCGCCTGGAGGACGAGACCCTGGCGCGCTGCTTCGAGGCGTTGCGCGGCCAGCCCCTCAGCGTGGCGTCGCTGGACCCGCGCCTGCGCGCGCAGACACAGGGCGTGCGCTTCGTCGATCCTGCGCTCTGATTTTGTCTGTTGTTGACAATCGGCAATGTCGCCCCGAAAATCCAACCCATGCCCAGTGTGACGACCAAGCGGCCGGCCGACGCCTCGACGGCCATCGAAGTGCTGCGCGCGCATTCGCTGGCCACGCTGGCGCAGCAGGAGCTGGAGCGGCGCATCATCTCCGGCGAGATCGCCGCCGGCACCAAGCTCAACGAGGTGGACATGGCCACCACCCTGGGCATCTCGCGCGGGCCGGTGCGCGAGGCCTTCAGCGCGCTGGCGCAGGCCGGGCTGGTGCGCGTGGAAAAGAACCGCGGCGTGTTCGTGCGCCAGGTCTCGGTGGAAGAGGCCAACGAGTTCTACGAGGTGCGGGTCGCGCTGGAAGGCCTGATCGGCCAGCTGGCGGCGCGGCGCATCGCCATCGACGAGATCGAGGCGCTGCGCGCCGTGGTGCGGCGCATGCACCTCACGCAGAAGAGCCGCAAGGCCGACGAATACTTCGCCCTCAACGTCGAGTTCCACGACCTGCTGGCGCGCGCGGCGCGCAACAACGCGCTGCTGGCGCAGTACCGCGGCATCGTCAACCAGCTCGACCTGTACCGCCGCGCGACCATCGCGCACGGCACCGACCACATTCCCACGTCCACCGCCGAGCACGAGGCCATCATCGAAGCCGTCGCGGCGCGCGACGAGCAGCGCGCGCAGGCCCTGCTGGGCGAGCATGTGCTGGCCAGCCGGGCCCGCCTGCATGCGGCGCTGGGCGCGCCGGCGCCGCGGCCCTGAACCCCTTACGGAGCTTCCCCATGAGCACGACCCGCGCCGCCGTCCAGGTCAATGGCACCGACTACCGCTGGCCGCTGCGCCCGGTGGTGGTGGTGTGCATCGACGGCGGCGACCCCCGCTACCTGCAGCAGTTCCTGGCCGACGGCACGACGCCGAACATCGCGCGCTGCGTGCGCGAAGGCCATGCGGCGGTGGCCGAAGGCTCGATGCCGTCGTTCACCTGCCCGAACAACATGTCGATCATCACCGGCACGCCGACGGCGCGGCACGGCATCTCGGGCAACTTCTACCTGGACACCGCCACCTGGCAGCCGGTGGTCATGACCGGGCCGGAGCTGCTGCGCGGCGACACCATCATCGCCAAGTTCGCCGCCGCCGGCGCCAAGGTGGTGACGATCACCGCCAAGGACAAGCTGCGCAAGCAGCTGGGCAAGGGCCTGGACGTGCGCCAGGGCCATGTGTCCTTCTCCAGCGAATTTGCCGGCCAGTGCACGCTGGCCGAGAACGGCATTGAAGACGTGCTGCCCTGGCTGGGCATGGCGCAGCCGGGCATGTATTCGATGGAGCTGAGCCTGCTGGTGCTGGAAGCCGGCATCAAGCTGCTGCGCGAGCGCCGGCCGGAGCTGCTGTACCTGTCGCTGACCGACTGGGTGCAGCACAAGTGGGCGCCGGACGAAGACGGCGCGCGCGAGTTCTATCGCAAGCTCGACGACTGCGTCGGCCGGCTGATGGCGCTGGACGCCACCGTCGCGCTGACCGCCGACCACGGCATGAGCGACAAGAGCACGGCCGACGGCGAGCCGCAGGTGCTGTGGCTGCAGGACCTGCTGGACGCCAAGCTGGGCGCCGGCACCACCACCGTTATCTGCCCGATCACCGACGCCTTCGTCGCGCACCACGGCGCGCTGGGCGGCTTCGTGCGCGTCTGGTCCAAGGGCCAGGTGACGGCGCGGCAGATCATCGACGCCATCGGCGACGCCGAAGGCGTGGAGCTGGCGCTGGACCGCGAGACCGCCTGCCGCATGTTCGACATGCCGCCCGACCGCGAAGGCGACGTGGCGGTGATCGCGCACGAGAACTGGTGCATCGGCAGCTCGGCCAAGAACCACGACCTCAGCGGGCTGAAGGGCCACCGCCTGCGCACGCACGGCGGCACGTCGGAGACGAAGGTGCCGTTCATCCTGAACCGGCCGCTGAACGAGGCCTACCGCATCAAGGCGGCGGGCCAGTCACCGAAGAGCTACCAGATCTTCGATTACGCCATCAACGGAACACTTTGACCCACCCCCTACGCGCTTCGCGCGCCCCCTCGAGGGGGCACCGCTGGCGGACCGGCAGAGCAGGGTCCGCGGCGGTCGCTTGAAGCGCGGCGGGCGACCCGAACATCACCGCGCTGCGGAAGCCGATGGACCCCAAGGCCAGCACACCGTCGCAGAGCGAAGGCGACGTCAACCGCACGCCGCTGCGTGCCGCCTGGCAGCAAGAGCGGCTGGACGCGGCCAGCCGCGCGCTGCTGGCGCGCGACAGCGCGGCCTTTCTGCACCAGAGCGTGTCCACGCCCTGCCTGGCGCCGATCGTCAAGGCCGAAGGCCTGTACATCGAGGACCTGGCGGGCCGGCGCTACCTGGACTTCCACGGCAACAACGTGCACCACCTGGGGCACGGCCATCCGGAGGTCATCGCGGCCATCAAGGCGCAGCTCGACGAACTCAGCTTCGCGCCGCGCCGCTTCGCGTCGCTGCGCGCGGTGGAGCTGGCCGAAGCCTTGGGCCGGCGCTTCCAGGCGCTGACCGGCCAGCCCGGCCGCGTGCTCTTCACCACCGGCGGCAGCGACGCGGTGGAAGTGGCTCTGAAGCTGGCCCGTGCCGCCACCGGCCGCTTCAAGACCTTGAGCTTCTGGGATGCCTTCCACGGCGCCGGCTTCGGCGCGTCCAGCGTCGGCGGCGAAGCGCTGTTTCGCTCGGGCCGGCTCGGGCCGCTGCTGCCGGGCAGCGAACACGTGGCGCCCTTCGGCTGCTACCGCTGCCCCTACGGCCACGCGGTCGATGCCGACGGCCAGCCCGACCTGGCGCGCTGCCGGCTCGCCTGCGCGGCGATGGTGCGCTACGTGCTGGAACGCGAAGGCGATGTCGCCGCGGTCATCGCCGAGCCGGCGCGCGCCGTGCCCTTCCTGCCGCCGCCGGGCTATTGGCAGGCGGTACGCGACGCCTGCCATGCGCACGGCACGCTGCTGATCTTCGACGAGATCCCCACCGGCCTGGGCAAGACCGGCCGCTTCTTTGCAGCCGAGCACGACGCCGTCGCGCCCGACATCGTGGTGCTGGGCAAGGCGCTGGGCGGCGGCGTGCTGCCCATCGCCGCGTGCATCGCGCGCGACGCGCTCAACGTGGCCGGCGACTTCGCGCTGGGCCACTACACGCACGAGAAGAACCCGGTCACCGCCGCCGCGGCGCTGGCCACCTTGCAGGTCATCGAGCGCGACGACCTGGTGGCGCAGGCCGCACGGGTCGGCGCGCAGGCGCTGGCGCGGCTGCAGGACATGCAGCAGCGCCACCGCCTGATCGGCGACGTGCGCGGCCGCGGCCTGCTGCTGGGCATCGAGCTGGTGGCCGACCGCGACACCAAGGCGCCGGCGGGCGCCGCCGCCGAGCGCGTGCTGTACCGTGCGCTGTCGCGCGGCCTGTCCTTCAAGACGACGATGGGGCATGTGCTGACCTTGACCCCGCCCCTGATCACCACCCCCGCCCAGATGGACCAGGCCCTGGACATTCTGGAGCAATGCCTGGCCGAGGAGCCCGCATGAACTCACGCCCTTCCGTCATCGACCGCCCCCAGCGCGAGGCCATGCGCATCGCCGGCGACAAGGTCTACAGCGACCGCACGATCGACGTGCGCTACCCCTGGACCGGCGAGGTCGTGGCCACCGTGCCCCGCGCCACCGTCGACGACGTGCGGCGCGCCTTCAAGGTGGCGCGCGACTACAAGCCCACGCTGACGCGCTACGAGCGCTACAAGATCCTGATGAAGGCCGGCGAGTTGATCGCCGCGCGGCTGCACGAGATCGCGCGGCTGATCACGCTGGAATCGGGGCTGTGCCTGAAGGACACGGTGTACGAGGTGGGCCGCGCGTCGGACGTGCTGCTCTTCGCCGCGCAGCAGGCGCTGGTGGACGACGGCCAGAGCTTCAGCTGCGACCTCACGCACCACGGCAAGAGCCGCCGCGTGCACACCATGCGCGAGCCGATGCTGGGCGTGATCAGCGCCATCACGCCCTTCAACCATCCGCTGAACCAGGTGATCCACAAGGTGGCGCCGTCGGTGGCCACCAACAACCGCATGGTGCTCAAGCCCACCGAGAAGACGCCGCTGGCCGCGCTGCTGCTGGCCGACGTGCTGTACGAAGCCGGGCTGCCGCCGCCGATGCTCAGCGTCATCACCGGCGATCCGAAGGAGATCGCCGACGAGATGCTGACCAACGAGCATGTGGACGTGGTCACCTTCACCGGCGGCGTGCCCATCGGCAAGTACATCGCCGCCAAGGCCGTGTACAAGCGGCAGGTGCTGGAACTCGGCGGCAACGACCCGCTGGTGGTGATGGACGACGCCGACATCGCCAAGGCCGCCGACCTGGCGGCCAGCGGCAGCTACAAGAACAGCGGCCAGCGCTGCACCGCCGTCAAGCGCATCCTGGTGCACGAGAAGATCGCGCCGGAGTTCACCGACGCGCTGCTGGCGCGCACGCGCGCCTGGACCTACGGCGACCCGCTGGACCCCAACGTGGACATGGGCACGGTCATCGACGAACGCTCGGCCACGCTGTTCGAGACGCGCGTCGCCGATGCCGTGGCGCAGGGTGCGCGGCTGCTCTACGGCAACCAGCGCGCCGGCGCCAGCTACAGCCCGACCCTGATCGACCGCGTGCGCGGCGAGATGGAGGTGGTCAAGCAGGAGACCTTCGGGCCGGTGTCGCCGGTGATCACCTTCAAGGACACCGACGACGCCATCCGCCAGGTCAACTCCACCGCCTACGGCCTGAGCTCGGGCCTCTGCACGCAGCGCCTGGACGTGATCATGCGCTTCGTCAAGGAGCTGCACGTGGGCTCGGTCAACGTCTGGGAAGTGCCGGGCTACCGGCTGGAAGTGACGCCCTTCGGCGGCATCAAGGACTCCGGCACCGGCATCAAGGAAGGCGTGCAGGAATGCTGCAAGGCCTTCACCAACGTCAAGACCTATTCGTTGCCCTGGTAGCCGGGACAACCCGGTTGCAGCCCCTGGGGGCACGGCGGAGCATGGTTCTGCGCGCCGCGCATTCACCCAGGAGCTGTACATGGTCACGAACCTTCATCGCACATTCCGTCCCGCCCGCATCGCACTCGCCGCCGGCCTGGCGCTGGGCGGCCTGCAGATCGCCTGCGCCGACATGGGCGACCACGGCCGCGGTGCCGACCGCCGGCACGGCGGCGGCGGGCAGGAGCTGCCGCAGGCCTCGGGCCCGGCGTACAAGAAGGGCGTGGTCGCCGTGGCCAACCCCTATGCCGCCGAAGCCGGCGCGCAGATCCTCGAGCGCGGCGGCAACGCGGTCGACGCCGCGGTGGCCATCGCCTATGCGCTGAACGTCGTCGAGCCGCAGTCGGCCGGCATCGGCGGCGGCGGCTTCATGCTGATCCACCTGGCACAGCACCGCCGCACCTTCGTCATCGACACGCGCGAGAAGGCGCCCGCCGGGGCCACGCCCGACATGTTCGTCAACGTGCCCAACGCCAGCCTGCAGGGCGTGGCGGTGGGCGTGCCCGGCATGGTGCGCGGCACGGCGCTGGCCGTGCGCAAGTACGGCAAGCTCGAGCTCGACGACGTGCTGGCGCCGGCCACCCAGCTGGCCGACCAGGGCTTCGCCGCCACCGCGCGCTATGCCGCGGTCAGCTGCAACAGCCGCTCGCAGAACTCACCCGAATCGGCGGCCTTCTTCTGCCCGGGCGGCGCCGCGCCGGTGCAGGGCTCGCTGGTGCAGAACAAGCCGCTGGCGCAGACCTTCAGGCTGATCGCCCGCCACGGCCCCGACTGCTTCTACAAGTACATGCCGCAGAAGGGCTGCGACATCGCCAAGGGCATCGTCGAAGGGCAGAAGTTCAACCGGCCGCAGGCGCCCAACGGCAAGGGCGGCTCGATGACCTATGCCGACCTGGAAAACTACCAGGCGGTGGAACGCGCGCCGGTCGAAGGCAGCTACCGCGGCTACCCCATCAAGGCGGCGATGCCGCCGTCGTCGGGCGGGCTGACGATCCTGCAGATGCTCAAGATGCTGGAGCGCTTTCCCATCGGCGACGCCAGCCAGGGCTACGGCTTCGGCAGCGTCAAGACGATCAACGTGATGGCCGACGCCATGCGCCTGGCCTTTGCCGACCGCTCCATCTGGATGGGCGACAGCGACTTCGTGCCCGTGCCGTCCAAGGGCCTGCTGGACCCGAGCTACGTCGGGCTGCGCGGCGCGGCCATCGTGCCGGGCACGCGCATCGACCCCAACCCGGTGCCGGGCGACCCGCGCCCCTACGAGATCGCCGGCCTGCAGCCCGGAAAGCGGCTGGCCGTGGCCGAGCCGGTGACCGGCCCGGGCGAGACGACCACGCACTTCGTCGTCGCCGACAAGTGGGGCAACCTGGTGTCGTACACCAACACCATCGAGTCCTCGCACGGCATCGGCGTGTTTGCCGGCTACACGCGCGAGGACGGCAGCTTCAGGAATCACGGCTTCCTGCTGAACAACGAGCTGACCGACTTCAACACCACGCCGAGCATCAACCCCTACACCGGCGGCCCCGGCTTCAACGACGTGCAGCCCGGCAAGCGCCCGCGCAGCAGCATGGTGCCGACGATGATCTTCACGCCCGACGGCGAGCCGCTCATCGCCTACGGCTCGCCGGGCGGCGCGACGATCATCAACTCGGTGTTCAACGTCACGCTGAACCTGATCGACCACAAGATGAGCCTGCAGGAGGCGATCAACGCGCCGCGCGTGTCGATCACCAGCGCCGGCAGCAGCATCGCGCGCGACAACGGCATTGCGCCGGCCGCGCCGTTGGCGCAGGCCACGGTTGACGGCCTGACGGCGTTGGGCTACACCGTCGGCGCACCCGCGGACATCGGCTCGGTACAGGCCGTGCTGGTCGATCCGAAGAACGGCCGGCAGTACGGCGCCGCCGACGCTCGCCGCGAGGGCACGGTGATCGGTCTGAAGAGGTAACGCTCGCAGGAGGTCGCACCCGCCGATGGACAGTGCGCTGGCGCAGGTTGCATGGGAATCCAGCCTGGTCGAGCCCGGCCACGACCGGGCCCTGGAAGCCTATGCGCGCCGGCGGCTGGGCATCCCGCACATGACGGTGCGCTACTTCCTGGCCGCGCCCTGGGTGGCGCGGGCGGTGGTCGATCTGCACGGCGAGTTCGGCCTGCTGATGAAGCTGGACCAGCGCACTGCCGACCTGATCGGTCTGGTGGTCAGCCAGGAAAATTCCTGCCGCTTCTGCTACGCCATCGTGCGCTCGACGCTGTGGCTGCAGGGCATGGATGCCGAGCGCATCCGCCGCGTCGAGCAGGACTTCGCCCGCGCCGACCTGCCGGCGCGGGCCCAGGCCGCCATCGGCTACGCGCGGGCGCAGTCGCGCAACGGGCCGGCGGGCGCCAAGGCGGCCTGGCGGTCGCTGCGCGACGCCGGCATCGACACGCTGGAGGCCAAGGAGATCGCCTTCTGCGTCGCGCTTACCGACTTCAGCAACCGCACCCACACCATGGCGGCGGTGCCGTACCAGCCGGCCGAGCGCATGCCCGAGCAGCCGGTGATGCGCCTGCTGCGGCCGCTGGTCGACCGCGTGCTGCGCAAGCATCGCGAACGCGGCCGGCCGGCGGCGCCGGTGCCCGCCGACCCGTCGCTGCCCTACGGCCCGCTGGTGGCGGCCTTCGCCGGCTCGCCGATCGCCGTGACGCTGCAGCGCACCCTGGGCGAGATGTGGGCCTCGCCGTACTTGAGCCGGCGCTGCAAGCTGCTGATGTTTGCCGTGGTCTCGCGCGGCCTGCCCTGCGAGCTGTGCGAACTGGAGCTGACCGGCGCGCTGCGCCGCGAGGGGCTGTCGGCGGCGACGGTCGAACACATGCTCGGCCGGCTCGACGCGCCCGAGCTCGACGATACCGAGCGGCTGCTGCTGCCGCTGGCGCGCGAGACGCTGTGGTACGAGCCGGCCGTGCTGCAGCGCCGCGTGCGCGGGCTGCGTGAGGCGCTGACGCCGCCGCAGCTGATCGAGGCCATCGGCGTGGCCGCGCTGGCCAACGCGCTGTGCCGCATGACCGCGGTGGTCATCGCGGCGCAGGACGCGTGAGCGCGGTGCGCCACGCCCCGGTGCACGCGCGGGGGCGCGGGGCACGAAGGGCCGTCGCGTGACGCTGCTGCTTTGGCTGGCCGGCGCCGCGCTGCTGGCGCTGGGCTATGCGCTGTGGTGGCAGCGGCGGCGCCAGGCCGCGCTGCAGCGCCAGCTCGACCTGGCTGCCGCCGAACTGCAGCACCTGCAGCAGGCCTGTGCGCGCCTGGCGCCGGCCGGCGTGGTCGACCGCATGGTCGCCGACGGCCTGCACGGCGCGGCCGACCTGCCGCCCGAGCGCAAGGTGGTGACGGCGCTGTTCAGCGACCTGGTGGGCTTCACCGCGATGAGCGAGAAGCTCGAGCCGGCGGTGCTGGCGCGCGTGCTCGACGGCTACTTCCAGCGCATCAGCGACGCCGTGCACGCACACAGCGGCCACGTGTCCACCTGGCTGGGCGACGGCATGCTGGCCTACTTCGGCGCGCTGCGCCCCAACCCCTGGCAGTGCGCCGACGCCGTGCGCTGCGCGCTGGCCATGGTCGAGGCCATGCGCCGCTACAACGACGAGCTGGCACGCGACGGCCTGCCGCCGCTGGCGCTGGGCATCGGCATTCACCGTGGCCCGGGGCTGGCCGGCATGATCGGCTCGCGCGAGCGGCGCGAATACGGCTTCGTCGGCCGCACCGTCAACCTGGCGGCGCGCGTGCAATCGCTGACGCGCACGCACGGCGTGGAGATCCTGGTCACGTCGGCCGTGCAGTGCGAACTCGGCGACGCCTTCCGGCTGGACGCCATGCCGCCGGAGCAGGTCAAGGGGATCGACGCCCCTGTGCCGACCTGGGCGGTGCGCGGCGCCGCCTGACGGGGGCCGCCGCAAACAGCTGCTGCGCGCTGATGTGCACCGAATCCTTCAGCTCCTGCCAGCCGGCGTCGCTGTGCAGGTCGAAGCCGCCGATGATGCGGCTGGTGCGCGCACGCACCAGCAGGTACTGCACGCCGGCGATCCACAGCAGCAGCACGCCTTGCAGGTGCGGGCGCTCCCGCCAAGCCGTGCCGCCCAGCAGCCGCCCCGCGCGGTTGCCCCATTCCTGGCGCTCGGAGTCGAGGATGGCCGTCAGCTCGTTGCGCTGCACGGTCTCGGCCGCCAGGATCTCGATGGTCAGCGGCCGCGCGCGCAGCGCGTCGATGAAGCGCTCGAAGAAGGCGGCCAGGCGTTCCGCCGCGGGCAGCGCCAGCAGCAGCCGCGGGTGGGGGCCCAACAGTTCGTCAATGCTGGGCCAGAAGCGCCCGCTGGCGCCCCAGGACTGCAGCAGCTCGGGCAGGCCGCCGAAGTAGCGGTAGATCAGCACCTTGTCGACGCCGGCCTCGCGCGCGATGGCGTTGACGCCCACCGCGCCGAAGCCGTCGCGCGCCAGCACCGTGCCCACGGCGGCGAGGATGCGCTCCTCGGTGGCAGCGCGGTCGCGCGGGGCGGCCATCAGGCGTGCGCCGGCCGCCGCGCCGGCACGCCGCGGCGCGGCGCCGGGGTCTGCGGTAGCGCCTGCGGCGGCGGCACGGCCACGTCGTGGGGCGTGGCCGCCAGCCGCGCGCACAAGTGGGCGCCGCCGGACACGGCGATCTGCCGGGGTGTCACATCGTCGTCCTGCATGCGGCACCTGCATGTCAGCTTCGGGGCGACACATCATAGTCACCGATCGGTGACCATGCAAGCACAGCAGGCGCCGGCAGCGGTGCCGGCCGCTGCGCCACGGCCAGGGGTTCCAGAGGATGGACCCGTGGGCACGTGGTCGACGGCGAGATCCCGCACCGGCGGGGGAGCGTGAGGCTCGGCTCGAAGCTAGAGGGGGTGAGCGCCGCTTCCCCGACGCGTGCGGCCCGCGGCGCGCCGGAGGCCTGCCGCTGCGCTAGGCTCGCGGGCATGAACCTGCCCACCCAAGCCCGCGTCCTCATCGTCGGCGGCGGCATCGCCGGCTGCTCCACCGCCTACCACCTGTGCAAGCTCGGCATCACCGACGTGCTGCTGCTGGAGCAGGGCCGGCTGACCAGCGGCACCACCTGGCATGCGGCCGGGCTGATCGGCCAGATGCGGCCCAACCGCACGATGACGCGCATGAGCAAGTACGGCATCGAGCTGTACGCCACGCTCGAAGCCGAAACGGGCCTGGCCACCGGCTGGAAACAATGCGGCAGCGTCAACGTGGCGCGCACGCCCGAGCGTTGGCAGGTGCTGCAGCGCCAGGCGGCGCTGGCACGCGGCTTCGGTGTCGAGGTGCAGCTGATCACGCCACAGCAAGCCGGCGACCTGTACCCGCTGCTGCGCACCGACGACCTGCAGGGCGCGCAGTGGGTGCCGGGCGACGGCAAGGCCAACCCGGCCGACCTGTGCATGAGCCTGGCCAAGGGCGCGCGGCAGCGCGGCGCCAAGCTGCTGGAAGGCGTCGAGGTGACCGGCGTGATCACCGAGAACGGCCGCGTGGCCGGCGTGCGCACGCGCGTGGGTGACGAGCTGGGCGAAGTGCGCTGCGAAGTCCTCGTCAACTGCGCCGGCCAGTGGGCGCGGCAGTTCGGCGCGCTGGCCGGCGTGACGGTGCCGCTGTATTCGGCCGAGCACTTCTACATCGTCACCGACCGCATCGCCGGCGTGCACCCGATGCTGCCGGTGATGCGCGACCCCGACGGCTACATCTACTACAAGGAAGAGGTGGGCGGCCTGCTGATGGGCGGCTTCGAGCCGCAGGCCAAGCCGTGGCGTGTGGACCCGGTGCCGGCGGACTTCCAGTTCCAGCTGCTCGACGAGGACTGGGACCAGTTCGAGCCGCTGATGACCAACGCCATCCACCGCACGCCGTGCCTGGAGACGGCGAAGATCAAGATGCTGCTCAACGGGCCGGAGAGCTTCACGCCCGACGGCAACTTCATCCTCGGCGAGGCGCCTTCGTTGCGCGGCTATTTCGTCTGCGCCGGCTTCAATTCGTCGGGCATCGCCAACAGCGGCGGCGCCGGCCGGCTGATGGCCGAATGGATCGCCGGCGGCGAGGCGCCGATGGACCTGTGGGACGTGGACATCCGCCGCTTCGGCCCCTTCCACGCCAACCGCAAGGCACTGGCCGAACGCACCGGCGAGACGCTGGGCCTGCACTACGCCATGCGCTGGCCGCGGCAGGAGCTGCAGACCGCGCGGCCGCTGCGCTGCAGCCCGCTGTACGAACTGCTCAACGCCAAGGGCGCGAGCTGGGGCTCGAAGTTCGGCTGGGAGCGGGTCAACTACTTCCGCCCGCCGGGCGCGGCCGAGCCGGCCTACAGCCTAGGCCGCCCCGGCTGGCTGGACTGGGTGATCGAGGAGCAGCGCGCCACGCGCGAGGCGGTGGCCCTCTACGACCAGAGCAGCTTCGGCAAGCTGCTGCTGCAGGGGCGCGACGCACTGGCCGTGCTGCAGCGCTTGTGCGCCAACGACATCGACGTCGATATCGGCCGCATGGTCTACACCGCCATGCTCAACCAGCGCGGCGGGTTCGAGAGCGACCTGACGGTGATGCGCCTGGGCCCGGACCGCTTCCTCATCGTCACCGGCTCGGCGCAGCCGCAGCGCGATGCCGACTGGATCCAACGCCACCTCGGCGATGCCTTCGCGGTGCTGACCGACGTGAGTGCGCTGTGGAGCGTGATTTCGGTGATGGGGCCGCAGGCGCAGCAGCTCTTACGCCGCGTCAGCCCCGACGACCTGTCGCCCGCGGCGCTGAAGTTCAGCCACACCAAGGAGATCGATCTGGGCCACGCGCGCGTGCGCGCGGCGCGCATGGCTTACGTCGGCGGGCCGGGCTATGAGCTGTACGTGCCGGTGGAGATGGCGCGGCATGTCTACCTGGCGCTGCACGAGGCGGGCGCCGACCTGGGATTGAAGGACGCCGGCTACTACGCCATCGACGCGCTGCGCATCGAAGCCGGCCGCCGGGCCTGGGGCGCCGAATTGGGGCCCGACGAGACGCCCTTCGAGGCCGGGCTGTTGTTCGCGGTGAAGCTGGACAAAGGCGGCGACTTCATCGGACAACAGGCGCTGCGGCGCCTGCGCGAGCAGCCGCTGAACAAGAAGCTGTTGAGCTTCGTCTTCGATTCAGCGCAGGCCTATGCCTGGGGCGGCGATGCGGTGGCCATCGACGGCCAGCCGGTGGGCGAACTGTCGTCGGCCGGCTGGAGCCCGAAGGCGGGTGCCTGCGTCGCGCTGGGCTACGTGCGCGGCGAGGCGGCGCGGCGCGAGCATCGGGGGACGCCGGTGGTCATCGACCTGTACGGCGGGGCGGTGGGCGCGACCGCGTGGGATGTGTGGCCGCCACGCGGGGTGTGACGCGGCCCTCGCCCGAAGAGGGCCTGAGCGTCGAACGCGTGCGCGGCGGCAAGCTGGCCGAGTGCTGGATCTGCGACGAGGACCCGCGGCAGGTGGACGAGTTTGTGGCGTAGGCGAAGCGCCGATGCGCGTCGCCCATGCCCGGGCCGCGCATCGGCGCCCCCGGATCACGCCGGCCGCAGCCGCGCCGGCGACAGCATCGTGGGCGTGAGCCCGAAGTCGGCCAGGTGTGGCGGCAACGCTTCGCCGCGCAGCAGCGCGGCGCAGGCCTGGCCCATCGCGGCCGAGGTCTGGATGCCGTAGCCGCCTTGCGCCGCCACCCAGAAGAAGCCCGGCACCTGCGCATCGAAGCCGCCGACCAGGTCGCCGTCGGCGACGAAGCTGCGCAGCCCGGCCCAGGTGCGCGTGGGCCGGCGGATCTGCAGCGTGGTGTGCGCCTGGATGCGGTCGATGCCCAGCGCGATGTCCAGCTCCTCGGGCTGCACGTCCTGCGGCGCCAGCGGGTCGGCGTTGGCCGGCGAGCCCAGCAGCATGCCGGCATCGGGCTTGAAGTACCAAGTCTCGTCGGCGTCGACCACGCTGGGCCAGCGCGTCACGTCCAGCCCGGGCGGCGGCGCGAAGATGAAGGCCGAGCGGCGCTTCGGCTGCAGGCCGATGGGCCGTACGCCGGCCATCTGCGCCACCCCGTCGCACCAGGCGCCGGCGGCATTGACCAGCAGGGGCGCGCGGTATTCCTGGCCGCCGGCCATCACCCGCCATGCGCCGCCGTGGCGCTCGATGTGCGTCACCTCGGCGTCGCAGACCAACGTGCCGCCGTGGCGCCGCAGGCCGCGCAGGTAGCCCTGGTGCAGCGCATGCACGTCGATGTCCGAGGCGTCGGGTTCGAGCGCGCTGCCCAGCAGCCGCTCGGGGCGCAGCACCGGCACCAGCGCCAGTGTCTGGTCGCGGCTCAGGCGCCGCGACTGCGGCGACAGGCTGGCCAGCAGCGCGCAGTGTTCCTCCAGCAGCTCGGCCTGCTCGGGCGTGGCGGTGAAGAGCGCGCCGCGCGGCGACAGGATCGGCACGTCGGCAAAGCCTGGCGGCGGCGCGTCGAGGAAGGCGCGGCTGGCCAGCGTCAGCGCGCGCACCTGCGGCGTGCCGTAGCTGGCCAGGAACAGCGCCGCCGAGCGGCCGGTGCTGTGGTAGCCGGGCTGCGCTTCGCGCTCCAGCAGCGTGACCCGGCCGTGCGGCGCCAGGAAGTAGCCGAGCGACGCCGCGGCGATGCCGCTGCCGACGACGAGAAAGTCGCTGTTCATGCGGGGGTCTCGGCGAGCCAGCTCTGCGCCAGCCGCACCCAGTAGGTGGCGCCCAGCGGGATCAGCGCGTCGTTGAAGTCGTAGCTGGGGTTGTGCAGCATGCACGGGCCGTCGCCGTGCCCGTGCTCGCGGTGCGCGCCGTCGCCGTTGCCGATGAAGCAGTAGGCGCCGGCCTTCGCCTGCAGCATGAAGGCGAAGTCCTCCGAGGCCATGGCCGGCTCCTGCGCCAGCGTGCGCTCGGCGCCGACGATCTGCGCCATCACGCGCGCGGCGAACTCGGCTTCGCGCCGGTGGTTGACCACCGCCGGCGCGCGGCGGTGGAATTCGAACTCGCAGCCCGCGCCCGCCCCCGCGCAAGTGTGCTCGGCGATCTGCCGCATGCGCCGCTCCACCAGGTCCAGCACCTCGTCGCGGAAGCTGCGCACCGTGCCCTGGATCTCGCAGGTCTCGGGGATGACGTTGCGCGCCTCGCCGGCATGCAGCATGGTCACCGACAGCACGGCGGTGTCGATGGGCCGCACGTTGCGGCTGACGATGCTCTGCCAGGCGTTGACCAGCTGGCAAGCCACCGGCACCGGGTCGATGCCACGCTGCGGCGCGGCCGCATGGCCACCGACACCGTGCACGACGACGCGGAAGAAGCTGGCCGCGGCCATCACCGGCCCCGGGCTCACCGCCAGCGTGCCGGCGGGGTAGCCGGGCCAGTTGTGCATGCCGAACACCGCCTCCATGGGGTAGCGCTCGAACAAGCCCTGCTCGACCATCGCCTTGGCACCGCCGCCGCCTTCTTCGGCCGGCTGGAAGATCAGCACCACCGTGCCGTCGAAGCGGCGCGTGGCCGCCAGGTGCCGGGCCGCGGCCAGCAGCATCGCCGTGTGGCCGTCGTGGCCGCAGGCGTGCATCTTGCCGGGCCGCGTGCTGGCATGGGCGAAGCTGTTCTGCTCGTGGATGGGCAGCGCGTCCATGTCGGCGCGCAGGCCCACGGCGCGGCCGCCTCGGCCGAATCGGGTACCGCCGTCGCGGCCGTGCACCAGGCCGATCACGCCGGTGGTGGCCAGGCCGCGGTGCACCTCGATGCCCCAGGCTTCCAGCTGGCGCGCCACCAGCGCGGCGGTGCGCACTTCCTCGTAGTTCAGCTCGGGGTGGGCGTGGATCTCGCGCCGCAGCGCGGCCATCTCCGGGGCGTGCGCAGCGATGTCCTCGATCAGCTGCATCGCCGCAGGGGTCAAGGCAGGGCGGCGCGCAGCGCCTGCTCCAGGTCCTCGATCAGGTCGCCGCAATCTTCGATGCCTACGCTCAGGCGCAGCAAGTCCGGCGGCGCCGGCGTGCCCGCGCCTTCGACGCTGGCGCGGTGTTCAATCAGGCTCTCGGTGCCGCCCAGCGAGGTGGCGCGCTTCCACAGCTTGACGTTCGCGGCGGTGGCGACGGCCGCGCTTTCACCCCCTTTGGTGCGCAGCGACAGCATGCCGCCGAAGCCGCCGTGCATTTGCCGCGCCGCGGCGGCGTGGCCGGGCGCAGAGGGCAGCCCCGGATACAACACCGCCTCGACGCGCGGGTGCTGGGCAAAGTGCTCGGCGATGCGCTGCGCCGACGCCGACGCCTGGCGCACGCGCAGGTACAGCGTGCGCATGCCACGCAGCAGCAGCCAGGCCTCGAAGCTGCCCAGCGTGCCGCCGATCTGCGCGCGCACCATCTTCACGCGCTTCCAGAAGTCATCGTCGCGCGCCGTGACCAGCACGCCGGCGATCAGGTCGCTGTGGCCGTTCAGGTACTTGGTGCCGGCATGCATGACGAGGTCGGCGCCGTGTTCGATGGGCCGCGTCAGCACCGGGCTGGCCACCGTGGAATCCACCGCCAGCAGCGCGCCCGCGCCGTGTGCGATGGCGGCCGTGGCGGCGATGTCGGTGACGGTCCACAGCGGGTTGGCGGGCGTTTCCACCCACACCAGCTTGGTCTTGCCGGGCTGGATGGCCGCCTGCACCGCGGCCGGGTCGGTCATGTCGATGAGTTCGACCTTCAGCCCCCAGTGCGTGGCGAAGTTCGTCAGCCAGTTGCGCAGCGACCAGTACATGACCTTCGGCGCCAGCACGTGGTCGCCCGGCGCCAGCGCCTGGAACACCGCGGTGGCCGCGGCCATGCCGCTGGCGAAGAGCGCGGCCTGCGTGCCGTGCTCGAGCCTGGCGATCAACTGCTCGGCCTGGTCGAAGGCCGGGTTGTGGTCGCGCGCGTAGACGCGGCCCGAGCGGTACTGGTTGTCGGGGTCGCGCAGGTACGTGGACGAGGTGTGGATCGGCGGCGTGATCGCTCGCGTCGCCTCGTCGACCCAGCCCAGCGCCTGCGCGACCAGGCTTTCGGGCTTCAGATCTTTGGCGGCCATCAGTACAACAGCCCCATGGCGTCGCGCACGTCGCGCATGGTCTGCTTGGCGACCGTGCGCGCGCGCTCGGTGCCGTTCTCGACGATCCACTGCACCTGCTTCGGGTTGCTCAGGTAGGCCTCGGCGCGCTCGCGCCAGGGCTGCTGCTCCTTCAGGATGCCGTCGATCACCGGCTGCTTGCATTCCAGGCAGCCGATGCCGGCGCTGGTGCAGCCCTTGACCACCCAGTCCTGCGTCGCCGCGTCGCTGTAGACCTTGTGGAACTGCCACACCGGGCATTTGTTCGGGTCGCCGGGGTCGCTGCGGTGCACGCGCGCCGGGTCGGTGGGCATGCGCTTGATCTTGCGCTCCACCTCGGCCGGCGCCTCGCGCATGGCGATCGAGTTGCCGTAGCTCTTGCTCATCTTCGCGCCGTCCAGGCCCGGCAGCTTGGTCACTTCGGTGTGCAGCGCCTGCGGTTCGGTGAGGATGGTCTTGCCGGCGCCGCGCAGGTGGCCGAGCAGCAGTTCGGTGTCGGACGCGGTCCAGCCCGCGATGGCCGCCGCCGCGCGCTGCACCAGCGCCTCGCCCTTGGCCAGCGGCTCGGCCTTGCCCGATTCGCCGAATTCGCGCTTGCACTTGTTGAAGTAGCGCTGGTCGTCCTTGCTCAGCTTGGCCAGCGTGGCCGCCACCTGGGCGTCGAAGTCGGACGCGCGGCCGTACAGATGGTTGAAGCGCCGCGCCACCTCGCGCGTCAGCTCCACGTGCGAGGCCTGGTCCTCACCCACCGGTACGAACGCGGCCTTGTAGATCAGGATGTCGGCCGCCTGCAGCAGCGGGTAGCCCAGGAAGCCGTAGGTCGCCAGGTCGCGGTCGGCCAGCTTCTCCATCTGGTCCTTGTAGGTCGGCACGCGCTCCAGCCAGCCCAGCGGCGTGCCCATGGCCAGCAGGGTGAACAGCTCGGCATGCTCGGGCAGGCGGCTTTGCAGGAAGATGGTGCAGCGCTCGGGGTCCAGGCCGGCGGCCAGCCAGTCGGTGACCATCTCGTAGACGAACTGGCCCATCACCTCGCGCTCTTCGTAGTGCGTGGTCAGCGCGTGCCAGTCGGCGACGAAGTAGAAGCAGTCGTAGTCCTGCTGCAGCCGCACCCAGTTCTTGAGCGCGCCGTGGTAGTGGCCCAGGTGCATGGCGCCGGTGGGGCGCATGCCGGAGAGAACGCGGGGTTGCATGGTGGCTGAAGGGCTGCGGCGGAGTGGCGATTCTATGAGCCGGGCGTCGCTACACTGCCGCGCGATGAAGTCGATCGTCATCCTGATCTCCGGCCGCGGCTCCAACATGGAAGCCATCCAGCAGCGCTGCGCCGCCGAAGGATGGCCGGCGCGCGTGGCGGCGGTGATCAGCAACCGCGCCAACGCCGGCGGCCTGCAGTTCGCCGCGGCCCACGGCATCGCCACCGCGGTGGTCGACCACCAGGCCTTCGGCACGCGCGAGGCCTTCGACGACGCGCTGGCCGCGGCCATCGACCGCTTTGCGCCGGACCTGCTGGTGCTGGCCGGCTTCATGCGCATCCTGGGCGAGCGCTTCGTGCGCCGCTACGAAGGCCGCATGCTCAACATCCATCCGTCGCTGCTGCCGGCCTTTCCGGGGCTGCACACGCACCAGCGCGCGCTGGACGCCGGCTGCAAGCTGGTGGGCGCGACGGTGCACTTCGTCACGCCGCAGCTGGACCACGGGCCGATCGTCATGCAGTCGGTGGTGCCGGTGCGCGACGGCGACGACGCCGATGCGCTGGCCGCGCGCGTGCTGGCCACCGAGCACCAGATCTACCCGCGCGCGGTGCGCTGGTTCGTCGAGGACAAGCTGCGCATCGAGCGGGGCGTGGTGCGGCAGCGCGACGGTGCGTCGCAGCTGCTGCTGCCCTGAGTGCGGCCTATGGGCGGAGGCCCTAGAACAAGCCGGCGGCGAGGTTGATCGCCAGCGCCAGCACCAGCGCGTTGAAGGCAAAGGACAGCGCCGCGTGCACCAGCACCAGCGTGCGCATGTCGCGGGTGGTCACGGTCACGTCGCTGGTCTGCGACGCGGCGGCGATGGTGACCGCGAAGTACATGAAGTCGAGGTAGTTGGGCTCCTGCGGCTTGGCGGCGCTGGCACCCGGGAACGCGAGGCCGCAGCCATGGGCCGCGTAGTAGCGGCTGGCGTAGGCCAGCGCGAATTCGGTGGGCAGCAGCAGCCACGAGCCGACCAGCGTGACCAGCGCCAGGCCCACGTGCCGCAGGTTGTAGACGTCGTGCGCCGCGCGCGCCGCGGCCAGTTCGGTGACGACGGCCACCAGGCAGGCGACCGAGGTCACGATGGCCAGCGCCAGCACGATGCGCGCGCCGTCTGCATGGTCCACCGCGCGCTGGCGCAGGCGCCCCTGGTCCAGGCGGGTCATGTCGATCCACACCAGGCTCAGGTACAGCCAGATCGCCGCATTCCAGGCGATCACCGCGCGCTCCGGCGCCGGCAGGCTGGCCGGCAGCAGCGTGGCCGCCGCCACGCCGGCGGTCACCGCGGCAATCAGCCGCGGGCGGGTACGCAACTGTTTCAGCCAGGTCATGGGGGGAGAAGGCAGTCGAGGGGTGGCGAGGATAATGCGGCGATGCGTGCGCAGGCCGTCCTCGAGCTCGCGGTCGAGCTGTTGCGCCGGCTGCTGCGTTTCGACGCGCCTGCCGACGGCGTGGTGTCCGCTTTCTTCCGCACGCAGCGCGGCCTGGGGCCGCGCGAGCGCCATGCGCTGGCCGAGACCGCCTATGCGGTGTTGCGCCGGCGGCTGCTGTACCAGCATCTGGCGCAGTCGGGCCGCGGCCCGCTGGAGCGCCGGCTGGTGCTGCTGGGCTGGCAGGGCGAAGACAGCTTCCTGCAGGGCACGCTCGATGCCGACGAAGCGGCCTGGCTGGCGCGCTGCCGCGCGATCGATCCCGCCACCTTGCCCGACAAGCTGCGCCACAACCTGCCCGACTGGCTGGCCGGCGCGCTGCGCGCGGAAATGGATGCCGAGGCCTTCGCGGCGCTGTGCCAGGCCCTGCTGCAGCCGGCGCCGCTGGACCTGCGCGTCAACGTGCTGAAGACGAAGCGCGAGGCGGTGCAGCGCGAGCTGGCCGAGGCCGGCATCGACGCGCAGCCGACGCCGTATTCGCCCTGGGGCCTGCGCGTGCAGGGCAAACCGGCGCT
The DNA here is from genome assembly GCA_019635285.1 of Rubrivivax sp. Classification (GTDB taxonomy): domain Bacteria; phylum Pseudomonadota; class Gammaproteobacteria; order Burkholderiales; family Burkholderiaceae_C; genus Rubrivivax. The sequence continues at coordinate 186,039 of JAHBZS010000001.1, read as the reverse complement.
GCAGAAGCTGGGTGTGTTCACGCGCGGCGAGGTCGAGGTGCAGGACGAGGGCAGCCAGCTGCTGGCGCTGCTCACCGACCCCAAGCGCGGCGAGATGGTGGTGGACTTCTGCGCCGGCGCCGGCGGCAAGACGCTGGCGCTGGGCGCGGCGATGCGCAATACCGGGCGGCTGTATGCCTGGGACACTTCGGGCCACCGGCTGGACGCCATGAAGCCGCGGCTGGCGCGCAGTGGCCTGAGCAACGTGCATCCGGCGCAGCTGGCGCACGAGCGCGACGAGCGCGTCAAGCGCCTCGCCGGCAAGATCGACCGCGTGCTGGTCGATGCACCTTGCTCGGGGCTGGGCACGCTGCGCCGCAACCCCGACCTGAAGTGGCGCCAGTCGCCGCAGGCCATCCAGGAGCTGCAGGCCAAGCAGGCGGCCATCCTGGACAGCGCCGCGCGGCTGCTGAAGCCCGGCGGGCGGCTGGTCTACGCCACCTGCAGCCCGCTGCGCGCCGAGAACGAGGACGTGGCCGACGCCTTCCAGGCGGCGCAGGCCGCGGCCTTCGAACCCCTGGCCGCCGGCGAGCTGCTGGCCCAGGCGCATGTGGCCCAGGCCGCCGACCTGGATGCGCAGGGCCGCCTGCGACTGTGGCCCCAGCGCCACGGTACCGACGGCTTCTTTGCCGCGGTGTGGCGACGGCGTTAGCGCAGCCTGATCTGGCTCAAGTCCGGGCGCGGAACCGCGATTGGACTACCCACACTAAGTAATTGTCAGGACTTGCAAACCTGCCTGCCGACTACAATTCGTCAGGGGCCTGCCTGTTGCGGGGCCCACGACAACGAAAGCTCTCAATGAACGTACTCATGACGGTGCACGACGCGGTGGTTGACCTGTTGGCCAACGGCCTGCTGGGGGCATCGCTGTGGCAGGTGGTGCTGATCACGCTGGTGCTGACCCACATCACCATCGCCAGCGTCACCATCTTCCTGCACCGCGCGCAGGCCCACCGGGCGCTGGAACTGCACGCCATTCCGTCGCACTTCTTCCGCTTCTGGCTGTGGCTGACCACCGGCATGGTGACCAAAGAATGGGTCGCCATCCACCGCAAGCACCACGCCAAGTGCGAGACCGTCGACGACCCGCACAGCCCGGTCACGCGCGGCATCAAGACCGTGCTGCTCACCGGCAGCGAGCTCTACCGGGCCGAAGCCAAGGTGCAGGACACGCTGGACAAGTACGGCCACAACACGCCGGACGACTGGCTGGAGCGCAACGTCTACAGCCGCTACAGCTGGCAGGGCGTGGGCGTGATGCTGATCATCGACCTGATGCTGTTCGGCGCCCTCGGTGCCACCGTGTGGGCCGTGCAGATGGCCTGGATCCCGGTCACCGCCGCGGGCATCATCAACGGCCTGGGCCACTGGTGGGGCTATCGCAACTTCGAAGCCGCCGACGCGTCGACCAACATCTCGCCCTGGGGCATCATCATCGGCGGCGAAGAGCTGCACAACAACCACCACACCTACCCGACCTCGGCCAAGCTGTCGGTCAAGCCCCACGAGTTCGACATCGGCTGGACCTACATCCGCGGCCTGGAGCTGCTGGGCTTGGCCAAGGTGCGCAAGACCCCGCCGCAGCTGAAGCTGGGGGCGGTGCGCCCGGTGGCCGACGACAAGACGCTGGAGGCGATCATCGCCAACCGCTACGAGGTGATGGCGCACTACGCCGCCGAGCTGAAGCGTGCCTGTGCCAGCGAACTGGCGCGCATGAAGGCGCAGGGTGCGCACAACGCGGCCAGCTGGAAGAGCATGAACGCGGCGCGCCGCTGGCTGCACCGCGACGACGACAAGATCCCGCAGGGCCAGAAGCCGCTGCTGGCCAAGGCCGTGGGCGACAGCCCGGTGCTGGGCAAGCTGGTGGCCATGCGCGAGGAACTGCGCGCGCTGTGGACGCGCACCAACGTCTCCGCCGACCAGCTGGTGGCCGACCTGCAGGCCTGGTGCAAGAAGGCCGAGGACAGCGGCATCGCTGCGCTGCAGGAGTTCTCGGTGAAGCTGCGCGCGGCGCACGCCTGACGCATAACGGCGAGGTCCTTCACCTCGAAGAACAACGGCGCCCCGCGGGGCGCCGTCTGTTTTGGGCAAAGAACTTGTTGGACAAAAGAAAAGGGGTCGCCACGCGACCCCGCTTTTCATCCAGCGCAGCGCTACTTCAGCTTCGTTTCCTTGTAGATCACGTGCTTGCGCGCGACCGGATCGAACTTGTTGAATTCCAGCTTGCCCGGCGTGGTCTTCTTGTTCTTGCTGGTGGTGTAGAAATGCCCGGTACCCGCCGAGGATTCCAGCTTGATCTTTTCGCGTCCGCCTTTGGTGGCCATGGTGTCGCTCCCGATTCAGTTCAGAGTTCGCCGCGGGCGCGCAGGTCGGTCACGACCTGGTCGATGCCGACCTTGTCGATCAGGCGCAGGCCCGAGTTGCTGACGCGCAGGCGCACCCAGCGGTTCTCGCTCTCGACCCAGAAGCGGCGGTACTGCAGGTTCGGCAGCCAGCGGCGCTTGGTCTTGTTGTTGGCGTGGGAAACGTTGTTTCCCACCATCGGGCCCTTGCCCGTGACTTGACAGACGCGTGCCATGGACGCTCTCCAGAGGTGTTGGGGTCTGCCGTGAAAGCGGCAAAGCCCGCAAGTATAGCCTAAGAGCGCTGTTCCAGGAAGCGCTGTGCGTCCAGCGCCGCCATGCAGCCGGTGCCGGCGCTGGTGATCGCCTGGCGGTAGACGTGGTCCTGCACGTCGCCGGCGGCAAAGACGCCCGGCACGCTGGTCATCGTCGCCAGCCCGTCCAGGCCGCTGCGCGAGATCAGGTAGCCGTCCTTCATCTCCAGCTGGCCCTTGAACAGCTCGGTGTTCGGCTGGTGGCCGATGGCGATGAAGCAGCCCTGCAGCGCGAGTTGCACGTCCGGCCCGCCCTGGGTGGACTTCAGCCGCACGCCGTTGACGCCCTTGGCGTCGCCCAGCACCTCGTCCAGCGTGTGCCACAGGTGCAGCACCACCTTGCCGGCGGCGGCCTTGGCCATCAGCTTGTCCACCAGGATCGCCTCGGCGCGGAACTTGTCGCGGCGGTGCACGACGTGCACGGTGCGCGCGATGTTCGACAGGTACAGCGCTTCCTCGACCGCGGTATTGCCGCCGCCGACCACGCACACGTCCTGGTCGCGGTAGAAAAAGCCATCGCAGGTGGCGCAGCCGCTGACGCCCTTGCCCATGAAGGCCTGCTCGCTGGGCAGGCCCAGGTACTTGGCGCTGGCACCGGTGGCCACGATCAGCGTGTCGCAGCTGTAGCGGCCGGCGTCGCCCTGCAGCTTGAACGGTCGCGCCGACAGGTCGACCTGGTTGACGTGGTCGAAGACGATGCGCGTGTCGAAACGCTCGGCATGCTTCTGGAAGCGCTGCATCAGGTCCGGGCCCATCACGCCGTCGACGTCGGCTGGCCAGTTGTCCACGTCGGTGGTGGTCATCAGCTGGCCGCCCTGGGCGATGCCGGTGATCAGCAGCGGCTTCAGGTTGGCGCGCGCGGCGTAGATGGCGGCGGTGTAGCCGGCCGGGCCGGAGCCGAGGATCAGCACTTGGGCATGCGTGGGTTCGGTGCTCATGGGCGGGGCCTGCAGAAGGGGGATGGGGGTGATGGCGTCGCGTGAATCCGACGGGCTCTACAAGCTGGGGGGGCTCCTGAATGGAATCCAGCCCACCTATAGGCACAATAGATGTAATTGTAGTGACCGATGCCGCAGAGCACCGGCGCTGCGGGGCAATAACCAAGAGCGAGGGGATCGTCGATGTCGTTGATGTCCAACCTGGACCTGATCCGCAGGGTGCCGTTGTTTTCGATGTTGACCAACGAGCAGGCCCAGTCCATCGCCGATGCCGTCGTCAAGCGCCGCCTGCGCCGCGGCGAGCTGGTGGTGGAGCAGGGGCGCAAGAGCAACGCGCTGTTCATCCTGCTCAACGGTCGGGCCCGGGTGCTGACCTCCGACTCGCGCGGCCGCGAGGTCATCCTGGCCGTGCTGGAAGCGGGCGACTACGTCGGCGAGATGAGCCTCATCGACAACGAACCGCATTCGGCCACGGTGCGCGCCGAGGTGCAGACCGACATGCTGGTGCTGGCCCGCGCGGACTTCGCGCGCTGCCTGCCGGAGAACTCCACGCTGTCCTATGGCGTGATGCGCGGCCTGGTGCGGCGCCTGCGCAACGCCGACCGCCAGATCGAGTCGCTGGCGCTGCTGGACGTGTACGGCCGCGTGGCGCGCACGCTGCTCGACATGGCCGAGGACGACAAGGGCGTGAAGATCATCCGCCACAAGGTGTCGCGGCAGGACATGGCCAAGGTGGTGGGCGCGTCGCGCGAGATGGTCAGCCGGGTCATGAAGGACCTGGAAGAGCGCGGCGTCATCGAGACGCAGGAAAACGGCTCGGTGATCATCAAAGAACGCCTGCAGAACGACTGAAGGACACAAAACAGCACCTGCGTGCTGTTTTGTGCCGAAGTCGGCCAGGCCGCATGCTTGCGGACTGGCCTGAAGGACACCGAGGGTGCCGAAGTCGGCCAGGCCGCATGCTTGCGGGCTGGCCTGAAGGACGCCGAAGGTGCCGAAGTCGGCCAGGCCGCATGCTTGCGGACTGGCCTGAAGGACGCTGAAGGTGCCGAAGTCAGCCAGGCCGCATGCTTGCGGGCTGGCCTGAAGGACGCCGAAGGTGCCGAAGTCGGCCAGGCCGCATGCTTGCGGACTGGCCTGAAGGACGCTGAAGGTGCCGAAGTCGGCCAGGCCGCACGTGCGGACGGGCTGTAGGAACACCGCAGGTGCCGAAGCCCGCCTCGCCGCCCCCGGGTGAACTGGCTGGGCCGCCACGGGGTCTTTACGCCTGATCGGCCACAATCGTGCCCATGACCTTTCCGCTCGGTTCCCTGCGCGCCGAAGGCGCCGCAGCGGGTAGCACCTACACACGCAAGTCATCGGCCAAGGCCGCCCTGATGGCGCCGCCGGCCGACCCCGGTCCCATGGCGCGGCTGCGCCATCAGGCCTGGCTGGTCGTCACCGCGGTGGCCTGGCTGCTGCTGTTGCTGGCCTTGGCGACCCATGACCTGCGCGACCCCGGCTTTTCCACCACCGGCGACGGCGAGCCCTTGCGCAACAAGGCCGGCATGATCGGCGCGTGGCTGTCCGACCTGGGCCTGTTCCTGTTCGGCTACTCGGTATGGTGGCTGGTGCCGGTGGGGCTGCGTGCGTGGTTGTCCAGCCTGGCGCGCGGTATGCGCCATGACGATGAGGCCACGCAGGCCGCGCCCGCCGCGCTGCCGCGCATCGCCTTCTGGGTAGGGCTGGCCCTGCTGATGTGCGCCAGCTGCGCGCTGGAATGGACGCGCCTGTACCAGCTGGAGCCCAGGTTGCCGGGCTCTGCGGGTGGCGTGTTGGGCTATACGCTCGGGCCGCTGTCCACGCACTGGCTGGGCTTCGCCGGCTCAGGCGTGCTGTGGATCGCCGCGCTGGTGGCCGGCATGTCGCTGAGCCTGGGCTTTTCGTGGCTGGCGCTGGCCGAGCGCATCGGCTCCGCCTTCGACGCCTTGCGCGAGCAGCGCCAGCAGCGCAAGGAGCAGGCCGAGGACCGCCGCATCGGCGAGGCGGCACTGGTCGAGCGCGAGCAGGTGGTCGAGGTCGAGCGCCAGGAGGTGGAGCACCTGCCGCTGGTCATCGAGCCCACGCTGCTGGAAGTGCCCAAGTCCGAGCGCGTGGCCAAGGAGCGCCAGCAGCCGCTGTTCAAGGAGCTGGCCGACACCAAGCTGCCGCAGGTGGACCTGCTGGATGCGCCGCCGTCGCGCGTCGAAGCCGTGACGCCCGAGTCGCTGGAAATGACCAGCCGGTTGATCGAGAAGAAGCTCAAGGACTTCGGCGTCGAGGTGCGCGTGGTCGCCGCCAGCCCGGGCCCGGTGATCACGCGCTACGAGATCGAGCCGGCCACGGGCGTCAAGGGCGCGCAGGTGGTCAACCTGGCCAAGGACCTGGCGCGCTCGCTGTCGCTGGTCAGCATCCGCGTGGTCGAGACCATCCCCGGCAAGAACTTCATGGCGCTGGAGCTGCCGAACGCGCGGCGCCAGACCATCCGCCTGGCCGAGATCCTGGGCTCGCAGGTCTACAACGACGCGGCCTCGCAGCTGACCATCGCGCTGGGCAAGGACATCGTCGGCGCGCCGGTGGTCGCCGACCTGGCGAAGATGCCGCACTGCCTGGTGGCCGGCACCACCGGCGCGGGCAAGTCGGTGGGCATCAACGCGATGATCCTGAGCCTGCTGTACAAGGCCGAGGCGCGCGACGTGCGCCTGATCCTGATCGACCCGAAGATGCTCGAGATGAGCGTCTACGAAGGCATCCCGCACCTGCTGTGCCCGGTGGTCACCGACATGAAGCAGGCCGGCAACGCGCTGAACTGGTGCGTCGGCGAGATGGAGCGGCGCTACAAGCTGATGAGCAAGCTGGGCGTGCGCAACCTGGCCGGCTACAACAAGAAGGTGGCCGAAGCCACCGAGCGTGGCGAAAGCCTGCCCAACCCCTTCAGCCTGACGCCCGAGGCGCCCGAGCCGCTGGAGCGCCTGCCGAACATCGTCGTGGTCATCGACGAGCTGGCCGACCTGATGATGGTCGTCGGCAAGAAGATCGAGGAGCTGATCGCACGGCTGGCGCAGAAGGCGCGCGCCTGCGGCATCCACTTGGTGCTGGCCACGCAGCGCCCCAGCGTGGACGTGATCACCGGCCTGATCAAGGCCAACATCCCCACGCGCCTGAGCTTCCAGGTGGCCAGCAAGATCGACAGCCGCACCATCCTCGACCAGATGGGCGCCGAGGCGCTGCTGGGGCAGGGCGACATGCTCTACCTGGCCGCCGGCACCGGCCTGCCGACGCGCGTGCACGGCGCCTTCGTCAGCGACGACGAGGTGCACCGCGTCGTCGACTACCTGCGCAGCCAGGGCGAGCCCAACTACATCGAGGGCCTGCTCGAAGGCGGTGTGCTGGAAGGCGACGCCGACCCCGCGGCGCTCGGCGATGCGGGGGGCGGCAACGGCGAGGCCGACCCGATGTACGACCAGGCGGTGGCCATCGTGCTGCAGCACCGGCGCGCATCGATCTCGCTGGTGCAGCGCCACCTGCGCATCGGCTACAACCGCGCCGCGCGGCTGCTGGAGCAGATGGAAAAGTCCGGCCTGGTGTCGGCGATGGCCACCAACGGCAACCGCGAGCTGATCGTGCCCAAGCGGGATGAATAGGGCCCTGCTTCCAGCGGCAACGCCGCGTCTTCCTCGGAGCGCCGTGCCTGCCGCCTGGCGAAGCCGCTGGCGCGGCGTGTGCCTGACGGGCGCGCTGCTGCTGGCCGGCGCCGCGGCGCGCGCCGACGCGGTGGACACCTTGCGCGAGTTCGTGCGCGACGTGAAGTCCGGCCGCGCGGCGTTCACGCAGGTCGTCAGCTCGGCCGATGGCCAGAAGAAGCGCACGTCCAGCGGCAGCTTCGAGTTTGAACGCCCCAACCGCTTCCGCTTCGAATACACCAAGCCCTTTGAGCAGCTGATCGTCTCCGACGGCCAGAAGGTCTGGATCCACGACGTCGACCTCAACCAGGTCAGCGCGCGCCGGCTGGGCCAAGCGCTGGGCGCGACACCGGCGGCGCTGCTGGCCGGCGCCACGCTGGACAAGGAGTTCGAGCTGGCCGCGCAGCCCTCGCAAGGCGGCCTCGACTGGGTGCAGGCCACGCCCAAGCAGAAGGACAGTGCCTTCCAGTCGATGCGCATCGGCTTTCGCGGCAAGGAGCTGGCGGCCGTCGAGATCCTCGACGGTTTCGGCCAGCGCTCGCGGCTGGACTTCAGCGACTACGCGGCCAACGTGGCCGTGCCCGACGGCCGCTTCCGCTTCGTGCCGCTGAAGGGCGCCGACGTCATCGAGCAGTAGGCGCCGGCATGGACGCGCAGGATTCGCTGTTCGGCGCGGACCCGGCGCCGGTGCCCGCCGCGACCCCCGTGGATGCGCCGCTGGCCGAGCGGCTGCGGCCGCGTACGCTGGCCGAGGTGGCCGGGCAGGCCCACCTGCTGGGCCCGGGCAAGCCGCTGCGCGTGGCCTTCGAGTCGTCGCACCTGCATTCGATGATCCTCTGGGGCCCGCCGGGCGTGGGCAAGACCACGCTGGCGCGCCTGATGGCCGGCGCGGTGGACGCCGACTTCATCGTGCTGTCGGCGGTGCTGGCCGGCGTCAAGGACATCCGAGATGCGGTCGAGCGCGCCAAGGCCACGCGGCGGGCCGGGCGCGCGACCATCGTCTTCGTCGACGAGGTGCACCGCTTCAACAAGGCGCAGCAGGATGCCTTCCTGCCGCATGTGGAGTCGGGGCTGTTCACCTTCATCGGCGCGACCACCGAGAACCCGTCCTTCGAGGTCAACTCCGCGCTGCTGTCGCGCGCCACCGTGCACGTGCTGAAGCCGCTGCAGCCCGAGGACCTGGGCGCGCTGCTGCAGCGCGCCCAGGCCTTGCTGCAGGCACCGGCACTGGCCGATGCGGCGCGCGACCGCCTCATCGCGCATGCCGACGGCGACGCGCGCCGCCTGATGAATGCCTATGAAAACGTCGCGCGGCTGGCCCTGGACAAGGGCGCGGCGCTCATCGACGAGGCACTGCTCGAGCAGGCGCTGGGCGAGCAGCTGCGCCGCTACGACAAGGGTGGCGACCAGTTCTACGACGCCATCTCGGCGCTGCACAAGTCGGTGCGCGGCTCCGACCCCGACGCGGCGCTGTACTGGCTGGTGCGCATGCTCGACGGCGGCGTCGACCCGCGCTACGTGTCGCGCCGGCTGCTGCGCATGGCCAGCGAGGACATCGGCCTGGCCGACCCGCGCGCGCTGCAGCTGGCGGTGAGCGCCGCCGAGGTCTACGAGCGCCTGGGCACGCCCGAAGGCGAGCTGGCGCTGGCGCAGGCCACGGTGTACCTGGCGATGGCGCCGAAGTCCAACGCCGTGTACAGCGCCTGGAACGCGGTGCGCGAACTGGTGCGCACCGACGGCACCCGGCCGGTGCCCGAGCATCTGCGCAATGCACCGACACGGCTGATGAAGCAGCTGGGCCATGGCCAGGGCTACCGCTATGCGCACGACGAGCCCGACGGCTTTGCCGCCGGCGAGCGCTACCTGCCCGAGGGGCTGTCGCGCACGCGCTTCTACGAGCCGGTGCCGCGCGGCCTGGAACTGCGCATCGGCGAGCGCCTGGCCGAACTGCGCGCAGCCAACGAGCGCGCGCGCAAACCCTAGGTCTGCGCCCTCGAATTCGCGCGCTGCCCACGGGGAAAGCCCGTGCTGGCTGCGCCGGGCCACGCGCCTAGAATGCGCCCGCGCTGCCGCAGACTTGGCACGCGGCGTGCATCGGTCGGTGCCAAGCCACACGAGAGAACGATCCGCCGAGGAGCCCCCCGCCCATGGACATCTTCATCCAGCAGATCATCAACGGGCTGGTGCTGGGCAGCATGTACGCGCTGGTGGCGCTGGGCTACACGATGGTCTACGGCATCATCAACCTGATCAACTTCGCGCACGGCGACGTGCTGATGGTCGGCGCGCTGGTCAGCTGGACGGTGGTCACCGCGCTGGCCGGTTCCGGCTTGCCGGGCTGGCTGATCCTGCTGCTGTCGGTGCCGGTGGCCATCGTCGTGTGCTGCGTGCTGAACTACGCCATCGAGAAGGTCGCCTACCGGCCGCTGCGCAATGCGCCGCGCCTGGCGCCGCTGATCACCGCCATCGGCATGAGCCTGCTGCTGCAGACCGTGGCGATGATCATCTGGAAGCCCAACCCCAAGCCGTTTCCGCCATTGCTGCCGGTGGAGCCCATCGACCTGGGCGGCCCGGTGATCACCGTCACGCAGATCCTCATCCTGGGCCTGACGGCGATGATCCTGGCGGCGCTGACCTGGCTGGTCAACCGCACCAAGCTCGGCCGCGCGATGCGCGCCACGGCCGAGAACCCGCGGGTGGCGTCGTTGATGGGCGTGAAGCCCGACTTCGTCATCTCCGCCACCTTCGTCATCGGCGCGGCGCTGGCGGCGGTGGCCGGCATCATGTGGGCGGCCAACTACGGCACCGTGCAGCATGCGATGGGCTTCATCCCCGGGCTGAAGGCCTTCACCGCCGCGGTGCTGGGCGGCATCGGCAACCTGGCCGGCGCGGTGGTCGGCGCGCTGCTGCTCGGGCTGGTCGAGGCGCTGGGCGCTGGCTACCTGGGCGAGCTCACTGGCGGCGTGCTGGGCAGCAACTATGCCGACATCTTCGCCTTCGTCACGCTGATCCTGGTGCTGACGCTGCGGCCGCAGGGCCTGCTGGGCGAACGCGTGGCCGACCGGGCCTGAGCGGGAGGCCACCATGCAGAAGACCTCCACCAAGATCATCGTCTTCCTGGTCTGCGCGGTCGCGCTGATCGCGCTGCCGCTGTTCGTGCAGCAGTTCGGCCATGCCTGGGTGCGCATCATGGCGCTGGCCTTGCTGTACGTGATGCTGGCGCTGGGCCTGAACCTGATCGTCGGCTATGCCGGCCTGCTGGACCTGGGCTACGTCGCCTTCTATGCGGTCGGTGCCTACATGTATGCGCTGCTCGCCAGCCCGCACCTGTTCGAGACCTTCCCGGCGATCAAGGCGATGTTCCCCAACGGGCTGCACACGCCCATCTGGGTGGTGGTGCCGCTGGCCGCGGGGCTGGCGGCGATGGCCGGCATCCTGCTCGGCACGCCGGTGCTGAAGCTGCGCGGCGACTACCTGGCAATCGTCACGCTGGGCTTCGGCGAGATCATCCGCGTGTTCATGAACAACCTCGAGCACCCGGTGAACATCACCAACGGGCCGCGCGGCCTGGACCGCATCGACCCGATGCACATCTTCGGCCTGAACTTCGGCAAGCCGCTGAACATCGGCAGCTTCCAGGTGCCGTCGGTAACGCTGTATTACTGGCTGTTCCTGGCGCTGGTGGTGTTCAGCGTGGTCATCTGCCACCGCCTCGAGGTCAGCCGCATCGGCCGCGCCTGGATGGCGATCCGCGAGGACGAGGTCGCCGCCAAGGCGATGGGCATCAACACGCGCAATATGAAGCTGCTGGCCTTCGGCATGGGCGCGACCTTCGGCGGCGTGGCCGGCTCGATGTTCGCCGCGTTCCAGGGCTTCGTCTCGCCCGAGTCCTTCAGCCTGATGGAAAGCGTGATGATCGTGGCCATGGTCGTGCTCGGCGGCATGGGCCACCTGCCGGGCGTGATCCTGGGCGCGCTGCTGCTGGCGGCGCTGCCCGAGGTGCTGCGCTACGTCGCCGGGCCGCTGCAGCAGATGACCGACGGCCGGCTCGATTCGTCGATCCTGCGCCAGTTGCTGATCGCGCTGGCGATGATCGTCATCATGCTGTTGCGTCCGCGTGGCCTGTGGCCGCCGCGGGAACACGGCAAGGCCGCGCCGGAAACGGTCAACACGCCGTGAGAGGAGCAGTTCGATGAGCGAATGGGTGCTCCAGGTCAAGGGCGTGAGCAAACGCTTCGGCGGGCTGCAGGCGCTGTCCGACGTCGGCATCGCCATCCAGCGCGGGCAGGTGTATGGCCTGATCGGGCCGAACGGCGCCGGCAAGACGACCTTCTTCAACGTCATCACCGGGCTGTACATCCCCGACTCGGGCAGCTTCGAGCTGGGCGGCAAGCCCTACAAACCGAGCGCGGTGCACGAGGTGGCCAAGGCCGGCATCGCGCGCACCTTCCAGAACATCCGCCTGTTTCCCGAGATGACGGCGCTGGAGAACGTGATGGTCGGCCGCCACGTGCGCACCCGCTCGGGGCTGGTCGGGGCGGTGTTCCGCACGGCGGGCTTCAAGGCCGAGGAGGCGGCGATCCGCGAGCGTGCGCAGCAGCTGCTGGACTACGTCGGCATCGGCCGCTACACCGACTTCCGCGCGCGCACGCTGAGCTATGGCGACCAGCGGCGGCTGGAGATCGCCCGCGCGCTGGCCACCGACCCGACGCTGATCGCGCTGGACGAGCCGGCGGCCGGCATGAACGCCACCGAGAAGGTGGTGCTGCGCGAACTGATCGACCGCATCCGCGGCGACGGCCGCACCATCTTGCTGATCGAGCACGACGTGAAGCTGGTGATGGGGCTGTGCGACCGCGTGACGGTGCTGGACTACGGCAAGCAGATCGCCGAAGGCACCCCGGCCGACGTGCAGCGCAACGAGAAGGTCATCGAGGCCTATCTCGGCACGGGCCACAAGCCCCACTGATGCGGAGCGCGGCAATGGCAGAGCAGGTGATGCTGAAGGTCCAGGGGCTGAAGGTGGCCTACGGCGGGATTCAGGCGGTCAAGGGCGTGGCCTTCGAGGTGCGGCAAGGCGAGCTCGTCAGCCTGATCGGCGCCAACGGCGCCGGCAAGACCACGACGCTGAAGGCCGTCACCGGGCTGCAGCCGGTGGCCGCGGGCGGCATCGAGTTCATGGGCCGCAGCATCAAGGGCCAGGGCCCCTGGGACCTGGTCAAGCAGGGCCTGGTGATGGTGCCCGAGGGGCGCGGCTGCTTCACGCGCATGACCATCACCGAGAACCTGATGATGGGCGCCTTCGTGCGCGACGACAAGGAGGTCGAGGCCGACATCGAGCAGGTGTTCAGCATCTTCCCGCGGCTGAAGGAGCGGCGCGCGCAGCTGTCGGGCACGATGAGCGGCGGCGAGCAGCAGATGCTGGCGATGGGCCGCGCGCTGATGGCGCGGCCGAAGGTGCTGCTGCTGGACGAGCCGTCGATGGGCCTGTCGCCGATCATGGTCGACAAGATCTTCGAGGTGGTGGCCGACATCCACCAGCGCGGCACGACGGTGCTGCTGGTGGAGCAGAACGCCAGCCGCGCGCTGCAGCTGGCCAACCGCGGCTACGTGATGGAGTCCGGCGAGATCACCATGCACGGCGACGCCAAGAAGCTGCTCGACGACCCCAAGGTGCGCGCCGCCTACCTGGGCGAATAGCCGCCTTGCGCCGCGCGGCGAAGGGCGGCCGCGCGCCCGCCACGCCTCAGGCGCGCGCCCAGCGCATGCGCGCGTCGAGCGCCACCGCGCGGGCGCCGCGCACCGCCAGCGGATTGATGTCCAGTTCCGGCATGCGCGGGCCCAAGGTGGCTGCCAGCACCGACACACGGTGGGCGATCGTCACGAGCTGGTCCAGGTCTGCCGGCTCGCGCCCGCGATAGCCGTCGAGCAACGGGAAGCACCGCAGACCGCGCAGCGCGCGTTCGATCGCCTGCGGGCTGGCCGGCGCGGGCAGCAGCTTCGTTTCCTTCATCAGCTCGACCAGCGTGCCCCCCGCCCCGACCAGCAGGAAGGGGCCGAACTGCGGGTCATGCAGCGTGCCCAGCATCAGCTCGGATTCGGCCTTGATCATCGGCTGCACCAGGCAACCCTGGAACACGGCGCCGGGCACCCCCTCGGCCGCGCGCCGGATGCGCGCGAAGGCAGCGCGCACCGCCGTGGCATTGCGCAGGTCGAGCTGCACACCGCCCATGTCGCTCTTGTGCGTCACGCCCTCGGCCACGATCTTCAGGACGACCGGATAGCCCAGCTCCTTGGCCAGGCGGACCGCGGCATCGGCATCGGCTGCCAGCTCGCCGGCGGCCACGTCGATGCCGGCCAGCTGCAGCAGGCGCTTGCTGGTGTCTTCGTCCTGCATGCCGTCCTGCAGCGTCTGTGTGAACTCCAGCAGGGCCGCGGGCAAGGCAGGAAGGGCCTCGCTTTCGTCCGTTGGTACGTACCCGCGCAGCCATTGCAGGTCGCGCAGCGTCAGAAAGGCCTCGTGCTGGCTGGGGCAGAAGGGCGCATCCAGGCCCAGCAGGGCCTGGCGCATGTGTTCGGTGATACCGCTGGCGCAATTCACCACCAGCGCGGGCTTGCCGTACTTGCGGCCCAACGCGGTGAACAGCGCCGCGATGTCGTCCATGTGCCCCTGCGGCGTCATCAGGTAGGCGCAGGCGCCCACGGCCGGGTCGGCGAAGATGGGTTCCATCGAGGCCTGGAACAGGTCGGCTCGCCCCTTGCCCGGCCCGGAGGCCGCGGCGCCCATGTCGTAGGGCAGCTGCTGGTTGCTTTCGGTGAAGAAGGGGGCGAGTGCGCTGCGCGTGGCCGCGCCCAGCTCGGCGGGCACCAGGCCATAGTCGTTGAGTGCGTCGCTGCCCAGCGCCCCCTGGCCGCCCGAACCGCTGAACAGCGCGATGCCGCGCGCGGTCGGCAGCCCAAAGGACTGCAGCGCCTGCGCCGTCAGCAGCATCTGCAGGGCATCGGTCTGCACCAGGATGCCTTCGTGCTGGCAACGCGCCACGAAGGTCTCGTAGGCCCCGGCCATGCTGGCGGTGTGCGAGGCCACGGCCTTGGCGCCTTGCGGGGTGCGGCCCGCCTTGGTGATCAGCACCGGCTTGCCCGCGCGGCGCGCGCGCCGCGCGATCGCGAACAGGCGTTCGACCGAACTGGCGCTTTCCATGTACAAGCAGATGACCCCGGTGTTCGGGTCGTCCACCAGGTAGTCGAAGAAGTCGCAGATTTCCAGATCCGCCTGGTTGCCGAGCGAGACGCAGCTGCTGAAGCCCGCGCCGACGAAGCCGGCGCGCGCGATCATCGCGCCCACCACGGCACCGCTCTGGCTCACCAGGCCGATGCGGCCGCGCGGAATGTCGTCGAAGAACTCCACCAGCGCGGTGGAGTTGAGCAGCACCATGCTTTCGTTGGCGTTGAGCACGCCCATGCAGTTGGGGCCGATCATGGCGATGCCGGCCTGGCGCGCCGTCGCCAGCACGCGCTCCTGCTTCTGCGCGCCTTCCGGGCCCGACTCCGCGAACTGCGAGGTCACCACCATCGCGGCGCGCACGCCGGCGGCCGCGCATTCGCGCATCGCCTGCTCGACGCCATCGACACCGATGGAGATCACCGCCAGGTCGATGGGCTGCCCGATGTCGCCCACGCGCGCATAGGCGCGCAGGCCCTGGATGCTCTCGGCCTTCGGGTTGACGGGATAGACCGCGCCGGGGTAGTTGAACTTGCGCAGCACGTGCAGCAGCACGCCACCCCACTTGGCCACATCGTCCGACGCGCCGATGAAGGCGATGGAACGCGGATTCAGGATGGCGCGGATGCCCTCGTGGGTTGTCGAGGCGTGGGTGGTCGTCGTCGTCATGGCATCACTTCTTGCCGTAGCTGGCCGACATGCCGGCACGCACGTCGGACTGCACTTCGTAGGGGGGGATGGGATAGCGCAGGCCGTTGCGCGCCAGCGCGGCCAGCCCTTGCAGCGCCTTGGCCAGGTCCTGGGGCTTCAGCGCCATCAGCAGTTCGTCGTCGGGCACGCCGCCGTAGCGCCGCTCGGGGAAACACGGCAGCGACAGGCTGGGCTCGCCGGTGGCCAGCGCGCGGCCCCACGAGTCGGCGCAGGCCGATTCGCCCACGGCGCCCCTGCAGCTTGCGGTAGCCCGACCATTGCAGGCCGTTGATCAGCAGGATCATCTGCGCCGGGTTGGCGTAGACCAGGCAGATGTCGGGGTTCAGGCGTCCGCTGGCCAACGGCGAGACCGCCATGGCCTGGTAGCGGCCGTAGGGCACGCAGTGCATGGCGCGCTGGTGGGCCGCGGCATCGGCCTCGGTGGCGAACCACACGCCCGCGAAAGGCTTGCCGGCTTGCCACTCCTCGTTCTGCGGCGCCAGGCCGATCACGGCGGCGCACTGCGGTCCCACCAGGTCGGCGGCCGTGATGCCCACGGTGAAGCCCAGGCGGGCCGCCTGCCCGATGATCTGGTCGGTGGTGAAGATGGCGCCGCCGGGTCGGCGGATCTTGCTGACCGCTTCCATGTCTTCGACGCGCTCGAACATCTGGATGCCCACGGGCGTGGTCTTCAGGCGCAGCAGGCGGAACAACTGGTCGACCAGCGTCGCGCCGTCGATCGTGGGCGATGGGGTAGGGGTGTCAGGCATGGCGAACCTCGGAAAGAAAGGCCTTGGCGCGCGAGGTGCGCGTCGCGGTGAAGAACTGTTGTGGGGTGCCGTCTTCGATGATTTCGCCGTCGGCCATGAAGACCACGCGGTCGGCCACCTCGCGGGCAAAGCCCATTTCGTGCGTCACGCACAGCAGGGTCATGCCTTCGCCGGCCAACTCGCGGATGACGGCCAGCACCTCGCCGACCATCTCCGGGTCCAGCGCGCTGGTGGCTCGTCGAACAGGATGATGGGGGGCTGCATGGCCAGCGTGCGCGCGATGGCCACGCGCTGCTGCTGCCCGCCCGACAGCTGGCTGGGCGAGGCGTCGGCCTTCGATTCCAGACCCACGCGCTTGAGCAAGGCCATGGCGCGCGCTTTCGCTTCCGGCTCCGACAGCTTGAGCAGGTGGCGCGGCGCCAGGCAGATGTTGTCCATCACCGACAGGTGCGGAAACAGGTTGAAGCTCTGGAACACGAAGCCCACGCGCTGGCGCAGCGCGTTCACGTCCTTGGCCGAATGTCCCGGCTCCTGGCCGTCGAAGAGGATGCGGCCGCTGTCGATGGTTTCCAGCCGCGTGATGGTGCGTAGCAGCGTCGACTTGCCCGAACCGGAGGGGCCGCAGATCACCACCACTTCGCCTTGGCGGAAGTCGATGGAGATGTTCTTCAGCACCGGGTTGTCGCCGAAGCGCTTGCTGACGCCCTGGAATTCGATGGACTTGGGGGGGTTCTGACATTTGCACGCTCACTTGGGTCAGGCCTGGGCCGCGGGGACCGGGTCGCCGGACGCGGAAGAACTGGAGGACGGGCCGGCAAAACGACGCTCCACGTAGCGCCCCAGCACCGTCAGCGGATAGCACAGGGCAAAGTAGGCGAGGCCCAGCAGCGAGAAGATCTCGATGGCCTTGTTGCCCAGGGTGTCGTTCAGGCCCATGAACTCCATCGTCAGCTCGTGCAGGCCGATGACCGAGCCCAGGGCCGTCTCCTTGATCAGCAGCACGAACTGGCTGACGATGCTGGGCAGCATGTTGCGCAGCGCCTGCGGCAGGATCACATGGCGCATCGCCCGTCCGTGCGACAGCCCGAGCGACCGCGCTGCCTCGTACTGCCCCTTGGGCAGAGCCTCGATGCCGGCGCGGATGGTCTGCGACAGGTAGGCGCCATTGAACATCGTGATCACCGTGAGCACCACCAGCCACAACGGGGCGCCCACGATCAGCTTGGGCAGCAGGAAGTAGATCCACAGCAGGTGCACGATCAGCGGCACGCTGCGCATGTAGAAGACGAAGAGTTCCACCAGGCGCCTCAGCGGGCTCCAGTGGCTGATGAGCCCGAGGCACACCAGCAGACCGGCCGGCATCGCCAAGGCCAGGCCGGCCAGGGCCAGGATCAGCGTCATCGCCAGGCCACCCAGCGGACCATCGGGGTAGTAGCCGATGAGCAGTTGCAGCCAGTAGGTCGACAGGATGTCCCACATCGCTTGTTACCTCGCGGGATACCGGCGCTGATACCACTGACCCAGCGCGGTCAGCACGACGGCGATCAGCAGGAAGAACACCGTGGTGAAGGCATAGACGCCCACGCTCAGGAACGAGGCATCGTTGACCGCCCGCGTCACGAAGGCCAGTTCACCGACGCCGACCATCAGCGCCACGGTGGTGTTCTTGGTGATCGCCATGGCCTGGCCAAGCAGCGGCGGGACGGTGGCCCGCAAGGCCTGCGGCAGGATGACGAGGCGGAAGGTGTCGAAGAAGCCGAAACCCAGCGAATGGGCGGCTTCGGTCTGCCCGTGCGAGATGCCCCGGATGCCGCTGCGGATGTCCTCGGAGATGAAGGCCGACCCATAGATGATCAGCGCCACCATCGAGGTGTAGAAGCCCACGTCGACCTTGTAGAGCGCGCGCCGCCATTCTTCGGGCAGCATCTCCGGCACCGCGAAGTACCAGAACAGCACGTGCACCAGCAGCGGTATGGTGCGCACCACTTCGACGTAGACCGTGGCCGGCACGCGGATCCAGCGCGCCGGCGCCAGCCGGGCGAAGGCCACCAGCATGCCCAGCAGCAGGCCGCCGGCGATGGCTCCCGACGTCAGCCCCAGCGTGGTCTTGATGCCCTTGAGCAGCATGTCCCGGTACTCGGGCCGGAACATGACGCCCCAGTCGATGGATGCCATGGCGTTCACGGGTGCCCCCTCGCTTCAGCGCCGCGTCAAGGCTGCTTGTAGGGCGCGAAGGTGAAGCTGCGCTTCATCTTCAGTTCGGAATCCTTGCCGAACCACTGGTCGAAGATCTGCGCGGCCTTGCCGGATTTCTCCAGGTCGGTGAGCGTGTCGTTGACGACCGCGAGCATGCGCGGTTCGCCCTGGCGCACACCGATGCCGATCTGCTGGACGTCCACCGACTGGTCCAGGATGCGCCACTTGTCGCGATTCGCCCCGATCACGCCGATCAGCGAGGTCTCATCACCGACCATCGACTCGACCTTGCGCTGCTCCAGCGCCAGGAAGGCGTTGGCGGGTGACGGAAAGACCTTCAGGTCCACGTCCTTGATGACCTTGGGCACCTTCACCTCGTGGTTGGAACCGCTGATGCCGGCCATGCGCTTGCCGCTCAGGTCGGCGAAGTTCTTGATGGGCGAGGACGCCGGCACCATGACCTTCACGTCGGTGGCGAAGTAGTTGTTGCTGAAGTCGACCAGCTTGGCGCGGTCGGGCGTGTGGGTCAGGTTGGCCAGCGCGATGTCGGTGCGCCCCGACTGCAGATCGGGGATGCGCGTGGCGCCGGTGATGAACACGAGCTCCGGCTTGACCCCGATCTTGGCCGCCACGGCATCGCAGATGTCCACGTCGTAGCCGACGAACTTGCGCGACTTGGGATCCTCAACGAAGGAGAAGGGCTTGTATTGCGCGCCGACGCCGCACTTCAGCACCCCCGCAGCCTTGACGGTGTCCAGCTGGTCGGCATGGGCGGGCGCGCTGAGCGCGATCAATGCGCCGACGGGCGCAAGCAGACTCAGGTTCAGTCTCATGTTGTCTCACTTGTTGCTTGAAGAAGAACGCCAATCAGACCGGGCGTTGCCCCGCTGCGGGGGCGCGGCTCAGTCGCGGTACGCCTGCAGGCGCTGCAGGCCATCGCGCAGGTCGGCGATCAAGTCCTGCGGATGTTCCAGACCGACATGGATGCGCAGGCAGGCTTCGCCATGGCGCAGCGGCGAAGACATGCGGTACCCACCCGGCTTGACGGGGATGACCAGGCTCTCGAATCCGCCCCAGCTGAAGCCCATGCCGAACCAGCGCATGCCGTCCAGCATGGCGGCCACGGCGCCATCGCTCGCGTCCTTCAGGATGACGCCGAACAGGCCGCTCGCGCCTTCGAAATCGCGTTTCCACAGCTCGTGTCCAGGGGCGCCGGGCAGCGCCGGGTAGAGCACCTCGCGCACCAGCGGCTGCTCGCGCAGCCATTGCGCCACGGCCAGGGCGTTCTCCTGGTGTTGCCGCAGGCGCACGGCCAGGGTGCGCAGGCCGCGCAGGCCCAGGAAGGCGTCGTCCGGACCCACGGTGATCCCCATCGCGCCGTGGAAACCGCGCACCTGCCGGTACACCTCGCGGTCGCGCACGACGATGGCGCCGAGCAGCGCATCGGAATGCCCGACCACGTACTTGGTCAGCGAATGGATCGACAGGTCCACGCCATGGCGCAGCGCGTTGAAGCACAGTGCCGTGCCCCAGGTGTTGTCCATCAGGAAACGGGCACCGGCGGCGTGGGCCGCGGCGCAGATCGCCGGAATGTCCTGCACCTCGAAGGTGCCGGAGCCGGGGGATTCGGTATAGACGACCGACGTGTTCGGCTGCAGCAGGTCCTTGATGCCTGCGCCGACCAGCGGGTCGTAGTACGTGGTCGCGACGCCCATCTGCTTGAGCACGGTGTCGCAGAAGGTGCGGGTCGGCGGGTACACGCTGTCGCTGACCAGGATGTGGTCACCCGGCTTCACGCTGGCCAGCAATGCGATGGTGATCGCCGACAGGCCTGAGGGCGTCAGCATGGCATTGGCGCCGCCTTCGAGCTCGGCCAGCGCCCGTTCCAGCGCGCGGTTGGTCGGCGTGCCCCAGCGGCCGTAGGCGCGGTGCCCGCTGGCGCCCTTCATCTGCTCCACGGTGTCGAACAGCACCGTCGAACCGCGATAGGGCGGGATACTTACCAAACCCTGGGAGAGTTTGGCATCCCGGCCGACATGGGTGACCAGGGTCTGCGCTTGAGCACCAGTATGTGAGGAGTGATCTGTCATTTCGTCGTCACGCGCCACATATACTCTCGTCGCTGCGAATATATATACTCGCCGGAGATACTCGACTCAGGTGCGTGTCCAGTAAACTTCAGATATCAATTTTAGAGATTCAAAATCGTTGCGCAACGAAAAAACAAGAAAACATTATTTCAGTCATGCAATAATGCGGCCGTGGAAGTGGACCACCTGCGCACGATTGCGGTCTTCGCCAGGGTGGCGCGCTTGCGCAGCTTCACCGCCGCCGCCGACGAGCTGGGTTTGTCCACGGCCACGGTCAGCCGGCAGATCGCGCAGCTGGAACGCAAGGTGGGCATGCAGCTGTTCGTGCGCACGACGCGTCACGTGTCGCTGACCGAGATCGGCGAGACCTTCTTTCAGCGCAGCAGTGCCCTGCTGGCGCTGGCCGAAGAGTCGCTGGAGGAGATCAACGACCTGCATGCCGAGCCGCGCGGCACGCTGCGCGTCACCGCGCCGCGGCTGTTCAGCGTCAAGCATCTGGGCGCGCTGATATCCGACTTTTCGGAGCGCTACCCCAAGGTACAGGTTCGATTGACCGTCTCGGATGAGCTCGAGAACATCTCGGGCGGTGATTACGACGTGGCCGTGCGCATCACCAATCACCTCGACGACGGCGTTGTCGCCAAGCGGCTGGCCGCCATCAACTGGATCATCTGTGCAAGCCCCGAGTATATTCAGAAATCAGGGATACCTCATACGCCTGAGGATTTGGCGGCGCACGAGTGCCACTATTACGCCAGTCTCATCAAGAATAATCGCTGGACCTTCACCAAGGACGGCCACGAATACAGCACGCCGGTGCGTTCTCAGTTCCGGGTGAACAGCAGTCAAGTCATTGCGGACCACGTGCTCGCGGGTCGCGGCATCGCCATGTTGCCGACCTACCTGATCGGCGAGTACCTGCAGTCGGGCAGGCTGGTCCCGGTGCTCACCGCGTACCGGCCGACGATCAACAGCTCGCTGTACGCCATCTATTCGCCCACCCGCTTCCTGACCACCAAGGTGCGCAGCTTCCTCGACTTGCTGGCGCAGGCGTTCTCGGATCCCCCGTACTGGGAAGGCCCCGACGTCGGGCGCCGCCCCGCGCCAGGCTGAGCGAATTCAACCCCCGACGCGGCGCGTGGCGGGTCGGCTTTAGTCGGCTTTCGCCCCGGACTGCTTCACCACCTGCTCGTACTTGGCCAGCTCGGCCTTGATGAAGGCGCCGAACTGCTCCGGCGTCATCGGCGCCGGCTCGGCCAGCAAGGTGGCCAGGCGCGCCTTGATCTCCGGCGATGCCAGCGCCTCGGTGAAGGCCTTGTTCAGCCGCTGCGTCGTCGCCGCGGGCAGCCCCGCCGGGCCGAACAGGCCGAACCAGGTGTTGATGTCGAAGGCGGCCAGGCCCAGCTTGGCGCCGCTCTCGGCGATGGTCGGCACCTCCGGCATGGCGCTGGCGCGCTTGGCGGTGGTCATCGCCACCGCCGTCAGCTTGCCGCTCTTGATGTTGGCCGACGCGGCGGCCAGGTTGTCGAAGTTCAGGTCCACCTGGCCCGACAGCAGCGCCAGCTGCGCCGGCGAGCCGCCGGCGTAGGGGATGTGCACCATGTACACGCCGGCCTGCGCCTTGAACATCTCGCCGGCGAGGTGCCCGGCGCTGCCGTTCCCGCCGGAGCCGTAGTTCAGCGTGCCGGGGTTCTTCTTCGCATAGGCCACCAGGTCGGCCACGCTGTGGATGCCCAGTTTCTTGGCGGTGTCCACGTTCATCACCAGCACGTTCGGCACCTGCGCGACCAGCGTGATCGGCGTGAAGTCGCGGATCGGGTCGTAGGGGATCTTTGCGTACAGCCACGGGTTGATGGCATGCGTGGCGACCGCCCCCATGCCGAGGGTCAGCCCGTCCGGCGCGGACTTGGCGACCAGGTCCATGCCCAGGTTGCCGCCGGCGCCGGGGCGGTTTTCCACCACCACCGTGCCCAGGCTGTCCTTGACCTTGTCGGCCAGCGCGCGCGCGACGATGTCCAGCGGCCCGCCGGGCGGGTAGGGCACGATCAGGCGGATCGGCTTGGACTGGGCCTGCCCGTGCAGCGGCAGCGCCATGGCGGCGAGGGTGAGGACTTGTCGGCGATGGAGTTTCATGGGGTTGTGCTGGGGTGGGTTCTGGCTTGCCACGCAGGCGCGAGCGGCGCCCGCATGGCGAGCATCCGGCCGCTACACGGTCGGGTGCTTGTCGGCTTCGGTGGTAAATGCGTCGGCGTAGAACTCGTCGTCGGGCAGGCCGCAGCGCTGCACGAAGTCGCGCTGCGCGGACTCGACCATCACTGGCGCGCCGCAGGCATAGACCTGATGGCCGGACAGGTCGGGCAGGTCCTGCATCACGGCGGCATGCACGAGGCCCGTGCGGCCCGCCCACGCGTCGCCCGGCTGCGCGTCGCTGACCACGGGCACGTAGCGCAGTTGCGGCATCTGCGCGGCGGTTTCTTCGCACCAGGCGTTCAGATACAGATCCTGCGGCCGGCGCCCGCCCCAGTACAGCCAGGTCGGGCGGTCGACGGCCTTCAGCCGCATGTGCTCGATCAGCGCCTTGATCGGCGCCAGGCCGGTGCCCGCGGCCAGCAGCACGATGGGCTTGGGCGAGTCCTCGCGCAGGAAGAAGCTGCCGAACGGGCCTTCGATGCGCAGGATCTCCTTGTCCTTCATGGCGCCGAACACATGGTCGGTGAAGCGGCCGCCGGGCAGGTGACGCAGGTGCAGTTCCAGGGCCGGCGGGGTACCCAGCTGGTGGGCGGCGTTGGCCATCG
The DNA here is from genome assembly GCA_019635285.1 of Rubrivivax sp. Classification (GTDB taxonomy): domain Bacteria; phylum Pseudomonadota; class Gammaproteobacteria; order Burkholderiales; family Burkholderiaceae_C; genus Rubrivivax. The sequence continues at coordinate 162,942 of JAHBZS010000001.1, read as the reverse complement.
AATAGCTGCGGCGCGCGCCGTCGCGCAGGATGATCTCGATGAACTGCCCGGCGCGGTACTGCAGGTTCTGGTTGGCCGGCAATTGCAGCTTGACGATCATCACGTCGGGCGCGGCACGCTGCAGGCTGAGCACGCGCGCCGGCATCTTCAGCACCGGGAACTCGCCGGCACCGGGCACGCTGCGCGCTTCGATCACGCAGTCGGTCTGCGCTGCCGCGCAGCAGGGCAGGATCCAGCCGGCGTCCTCCTCGGCCACCGACAGCGCGCGCAGCTGGTGCGCGCCATGGATCACCCGGCCCGACAGCAGCCGGCTCTTGCACGAGCCGCAGGCGCCGTCGCGGCAGCCGTAGGGCAGGCCGATGCCTTGGCGGATGGCCGCCGACAGGATCGGCTCGTCGCGCTGCACCTCGAAGCTGCGGTTCGCGGGCTGCAGATGGATCGTGAAGCTCATGGACGGTGGGGCGCGCTCTTACACTGCGCGCCGATTGTCCCGCAAGGGCCTTGTCCCCATGTCGTTGCCACCCAACCGCCGCTCGCGCCGGCCCGTGCTGCTGATCGTCGGCTGCGGCGATGTCGGCCTGCGCGTGTTGCGGCTATTGCGCGGCCGCTACCGCGTGCTGGCGCTGACCTCGTCCCCCGCCCGGCGCGCGGCGCTGCGCGACGCGGGCGCGGTGCCGCTGTGCGGCGACCTGGACCAGCCGGCGACGTTGGGCCGGCTGGCCGGCCTGGCCGACGCCGTGCTGCACCTGGCGCCGCCGCCCGGCGACGGCGAGCATGACACGCGCACCCGGCACCTGCTGGCGGCGCTGGCGCGTGTCGGCCGCGTGCGGCGCATCGTCTATGCCAGCACCAGCGGCGTGTATGGCGACTGCGGCGGCGCGCGCTTCGACGAGACCCGCGCCCTGCGGCCCGGCACCGCGCGCGCCTGGCGCCGCGCCGACGCCGAGGCCCGGCTGCGCCACTACGGGCGGCGTACCGGCGCCACGGTGTCGCTGCTGCGCATCCCGGGCATCTACGCGTCCGACCGCGCAGGCGGCCACCCGCGCGAGCGGCTGCAGCGCGGCACGCCGGTGCTGGCCGCCGAGGACGACGTGTACACCAACCACATCCACGCCGACGACCTGGCGCGCGCCTGCGTGGCCGCGCTGCACCGCGCGCGGCCGCAGCGCGCGCTGCACGTCTGCGACGACAGCGAACTGCGCATGGGCGACTATTTCGACCTGGCGGCCGACCTGTGCGGCCTGCCGCGCCCGCCGCGCATCGGCCGTGCCGACGCGGCGACGCGGCTGTCGCCGCTGCAGCTGAGCTTCATGAGCGAATCGCGCCGCCTGGACAATCGCCGGCTCAAGACCGAACTGAAATTGCGCCTGCGCTATCCCACCGTGGCCGAAGGCCTGATCGCATGAAGACCTTGTTGCTGACCCATCCGCTGCCGGCCCAGGTGTTTGTCGATGCCGTGCACGCCATCGATCCGCAGCTGCCGTTGCTCGAATACCAGCCGGGGCTGGCCGATGCGGCGCTGGGCGACGTGGAGGCGGTGCTGGGCTGGCGCTTCCCGGCCGGCGTGGCCGCGCGGTTGCCGCGCCTGCGCTGGGTCTGTTCGGTGGGCGCCGGTGTCGAGAAGCTGCTGGTGCCGGAGCTGTTGCCGCGGGTGCAGGTCTCGCGCATCGTCGACGTGGAGCAGGCCGACGGCATTGCGCAGCTCGTGGTGCTGATGGCCTTGCGCCATGCGCGCGGGCTGGCCGCCTACGAAGCGCAGCAGCACACGCGGCAATGGGTGCGGCAGCCCATCGGCGCCTTGCGCAGCCGCGTCGGCGTGCTCGGCATGGGCACGATGGGCAGCGCCGTGGCGCGCATGCTGCAGGCGGTGGGCTTCCAGGTCACCGGCTACAGCCGGCATTCCGGGCAGTCGCTGCAGGCGGTGCTGGGCGGCAGCGACATCATCGTGTGCGCCTTGCCGTTGACGCCGCAGACCGAAGGCCTGCTGGATGCGCGCGCGTTTGCATCGATGCCGCGCGGCAGCTATCTGATCAACATCGCGCGCGGCGCGCACGTCGTCGAGCCCGACCTGATCGCCGCCGTGCGCACCGGCCAACTGGCGGGCGCGGCGCTGGACGTGCAGTCGCGCGAGCCGCTGCCGGCCGACGACCCGCTGTGGGACGTGCCGGGCATCACCATCACGCCGCACATCGCGGCGCAGTCGTCGCCCCAGACCATCGCCGAGCAGTTTGTGCAAGGCTGGCGCTGCCTGCAGCGCGGCGAGGTGCCGCACAACCTGGTCGACCGCGTGCGCGGCTACTGACGGCGGCGGTTGCTGCCGGCGCATAGCCGACATCCAAACACCGCTTGGTGTGCGACGTTTGGGTGCGGCAAAGCCGGGCCCGGGCAGGCCGCGACGCTTCGCTGAGGCGGTCGGCTGCGCCGACTACCCTGCGGTGCTCGCGCCCATGGCCTCGTCGCCAACTCACTGCGCGGACTATGTCCGCTCCGTTCAAACAGTCGCGACGAAGTCAGAGGTTGTGGCGCGCTGCGCGCGCTGGCCATGGGCGCTGCGCTCCTCGGCGCCTCAGAGGCGCATCGCGTCCTGCCCGGGCCCGGCTTTGCGGCAGCGCTCGTGGGGTTCGTAGCGAACGCCACCGAGACCACGATCTCGCGTCAGGCGGCACCTGGCAGGGGCGATTTCTGCGGCGACGAGGAGCGCAGACCCGGGGTCGGCGCGCGCAGCGCGCTTCGTGATCTGACTCGCCGATACTGTTTGAACGTAGCGCCTGCCAAGGCGCGAAGTGAGTTATCGGCGCGACCCCGGGGCGAGCACCACAGTGCAGTCGGTCCGAAGGGCCGACCGCCGCAGCATGAGCCCGTGGCAGGTGTCGCCTGGCGCGATGCGCTGAACTCTCGCAGGGGTGGCTGTTGCCGCCGACCGCTACGCGCCGGAAGCAGATATCGATCCCGAGCTGACGCGCCGCTACTTCTTCTTCGCGCCGCCGGCCTTCAGTGCGAGCTGCTTGGCGCCGGCGTGGCCATGGTGGTGTTTGCTCAGGTCGGCCAGCACGCCGTCGTCGCTCAGGTCGAGCATCTCGGAGCTCTGCCAGTCGCGGCGCGTCACTTCCCTGAGCCGGTCGATGACCTCCGGCGCCTCGGTCTCGATGGCCAGCTCGCGCCGCTCGTCGAAGCTGCCCGGCGCCAGGTTGATCGAGCCGATGATCGCGCGCGTCTCGTCGGCCAGCAGCATCTTGCCGTGCAGCTTCAGGTGCTTCAACCGGTGCACCTTGGCACCCACGTCGCGCATGATGCGCAGGCCGCCGACCCCTTCGATCAGCTTGTCCTTCTTCAGGTTGTGCGGCGGCCGCGCCATGATGTGGACCTTGACGCCGCGCGCCAGCGCGCGCACCAGCCGCTCGATGATCACCGTGTCCTGGTAGCGCTCGTTCTGCAGCCACAGCGTGCTGCGTGCGGCGTCGATGAAGGCGGCGATGCGCGCGCGGCCGTTGTTCGGGCACCAGATCAGGCGTGACTTCGGGTGCGGCGTGAATGGCGTGTGCGTCCAGTCCGCGTCGAAGCAGCGCTGCATCTCCGACACCTCCAGCGGGTCGTCGACGACCACCGCATAGTCGCGCGTTTCGGTCAGGTCGCGCGTCTCCCAGTTCAGCGACTCGACGAAGCCGATCTTGCCGTCGATGGTCATCGACTTCTGGTGCGTCACCGCGAAGGCCGGGCTGCTGTCGCGCACCTCCACGCCGGCGTCCAGCAGAGCCTGGCGCGTGTCTTCGTTGTCGCTGCTGCCGTCGCGGCGCCGCGGGTTGAGCATCACGCGCACCTGGACGCCGCGCCGGCGCGCCGCCTGCACGGCCGCCAGCATGTCCGGGTCGGTGAACAGGAACATGCGGATGTTGACCGACTGCTGCGCGCCATTCAGCGCATCGATCAGGGACCGGGCAGTGTCGTCGGGGAAGACGAGGAGGCGGGATGGCATGGCGGCCCCTTGGTTGAGTCGATCATAGCGAAGGGTCCCCGGGCTCCTACAATCGCCGCTTCCCCGACACCGCGGAGCCGCCGTTGACGAGCGTTTCTCCCCTGGTCGGCGTGCTGATGGGCTCGTCCAGCGACTGGGAGACCCTGCAGCATGCGACGCAGATCCTTGCCGAGTTTGGCGTGCCGCACGAAGCGCGCGTGGTCAGCGCGCACCGCATGCCCGACGACATGTTTGCCTATGCCGAGGCGGCGGCCGGCCGCGGGCTGCAGGCCATCATCGCCGGCGCCGGCGGCGCGGCGCACCTGCCGGGCATGCTCGCGGCCAAGACCGTCGTGCCGGTGCTCGGCGTGCCGGTGGCCAGCCGGCATCTGCAGGGCGTGGATTCGCTGCATTCGATCGTGCAGATGCCCAAAGGCATCCCGGTGGCCACCTTCGCCATCGGCGCGGCCGGCGCGGCCAATGCCGCGCTCTTCGCGGTGGCCATGCTCGCCAATGCCGACGCGGCGCTGCGCGCGCGCCTGACGGCCTGGCGCGGCCGGCAGACCGAGGCGGCGCGCGCCATGACCCGCGAGCTCGGCTGATGCAGCCCTGCCTGCCCGGCGCCGCCGGGCCCGATGGCGCGCCGGCGATGCTCGGCGTGATGGGCGGCGGCCAGCTGGCGCGCATGTTCGTGCATGCGGCGCAGGCCCTGGGTTACCGCACGGCCGTGCTCGACCCCGACCCCGGCAGCCCGGCCGGCCTGGTGTCGCACCTGCACGTGCGCAGCGCCTACGACGACCCCGCCGGCCTGGCGCAGATGGCGCAGCAGTGCGTGGCGGTGAGCACCGAGTTCGAGAACGTGCCCGCACCCGCGCTGGCCTGGCTGGCGACGCGACGGCCGGTGGCGCCGCGCGCCGAGGCGGTGGCCATCTGCCAGCAGCGCCTGGCGGAGAAGGCGCAGTTCCTGGCCTGCGGCGTGCCCTGCGCGCCGCATGCGGCCATCGCCCGCGAGGCCGACGTGGCGGGCGTCGACGCGGCGCTGTTCCCCGGCATCCTCAAGTCCGCGCAGCTCGGCTACGACGGCAAGGGGCAGGTCGGCGTGGCCGCGCCGGCCGACCTCGCCGCCGCCTGGCAGTCGCTGCAGCGCGTGCCTTGCGTGCTTGAAAAGCGCCTGCCGCTGCGCCATGAGCTCAGCGCCATCGTCGCGCGCGCGGCCGACGGCCAATGGGTGTCGCTGCCGGTGCAGCAGAACCTGCATCGCGACGGCATCCTGGCGGTGACCCAGGTGCCGGCGCCAGACATCACGCCGGCCCAGGCCGCGCAGGCGCTGGACGGCGCGGCACGCATTGCCGCGGCCATGGACTACGTGGGCGTGCTGTGCGTCGAGTTCTTCGTGGTCGATGACGGCTCCCGCGACGGCTCGCTGGTGGCCAACGAGATGGCGCCGCGGCCGCACAACTCGGGCCACTACAGCATCGACGCCTGCGATGTGTCGCAGTTCGAGCTGCAGGCGCGCTGCATGGCCGGGCTGCCGCTGCCACCGCCGCGCCAGCATTCGGCCGCGGTGATGCTCAACCTGCTGGGCGACCTGTGGTTCGCCGGCGCCGGCGCGGCCGCGGCCACGCCGGCCTGGGACCGCGTGCTGTCGCTGCCGGGCGTGCACCTGCATCTGTACGGCAAGGCCGAGGCGCGCCGCGGCCGCAAGATGGGGCACCTCACCGTGACCGCGGCCGACGCGGCCACCGCGCGTGACACGGCGCTGCAGGCCGCCTCGCGGCTGGGGCAGCCGGCGTTCTGAGACCGCCATGCCGCTGCTCGCTGCCGACGACCCGGACACGCTGCGCACCGCGGCGGCCGCCGTGGCCGCGGGCGAATTGCTGGCCTTCCCGACCGAGACCGTGTATGGCCTCGGTGCGCGCGCCGACGACGATGCGGCCGTGCAGCGCATCTATGCCGCCAAGGGCCGGCCGGCCGCGCATCCGCTGATCGTGCACGTGGCCGATACCGAACAGGCCAGGCACTTTGCGGCGCCTTGGCCACCGGCGGCGCAGGCGCTGGCCCAGGCCTTCTGGCCGGGGCCGCTGACCTTGATCGTCAAGCGCGAGCCGCGCTGGGCGCGGGCCGCGGCCGGCGGCCAGGACAGCCTCGGGCTGCGCGTGCCGGCGCACCCGCTGGCCCAGGCGCTGCTGCGCGAGGCGCTGCAACTGGGCGTGCCCGGCATCGCCGCGCCCAGCGCCAACCGCTTCGGCCGCATCAGCGCCACCCGCGCGGCGCATGTGGTGCAGGAATTCGGGCCGGCGCTGAAGGTGCTGGACGGCGGCGAATGCCCGGGCGGCATCGAGTCGACCATCGTCGACTGCAGCGGCGCCGAGCCGGCGCTGCTGCGCCCGGGCCTGCTGTCGCGGGACCGCATCGAGGCCGCGCTGGGCGCGCCGCTGCGCGAGCGCGATGCGCAGTCGCCGCGCGCCAGCGGCGACCTGCGCTCGCACTACGCGCCCGAGGCCAAGCTGCGCCTGATGAACGCCCAGCAACTGCGCGATGCGCTGGAGGTGCTGGGGCCGCAGGCGGGCAGCCTGAAGCTGGCGGTATATTCGCGTACCGCGCTGCGGCCCGGGCGCGGCGTCGACTACCGGCGCATGCCGGAACAGCCGGCGGCAGCCGCGCACGAACTGTTCGCGGTGCTGCGCGACTTCGATGCGCACGGCGCGCGGCTCATCTGGGTCGAGCAGCCGCCGGCCAGCGCCGACTGGGAAGGCGTCAACGACCGGCTGACGCGCGCCGCGGCCGACTGAACCCGGCCACCCCCAATCCATGCAAGTTTCTGGAGTGACGATGAAGGCGATGGGCAAGCGGGCGCAACGCGCCCTGCAAGGGCTGGCCGCGGCCTTGGGCGTGCTGCTGCTGGCCGCCTGTGGCGGCGGGACCGAGCAGGTGACGCCTTTCGAGCCCAGTCGCTACATGGTGTTCGGCGACGAGCTGAGCTACATGACGCCGGCGGGCACCAAATACACGGTGAACGCGCTGAACAGCGACGGCAACATCAACTGCCTGGCCGATGGCTCCAACCAGCCCTCGCGGCTGTGGACGCAGGTCCTGGCCAGTGCCTTCAGCTTCGTGTTCGCCGAATGCAATCCGAACGCGCGGCCGGTGTCGGCGTTCATCTATGCCAACCCCGGCGCCAAGGCGGCCGACTTCGAGGCGCAGGTGGCCGCGGCGCGTGCCGTGCACGGCAGCTTCGGCTGCCACGACCTGATGTCGGTGCTGATCGGCGCCAACGATGTCATCGACCTGTTCGAGAACGTCTACCTGCCCAACCCGACCTCGGCCAACAAGACGGCCGTCTTGAACGAGCTGACGGCGCGCGGCGCGCGGCTCGGCCAGCTGATCGCTGCGCTGACCGACAACAACGGGCCGAACTTCATCGTCTCGACCGCGCCGCTGATGAACCTCACGCCCTACGCGGCACAGATGGCCATCGCCTTCCCGAACGCCGACGTGCGCAACGCGCTGCACGATTTCAGCGAGAACTTCAATACCGCGCTGCGCGTGAACATTCCCAACGACGGTTCCCGCTGGGGCCTGGTCGAACTGGACGCGCTGCTGCAGGCCGGCGTCAACAACCCGAGCACCTACGGCCTGAACAACACCGGCGACGCGGCCTGCCTGCCGGCCACCTGGGGCACCACGGCCTGCACCACGAACACGTTGGTGACCAACGGCAACGCCAGCACCTGGCTGTGGGCCAGCGACAAGTGGATGGGCTGGCGCGCGCACCTGAACCTGGGCAACTTCGCACGCTCCCGGGCCAAGGACAACCCCTTCGGCTGCGGCTGACCGGCGGCGCGCGTCAGCGCCCCCGCCTGGACGCGCGCGTGCGCCACTCGATGACCAGCTTGGTCAGCAGGATCGTGGCCGCCAGCACCAGCGTCACCGCGTTGGCGACGATGATCGGCCAGTCGCCCAGGCGCCAGCCGTAGGCCAGCCACAGCGCCACGCCCAGCGTGAACAGGCTGTACATGCCGGCCGAGATGCCATGCACGTCGCGCGTGTGCAAGGTCAGCAGCGCCTGCGGCACGAAGGACAGGGTGGTCAGCGCGGCGGCCAGGTAGCCGAGCCAGGCACTGGGGATCGACGGAAGGTCCATGGCGGCGGTCAGCGCGAAGGGGCGTCGCGCAGGCTCCATTGCACCAGCGCGTCCAGCGCAGGCCGTGCGGCATTGGCCTGCGGGTGGTTGATGATGGCCACCAGCACGTAGCGGCGGCCGCTGTCCGACAGCACGTAGCCGGCCACGCCGGCCACGTCGCGCAGCGAGCCGGTCTTCAGGTGCGCGCGGCCGGCCGTGGCGCGCGAGCGCCGCAAGGTGCCGTCCAGTCCGTTGACCGGCAGCGACGCCATCAGCTCCGGCATCGCCGGCCCGCTCCAGGCCTGCTGCAGCAGCCGGCCCAGCAGCGCGGCGCTGAGCCGCGTCTCGCGCGACAGGCCCGAGCCGTTGTCCAGCTGCGTGCCCGGCGGCAGCTCGCCGGTGCGCGCCACCAGCCAGTCGCGCAGCACGGCGCGTGCGGCATCGGCGGTGGCCGGCTGCGCCGGCTGGCGCTGCAGCGCCAGCGTCAGGAACAGCTGCTGCGCCATGACGTTGTTGCTGAACTTGTTGATGTCGCGCACCACTTCGGCCAGCGCCGGCGACTTGAGTTCGAAACTGGGCTTGATGCCCAACGGGGCGAAGCCGTCGATGACGCGGCCGGTCAGCTTGCCGCCCATGTCGTGCCACAGCGCCTCGACCAGGCGGGCGTTGTAGGTGGCCGGGTCGGCATCGGCCACCGGCCAGCTAAGCTCGCCGCAGGCCGCCGGGTAGCTGCCGGCAAAGCGCACGCGCAGGGCGTCGGAGAAATCCGCCTTGAGGGCGCTGCGCCAGTCGTCGCAGGGGCCGGCCGACAGGCGCACCGTGCGCTCCACGCGCGTGCCGGCCAGCGGCACGTCGACCAGCACCTGGGCCACGCCGCGCGCCGCGTCGGGCACGAAGGTGTAGGTCACCGACTTGAAGTTCAGCAGCAGCGCGTCCGGCTGCACGTTGTAGGGGCGTGTCGTGTCGCCGTCGAAGCTGGCGGGGTCGCCCTGGTTGGGCGCGAAGGCGCTGCGGTCGAGCACGATGTCGCCGCGGATCTCGCGCACGCCGCGTTGCTGCACCTGGCGCAGCAGCAGCCATACGCGCTCGATCACCAGCTTCGGGTCGCCGCTGCCCTTGATGACCAGCGAGCCGTCGAGCACGCCGTCGTTGACGGGCCCCAGCAGCCAGACCGGTGTGGTCCAGCTCCAGGCCGGGCCCAGCTGGTCCAGCGCCGCCAGGGTGGTCAGCAGCTTGGCCAGCGAAGCCGGGTTGACCGGCGTCTGCGCCTGGTGCGTCAGCACCGTGCGGCCGCTGCCGGCTTCCTGCAGCAGCACCGACAGGGCATCGGGCGGCACGCGCGCGCGCTGCAGGGCGGATTCCACCTCGGGCGGCAGCGCCCAGGCGGGCGCAGCCAGCGCCAGCCACAGCAGCACGGCGGCGCCGTGACAGCACCGCCAGGCCTGCCACCGAGCTGCCCTCTGCCTCATGCCGCCGATGATCGCACGGCTACACTGCCGGGCATGATCTCGACGCGCGCGGCGGACGCATGAACGGCTGTCTGCTGGCCTTCGACACCTCGACCGAAGCCCTGGCGGTGGCCGTGCAGACGCCGCAGCGGCGGGTCACCTGGAACGGCGAGGGCGGCGCGTCGGCATCGGCGAACCTGCTGCCGCGCATCCGCGGCCTGCTGCAGGAAGCCGGCATCGAGCTGGCCCAGCTGCAGGCCATCGCCTTCGGCGCCGGGCCCGGCGCCTTCACCGGCCTGCGCACGGCCTGCGCGGTGGCGCAGGGCCTGGCCTTCGGCGCGGCGCTGCCGGTGCGGCCGCTGGACAGCCTGCTGATCGTCGCCGAAGGCGCCCGCGGACCGGCCGAGACGGAGGTCGACGTGGCCTTGGACGCACGCATGGGCGAGGTCTACGCCGGCCGCTACCGCTGGACCGGCACGCGCTGGCAGCCGCTGCGCGCGCCGGCGCTGTACACGCTGGACGGCCTGCACCAGGCCTGGGATGCGTCGCCGCCGCAATGTGTCGTCGGGTCGGCCCTGCAGGCCTTCGGCGACCGGCTGCAGACCGGTGCCGCGCGCCGCCTCGACGACGCCGAGGCCGACCGCGCCGTGGCGCTGATGCGGCTGGCGCAGCAGGCCTGGCGCGACGAGGGCGGCGTCGACGCGGCCGAGGCGCTGCCGCTGTACCTGCGCGACAAGGTGGCGCTGACCACCGCCGAGCGCGAGGCACTCAGGAGCGCGCAGTGAGCGCGTTGCCCGAGCCGTTGCCGCGCCTGACTGCCATGCAGTACGGCGACCTCGACCAGGTGCTGCGTATCGAGCGGGCGGCCTACAGCTTCCCGTGGACACGCGGCAACTTCGTCGATTCGCTGGCCGCCGGTTATCTGGCCGAGACCTTGTCGCACGAACGTGACGGGCTGCTCGGCTACTACGTGGCGATGGCCGGCGTCGACGAGATGCACCTGCTGAACCTGACGGTGGCGCCGCTGCACCAGCGGCGCGGCCATTCGCGCACGCTGCTGCAGGCGCTGCAGCAGCGCTGCCGCGAGCAGCGGCTACCCAAGCTGTGGCTCGAGGTGCGCGCCAGCAATGCGCGCGCGCTGCAGGTCTATGCGGCCGGCGGCTTCGCCGACGTCGGGCGCCGGCGCGGCTACTACCCGGCCGGCAAGGGGCAGCGCGAAGACGCCATCGTCATGAGCCTGTCGCTCGAGGATCGCTGAATGGCCTGGACCGAACGCCAGCGGCTGATGCTGCAGGAAATGGGCCTGCGGCTGTGGGGCCCGGCGGCGGCCGGGGCCGGGCAGGCGCCCGCGCCGGCGCCCGAGCCGAAGGCGGCGCTGCCCCCTGGGCCTGTAGCTGCACCGACCGTTGCAGCCACGTCAGCACCGCCCGCGGTTGTCGCGCAAGCGACCGACGCACGAGGCGCGGCCGTCGCGGCGATGGGCTGGCCGGAGCTGCAAGAGTCGGTGCGCGCCTGCACCGCCTGCGGGTTGTGCCAGAGCCGGCGGCAGACCGTGTTCGGCGTCGGCAACCTGCAGGCGCACTGGATGATCGTCGGCGAGGCACCCGGCGAGCAGGAGGACCTGAAGGGCGAGCCCTTCGTCGGCCCCGCCGGGCACCTGCTGGACAACATGCTGCGCGCACTGGGCCTGACGCGCCAAGAGGCGCCCCCCGAGCGGCAGGTGTACATCGCCAACACGCTGAAGTGCCGGCCGCCACGCAACCGCAACCCCGAGCCGCAGGAGTTGGCCAGCTGCGAGCCCTTCCTGATGCGGCAGATCGAGTTGATCCGGCCGCGCCTGATCCTGGCGATGGGCCGCTTCGCGGTGCAGGCGCTGCTGCGCAGCAGCGAGCCCGTCGGCAAGCTGCGCGGCCGTGTGCACCGTTACCAGGGCGTGCCGCTGGTGGTGACCTACCACCCCGCCTACCTGCTGCGCAACCTGCCCGACAAGTCGCGCGCCTGGGAAGACCTGTGCCTGGCAGCGCAGGTGGTCGACGCGGCAGGCTGAGGCTCCTGCGAGGTCGCGTTTGCGGCGCAATGGGCGCCTGCTCCCGGCGCAAAGCAGAATTCCGAGGACCGTTGGGCGTGCACAGCGCAGGTGCGGCAAAGCCGGGCCCGGGCAGGCCGCGACGGTAGTGTCCAGAGTTATGTGCAGAACCGCTTGCAAGCGGGTGGCGGTCATGGCAAGAGGTTGATTGCCTAGACCAACCTGCCCTGCGAGGGGCGTACCGCCATGACCGCCACTGCCAAGAGTAAATCCTCCGTCGTTGCCATTGAAGCCCTGCTGGGCCAGCAAGGGGAGTTGTTCAAGCGGCTGCTCAAGGAGTCGCTGCAGGAGGTGCTGGAAGCCGAGATGACCGAGGTCATCGGCGCGGCGCCTGGCGAGCGCACCGCGGATCGCTCGGGCTACCGTGCCGGCTACTACAGCCGCAGCCTCGTCACCCGTATCGGCAAGCTGGAGCTGCGCGTGCCGCGCGACCGCGACGGACGCTTCTCCACAGAGCTGTTCGAACGCTACCAGCGCTCGGAGAAGGCGCTGGTCTCGGCACTGGCCGAGATGTATGTGCAGGGCGTGTCCACGAGGAAGGTCAAGGCCGTGACCGAGGAACTGTGCGGCCACGCCTTCTCTGCCAGCACGATCAGCCAGATCAACAAGGGGCTGGACGGCGCGCTGGCTCGGTTCGCCCACCGGCCACTGGAAGAGGCCTACCCGTACCTGATCCTGGATGCGCGCTACGAGAAGGTGCGCATCGATGGCGTGATCCGCAGCCAAGCCGTCTTGATCGCCATCGGCATCAACTGGGAGGGCCGGCGCCAGGTCCTCGCCGTGGAACTGGCCCACCGGGAGAGCGCCGGCAGTTGGAAGGACTTCCTCACGCGGCTGAAGGTGCGTGGCCTCACCGGCGTGGAGTTCGTCGTCAGCGACGACCACGAAGGACTGAAGAAGGCCGTCTCGGAGCTGCTGACCCAGGCGGCCTGGCAGCGCTGCTACGTGCACTTCCTGCGCAACGCGCTGGACCACCTGCCGCGCAAGGCCGACGACGACTGTCTGCAGGAGCTGCGCTGGATCTACGACCGGCGCAACCTGAAGGAAGCGCAGGCCGACCTGGCGGCCTGGCTCAAGCGCTGGCAGACCCGCTATGCCAAGCTGACCGACTGGGCCGAAGACGCCATCGGCGAGACGCTGACCTTCTACATGCTGCCGCGCCAGCACCACAAGCACTTGAAGAGCACCAACATGCTCGAGCGGCTGAACGAGGAGATCAAGCGCAGAACGCGCGTGGTGCGCATCTTCCCCAACCCAGCCTCATGCCTGCGCCTGATCCGCGCGCTATGCGCCGAGACGCACGAGGCCTGGCTGGAAGACAACCGCTACATCAACATGGAGCTGCTCAAGGAGCACAAGAAGGCCGCCATGAAGATCGCCGCCTGATCAGCCCAGCCTCAACGCCGTGATCGCCTATTTGCACAACTTGACAGACACAACCTGGCCGCGCCGTGGGGGGCTCAGGCACGCAGGGCCAGCGCCTTGGGCATGCGCTGCCCGTGCAGCGACCCATGCGCGGCATCGCGGCCCAGCCACTCGCCCGGCATCGCGGCGTGCCGCTCGCCGAGCCAGCCCGCGCATTCCAGACCGCCGCGGACCAGCGTTCTGGCGTTGACGCCGTCGTCGCCCTCGCCGGCCACGTCGACGAAGGGCAGCTGCAGTGCCCGTGCCAGTGCCAGGCCGTCGAAGTTCGCGCCATCGGCGCCGTCCACCCCCACCGCGTCCGCCCAGGTGGCCAGCGCACGGAAGGTGTCGACCACCGTGTGCAGGTCGGGCGGTGCGTCCGAGTCCTGCGTGCGCAGTGCGCCGCAGAGCGCGCGCAACGGCAGGCCGAAGGCGCTGGCCGAAGCCAGCTGCCGCAGTTCCTCGCTGAGCCAGGTGCCCCCCGCGCCGATGCGGCCGCGTGCCACCGGCTTCATGCCCACCGCGCGCACGCCCAGTGCGCGCAGCGCACGCACCAGCGCGCTGCTGACCGGCGTCAGGCCGGCGCGGCCCCAGCACGATGAACGATCGCACCAGCGGCGGTGACATCGCGCTCGCCATGCCGTCACCGCCCGGCCCTCAGGCGCCAAGCAGCGCCGAACCGTAAATCGCCAGCCGGCGCGAGCCGGCGAACATGTCCTTCGGCTCATGCCGTAGATCTGGCGGATCGAGTGGCTGCCGGACTTGCGCCTTCTTGCTGCAGGGGCGCGCCGCCGCGCCCGGCCCCAGCGGGGCGGACAATGCCGCCACACCCTGCCCCTCGCGCCGGAGCCTCCCGATGTGCCGCAACATCCGCACCCTGTTCAACTTCGAACCGCCTGCCACCGAGCTGGAGATCCGTGACGCGTCACTGCAGTTCGTGCGCAAGCTGAGCGGCTTCAACGTGCCGTCGCAAGCCAACCGCGAGGCCTTCGACCGCGCCGTCGAAGAGGTGGCTGCGTCCGCGCGCACGCTGATCGCCTCGCTGGTCACCCACGCGCCGCCGCGCACGCGCGAGGCGGAGGCCGAACGCGCCCGCCAGCGCAGCCTGGCACGCTTCGGGCCGCGCGGCGCGGCGTAGGCCCGGCCGCTCCCTCAGAGCGGCCAGCGCTGCGGCGCATCGGCCAGCGCGGCGCGCGGCTGCAGCCACGCCAACGCGGCGGCATTGAAGCCGGCGGCATCCTCGATGTTGCTCAGGTGGCCGGCGCCCGGCAGCACGGTCAGCGGCGCGCCGCCCAGCTTGGCGGCCATCTCGCGGTGCATCGCCACCGGCGTCAGCCGGTCCTCGCCGCCGACGACGAAGTGCGCCGGCGCGCGGATCTGACGGATGTCGCCCAGGCTGACCTGCGCCACCGTGGCCTGCAGCGACTTGATGTAGCTGAGCTTGTGCAGCGCGGCGATGCTGTCCACCAGCTGCTGCAGGTGTTCGGGTCTGGCGTTGGGGCTGACCAGCGAGCGCGCCACCGGTTCCGCGATATCGATCGGCTCCTTGCCGGCCAGCAGCGGGGCACGACGGCTGTCGACGAAGTCGCGCCGCTGCTGCGGGGTGAAGGCCTCGAAGCCTTCGTGCGTGTCCAGCAGGGTCAGCGTGGCCACGCGCTCGGGGTGCAGCAGCGCGCAGCGCATGGCGATGCGCCCGCCCATCGACAAGCCCACCAGGTGCGCGCGGGCGACGCCGAAATGGTCGAGCACGCGCAGCAGGTCGGCGACGAAGTCGTCGAAGGCCAGCTCGCCGTCGTAGTCGTCGCTGGCGCCGTAGCCGCGCGCGTCCCACGCTGCGCAGGCGAAGTGCGGCGCGAAGGCCGGCAGGTTGGCCCGCCAGTTGGTGCGATTGCCGCCGATGCCGTGCATGAACAGGGCCAACGGGCCGTGGCCGGCCAGGTCGCAGGCCAGGCGCGGCGTGCCGGGAACCAGGTAGGGTGTGTGCATGGGGGCTACAGGCCCAGGTAGGCCTGCCTGATGCGCGGGTCGTCCGCAATCTGGCGTGCCGGCCCTTCGGCGGCCACGCGACCGTTCTCGATGACATAGGCGTGCTCCGCGGCATTCAGCGACTGGAACACGTCCTGCTCGGCCAGCAGCAGGGTCAGGCCGTCGGCCACCAGGCGCTGCGCCAGCTCGAAGATCTGCCGCGCCATCAGCGGAGACAAGCCCAGCGTGGGCTCGTCCAGCAGCATCAGCCGCGGCTGCGCCATCAGGCCACGGCCGATGGCCAGCATCTGCTGCTCGCCGCCGGACAGCGTGACGGCGGGCTGCGACTCGCGCTCCAGCAGGCGCGGGAAGAGGTGGAACACCCGGTCCAGGCTGCGCTGCCATTGCGGGCGCGCGCGCGGATTGATCGCACCCAGGCGCAGGTTCTCGCGCACCGTCAGGCTGGGGAACACCATGCGCCCCTCGGGCACCAGCACCAGCCCGGCATGCACGCGCTCGTTCGACGGGCGCTGCGTGATGTCCTCGCCCAGGAAGCGCAGGCGCCCCGCGCGCACCGGCAGCAGGCCGGCCAGGGTCTTCATCAACGTGGTCTTGCCGGCGCCGTTGCCACCGAGCAGCGCCGTGGTCGCGCCCGCTTCGACGTGCAGGCTCAGGCCATGCAGCACCTGCGTGCCATCGTAGCCGCCGACCAGGCCGTCGACCTCGAGCATCGCGCCGGCGCTCAAGCGACGCCCCCGAAGTACACCGCATGCACCTGCGCATCGCGCCCGATCTGCTCGGGCGTGCCTTCGGCGATCAGCTGGCCGTGGTGCAGCACGACGATGCGCTCGCACAGTTCCATCAGCGCCCGCATCACGTGCTCGATGACCAGCAGCGTCAGCCCGCGGCCCGCATGCAGCTGGCGCACGGTCTGCAGCATCTGCGCCACTTCGGTGGGGGTGAGGCCGGCCATCACCTCGTCGAGCATCACCAGCCGCCCGCCGGTGGCCACCGCACGCGCGATCTCCAGCCGCTTCTGGCCCGACAGCGTCAGCGCCGATGCCGGGCGCTCGGCGTCTGCCGCCAGGCCCACCTCCTCCAGCACCGACTGCGTGGCCGCATCGGCCGCCTCGCGGGTGTGCAGCTGGGCATGGCCGAACATCGCCGCGGTGCGCAGGTTCTCGCGCACCGTCATCGCCGGAAAGGGCTTGACGATCTGGAAGGTGCGCGCCACGCCCAGGCGGCACACGCGGTCCGGGCTCAGGCCGACGATCGAGCGCCCGTCGAAGCGGATGTCGCCGTGGCTGGGCTGGGTGTTGCCGGCGATCAGGCTGAAGAGCGTGGTCTTGCCGGCGCCGTTGGCACCCATCACGCCGACGATGGCGCCGGCCGGCACCTGGAAGCTCAGGTCGGACAGCGCGGTCAGGCCGCCGAACTTCTTGCTCAGGGACTCGACCTCCAACAGTGCGCTCACCGGGCGGCCCTCCGCCCGGCGCGCCCCGCGAGCGCCGCGGAACGACGCCGGGCGCTCATCGCACGGCCTCCTTGCCGCGCCAGCGCTGCAGCAGGCCGAACAGCCCATCGGGCACCAGCAGCACGAACACCACCAGGATCGCACCCAGCAGGATCATGTACAGCAGCGGCGCCTGCGCCCACAGCAGTTCGGACAGCAGCGCCAGGAACAGCACCCCCAGCACCGGGCCGCGCGCGTTGTCGCCGCCGCCGAGCAGCGCCATGGCGATCACCGTGACCGAGACCATCGGGTCGAAGACCTGGCCGACGACGAAGTAGGTGGAGCGCAGCGCCATCACCGCACCCACCATGCCGGGGATCGCCGCCGACAGCACGAAGGCGATGAGCTTGTAGCGCGCCACCGGCACGCCCAGGGTTTCGGCCGCCTCCTCGTTTTCGCGCAGCGAGCGCAGGCCGTGGCCGAAGCGGCTGCCCGACACCCAGCTCAGCAGCAGCAGCGCGGCCAGCGCCAGCGCGGCCATCATCCAGTACACCGCCAGCAGGTCGGGGGCGCCGAACAGGATGCGCGCCGCCGTGCCCATCGCCGACTCGGCCGCCATGATGCTGAACTTGACCAGCTCGGCCAAGCCGAAGGTCAGGATCACGAAGTACGGCCCGCGCACGCGCAGCGCCGGCCCGCCGACCAGTGCCGCGAAGCCCGCCGCCAGCACGCCGGCCAGCGGGATGGCGGCCCACAGCGGCAGTTGCTGCCAGGTGATGACCACCAGGTAGGCGCCCAGGCCGTAGAACACCACGTGGCCCAGCGAGACATAGCCGGTCAGGCGCGACAGCACGCACCAGCTGGGCGTCAGCGCCAGCCACATCAGCACGGTCAGGCCGACGCCGACGAAATACTCGTTGCCGAACCACGGCAGCAGCGCCACCAGCGCCGCACCGACGAGCGCGAGGGCCGCAAACATGTCAGCGGGCCACCAGGCGCCGGGCCAGCAGCCCGTTGGGAAACACCAGCAGCGCGACGACGAAGCTGCCGTACAGCAGCACCGAGCGCAGGTTGGCCGAGGTCAGCGCCACGCCGTAGGTCTCGATCACGCCCAGCAGCAGCGCGGCCAGCAGGCCGCCCGTGATGTTGCCCAGGCCGCCGAGGATGATGACGATGAAGCCGGCGATGGTGAACGGGAAGCCCGAGAACGGCGAGAACTGCTCCAGTATCGACATCAGCACGCCGGCCAGCGCCGCGGTGCCGAAGCCGACCATGAAGCTCAGGCGCTGCACGCGGTCGACGTCCACGCCGACCACCGCCGCGGCCTCGCGCCGTTCGATGACCGCGCGCATGGCCAGCCCGGCGACATGCCGCGACAGGAACACGGCCGCCGCCACGCAGACGCCACCGGCCACCAGCAGCACGGCCAGGCGGTTGGCCGTCATCGACACGCCGCCGACGCGGTAGACGTGGTCCAGCGCCGCATAGGCGCGGCTGTTGGGCGTGAAGGCCAGCGCCGCGATGTTCTGCATCAGGATCGACAGGCCGAAGAACAGCAGCAGGGAGTTGCCCTCCAGCTTGCCGGCGGTGGCCGGCGTGACCTTGGCCAGCAGGCCGCGGAACAGGCCGCGGTACAGCGCCAGCCCGAAGGCCGCGCCGGCCGCGGCGACCAGCGGCGCGGCCAGCAGCGGCGACAGGCCAGCCAGCGTGAACGCCCAGTACGCGCCATAGGCACCCAGCATGACCAGGTCGCCGTGGGCGACATTGAGCATGCGCATCGTGCCGTAGACCAGGTTCAGGCCCAGGGCCACCAGCGCATAGAGCGAGCCGGTGACCAGCGCCGAGAACAGCAGCTGGCCCGACAGCAGCGTGTCGATCACCGGCTCACCCGCCTGCAGCTACCAGCCCTTCTTCGGCTCGAACTTGCCCGTGGCGATGCTCGCCGGCCAGACGATCTGCAGCTTGCCCTTCTGGTACTGCACGAAGGCAGTGGGCGTGATGACGTTCTGCACGCCCTCGAACTTGACCTTGCCGTTGATGGTGTCGAAGGTGTCGCTGGCGATGGTGGCGCGGATCTTCTCCTTGTCCAGGCCGTTCTTGGCCACCGCCGTCTCCAGGATCTCCAGCGACATCCAGGCCAGCGCCGAGTTCAGGTAGTCCGGGTCTTCGCCGAACTTCTTGACGTAGCTGTCGTAGAAGGCCTGCGAGCCCTTCCATTCAGGCCGCGGCGACCAGTGCGCGATGGTCACCACGCCGTCGGCCGACGCCGCCCCCACGGCCTTGGGGAAAAAGGCGTCGCTGGGCCCGATGGCGATGAACTGGAAGGGCTGGTTCAACCCCAGTTCCTTGGCCTGCTTGGCATACAGCACCGAATCGCCCGGATAGGCCAGCGCCAGCACCGCATCCACGTTGGCCTGCTTCACCTGCGTCAGCGCGGCGGTCATGTCCTTGATGTCCGGCGGGTACTCGGTGGAGACCTTGATGTCGATGCCGGCCTTCTTCAGCTCCGGCTCGACGAAGTTCTTGATCTCCTTGGTGAAGGGCAGCACGTTCGACAGCACCGCCACGGACTTGACGTTCTGCTGCTTGAGCATCGCCGTCAGCTCGCTGCCGATGCGGTCGGGGATGGCCGAGGTGGTGAACCAGATGTAGCCCGGCTTCACCTGGCGCAGCGCCACCGATGCGGCGGTGTTGCCGACCACCGGGAACTTGTATTTCTCCAGCACCGGCGCAATGGCGATGTGGAAAGGCGTGCCCCAGGGCGCGAGCAGCAGGTCCACCTTGTCGTCGGTGATCAGCTTCTCGTAGATGCGCACGGCCTGCTCGGGCTTGCTCTGGTCGTCGTAGGTCACGAACTCGACCTTGCGCTTGGTGCCGCCGACGTTCATGCCGCCCTGTGCGTTGACCTGCTCGCGCCACAGTTCGTAGGTGTTCATCTGCGAGGGCGTGGCGTTGGCCAGCATGCCGGTGCGTGCCATCGAGAAGCCGATGCGCAGCGGCTTGTCCGCCTGCGCGAACGACGCGCCGCTGCCCAACCCCAGCCATGCCGCGGCGATGCCCGCGATGACGACGCGCCGACCCGTTGCCTTGAGCTTCATTGCACTTCTCCTTCTGGTGATGGGCGCGCCGCGCCCTGTTGTTGCCGCATCCATGCCACCGCCGGGCCGACCCACGGGCCGTCCGCATCACCGCAGGCGAGGCTCGCCTGGAAGTGGTCGCATCCGTCGAGCACCAGGCTGCGCGTCGCCACGCGGGCCGCCTGCAGCGCCGCGGCCATCTGCTCGGACTGCCGCGCCAGGTGCGGGAAGTCGCGGCTGCCCCAGCTGAGCAGGCACGGCGGGCAGGCCTGCGCATCGAGCTGCGCCAGCGGCGCAGCGGCGATCTCGGCCCGGCCGTCCGCCACCGGCCCCAGGAAGCGCGGCCGCACCGACAGCCCGCTGCCTTCGCCGAAGCGGTAGGTGCCCGAGACCGGCAGGCAGCCGGCCAGGGGCTGCGCACCCAGGCCGCGCGGCGCGCGCCAGCCGCCGGTCATGCCCAGCAGCGCCGCATAGTGCGCGCCGGAGGAATGCCCGCCGACGAAGACGCGCCGCGCATCGCCGCCGTGCGCGGCGATGTGCTGCAGCACCCAGGCCAGCGCGTCGGCCGCGTCGTCGAAACCGACGGGAAACACATGCTGCGGTGCCAGCCGGTAGCCGGCACTGACGAAGGTGACGCCGCGCGCCGTCAGCGCCGGCGCCATGAAGAACATCCACTCCTTGTAGCCGCTGGTCCAGCCGCCGCCATGGAAGAACACCAGCACGTCGCCGGTCGGCCGGGCCGCGGGGAACACGGTGAGCGTGCGGTAGGCATCGCCGCCCAGATCGACCTCGATGCCGCGCACGCCGGCACCGCGCGCCAGCACCTGTTCGGCATAGGCCGCGCCCAGCGGCGACAGCGGCTCCTGCGCCGCATAGCGCTGCAGGTTCACAGGGCAAGCTCCGCGCCGACGCGCCCCGGCATCCGCGCGCGGAAGCGGCCCGGCGCGCTCATGCCCCGCCCTCCGCGGCGAGCAGCGCGTCGAGGATGCGCTCGCCGGTCATCGGCAACCGCATCGGGCGCACGCCCACGGCATGCGCCACGCCGTTGGCGATGGCCGCGGCCACCGCGTTCATGCCAATCTCGCCCACGCTCTTGGCGCCGAAGGGCCCGCTGGGCTCGGGGCTCTCGACGATGTAGGCGCGCAGCTCCTCCGGCAGCTCGGCGAAGGTCGGGATCTTGTAGTCCATCAACGTCGGGTTAGCCAGCTTGGCGCCGTCCCAGACCATCTCCTCGGTCAGCGCAAAACCCAGGCCCTGCACGAACGCGCCTTCGATCTGGCCGCTGACCAGCTGCGGGTTGATGGCGCGGCCCACGTCCACCGCCGACCAGGCGCGCGGCACGCGCAGCTTGCCGCTCAGCGTGTCCACCTCCACCTCGACCACCAGCGCCGTGAAGCTGAAGATGCCGATCTGCTGGAACGGCAGCCCGGTGGCCACCGCGCGCTTCGGGTCCACGGTCTTCTGGTCGAAGACCCAGCTGTGGCTGCCGATGATCGGCCCGCCGGCCGCCCAGTGCGCGCGGCCGCTGATCGCGGCGAAGGGCAGCTCGCGCCCGGGCACGCCCTTCAGGCCCACCCGCCCGCCGGCACGCAGCTCCAGGTCGTCGACCGCGCATTCCAGCATCTCGCTGGCATGCTGCTTGAGCTTCTTTTCCACCTCGGCCGCCGCCTGCACAACCGAGCGCCCGGCGACGTAGGTGACGCGGCTGGCCGTGGTGCCCCAGTTGTAGGGCGAGCCGTCGGTGTCGGGGCTGGCGATGGCCACCTGCTCAGGCGCGATCTGCAGCGCCTCGGCGCAGATCTGCGTGAGCACCGTGTTGCTGCCCTGGCCGATGTCCACCGCGCCGGTGTTGAGCAGCACGCTGCCGTCCTCGAGCATGCGCACGATGGCGCCGGAGGCGAGCAGCCCGCCGATGTGCGCCGAGGTGGCGATGCCATAGCCGATGCGCTTCTCGCCGAGCGCGCCGGCCTTGCGTTCGGCCGCGCGCGCTTCGGCCCAGCGCGACTCGCGCTCGACGATGTCCAGGCACTGCGCCAGCCCGTTGCTGGCCACCTGCTGGCCGCAGAACCACGGGTCGGCACCGCGCTTGGCGTTGAGGCGGCGCAGCGCCAGCGGGTCCATGCCGAGCTGCGTGGCGATCTCGTCGATCTGCTGCTCGGACGCAAAGGTCACCTGCGGCACGCCGAAGCCGCGGAAGGCGCCGAAGCGCATCTTGTGCGTGTAGGCGACGCGGCCATGCGCATGCACGTGCGGGATGTTGTAGGGGCCGCAGTTCATCAGCAGCGCATAGCCGAGCACGCCGGGGCTGTCGTCGCCGTAGGCGCCGCCGTCGAGCAGCAGCTCGACCTCGCGCGCCAGCAAGCGGCCGTCGCGCCTGGCGCCGGTCTTCATGCGGATCACGAAGGGGTGGCGCGCGCGCACCGTCTCGAAGTCTTCCTCGCGCGACAGGATCAGCCGTACCGTGCGCCGCGCCTTCAGCGCCAGCAGCACCAGCACCGGCTGCACGTGCGCTTCCATCTTGTTGCCGAAGCCGGCGCCGACGCGCGGCGTCTGGCAGCGCAGCCGCGTCATCGGCAGGCCCAGCGATTCGCAGACATTGGCCTGCACGCGGAACACCGACTGGTTGGCCGACCACAGCGTCACGCGGCCCTGCGCATCCACCTCGGCCAGCGCGCCGCAGGGCTCCAGCGACAGATGGGCCTGCGCGGGCGTGCGGTAGCTGCGCTCGACGATCACGTCGCACTGCGCCCACGCGGCAGCGGCATCGCCTTCGCTGAGGCTGGTGCGCGAGCACAGGTTGCCCTGCGTGCCGGCGTCGAACACCTTGACGTAGGACGCGGCATCCTCATGCACCCACGGCGCGCCGGGGGCCAGCGCCTGCTCCGGATCGACCACCGACGGCAGCACTTCGTAGTCGACACGCAGCAGCCGCGCCGCCTGGCGCGCGATGGCCTCGGTGTCCGCGGCGACCGCAGCGACGATCTCGCCGACGTAGCGCACCTTGCCCTTGGCGAAGGCCGGTTCGTCCTTGATGAATGCGCCCATGCGGTGGCCGTCGCCCAGATCGTCGCCGGTGACGATGGCGCGCACGCCGGGCAGCGCCAGCGCGGCCTGCAGATCGTAGCCGCGGATGCGCGCGTGCGCATGCGGGCTCTGCACGATGGCGGCATGCAGCATGCCGGGACGCGACAGGTCGGCGATGAACTGGGCGCTGCCGGCGAGCTTCTCGTGGCTCTCCAGCTGCGGAATCGACGCGCCGACGGCGTGCACGGTGGCGCTCATGACGCAGACCCCGCGCGCAGCGCCGCAGCGGCGGCCCGCACCGCCTGGACGATGGTCACATAGCCGGTGCAGCGGCACAGGTTGCCGGACAGCGCGCGGCGCACGGCCGCCTCGTCCGGCGCCGGCTCGCGGCTCAGCAACGCCTCGGCCGCGACCAGCATGCCCGGCGTGCAGAAGCCGCACTGGAAGGCGCCGGCTTCGGTGAAGGCGCGCTGCAGCGCCCGCACGCGCGGCGTGTGATTCAGGCCTTCGAGCGTGCGCACCTGCGCGCCCTCGCAGCCATGCGCCAGCGACAGGCAGGCGCGCGCCGGCCAGCCGTCGATGTTGACGGTGCAGGCGCCGCACACGCCCTGGTTGCAGCCGCGCTTGGCCGCGTGCAGCTGCAACTGCTCGCGCAGCACGCTGAGCAGCGTGTCGTGCAGCGCCGCGTCGACGCTGGCGGCCTCGCCGTTGATCTGCAGGGTGACGCTCATGCAACCGCTCCAATGGCCGCCTCGGCCGCACGCACCGCACGCAGCAAGAGCCGCGGGATCAAGGTGCGCCGGTAGTCGGCGCTGCCGCGCACGTCGTCCAGCGGGTCGGCCAGCGCCTGCAGCGCGGAGCCGGCACGTGCGATGGCCGCATCGCTGCGCTCGGCGGACAGCATGGCGTTGGCCCCCGCGTCGGCAATCGGCGTCGGCCCGCAGCTGCCGACCGCGACGGACGCCGCGCCGCCTGCGCTCAGGCAGATCGCCACCGAGGCCGTGGCGTAGTCGCCCGCGACCCGCGCATGCTTCACGTACAGCCCGGCGCCGCGCGGGTCGGCCGCCGGCAGGATGACTGCGGTGACGATCTCGGCCGGCTCCAGCGCCGTCACATACCAGTCGACGAAGAAGTCGCGCGCCGGCACGCGCCGCCGGCCCGCCGGGCCGGCAATCTCGATCACAGCGCCGGCCGCGACCAGCGCGGGCGGGTAGTCCAGCCCCGGGTCGGCGAAGGAGATCGAACCGCCGATGGTGCCCATGTTGCGCACCGTGGCGTTGGCGATCTGCGAGGCCGCGTCGCGCACCGCGCCGAGCGTGCCCTGCAGCAACGTGCTGGCGGCGGTGTCGCGGTGGCGCGTGAAGGCGCCGATGCGCACGCCGCCGTCCACCGCCGACAGGCCCTGCAGTTCGGCGATGCCCGCCAGGCTGACCAGCGACGGCGGCTCGATGACACGCGCGTTGAGCATCGCCACCAAGGTCGCGCCGCCGGCGATCGGCTTGGCCTCGTCGTCCGCGGCCAGCAGCGCGACCGCCTCGTCGACGGTCTTCGGGCGGTGAAATCCCGGCGCACCCATGCTCAGCCGCCGACGCCGGACGGCGGCGCACGTCGCCCGGTGAGCCAGTTCCAGAACGCGCGCCACCACGGCAGCCGGGCTGGCGAGGCCGGCGAGGCCGGCGCTTGCGGCGCGGCCACAGGGGTCGGCACGGCTTCCAGCGCGGCCAGGCGCGACTGCAGGTTCTGCGCGAACTCGTCGCCCAGCGCCTGCGCCTTCTTCTTCATCATGCCCAGCGCGAAGCGGCCCAGGCGGCCGGTGACCGACACCTCGCTCTCGTACTTCAGCAGCGTGCCTTGCGCCACCGGCTCCAGCGTGATGCGATTCTCGGCCTGCAGCTGGCTGGCATTGCCGCCCTCCTCGCCGCGCGTCGTCGCCCACACCGCCAGTGCCTCGCGCCGCACCACCTCGACGTTCAGGTCGAAGCGCGCCTTGACGCCGGCCAGCGCCACGCCCACCACCGCGCGGTAGCGGTCGGCATCCAGCGCCTCCAGCGACTCGCAGCCCGGCAGGCACTCGGCCATCAGCCGCGCGTCGAACAGATGGCGCATCAGCGCCTGCGGCGGCGCGGCGACGGTGAACTGGCCGTCGATGAGCATCGTGCGGTCCGGTGCGACTCAGCGGGCGACGCGCGGCACGACCATCGCCGGATCGACGAGTCGGCCTTCATCGACCACCACCTTGCCGTCGAGCGCGATCGTGCAATGCCGCATCGGCACGTCGTAGTGGCCGCGCGTGGTGCGCTTGCCGCCCCCCTGGCTGTTGGGGCCGGTGGAGAACAGGAAGTTGCCCGGGAAGCTGCGCGCCGCCGCGCGCGCGCGTTCGGGGGCGTCGCCGTACAGCGCCAAGGCATCCCAGCGGCACTGCGGGTTCAGCCCCCAGCCCAGGTGCGACACCGCGTAGGGGTCGCGGTCGTCCGGCCCGGTCACGCCCTCGGCCAGCCAGTCGCGCATCAGCATCGCGTCCATGCCGCCTTCGATCTGGGTGACGTGGCCTTCGCGGACTTCCAGCCGGATCGGGTCCTGCACGTAGCGGCAGTACGGCAGGATGACGATGTCGCCGGGGGCGATGACCACCGTGCCGTGGGCACTGCCTTCGTCCGGGAAGGTGTGCAGCAGGCCGACGCCCCAGTGGTCGAAGCGGCCGGGTTCGTCGGCCATGCCGTACTGGCTCATCACCGGGTATTCGCCGCGGCGGTAGCTCAGGTCGGTGCCGTGGCGGCTGGTGACGCGCACCTCGCGCGTCTTCTCGTACAGGCGGTGCGCGTGCAGCACCGCCTCCTTCAGCCCGGGCGGCGACTGCAGGTGGTACAGGTCGTCGGGCGCGTCGATGATCATCTGCACGCGCACGCCCTTGCCCATCACCTCGCGCAGCCACTTGCTGAACAGCGGCACGTGGAAGATCAGCACCATGTCGGCCAGCGACAGCGCCTCCAGCGTGCCCTTGCACTGGCCGATGGTCGGCACGCCGACCTTGGTCCAGCCGGGGATGGTGTTGACGCACATCTCGTAGATGTCGACGCCCATCTCCTCGGCCGCGGCGAACGCCGCCTGGATGTACTCGCGGCGCGTGCCCAGGTCGCTGACGATGGCCACGGTCTGGCCGCGGGCTAGCTTGCACAGCTCGAATTGCCGGCGGAACAGCGCCGGCAGCTTGCCCGGGTTGAGCTCCTGGGTGCGGATTGCGGCTTCCATAGTTGCTGGCCTTCCGTCCTTGCGCTGGATCAACAGAACATCGATTGGCGAGCGACTGTAGGAGCCGCCTTGTCCGGTGTCAATAGCGAATACCATTCTCTTTTGAATCGCTCGATGACCTAGGATCAACCCCATGGTTCAGCGCAAGAAGGCCGATGTGCGCGACGCGATCCTGGCGGCGGCCTTCCGCCTGTTCAGCACGCAGGGCTACAGCGAAACCTCGCTGCCGCAGATCGCGCGCGAGGCCGGGATCTCCACCGCCAACGTGTACGTCTACTTCTCGTCGAAGCTGGACGTGCTGTACACGCTCTACGCGCCCTGGCTGACCGAGCGGCTGGACCGGCTGGAGCGTTCGCTGGCGCGCATCCGCGACCCGCAGGCGCGGTTGC
Organism: Rubrivivax sp.; assembly: GCA_019635285.1. Taxonomy (GTDB): domain Bacteria; phylum Pseudomonadota; class Gammaproteobacteria; order Burkholderiales; family Burkholderiaceae_C; genus Rubrivivax. The sequence goes on along the minus strand of JAHBZS010000001.1, from coordinate 136,772 downwards.
AACGCCTGCTGCTGGCGCTGTGGCGCGACCTGCCGCGCGAAAGCAACGGCTTCGCCAACAACGTGATGCAAGCCGTCGCCACCAGCAGCGCCGACGGCGACTACAGCCCTCAGCTGCGCGAGTTCTTCCAGGGACGCGTGGCCGCCTGGGTCGGCGACTGCCTGGGCGTCGCCGAGCGCGAGGCCACGCTCATCGCCAGCGTGCTGCTGATGGCCTTCGACGGCTTCGCGATGAACGTGCGCCTGGTGCACGGCGTGGCCTGCGACGCGCGCATGGCCGAGCTGGTGGCGCAGCGGCTGCTGCCGGCGGCACCCGTCAGTGAAAGCAGCGCCCCAAAGGCGCCGCCGACAAGGAAGCGCGGCTAAGCGTCCCGGCTGCGTCCGCTCAGACCGCGGCGCCCTGGATCACCGAGCCGAAGCGCTCCCAGTGCTTGCCGTCCCAGCGCTGCAGCTGCATCTGCTCCAGCGGGCGGTGGTCGGTGGGGCTGGTGTTGACCTTGATGCCCGGCAGCAGCAGCGGGTTCTCCACGTCCTTCAGGTTGTTGGCCTGGGCGAGGATGCTCTTGCGCGAGAAGTCGCCCTTGCACTGCTCCAGCACCTGCTGCATGACCATCGCCGTCAGGTAGCCATAGGCGTTGTAGAACTCGCTGGGGTTGCCGTCGGCGAAGTACTTGGCCATGAAGGCCTTGTAGGCCTTGACGCCGGCATCGTTCTCCCACGCGGCGTCGGTCACGTCCTTCATGTACACCGAGGTGATCACGCCCATCGAGCGGTCCTCGCCGGCCGGCTTGATAGTCGACGACACCGACGACACGCCGCTGGTGATGAAGTGCATCGGCTTCCAGCCCAGTTCGGACACCTTGCGGATCGACATCGCGCCGAACTTGCCGGTGACGCCGGAGATCAGCACGTCCGCCCCCCCAGGACTGCAGCTGGATCAGCTGCGAGTCGACGGTGGCGTCGGTCACCTCGAAGGACACGGCCTTGACCACCGCGTCGTATTGGGCGCCGAGCACGTCCTTGGCACCGGCGACGAAGTCGCGGCCCAGGTCGTCGTTCTGGTAGAGGATGCCGATCTTGGCCTTCGGGTTCTGCTGCAGCGCGTACTTGACGAAGATCTGCGCCTCGGTGCGCGCGCTGGGCGCGAAGGGCAGCGTCCACGGGTAGGTCTTGTAGTCGCCCCACTTGTCGCCGTTGACCGACAGGAACAGGTGCGGCACGCCCTTGTCGTTGACGTACTTGACGATCGCCGAGTTGGGCCCGGTGCCGAGCTGCGAAAACAGGAACGCAACCTCGTCCTGCTCGATCAGGCGACGCGTCTGCTCCAGCGTCTTCGCCGGGTTGAAGCCGTCGTCCAGGATGATGTAGTCGATCTTGCGCCCGGCGATGCCGCCGCGCTCGTTGAGCATCTTGAAATACGCCGCCTGCGACTTGTTGATCGTGCCCAGCGCCGACACCGGCCCGCTGAGCGACGTGGTCGTGCCGATCTTCAGCTCGGTGGCGGTGACGCCGGGGTTGGCCTGCGCGCGCGCCAGCCCGGGCAGGGCGATCGACGCGGCCGCAGCGGCGGCGCCGCCAAGAAAGGAACGACGGTCGGTGGCAGACATGGTGAATCTCCTGTGTGGACGGGTGGCCGTGCCGCGCGGCGGCAGCGCAGCCTAGGGGGTCGGTGGATCCTGGTCTTGCGTGGATTGGCTGCGCGGCATGGTGTCAGCCGGCGTGCGGCGCGTGCCGGTAGTCGCGCCGCGCCTGCACCTCGCGCACGCTGCCCAGCACCACCGGGCACAGGTGCGAGCCGCCGTCGATGTCGATCTCGGCGCCGTTCAGGTAGCCGGCCTCGTCCGACAGCAAGAAGGCCACCAGCGCCGCCACCTCGTCGGTGCGGCCGGTGCGGCGGGCCGGCGTCAGGCTCATCGCATGATCCATCACCGGCGGCGGCAGCTTGGCCACGGCCGGCGTCTCGATCAAGCCCGGCAGCACGGCATTGCAGGTGATGCCGTCGGCGGCGTGCTCCAGCGCGACGTTGCGCGTCAGCCCCAGCAGCCCGGCCTTCGACGCCGAATAACCCGCCTGGCGCCACAGCCCGGCACGGGCGGCCATCGACGAGATGTTGACGATGCGCCCCCAGCCGCGCTGCACCATGCCCGGCAGCACCGCGCGGATAGTGTTGAACGGCCCGGTCAGGTTGACGCCCAGATCGCGCGCCCACTGCTCGTCGTCCATGCGCAGCAGCGGCGCGATGATGCTCGTCAGCCCGGCGTTGTTGACCAGCCCGTCGATGGGCCCGAGTGCCGCGGACAGCGCGGCCACCGCCTGCTGCACCTGCGCCGACGAGGCCACGTCGGCGCGTGCCGCGGCCGCGCGTGTGCCCTGCCCGGCCAGTTCGACGGCCAGGCTGTCGACGGCTTCGCCCACGTCCAGCAGCGCCAGCGCCGCGCCTTCGTCGGCCAGCCGCCGGCAGATCGCGCGGCCGATGCCGCCGGCCGCTCCGGTGACCAGCACCACCTTGCCATCGAGCCTCATGCGCCTGCCTCCCGTTGTTAAGCTGCGGAACCGACCCGGAGGATAGCGATGAGCCGCCTGTTCGACGACACCACGCTGCAGCAACTGGCGCGCCCGCCGGAAGACGATGCCATCGCCGCGCTGCAACGCGGCGACCTGGGCGCGCTGGCCCGCCACCTGGACGAGATGGAGGCCGGCCCGGCCGGGTTGGATGCGCTGTCGGGCCACACCTTGGCGCGCAAGATCGGCAAGCTGCGCGCCGACTTCGGCGAGGCACGCACGCGCACCGAACTGCAGCGCATCGGCGCCCAGCTGATGCGCAGCTGGGTGGCGCAATGGCAGGCGGGCGACGCCAAAGGGGCGATCGCCGACCTGGTGGCCCTCTTCCGCTACCAGACCGGTGGGGCACTCAGCCCGCTGCAGGAAGACGACGACGCGGTGGTGCTGGACCTGGCGCCCTGCGGCAGCGGCGGCCGGCTGGAACGGCAGAAGCTGCCCGAACGCCACCCCGCGGCCTACGGTGGCTGGAGCGACGGCGTCAGCAGCTATTGCCAGGGCTGCAAGGCCAACCAGGCAGCGCTGAACGACGCGCTGGGCGGCCCGGCCTGGACCACGCAGAAGGGACCCGACGGCCACTGCCGCCTGCGCTTCGACAAGCTCGCGCAGCGTGGGCAGACGCTCTTCGACGACACCGAAAAGGTGGCGCTGACGCGCACCCGCGTGCAGCAGGCGCGCGAGCGGCTGGAGGCCGGCGACACCGCCATCACGCCGCTGCTCGAGGGCCAGCGCAAGGACTGGCAGCCGTGGCACGACTTCGGCGTGGTCTGGCTCGCGCACTTCTATGCGGTGGCGCTGGAGCTGGGCGGGCCCGACTACCTGGACGAAATGCTGGCGCAGACCTACGAGCCGGCCTTCGTCGCCGGCTTCCCGCGCTATGCGGCCTTGGACGACGCCGGCCTGGTGCGCGAGATCGCGCGCACCTGGAACTACCACTGCGCCGACTTCCGCGTGCACGAAGAGGACGACCGCTTCGTCTTCACGCTCGACCCCTGCGGCAGCGGCGGGCGCTTGTTCCGCGGCCAGATGTGGCGCGACCTGTACCGCTACGGCCAGCCGCTGTCGCCCGCCGTGCCGGGGCCGCACCCCATCGTCTTCATGCGCCGCGACGCGCCGTCGTACTGTTCGCACTGCGCGGCGTCGAACCGCACCCAGCTGTCGCGTGCTGCGGACCCCGCGGTGCCGCTGTTCTTCGTCATCGACGGCACCGCGCAGCAGCGCCCCGGCATGCCCTGCCGCACCTACGTCTACAAGAAGGACGCCGAGCGTGCCCGGATCGAGCCGCGGTTGTTCGAGCTGGTCGGGCTGGCGCCGCCTTTGTCGACGGCAAGATGAGGATCGCCTCCTCCCCATGCCCTACCATCCTGAGTCGGAGGCCCATGCGAATGTCAGTGCAGCGCAACACACTAGACCCCACCAAATTCAACGCGAATGCGGCACTGCCCTTCGAACTACGTATGGACGACATCCGCGCTGCGGTGCAGGACGTCTACGACTTCTTCCACGACGTCAACGCCGGTTTGATGGCCAAGGGCCTGGACCGACTCGACGACATGCTTCGCCCCGCGGTCATGTCGGGCGTGCTCTCCGACATGCTTACCGCCAGCGTCGCCAAGCCTTCCAGAGCGCTCGTCGTGAACCAGTACTTCAACGGCCACCCCGATCTCGTGCTCAAGGGCCAGTACGCCGGCAATGCAGTAAAGGCCGGCGACAAGGGCGTTGAGATCAAGACCACACGCAAGCCGGGAGGTGCCGTCGATACGCACGGCGCGCGTGAACAATGGATGTGCGTCTTCGTCTACAACGTAGACACCATTACCGAGCCGGCGCGCGAGCGGCGCCCGATGAGCTTCAACGAGATCTATCTCGGCCACGTCGACGTGGCGGATTTCAGGCGCAATGAACGCGGGGACCTGGGCACGCGAACTGCGACGCTGCATGCAGAAGGCATTGCCAAGCTGCGCAGATCATGGATCTATCGAGCTTGACTGATCGCCGTAGGCAGTTCCGCGAGGCGCGGAATGGCCTGCATCGCCAGAGCGAAGTAGCCTGCATCGCGCTCGACGCCAGTGCTTTCGTAGCCGACTGCTTCGGCGGCCGCGAGAGTCGATCCCGAGCCGGCGAACGGGTCTAGGACCACACCCTGTCCGAGCGGCAGCGCGCCGCGCACCAGCTGTCGAAGAAAGGCCTGCGGCTTCAGGCTCGGGTGGTCGGCGAGCTTGCGCTCAGAAGTGCGTGTTGGTGCTGATGCAATCACGTCGCCAAATGGCTTGTCTGCGCTGATGCGCCTGAATCCGCCCGTTCCCCAACGGCGCAGATTGTCTTGCACTCGGCCCTCCAACGGGCGCCGGAACAGCAGCCACGGCTCCCACATCGATCGCGGCATCACGCTGACGTCGTCAAACTCGACATGGGCATGCTTGGGTCGGTCACCACCGCGCATGGTCATCACCAAACGCACCAGTTCCCCGCGTCGCTCCAGGCCGGCGCGCGCGAGTGCGTTCGATACACGATGCGACAGCAAGGGGTTGCTGGCCACCACCACATTTGCCCCCGGCACCAGTACCTCGAGCAACGCGCGCGCCCAGTCGTGAAAAAAGCGATCAAGCGCGTCCAGATCGGTGGCCTTCAGCACAGTGAAGCGCGGCAGTGGAGAGCGTTTCGCACCATCGAAACTGGGCGGAATGCGCCACACGCCTCCCCGGCCGGCTCGCAGTTTCTTCTGCTCCGCCTCGGTGTACTCAACCAGGCCGTAAGGTGGGTCGGTGACGACGGCATGAATCGACTTTCGCGGCTGCTGCGCGAGCCATTCGATGCAGTCCGCTTGCACCAGTCGCGCCCGGCCGAAACGATACTGCGCCGCCTCGGTGGCCACCTGCGATTTGGCGGCAGGCCCGCGGTCGTCGAAGCCCGCAAGGACATATTGACCTCGGTCGGTGCGAGCAAAGAGCTCCGGGGTATTGAGACGCAAGTACGAACGCACCGAGGACGCCGGCACGGCTTCACCGATTAGCTGCGAGACCTGCTCGCACACCTCACCGACCAACGCTCCGTGCTGGCTGCGCTCCAGAACTTGAACGATAGCGTCGCGGACTTGGCCTGGCCGTCTGCGTGTCATGGCGATATCTGGATGAAAATACAGCATCATAGACGTCTGGACGTCAAACTGTCCACCCGTATGACCCCATGAGCGGTAGCCGTCGTTCAAGGTCGACGGACCGATGGTGCGGGCGTTCTAACTCTAGGAGGGAGATGCCTGCAGCCCCGCCCAGGCGCGGCGCATGCCGCGGATCCAGCGCTCGCGGTCGGCGACCTTGCGCGCCTCCCATTCACTCAGCTGCGGATGAGTCAGGATCAAGAAGCGCTCGTCGTGCAGACCGCGCACCACGATCTCGGCCACCGCGTCGGCGCCCATCGGCTGCTGCCCGGCCAGCATCGCCTGCAAGCGGGGCTCCGGTTCGGCACGCAGCATGGGTGTGTCCACCGCGCCCGGGCACAGGCAGGACACGCCCAAGCCCTGGCCGCCGTGGGTGATGGCCAGCCATTCGGCATGCGCCACCGCGGCATGCTTGGTCACGGCATAAGGCGCGTCAGGCTGCGACAGCAGGCCCGCCGCCGAGGCGGTGAACAGCAGCCAGCCGCCCTGCGGCCGCGCCGTCATGCGCGGCACCAGCGCACGCGCGGCGTGCACGTGCGCCATCAGGTGCACCTCCCACTGGCGCTGCCACACATCGTCGGCCGGGTACGCGCCCTCGGGCACGCCCAGACCGGCATTGGCGCAGTACAGGCCGATGGGCCCGTGCTGCGCTTCGACCTGCGCCACCAGCGCCTCAGTCGCGGCGCCGTCGCGCACGTCCAGCGTCGCCGCATGGCCGGCCGGGCCGCAAGCCGCGGCGACGCTGGACGCCGCCTGCGCGTCGCGATCGGCCACCACCACCGCCGCGGCGCCCTCCGCCGCAAAGCGCCGCACCAGCGCGGCGCCGATGCCGCTGCCGCCGCCGGTGACCACGACCACCCGGCCGGCGACCCGCATCAGAACAGCCCCACGCTCAAGCCGCCGTCGACGACGAGGCTGGCGCCGGTGACGAAGGCCGCCGCCGGCGAGCACAGGTAGCGCACCGCGTTGGCGATGTCCTCAGGCGTACCCAGCCGGCGCAGCGGCGTGCGCTCGATCACCCTGGCCTGCTGCGCCGGGTCGTACTTGTCGGCCAGCTTGGTCTTGATCAGCCCCGGCAGCAGCGTGTTCACGCGCACGCCCTGCGGGCCGTACTCCATCGCGAAGCTGCGGCTCATGCCGATCAGCGCGGTCTTCAGGGTCGAATACAACGCCAGCCCCTGGTCCGGATGCAGCGCCGCCACCGAGGCCAGGTTGACGATGCTGCCGCCGCGGCCGGCCATCAGCTTGGCGGCTTCGGCCGACAGGTACCAATAGCCGCGCAGGTCCACCTCCACCGTCTTGGTGAACAGGCCGACGTCGGTGTCGGCAATGCTGCGCAGCGGGCTCAGCACCGCGTTGTTGACCAGCGCGTCCAGCCGGCCGTGGTGCGAGCGCAGGTGCTCGGCCATCGCCGCGATGTCCTCCATGCGGCCGATGTGGCAGGCCACGCCTTCGGCACTCAGGCCCTCGGCGCGCAGCTCGGCGGCCACCCGGTCGCAGTCGGGCTGCTTGCGGCTGCTGACGATGACGTGCGCGCCGGCCTGCGCCAAAGTGCGCGCCGTGGCCTCGCCGATGCCCATGGTCGAGCCGGTGACCAGCGCCACCTGGTCCTTCAGGCTGAAAGCGTCGTTCATCGCGCGCCCCTCACCAGCGGAACAGCGCCGCGTCGGAGCGCGCGCGCGGCGCGGCCTGCGCGGTCTGCGGCGACGGCTCGGCGCCGTGGCGCTTGACCAGCGCCTTGCCCAGCGCCGCCAGGTGCACCTGGTCGGGCCCATCGCCCATGCGCATGAAGCGCGCGTAGGTGTAGGCCTCGGCCAGGAAGGTGTCCTGCGACACGCCGGCGCCGCCGAAGACCTGGATCGCCGCATCGATGACGCGCGCGGCCATCGCCGGCACCACCACCTTGGCCGCGGCGATCAGGTCGCGCGCGGCCTTGTTGCCCTCGCGGTCCATCTTGTCGGCGGCGCGCAGCGTCAGCAGCCGCGCCTGCTCGATGTCGCAGTAGGCGCGCGCGATGTCCTCGCGCACGCTGCCGTGCTCGGCCAGGCGGTGGCCGAAAGCCTGGCGCAGCTTGGCGCGGCGGCACATCAGCTCCAGCGCGCGCTGCGCGCAGCCCACCAGCCGCATGCAGTGGTGGATGCGCCCGGGCCCCAGGCGGCCCTGTGCGATCTCGAAGCCGCGGCCTTCGCCCAGCAGCATGTTGGCCGCCGGCACGCGCACGTTCTCGTAGACGATCTCGGGGTGGCCCACCGGCGCGTCGTCGTAGCCGAAGACATGCATGTCGCGCACGATGCGCACGCCCGGCGTGCGCCGTGGCACGAGGATCATCGACTGGCGCTTGTGTACTTCTGGATGGTCGGGCGCCGTCAGGCCCATGACGATGAGGATCTCGCAGTCCTCGTTCAGCGCGCCCGAGGTGAACCACTTGCGGCCGTTGATCACGTAGTGCTCACCGTCGCGCCGGATCTCGCAGCGGATGTTGGTGGCGTCGCTGGACGCGACCTCGGGCTCGGTCATCGAGAAGGCCGAGCGGATGCGCCCGTCCAGCAGCGGCTCCAGCCATTGCCGCTGCTGCTCGGGCGTGCCGTACTGCGCCAGCACCTCCATGTTGCCGGTATCCGGCGCCGAGCAGTTGAAGACCTCGCTGGCCCACAGCACACGGCCCATGCTTTCGGCCAGCGGCGCGTATTCCAGGTTGCCGAGCCCCGCACCGTGGTCGCCCGGCAGGAACAGGTTCCACAGCCCTTCGGCCTTGGCGCGCGCCTTCAACGCCTGCAACACCGGCGGCGTGCGGTAGCGCGCGTCCGGCGCGCCGCCGTGCGCCTGCTCGCGGTACAGGTGCTCCACGGGGAACACATGCTGCGCCATGAAGTGATCGATGCGCCGCCGCAGGTCGGCGCTGCGCGGGCTGGGTTCGAAGTCCATCTAACTTGCCTCCTCGGCGGAGAATCGCACATGCGGCGCCCGCCGCACATCGCTTTCGCGACAGGCCGTCGGCAGCCGCGCCGGCCAGGCCTGCGGCCTGCGAAGGCTAGTGGGCCCGCGGCGGGCGGTCTTGCGGCAACTGGCTGGCCCAGCCGCCACAATCGGCGCCACGGCCACGGGCCGACCGAACCGAAGAGGACCTATGAAACGACAGATCGCCGAATGGCTCTGGCGCGCCGTCATCGTCTGCGCGCTGGGCTGGATCGGCTGGGAACTGCACCAGTTGCGCCTGGACCTGCAGCCGCCGCCGGACGACCACACGACGGCCGATGCCGCCACGCCGGACGACGTGCAGTCGCAGCTCGACGAGCTGGGCGACCAGATGGCGGCGCTGCACGACAAGGTCGACGCCATCATGATCGCCATGGCGCAGCTGCGGCGCTAGCGTCGCAGCCGCTGCTGCAGCCGCCCTCAGGCGTACTTGCGCAGCTCCCTCTTGCCCAGCTGCTCGCGGTGCACCTCGTCCGGCCCGTCGGCCAGGCGCAGCGCTCGCGACATCGCGTAGGCGACCGTCAGGCCGAAGTCGTTGCTGGTGCCGCCGCCGCCGTGCGCCTGGATGGCCCAGTCGATGACCTTGCCGGCCATCGTCGGCACCGCCACCTTGATCATGGCGATCTCGGTCTTGGCCACCTTGTTGCCCACCGTGTCCATGCGGTGCGCGGCATTCAGCGTGAGCAGGCGCGCCTGCTCGATCATGATGCGGCTTTCGGCGATGCGCTCCAGCGTCACGCCCTGCTCCGACACGCGCTTGCCGAAGGCGACGCGCTCGCGCGCGCGCCGGCACATGCGCTCCAGCGCCCGCTCGGCCAGGCCGATCTGGCGCATGCAGTGGTGGATGCGCCCCGGCCCCAGCCGGCCCTGCGCGATCTCGAAACCGCGGCCTTCGCCGAGCAGCATGTTCGACGCCGGCACGCGCACGTTCTCGAACAGCACTTCCGACGCCCGGTCGGGCAGCCCGTAGAAGCCGAACACCGGCAGCGGCCGCACCACCTTGACACCGGGCGCGTCCATCGGCACCAGGATCATCGACTGCTGCTTGTGGCGGTCGGGGTTGTCCGGGTCGGTCTTGCCCATGAAGATGGCGATCTTGCAGCGCGGGTCGGTGGCGTTGGTCGTGTACCACTTGTGGCCGTTGATCACGTACTCGTCGCCGTCGCGGCGGATCGAGCTTTCGATGTTGGTGGCGTCGCTGGACGCGACCTTGGGCTCGGTCATCGCGAAGCAGGAGCGGATCTCGCCGGCCAGCAGCGGCTTCAGCCAGCGCTCCTGGTGCTCCGGCGTGCCGTAGCGCGCCAGCACTTCCATGTTGCCGGTGTCGGGCGCGCTGCAGTTGAAGACCTCGGGCGCCAGGAAGCTGCGGCCCATGATCTCGCACAGCGGCGCGTACTCCAGGTTCGTCAGGCCGGCGCCGTGCTTCGACTCGGGCAGGAACAGGTTCCACAGCCCGGCCGCGCGCGCCTTGGGCTTCAGCTCCTCGATCACCGGATAGACCTTCCACGCCCCCAGCGCCTCGGCCTCGTCGGAGTGGCGCTTCTCGTTCGGGTAGATGTACTCGTCCATGAACGCCGTCAGGCGCTTCTGCAGGTCTTGTACCTTCGGAGAAGGATCGAATGCCATGGTCTTCCCTTGCGTGTGTCGAAGGCCGCATCGTGGACGCCGCGCGCCAGGCGCGCAAGCTCCTAGGCGACAGACTGTCATCGAGGGGACACGCCTGCAGGGCGGCTGGCCGCGCGTAGGACCGGTCCTACGGGGGCAGGCGGTGTCGTCCGCTGCGCGTCGGTGCGGCCGTTGCAGATACTCGCTCGGGACATGCAAGCCCAACTGTCCATCGCCGCGACGGATGCCGCCGCCGACGCTGCAACCCAGCCGGCGGAACTGACGGCACCGGAACCAACGGCCTCGCGCATCGACCTGCGCAGCGTGTCGCTGGCGCTGATCGCCGTGCTTGCCTGCCTGTACACGCTGCGCTGGGCCGGCGCGGTGGTGGTGCCGGTGCTGCTGGCGGTGATGAGCAGCTACGCGGTGTCGCCGGTGGTCGGCCGGATGGAGCGCTGGCGCGTGCCACGCGCCGTCGCGGCCGCCGCCGTGCTGCTGGCGCTGACCGGCGGCGCCGCATCGATGGTCTATGCGCTGGCCGACGACGCCACGGCGATGATCGAATCGCTGCCCGAGGCGGCCAAGAAGCTGCGCGGCGCATTGCGCTCCACGTCGAGCGAGGCGCAGAGCCCGATTGCCAAGGCGCAACGCGCCGCGGAGAAGATCGAGCAGGCCGCGGCGGTCAGCGCCACGCCGCCTGCGCGCTCCGACAAGGGCGTGACCCGCGTGCAGGTCGAACCGCCGCGCTTCAACGTGCGCGACTACCTGTGGAGCGGCACGCTCGGGCTGGCCGGCTTCCTCGGCCAGATGCTGGTGGTGCTGTTCATCACCTTCTTCCTGGTGACGGCCGGCGACGGCTTCCGGCGCAAGCTGGTCAGGGTCGTCGGCCCCAGGCTGCGCCACAAGCGCATCACCGTGCAGATGCTCGACGAGATCGACGCGCAGATCCGGCGCTACCTGCTGGTGCAGATCGGCACCAGCGCGCTGGTCGGCGTCGCCACCTGGCTCACGCTGCTGGCCTTCGGCCTGGAGCGGGCGGCGGTGTGGGGCGTGGTCGCGGCGGTGCTGAACCTGGTGCCCTACGTCGGCGCCCTCTTCACCGCGGGTGCGCTGTCGCTGGTGGCCTTTCTGCAGTTCGGCACACCCGGCATGGCGCTGGCCATCGGCGGCGCGTCGCTGCTCATCAACACCCTCGAAGGCAACCTGCTGACGCCTTGGCTGACCGGGCGCGCCGCGTGCATGAACCCGGTGCTGATCTTCGTCGGCGTGCTGGCCTTCGGCTGGCTGTGGGGGCTGTGGGGCCTGCTGCTGGGCGCGCCGCTGCTGATGGCTTTCAAGGTGGTGTGCGACCACGTGGACGGCCTGAAGCCGATCGGCGAACTCCTGGGAGCGTGAAGGGGGGACCCCGATGCGCGGCCTCTTGGTCGCGGCCTACTTCTTTGGCCGCGGCAGCGACCGCGGCGACAGAGGCGACGATCCGGTGGCCGCCCGGGCCGGCGCTCAGCCCTTCGGCGCCGCGTAGCCGGCGTAGGAATGTTTCAGCGTCGCGTGGTTCAGCAGCACCTCGGCCTTGAGCACGCGGCCCGCGACGTCGAAGATGCGCGTGTGCACCCAGTACGACTCGGTGCGCTTGCTTTCCGACAGCGCCACGATCTCGCGGCGGATCAGGTAGTCCTCGCCGACGAACAGCGGCCCGTCGACCATGCGGATCTGCTGGTCGGCGAACAGCCCCACCACCGGGCCCTTGACCGCGAAGCCCGCCTGCGCGTTGCTGTACTCGGCGAGCACGCTGACCATCTCCAGCGGGATGATCGGGCGGCCCCAGGGGCTGGCCGACGCATCGTCGTACCAGGGCGAGGGCTCGGTGATCTTGGCCAGCTTCTGCTGCAGCGAGAACGGATACAGCGCGCCCATGTGCTGGTCGGCCTGCATGCGCACGCGCTCGTCGGCCAGGCCGCGCTGGCCCACCCGCAGGTCGGCCAGGATCAGCAGACGCTGCGGCGGGCGCAACTGCGCCAGTCGCTCCTCCAGCAGCGTCGGGCCGGGCCCCAGCGTGGCGCTGGCGTCCAGCACCGGCGTGCCGTCGGCCTTCTCGGCCCACGCACGGCAACGTGTCGCGCCGGGCGCGGGCAACTCGACGAAGGCACGCACCGACTCGCCTTCGACCACCATGTTCTGGTAGTGCGCCGACAGGCAGCCGCGCTCGAACCAGTCGCGGCCCCACACCTGCGCCAGCAGCGGCACGAACTGGCTGAAGTGCGTGGGCCCTTCGATCGGCCCGGCACGAAAGCCCAGCTTCTCGGCCATGGCGTCGTCGTGGATCGAGGTATGGCCGCCGTAGGCCTGCTCGGCCAGCATCTGCTTCGGCTGGCGCAGCGGGCCGCACAGCGCCAGCGGGGTGTCGAAGGCAGTCTTCATGTGCGGGTCTCCTTTTGCAGCACCACGTGCTGCGCCCATGCCGAGGCCTGGTGTTCGGTGCAGCGGTAGCCCAGTGCGCCGAGATCGATGCCGCTGAACAGCGCCTCGCCGCGGCCCAGCAGCACCGGCGACTGCACCAGATGCAGGCTGTCCACCAGCCCGGCCTGCAGGTACTGGCGCACCGTGGCCACGCCGCCGCCCACGCGCACGTCACGGCCCGCGGCCGCCTCGCGCGCACGCTGCAGCGCCTCGTGCATGCCGCCGGTGACGAAATGGAACACCGTGCCCCCCTTCATCTCCAGCGATGGCCGCGCATGGTGCGTCAGCACGAACACCGGCACGCGGTACGGCGGCTCGTCGCCCCACCAGCCCTTCCAGTCGTCGTCGGGCCAGGGGCCGCGCACCGGGCCGAACATGTTGCGGCCCAGGATCCAGGCGCCGATGTTCTCGAAGCTGCGGCGCGCCCAGTCGTCGTCGATGCCGGTGTCGCCGCCCTGCCCGCCATGCATCGCCGCGAAGGTGCGCGTATGCAGCATCCACGGGTGCAGCCCCATGCCGCCGACCCCCATCGGGTTCTGCAGGCTCTGGTCGGGGCCGGCGCCGAAGCCGTCGAGCGAGACCGCGAAGGCCAGTACTTTGAGCTTGGACATGCCGCCATGCTAGTCGCATCGCGGCGGCGATCCGTGCGGCGCCGCTGCACCCGTATCGCCGGCGCTGGCAAGCAGCCGCCCCGGCTATAAAGCGCCCATGCTTCGCAGCCTGCTGCTCATCGTCGTCGCGCTGCTGCACCTGGCGGTGGGCCCGGCGCACGCCGCCGAAGCCGACACCGGCATCGTGCTGCTGCACGGCAAGCGGGACAAGCCCCCCACGCGCGTGCAGCCGCTGGCGCGCCAGCTGCAAGGCGCCGGCTACAGGGTGGCGACGCCGGACATGCCCTGGTCCGGCCTGCGCGACTACGACGCCGCGTACCCGCAGGCGCTGGCCGAGATCGAAGCCGCGGCGCAGTCGCTGCGCGACCAGGGCGCCACGCGCATCGTCATCGTCGGGCAGAGCTTCGGCGGCAACGGCGCGCTGGCCTATGCGGCCAGCGGCCGCGCGGTGGACGCCATCGCCGTGCTGTCGCCCGGCCACACGCCGGAGCGCGATGCGTTCCGCCAGGCGGTGGCAGGCAGCGTGGACCAGGCGCGCGCCATGCAGTCCGCCGGCCACGGTACCGACAAGGCCTGGTTCGACGACCGCAACCAGGGCAAGGCCCGCACGGTGCGCACCACGGCCGACATCTACCTGTCGTACTTCGACCCCGACGGGCTGGGCAACATGCAGCTGACGGCCGCCAAGGTGCCTGCCGGCGTGCCGATCTTCATGGCCGTGGGCACCGCCGACGAAATGGCCGGCGTGGCCGAGGCGACGATCCTGCGCAGGGCGCCGCCGAACGACCAGAGCGCCTACCGGTCGGTGACGGCCAATCACCAGAGCGTGGTCAAGGTCATCGGGCCCGAGTTGATCGCGTGGTTGCGGGGGTTGTGGTGAACGAGCCGCAGCCAGCGATGCATGGTCAGGATGCAGTGCGTACGGAGGCGACGCTGCGTGCGCCTGTGTTCCATGTCCGAGCTGAGCACAGGCACGCAGGAATCACCTGCTTGAAGGGCAAGGTCATCGGCGTTCGCCCGATGCGCACGCGGCTCGACCCGCCGGCCGTGCCCCAGGGCAGCGGCGCTCAGCTGTCCGTAGCCAGGTGGCGCTTGAAGAAGGCCACCGTGCGCTCCCACGCCTGCGTGGCGGCCGCGGCGTCGTAGCGCGGCGTGGTGTCGTTGTTGAAGCCGTGCTGCGTGCCCGCGTACTGGTAGACCTCGTAGCGCACGTGGGCCGCCTTCAGCGCCGCCTCGTACGCCGGCCAGGTGGCGTTGATGCGTTCGTCGACGCCGGCCAGATGCACCAGCAGCGGCGCCTTGACCTGTGACGCCAGTTCCGGCGCCGGGCTCATGCCGTAGAAGGGCACGGCGGCATTCAGGTCCGGCAGTTTGGTGGCCAGCGCGTGGGCCACGCTGCCGCCCCAGCAGAAGCCGACGACGCCGAGCTTGCCGTTGCCGTCGGCGCGTGCGCGCAGCCAGGCGGCCGCGGCCAGAAAGTCCTGCTGCGTCTTGGCTGCGTCGAGCTTGGCGAAGGCGGCCCGCGCCTTGTCCTCGTCGCCGGGGTAGCCGCCCAGCGGCGTCAGCGCGTCGGGCGCCAGCGCCATGAAGCCGTCCAGCGCCAGGCGCCGCGCGATGTCTTCGATGTGCGGATTCAGCCCGCGGTTCTCGTGCACCACCAGCACCGCCGGCAGCCGCGCGGTGCCGGCCGATGCGGGCCGGACCAGGTAGCCGCGGATGCGGCCGTAGCCGGCCGGCGACGGGATGTCGACCCACTCGGTCTTCAGCCGTGCATCGTCGGGGCTGACCTGCCGGCCGAAGGCGAAATTGGGGCTCAGCGCGGCCAGCAGCCCGGCCGCGGTGGCGCCCGCCTTGGCGAAGCGCTGCGCCTGCTGAAGGAAGCCGCGGCGGTCCAGGTCGCCATGCACGTAGGCGTCGAAGAGCACCAGCAGGTCGGGGTCGAAGTCCTGGGACGTCAGGCGAGGCGGCATGGGCAGTCTCCTGGGTGGCGACGCCCAAGGCTAAGTGGCGGTCAAAGACCTGGGGCGGCCGGGGGCTTGCCGACCGGCGGGCGCGGTGCGCCGCGCCTGCGGCGGGGCGTTGTGGCAAGCTGCACGCCACCGGCGCGTCGGGCGCCGCAGGAGATGCCTCATGAACCGCCAGCTCGCCGAGCTTGCATCGGCCTGAGGAGCGCGCACCGTGCTGGAAGTACTTGGACGTGCCACCTCGCTCAACGTGCGCAAGGTGCTGTGGACCTGGGCGGAACTCGACCTGCCCTACACCCACACGCCCTGGGGCGCGGGCGAGCTGTCGCTGCAGGACCCGGCGTTCCTGGCGCTGAACCCCAACGCGCTGGTGCCGGTGATCCGCGACGTCGACTTCGTGCTCTGGGAGAGCAACACCATCTGCCGCTACCTGGCAGCCCAGGCCGGCCGCGACGACCTGCTGCCCAGCGCTCCGGCGGCACGCGCGAACGTCGAAAAATGGATGGACTGGCAGGCCAGCGAGCTGAACAACGCCTGGCGCTACGCCTTCATGGGGCTGGTGCGCCAGAGCCCGGCCTTTGCCGACCCCGCGCAGATCGCCGCCAGCGCATCGGCCTGGAACCGCCAGATGGCGTTGCTGGATGGCGCGCTGGCAGCCAGCGGCACTTACCTGGCCGGCCCGCAGCTGACCTTGGCCGACGTGGCGGTGGGCCTGGCCGTGCATCGCTGGTTCATGACCCCGATCGACGACCGGCCGGCGCTGGGCGCCGTGCAGGCCTACTACGAGCGCCTGAGCGAGCGGCCGGGCTTTCGCGCCCACGGCCGCAACGGCATGCCCTGAGACCGGCCTCAGGTGGGCGCGGCCTCGCCGACGAAGATGTCGACGCGGCGGTTGCGCGCGCGGCCCGCCTCGGTGTTGTTGTCGGCGATGGGCTCGCGTGCCCCGCGGCCGTCGATGCTGACGCGGCTGCTGGCCACACCGCGCGCCGCCAGGTAGTTGCGCACCGACGAGGCCCGGTTCACCGACAGCGGGTCGTTGATGGCGTCGTTGCCGGTGCTGTCGGTATGGCCGACGACGCGCACGGTGGTCTTCGGGTTTTCGTTCAGCGTCTGCGCGAAGCGGTTGAGGATCGGCTCCAGCGACGGCGCCAGCTGCGCGCTGCCGGTGGCGAAGGAGATGTCGCTGGGCACCTCCAGCTTCAGCTGGTTGTCGGCGGTCTGCGTGACCTTGACGCCGGTGCCCTGCGTGGCGGCCTCCATCTGCTGCTTCTGCTTGGCCATCTGGCTGGACCAGATGTAGCTGCCCAGCGCGCCCACCGCGGCACCGGCCAGCGCCCCGTGCGTGCGGTTGCTGCCGTGCACGGCCGCGCCGGCGACGGCGCCGACGCCGGCACCGATGGCGGTGTCGCGGGTCGGGTTGGGGTTGTAGGAGCTCGAGGCGCAGGCACCCAGCAGCAAGGCGCTGGCCGCAGCCAGCGCCGTCAGCGCAGTGGAATTCAGTTTGATGGTCATGGCGCGCATGTTGCCATGCCGCACGCCGCCGGCCTTGTAGGACAGCGCCGTGTCAGTAGTGCACCACCGAGCGGATCGACTTGCCCTCGTGCATCAGGTCGAAGGCGCGGTTGATGTCGGTCAGCGGCATGGTGTGCGTGACGAAGGGCGCGAGCTGGATGTCGCCGCGCATCGCGTCGTGCACCATGCCGGGCAGCTGGCTGCGGCCCTTGACGCCGCCGAAGGCCGTGCCCAGCCAGCGCCGGCCGGTGACCAGCTGGAACGGCCGCGTCGAGATCTCCTGGCCCGCGCCGGCCACGCCGATGACCACGCTCTGCCCCCAGCCGCGGTGCGCGCATTCCAGCGCCGCGCGCATGACGTTGACGTTGCCGATGCATTCGAAGCTGTGGTCCACGCCCCAGCCGGTCATGTCGACGATCACCTGCTGGATCGGCTTGTCGTGGTCCTTGGGGTTGACGCAGTCGGTGGCGCCGAAGGTGCGCGCCAGATCGAACTTCGACGGGTTGGTGTCCACGGCGATGATGCGTCCGGCCTTGGCCAGCCGGGCGCCCTGGATCACCGCCAGGCCGATGCCGCCCAGGCCGAACACCGCCACGCTGTCGCCCGGCTGCACCTTGGCGGTGTTCTTCACCGCGCCCAGCCCGGTGGTCACGCCGCAGCCCAGCAGGCACATCTGCTCGGGGTTGGCCTGGGGGTCGATCTTGGCCAGCGACACCTCGGCCACCACGGTGTACTCGCTGAAGGTCGAGCAGCCCATGTAGTGGTACACCGGCCGGCCCTGGTAGCTGAAGCGACTGGTGCCGTCGGGCATCACGCCCTTGCCCTGCGTGGCGCGCACGGCCACGCACAGGTTGGTCTTGCCGCTCTTGCAGAACAGGCATTCGCCGCATTCGGCGGTGTACAGCGGGATCACGTGGTCGCCGGGCTTGACGCTGGTGACGCCCTCGCCCACCTCGACGACGATGCCGGCGCCTTCGTGGCCCAGCACCGCCGGGAACAGGCCTTCGGGGTCGTCGCCGCTGAGGGTGAAGGCATCGGTATGGCACACGCCGGTGTGGGTGATGCGCACCAGCACCTCGCCCTTCTTCGGCGGGGCGACATCGATTTCGACGATCTGCAGCGGCTGGCCGGCTTCGAAGGCGACGGCGGCACGGGACTTCATGCGAGGACTCTCCAGGTGGACACGGGTTCGGGCGAGTGTATGCGCCCTCCTCCCCCCAGCCGCCTTAATCCACGCCTAACACGCCCGGTCAATACTGGAATCCACCCAAACGGCAGCGCGCCACCCTCATGGCACCCACCTCCAGTCCACGTCTCGTCTGCCCGAATTGCGGCGACTCGTTGCGGCGCGTCCGGCGTTCGCTGGGCGACCGGATGCTCAGCCTGGTCTCCGAGCGCAAGCGCTACCGCTGCCGCGGTTTTGGCTGCGGCTGGGAAGGCTGCATCAAGAACCGTTGAGCGCGCGGCCTTTCGTCCGCACGCAGGCGGGTCGGCGACAGCGCAAACCGGCGCCCCGTTCCGCTCAGCGGTTCAGGACCGCCAGCGCGTTCTGGGCTGCGGCCACGCCCGTCTTCACGTAGGCGTCGGCGGTGACGCCGCCGATGTGCGGGCTGAGCGTGATGCGCGGCTCGCCGTGGAACGGGTGCGGTGCGGTCATCGGCTCGACCGCGAAGCTGTCCAGCCCCGCGGCGGCCACCTGGCCCGAGCGCACGGCCTCGAGCAGCGCCGCTTCATCGATCAGCCCGCCGCGCGCGGTATTGACGATGATCACGCCGCGCTTGCACGCGGCCAGCGTCTGGGCGTTGATGAGCTTGGCGTTGTCGGCCGTCAGCGGGCAGTGCAGCGAGACCGCGTCCGACTCGCGCCAGATGCTCTGCAGGTCGGTGTTCTGGATGTACGCCGGCAGGTCCTTGGCATAGGGGTCAAAGCCGAGCACGCGCATGCCCATCGCATCCGCCATGCGCGCAAAGCGCAGACCGATCGCCCCCAGGCCGATCACGCCGACGGTGCGGCCTTCGAGCTCGACGCTCTTGTGCGTGGCCTTGTCCCAGTGCCCGGTGTGCATGCGCTCGTTCAGCGAGACCACCGACTTGGCACAGGCCAGCAGCAGCGCCAGCGCCTGCTCGGCAACGGCCGCGGCATTGGCGCCGACCGCGGCGACGACCTCGATGCCGCGTTCCTTCGCCGCCACCTTGTCGATGGTGTCGGTGCCGCTGCCGTGCTTGGAGATCACCTTCAGGCTCGGCGCGGCGTCCATCGCCTCGGGCCCGACCTTGCTGTAGCGCACGATGATCGCCACCGGGTCGTGCTGCTGGCACAGCGCGACGATGTCCTCTTCGGACGGGGTCTTGCCGGCAAACACGACTTCGTAGTCGCCGAGCAGCGCCAAGGCGTCGGCGGCGAGGTCGGCGGCGGTCACCAGGAAGACGGGCTTGCTCGCGCTCACAGCGTCTCCCCTTCCTTGATGACGCCGGCCGCGCGCAGCGCGCCGTCGAGCCAGGCCGGGCGCAGCGCCTTGCGGCTCTTGATGTCGGCGATGCGCTGCGTCTCGTCGGCGACCTTCTTGGCGGCCAGCGGCAGCATCGCCGCGGCCTTGGCCCGCTCGATCACCGTCACGCCGTCGGCGTCGCCGACCACCAGGTCGCCGGGGTGGACGCTGACGCCACCGACCGAGACCGGGTGGTTCAGCCGGCCGGGCACGAACTTGGTCGGGCCGTTGGGGTTCAGGCCCGCGGCATACATCGGCAGCCCGAGCTCGCAGATGGCGACGCTGTCGCGCACCGCACCGTCGATGACCACCGCGGCCACGCCCAGCGCCACCGCCTGCTGACACATGATCTCGCCCATCAGCGCGCTGCCCAGGTCGCCCTTGCCATCGACGACGATGACGTCGCCCGGCTTGGCGAGGGCCAGCGCCGCGTGGATCATCAGGTTGTCGCCGGGACGCAGCTCGACGGTGAGCGCCGGGCCGGCGAACTTCATCGTCGGCGCCAGAGGCGCGATGCGCCCGCTCAGCGCGCCACGCCGGCCGGCCACGTCGGCCAGGATCGACGACGGAAACTGGGCGGCCTGTTCGACCACCTTCGCATCGACGCGCTCGAAGTCGCGGATCACGTCGGGCAATGCAGCAGCTTGACTCATGAGAATCTCCAAAGGGGGTTGAGTGGGTCAGGTCGCGCGAAGCAACGCGCAGCGCGACCTCTACTGCGGGGCGGATCCGGCTCAGCCGGTCCGCCCCGCACTGACTAAGCCACGCGCCAATCGCGCAGCGATTGGCGGGTGATCAATCGATCTTCGCGCCCGATTCCCGCACGACCTTGCCCCAGCGCGGCACGTCGTCCTTGATCAGCGCGGCGAACTGCTCAGGCGTGCCGCCGGCGGGGTCGGCGCCTTCGTCGCTGAGCCGCTTGTTCAGCTCCGGCAGCTTCAGGGCCTTGTTGAATTCGGCGTTGAGCTTGGCGATCACGTCCTTCGGCGTGCCCGCGGGCGCCAGCAGGCCGAACCAGGTGACGGCGTCGAAGCCCTTGTAGCCCGACTCGTTGATCGTCGGCACGTTGGGCAGGTCGTCCACCCGATGCGCCGAGGTCACGGCCAGCGCGCGCAGCTTGCCTTGTTTGATCTGGCCGATCAGCGTCGGCACCGACGACATGTACAGCTCGACATTGCCGCTGATCACGTCGGTCAGCGCCTGGTTGGCGCCCTTGTAGGGCACGTGCTGGGTCTTGATGCCGGCGGCCTTCTGGAACAGCTCGCTGGTCAGGTGGGCGACGGTGCCGTTGCCGGGCGACGCGAAGTTCACTTGTCCTGGCTTGGCCTTGGCGGCGTTGACGGCGTCGGCCAGCGTCTTGTACGGCGAGTTCGCGCCGGTGACCATGACCAGCGGCGCGTTGGCCAGCAGCGCGATCGGCGCCAGGTCCTTCTGCGAGTCGTACGGCATCTTGGCGTACAGCGTCGGGTTGATGGCGATGTTGCTCGTCTGCCCGATGACGATGGTGTAGCCGTCGGCCGGCGCCTTGGCCACCGCGTCGACGCCGAGGTTGCCGCCGGCGCCCGGCTTGTTGTCGATGACGAAGGTCCAGCCGGTGGCCGCGGCCACCTTCTGGCTCGTCTCGCGGGCGATGATGTCGGTGCCGCCGCCGGGCGGGAACGGCACGACCAGGCGGATCGGCTTGGCCGGCCAGGCTTGCGCGAAGGCGCCGGTGGCAAGGGTGCTGGCGGCCAGGGCCAGCAGCAGGCGACGGGTGGGTTGCATCGAGTGTCTCCGGTGGTCTGTGGACGCCTCGTCGGGGATGTGGGCGTCTCGATGGGCTTCAGTATTGGCCGCCGATCGCCTACAGTCCAATCGATAGTTTCTTCGAACCCATTGATGAGGCTTTTGCAATGGACCTTCGAGACCTGCGCTACTTCGAGACCATCGCCGAGCTGCAGCACGTCGGCCGGGCATCGGCGCGGCTGCACCGCACGCAGCCGGCGCTGACCAGCAGCATCCGCCGCCTCGAGCAGGCCTGCGGCGCGGCGCTGTTCGAGAAGGCCGGGCGCGGCATCCGCCTCACCGCCGCCGGCAAGGTGCTGCTGAAATGGGCGCAGCGCATGCGCTTCGACGTCGAGGACGCCAAGCGCGAGCTGGGCGCCATCGGCAAGGGGCTGGCCGGCCACGTGCGCATCGGCATCGTGCCCACCGCGGCGCAGTTCCTGCTGCCGTCGGTCGCGCATCGCCTGCTGAAAGAAGCGCCGCAGGCCTCGATGCGCACCGTCGTCGGCCTGGTCGACACATTGCGGCCGATGCTGCGCGCCGGCGAGATCGACCTGATGGTGGCCACCGCGGGGCCCGACGAGGACGGCCTGGTGTCGCGGCTGCTGGCGGAGGACGCCATCGTCGTGGCGGCGAGTGCCGGCCACGAGCTGTTCCGCAGCACGCCGAGCTTGAAGGACCTGACGCGCTACCGCTGGGCGCTGCAGCCGCCCGGGGCGCCCACGCGCGACTGGCTGGACCACACCTTCGACCGCAAGCGCCTGCCGCGCCCCCAGGTGCAGGTGGAGTCGACGATGCTGCTGGTGCTGCCGGCGCTGATCGAGCAGACCGGGCTGCTGAGCTTTATCTCACGCCACCACCTGGGCAAGGCGAGCGCGCGGTCTGGGCTGAAGGAGGTGCCGGTGAAAGGCGTGGTCATGCGCCGGCAGCTGGTCGTCAGCCACCGCTCGCACAGCTTCCTGTCTCCGCTGGCGTCGCGGGTGATCGACCTGTTCGCCACGCAGCCGAAGCACAAGCTGGTGCCTTGACGCGCGCCGGCGCAAGGCGTCGCGTCAACGGTCCATTCCGGCCGCCTACCAGGGCGCATCGAAGGTCTGGCGCAGCTCGGCGATGGCGGCCTCGTCCAGCGGCGCGATGCGCCGGTCGCCCAGCAGCCAGAGCTTCGCCGTCTCCTCCAGTTCCTCGAGCACCGCCATCGCCGCCGCCGGCGTGGCGCCCCAGGCGTTGGGGCCCAGCCGGTCGAGCATCACCGCGTGCAGCCGCCCGCCGCGGCGGCGGCGCTCGGCGATGGCCGCCGCCACCAGATCGCCCACCGCGGGGTCGCCCGGCCGGTGGTAGGGGATCAGCGGCACATGCCCGACCTTCATCACGAAGTACGGCGTGATCGGCGGCAGGATGTCCTGCGGGCTCCACACGCCGCACAGCGTCAGCGCCACCAGATGGGAGGAATGCGTGTGCAGCACGCAGCCGGCGCCGGGGTCGGCGTCGTAGATGCGCCGGTGCAGCGCCAGCGTCTTGCTGGGGCGGTCACCGTCCAGCAGTTCGCCGGCCGCGGAGACCTTGGCCAGGCGCGCCGGGTTCAGGAAACCCAGGCAGGCATCGGTGGGCGTGATCAGGTAGCCGTCGTCCAGGCGCACGCTGATGTTGCCGGCGGTGGCGTGGGCCAGGCCGCGGGCGAACAGGCTCGCGCCGACCCGGCAGATTTCGTCGCGCAGCTGGTTCTCGGTCACGCCAGCCCCGCGAAGGCCTTGGTGAAGAAATCGGGCGTGCCGAAGTTGCCGGACTTCAACGCCAGGTGCAGCCCGGCCGCCCCGGCCGCCGGCGACGCCGCATGGCACCAGGGCACGCCGGGGTCGATCTGCGGGCCGATGCGCAGCTGTGCGACGTCCAGCGCCTGCACGCAAGCTCCCGAGGTTTCGCCACCGGCGACGATGAGTTGCCCCACACCCTGCGCCACCAGGCCGCGCGCAATGGCGGCTAGCGTGTCTTCCACCAGGCCGCCGGCGCGCTCCACGCCCAGCCGGTCCTGCACGGCCTTGACGGCGGCGGGCTCGGCCGTCGCGTAGAACAGCACGGGGCGCTCGCCCAGGCGGGCACGCGCCCAGTCCAGCGCGGCCGCGGCCACGTCTTCGCCCGCCGCGATGCGCAGCGGGTCGACCGCGAAGCCCTCGCCGCCACGCGCCAGGAAGTCCGCCACCTGTGCGTTGGACGCCGCCGAGCAACTGCCCGACACGATGGCGCGCGCGCCGCCCGGGCCGGGCAGGCGCGCCGCGGCCGCGCTGGCGGCCAGGCCGTGGTTCTGCGGCAGGCCGATGGCCACGCCCGAGCCGGCGACCAGCAGCGGCAGGCCGGCGAAGGCGCGGCCCATGGTCATCAGATCGTCGTTAGCGATGGCGTCGACGATGGCGAAGCGCGCGCCCGCGGCGCGCAGCGCGGCGATGCGCTGGCCGATCGCGGGCGCGCCCGCGCGCACCGTCTCGTGGTCGATCAGCGCCACCCTGCCCTGGCACTGGCGCTGCAGCACGCGCACCAGGTTGGCGTCGGTCATCGGCGTCAGCGGGTGATGGCGCATGCTGCTGTCGCTGAGCAGTAGGTCGCCGACGAACAGGTGGCCCTTGAAGACCGTGCGCTGGTTCTCGGGGAACGCCGGGCAGACGGCGGCGAAGTCGCCGCCCAGCGCCGCCAGCAACGCCTCGGCCACCGGACCGATGTTGCCGCGATCGGTGGAGTCGAAGGTGGAACACACCTTGAAGTAGATCTGCGGCGCGCCGGCGGCCCGCAGCCAGGCCAGCGCGGCCAGCGACTGCGCCACCGCGTCGGCCGGCTCGATGGTGCGCGACTTCAGCGCCACCACCACCGCGTCGGCGTCGATGCTCGCGCCGTCGGCGGGCACGCCGATGGTCTGCACCACGCGCATGCCGTGGCGCACGAGATTATTGGCCAGGTCAGTGGCCCCGGTGAAATCGTCGGCAATGCAGCCCAGCAGCATCACGCAGCTCCTTTTCGCGGTCCAGTGTCCGTTGCGGCACCCGCGCAGGCACGCTGCGCCGCTCGATATCTTGCCTCAAGGTCCCGACGCCGCGGCGGAGAAGGCCGCCCTTCGAGGACGCCACCGGCGTTTGAAGCACCTCGCTCTGCGCGCACCCGGGGCGCTATGGGTCGCGGCCGAAGCGCAGAGTAACCCGTACCCGTCTCGCGGCCGCCGGCGCCAGGTGCTATGCGGCAGCAGGCGCCACCGAGGCGCCTTCGATGCCGTGGCGCGCCAGCGCGGCAGCCACGAAACCGCTGGCCTTCATCTGCTCGACGAAGGCGGCCAGGCAGGCCGCGGCCGCATCACCGCGGCCCTTGGGCACGCCCATCGCCTGCTGGATGACCATGAAGCGGCCGGGCAGCAGGCGCAGGCCGCCGATGCGCCGGGCGTCCGCCTCCAGCTGCTGCTTGACGCCGGCGGCCACATCGGCACGCAGTTCGACGAAGGTGTCGACCACCGTCTGCGACGACGGCGAGCGCTCTATGGTCGCCTGCTTCAGCTCGCGGCTCAGATACAGATCGTAGGCGCTGCCCTTGCCGACGACGACGCTGCGTCCGGCACGGTCGACTTCGTCGTTGGCCTGCAGCGGCGAGTCGTCGCGTACCAGGTAGCAGCCTTCGATCAGCACGTAGGCGGCCGTGAAGTGGATGCCGGCGCCGCGCAGCGGGTCGATGGCGAAGAAGCCGATGTCCGCCTGCTCGTCGGTCACCGCCTGCACCGACTTGCCCGCGGTGTCGAAGACCACCAACTCGACGTCCACGCCGAGCTGCCTGGCGAATTCGCGCGCCAGGTCGATGGACACGCCACGGGGCGCGCCGGTGGCCGGGTCGGTGCTGGCCAGGATCGGGTTGCCCAGGTTGATCGACGCGCGCAGCTTGCCGGTGGGCGTGAAGGCGGCGACGAGGTCAGGCGAAATGGGGTTCATGCGGTGGCTTTCTAGGGGGCGGTTCTCTGCAGTATCGGCGGAATCACGATCGACGAGGTCGAAGGCGACGATCGAGTCGCTGCCCTCATTCAGCGCCCGCAGCGGCCGTCCGTCGGGCGACAGCGTGAGGCGGCGCGGCGCACCCCTGCGTGGACGCGGCGCCGACGAAGCTTCGCAGCGGAAGCTGGACGCTCGGTCTCACCCCGGGTCCGGCAAGACGACAAGGACAGGCCGTCGACGCCGTCGACGTGGCGATCATTTCCCCGGCGCCACGCCC
The DNA here is from genome assembly GCA_019635285.1 of Rubrivivax sp. Taxonomy (GTDB): domain Bacteria; phylum Pseudomonadota; class Gammaproteobacteria; order Burkholderiales; family Burkholderiaceae_C; genus Rubrivivax. The sequence goes on along the minus strand of JAHBZS010000001.1, from coordinate 111,447 downwards.
GGCGCGCCGCGCAGCCGCGCGGCATCCACGCACATCGCCACGAACGCCTCGGCCGCCGGCGACATCGACCGCGCCTTGAGCGTGACGACGCAGATTGCGCGCCGTATCTCCGGCGCGAGGATCCGGCGATACGTCAGGTGGCCGGCCCGCACCTGTGGCAGCAGCGACAACGGCAGCACGCTGACGCCGAGACCATTGGTGACGAAGCCGATGACGGTGCTCGCATGCTCGACCTCGAACGCCGGCTTCACCTCGCCCCCGTGCTCGATCAGCGCCGCCTCGACCAGGTGCCGCACGCTGCTCGTGCTCTTCAGCGACACCAGGCGGTGACCGTGGAGCTGCCGCCACGTCACGGTGCGCTGCGCCGCCAGCGGATGGTCGGCGCGGCACAGCAGCACCAGGCTGTCCTTGAACAGCTCGCGGTGCGTCAGCTCGGTGTCGTCGACCTTCACCGGCGCCAGCGCGACGTCGGCCAGGCCCGATCGCACCATTTCGATCGCGACGTCGCTCAGCGCGTCGTGCACGTGCAGCGCGACGCGGGGATGGGCGGCCTCGAAGCGCGCGATCACCTCGGGCAGGAAGGCCGCCGCGAGCGTCGGCGAGGCCACGATGGCCAGCCGCCCACGCTTGCCCTCGACGAACTCTCGCACGCTCTGCAGCGCGGCGTCGAAGTCTTCGAAGAGCCGCTCGACGACCTGCAGCAACTCGCGCCCCACCGACGTCAGCTCGACGCGCCGCGTCGTGCGGTCGAACAGCTGGGCGCCGACGCCGTCCTCCAGCTTGCGGATGGCGGCGCTCAGCGCGGGCTGCGACAGGTGCACGCGACGCGCCGCCTCGCTGAAGCTCAACGTGCGCGCGACCGCGACGAAGGCCTCCAGTTGGCGGAGCGTGATGCGCGATTTCATTGCATTGATCGACTCGGATGATAGGTGCATCCAACAAAGAGATTGGACGCATGGATTCCGCTCGCCCACCATGGCGCCACTTCAACGCGGACCCTGCCATGACCACTGTTACCACCCGCCTCCACATCGTGCCCTCCGGCGACGCCCTTGGCGCCGACGTGCTGGGAATTGACGTCAACCAGGCGCTCGATGCCGATACGCAGCAGCAACTCCGGCAAGCCTGGTCCGAGCACCTGGTGCTGCGCTTCCGCGGCCAGCGCGACGTCTCGCTGGACGCGCTCGCCGCCTTCTCGCGCCACTTCGGCGACCTCGACAAGGCGCCGATCAGCGCGACGACGATGGGTGACGACTTCCGGTGGCAGCATCCCGAGATCACGGTGATCTCCAACGTCAAAGTCGACGGCAAGCCAGTCGGCGGCCTCGGCGATGGCGAGTCGGTGTGGCACTCGGACATGACCTACAACGAGCGGCCGCCCAAGGGCTCATGCCTCTACGCCGTCGAGATTCCGCCCGCCGGCGGCAACACGCAGTTCGCGAACATGTACCGGGCCTACGAGACGCTGCCCGTGGAGCTGAAGCGGGCGGCGGGCGGCCTGATCTGCATCCACGATGCCAGCCACAACAGTGCCGGCGAGCTGCGCCGCGGCTACGCCGAGGTCACCGACCCGCGCCAGACGGTCGGCGCGCGCCACCCGGTCGTGCGCACCCATCCGGTGACCGGCAAGCCATGCCTGTTCCTGGGGCGCCGCCGCAATGCGTACCTCGTGGGCTTGCCGCTGGACGAGAGTGAATCGCTGCTCGATGCCCTTTGGGCGCACGCGGCGCAGGCCGAATTCGTATGGACGCAGGTCTGGCGGCTGGGCGACATGATCATGTGGGACAACCGCTGCACGATGCACCGGCGCGACGCGTTCGACCCGGCCACGCGGCGCCTGCTGGTGCGTACGCAGATCAGCGGCGAGCCGGTCACGGGACTGGCGCAATGACCTCCGCGCGCATCGTGCGCGCGGTCGTGCGCCGCCTGTCGTTTGCGCTGACCACGCCGTACCGGCTGTCGTCGGGCGACCGCGACCGGTTCGACCCCATCGTCATCGAACTGATCGACGCCGACGGCCGCAGCGGCTGGGGCGAGGCGCTGATCGCGCCGGGCTACACGCACGAGTCCGTCGAATCGGGCTGGCAGGTCGCCAACACGCTGGCCGAGCGCCTGGTCGGCATGGATCTGGCACAGGCATCGGCGGCGGCCATGCCCTGGCTGGTGCCGAACCCCGGCACCGCGAGCGCCACGCTGGCGGCCATCGACATGCTCGCCGCCGACCCGTTGCTCACCTTGCGGCAGGACGCGGTGATTCCGTTGCTCGCGCCGCTGCAGGCGCATGGCGCCGGCGCGATCGCCGAGGAGGTCGACCGTCTCGTCGGCGAGGGCTTCCGCACGCTGAAGGTCAAGGTCGGCTATCGCTGGCAAGACGACGCTGAGCGCATCGCGCAGATCCAGAACGCCGTCGCCGGCCGCGCGACGCCGCGCCTCGACGCCAACCGCGGCTACTCGCGCGCCGACGGCATCGCGTTCGCGAGCCGGCTCGATCCCCGCGGCGTCGAACTTTTCGAGCAGCCGTGCGGCAGCGACGACTGGGATGCGAATGCCGCCGTGGCCGCGGCGTCCACGGTGCCGGTGATGCTGGACGAGTCGGTCTGGGGCGTCGCCGATATCGACCGCGCGGCGACGATCGCGAACGTCGGTTTCGTCAAGCTCAAGCTCAAGAAGATCGGCAGCAACGCCATGCTGCAGGGCGCGCTGGAACGCATCCGCGATCTCGGCATGACGCCGGTGCTGGGCGACGGTGTATCGATGGAGATCGGCTGCTGGATGGAGGCGTGTGTCGCCGTGCAGGCGATCGACAACGCCGGCGAGATGAACGGCTTCCTCAAGTGCCGCGAACGCCTCTTCGCCAACCCCCTGCAGGTCGTCGGCGGCGCGATCCGGCTGCCTGCCGGCTACTGGCCGGAAGTCGACCGCGACATGCTGCGCTCCCACACCGAGGCCGAGGCCGCCTATGCCGCCACCGCGCGGGTGGCCGTCCGCTGACGCATCGTCGGCCCACAAGAGCCAACACCCCACTCACTTTCAGGAGACTATCGATGAGCCCTACGACCGCTTTCACTCGCGCACTGCTCTGGCTGGCCGCTGCGGCGCTCGCCACCACCACCGCCACGGCGGCGGCCTATCCGGACAAGACCGTCAAGATCGTTGTCGCCGGTCCGCCGGCTGGCGGGGGCGACTTCATCGCCCGGCTGCTTGCCGATCGGCTCACCCACGTTTGGAAGCAGCCCGTCGTCGTTGAAAACCGCGCCGGCGCATCGGGAATCATCGGCACCAAGTATGTGCTGCAGGCGCCACCTGACGGCTACACGCTGATCATGGGTCACTCCGCGACGCATGCGATCGTGCCGGCGCTGCACCAGCCGCCGCCGTACGACGCAGTCGCCGACTTTGAGCCCGTGAGCCTGCTCGCCACCGCGACCGACTTGCTCATCGTGCCCGCCGATTCGCCAATCAAGTCGGTTGCCGACCTCCTCGCCGAGGCCAAGGCGCATCCCGGCTCGGTGACGTACGGCACCCCCGGCGTTGGCCTGGCCCAGCACCTTCTCGGCCAACGCCTGGGCCAGCTTGCCGGCGTGCAGCTCACGCCCGTGCCGTACCGCGGCAGCGGCCCGGCACTGAATGATCTCGTCGGCAAACAGATCACGTCGATGGTGGTCACGTCACCCGCGGTGATGCCGTTCATCAAGGACGGCAGGGTGCGCGCGCTTGCGGTCAGTTCGCCAAAGCGCATGCCGGCGCTGCCCAACGTGCCCACGTTCGCGGAACTCGGCATGCCCGAGTTGACTCAACAAGGCTGGTTTGGCATCTTCGCGCCGGCCGGAACACCATCCGACATCGTCGAGCAAATCGGCGCGGCGCTCACCAAGCTGATGGCCACCCCCGACATCCGCAGCCGCATCGAGGCACAGTTCGCCGATCCGGTGGGCGACACCCCTCAGCAATTCGCCGCGTTCCAGCGCCAGGAGGTCCGCAAGTGGACCGCCCTCATCAAGCAGACCGGCATCAAGGCCGAGTGACGGGAAAACTTGAATGAATGTCAAGGCCGTGCTGCCCGGGGTCGCGATGATCGCCCTGCTCGCTGCCGGCGCGACCCGCGGCACATCGGCAATTGCGCAGGACGCCTATCCGAGCAAACCGATCCAGATGATCGTGGCCTATCCGCCGGGCGGCGGTACCGACATGCTTGCGCGGCTGGTCGCCGTCGAACTCGGCAAGCTGTTGGGCCAGCCGGTCGTCGTCGTCAACAAGGGGGGCGCGTCGGGCGCCATCGGTACCGAAATCGCGGCGCACGCACCGGCCGACGGCTATACGCTGCTGCTGGCCACCGCGAACATCACCGTCAACCCGGCGGTCGAGCCGAAGACGCGCGTCGATCCGCAGCGCGACTTCGTACCGGTGACCCTGCTCTCGGAATCACCGTTCGTATTGGTCGCCTCACCCACGGCGAAGGCCGGCAGCCTGGCCGAACTGCTCGCCCGCACCAGGGCGGAGCCCGGAACCTTCAACTACGCGTCCACCGGCAACGGCTCGACGCAGCAACTCGTCACCGAGTGGCTGAAGAAGGACAACGCCGGCCTCGACTGGCTGCACGTGCCCTACCAGGGAGGCGGGCCGGCCTTGAACGCGCTGGTCAGCGGCCAGGTGCAGGTGATGTTCAGCAACGTGTTGCCGGTGCTGCCGTACATCAAGGCCGGCACGCTGCGGCCTCTGGGCGTGACCACGCGCGAGCGGCTGCCCGCACTGGCGCACGTGCCGACGATGATCGAGGAAGGGCAGGCCGACTTCGTCGTCAGCTTCTGGAGCGGCGTGGTGGCCCCCGCGGGCACGCCGGAGGCGATCATCGACAAGCTCAACACCGCGCTGATGACGGTGATGCGCGACCCGGCCCTGCGCAAGCGGCTGGCCGACGAAGGCAGCATCGTCACGCCGCTGCCGACCACGCAGTTCGGCAAGTACATCGCCGACGACGCCGCGCGCTGGCAGCGCATCGTGAAGATCGCCGACCTGCGCGCCGACCGCTGAGCTCTCGCCGAGGTCGGTCCCCGCCAGCCAGCAGAGACCTGCACTTTGGCGCACCGAAACGCACGAAGGGCCTGGCGAAACCGCCAAGCCCTTGCATGTCCTACCGTGTTTGGTAGGCGCGATTGGACTCGAACCAACGACCCCCACCATGTCAAGGTGGTGCTCTAACCAGCTGAGCTACGCGCCTGCGAAGCCGCCATTCTAGCAGTGCCCGGTGCTACTTCCGGCGGGCACGCCTCACGCCGCGTACCTGCCCCACCAGCGCCAACACCTGGGCCAGCCGCGTCGTGTCGCCGACCTCGACGGTGAAGGTCATCCAGGCGGTGTGGCCGCGCGCGTCCTTCACCGACTGGGTGTGCACGCCGACGACGTTCATCTTTTCCTTGGCCAGCAACTCCGAGATGTCGCGCAGCAGGCCCTGGCGGTCCTCGGCCTCGACCAGCAGGTCCACCGCATAGACGGCCGTGCCGTCGGTCTGGCGCGTGCCCCAGGCGACGGCGATCAGCCGCTCGGGCGCGCGCGCCACCATGTGACGCAGGTTGCTGCAGTCGGCGCGGTGGATGGCCACGCCCTTGCCACGGGTGACGAAGCCGCCGATGGCATCGGGCGGCGCCGGGCGGCAGCAGCGCGCCAGCGTGGTCAGCAGCGACTCCACGCCAACCACCAGCACGCCGCCCTTGTCGCCTTCGGCCACCGCGCGCGGCTTGCGCAAGGCCACCACGGCCTCGGCCACGGGCGCCGGGGCTGGCGGACGCAGCAGGTTCTCGATCTGGTGCAGCGAGTATTCGTCCTTGCCCACCGACTCGAACAGCGCCTCGGCCGTCTTGAAGCCCAGTTGCTCGGCCAGGTGCTCAAGCTTCAGCGAGGTCCGCCCCTCGCGCTGCAGCAGCTTTTCCACCAGTTCGCGGCCGCGGGCGATGGTCGCCTGCTGCTGCTGCGCGTTGAACCAGGCGCGCACCTTGGCGCGGGCGCGCGGACTCTGCAGATAGGCCGGCTCGGCGCCCAGCCAGTCGCGAGACGGCCCGCCTTCCTTGGCGGCGATGATCTCCACCGTCTGGCCGTTGCGCAGCGGCGTGTGCAGCGGCAGCAGCGCGCCGTCGACGCGCGCGCCGCGGCAGCGGTGGCCGACGCTGGTGTGCAGCGCGTAGGCAAAGTCCACCGGCGTGGCGCCCGCGGGCAGCTCGATCACCGCGGCCTGCGGCGTGAACACGTAGATGCGGTCGTCGAACAAGCCGCCTTCGGGCTGGGCGGCGTCGTGCACCGACACGTCGCGCTGCCACGCCAGCAACTGGCGCAACACCGACCGGCGCGCCTCGGCCACGCGCTCCTCGAAGTCACCGGCCGCGCTGACGCCGGCATAGCCGCGCGCACCGGCCTCCTTGTAGGCCCAGTGCGCGGCCACGCCATGTTCGGCATGCTCGTGCATCGCGCGGGTGCGGATCTGCACCTCCAGCGCGCCGCCGTCGTGCCCGGCCACCACGGTGTGCAGCGACTGGTAGCCGTTGGCCTTGGGTTTGGCGATGTAGTCGTCGAACTCGTCCGGCACCGCCGCATACAGCTCGTGCACGCGCGCCAGCGCGGCGTAGCACGCGGCCACGTCGTCGACGATGACGCGCAGCGCACGCAGGTCGAAGATGCGGTCCACCTCCAGGCCCTTGCCGCGCATCTTCTTCCACACGCTGTACAGGTGCTTGGGCCGGCCCTGCACCTCGCATTTCAGACCCACCTCGGCCAGTTCCCGCGCCAGCCGGCGGCGCGCCTGCTCCACCGCCGCCTCGCGCTGCAGCCGCTTGCCGTCCATCAGCGCGGCCACGCGGTGGTAGTCGTCGGGCTGCAGGAAGCGAAACGCCAGGTCTTCCAGCTCCCACTTGATCTGCCAGATGCCCAGCCGGTTGGCCAGCGGCGCAAACACGTCCAGCGACTCGCGGGCCAGGGCCTCGGGGCAGTCGCGCCGGCTGGCCGCATACCAGCGCAGCGTCTGCAGCCGCGACGCCAGGCGCAGCAGCACCACGCGCAGGTCGCTGGCAAAGGCCAGCAGCATCTTGCGCACGCGCTCGGTCTGCCGCGCACGGGCTTCAGCCTCCACCTGCGCGTCCCGCGCCGAGCGCTGGATCTGCACCAGCTGGCGCGTGTGGCTCACCAGGCCGGCGTAAGACTCGCCGAAGGCCTTGCTGACCACCTCCTCGGGCCGCTGCAGGTAGTCGCCGGCGTACACCAAGTAGGCCGCGGCACGCATCGACGGCGCGGCGCCGATGCCCTGCAGGATGGCGGCCACGCCCTGCGCATGCGCCATCGCGTCCTCGCCGGTATCCAGCTGCTGGCCGACGAGCAGCGGCTCGGCGAAGGCGCGCGCACGGCGCAGCGCGTCGCTGCCGGCCTCATCCCCGGCGTCGGCCAGGCGCACGATCGGCGAGGCCGCCTCGGCAGCCGCCGCGTCCGCGGCACCGGCCAGCGTCTTCATGGCGACAGCAGGAAGTGCCGCAGCACCTCGATCTGGTCGGCATGCACCAGGGTCGGCGCGTGGCCGACACCGGCGAATTCGTGCAGCTGCGCGCGCGGGCCGCGCTGCGTCATCTCGCGCGCGGTCTCGGCCGACAGCAGGTCCGACTGCGCGCCGCGCAGCAGCAAGGTGCGGCAACGCAGGCGGTCGTAGCTTTGCCACAGCAGGGCCTCGCCGGCACGGGCCAGCTCGGGCGTCAGCGCGCGGAAGGGCACGGCGATGGCGGGGTCGACGCGCGTGGTGAAGCCTTCCACGCCGTCGCGCGACGCCGCCTCGAGCTGCGGCGCGGTCAGCGCCCGCCATTCGTCGCGCGTGTGCGGGCCGAAGCCCGTGGACAGCGCCCAGGCCGCGTCGGCTGCCTCGTCCAGCGTGCGCCAGAAGCCCACCTGGCCGACGTAGCTGCCGATGCGCTGCAACGCGGCCGGCTGGATCACCGGGCCGACGTCGTTGAGCACCAGCTTGCGCACCGGGGCGCCGTCCAGGCTGGCCAGGCCCAGGGCGATCAGCCCGCCCATCGAGGTGCCGACCCAGTCCACCACCTGCGCGTCCAGCCGTGCCAGCAGCGTCACCATGTCGGCGACGTAGGTGGGAATGGCATAGCCCGCCGGGTCGGCCAGACGCCCGGAGCGGCCGCGGCCGACCACGTCGGGACAGACGACGCGGTAGTCGCCGCACAGCGCGCGGGCCAGCGTGTCGAAATCGCGGCCCTGCCGCGTCAGGCCGTGCACGCACACCAGCACTTTCGGATTGCCGGCGTCACCCCATTGCCAATAGGCCATGCGGTGCAGGCCCCGGCTGTCCAGGCATTGCACGTCGCGCAGTTGCGGCTCGGTCATGGTGCGTCTTTCCCTGTCTTGGACAGGGCATGCTATCAACGCGCCGGCCGAGCCGTGGCGCGCTACTTTTGCATCTGCACCGAGCCGGTGACCACGACGGTGACTTCGGAGTTGCCCGCGGCCACCGGCAGCGGCGCGGCGGCCATGGCCATCTCGGCGCTGGCGGCGCGCAGGCGCGGCATCGGCGGCCCGGAGGCGTTGGTGTTGAGCTCCACCGCGCGCAGCGTCACGCTGCCGAAACCGAAGGCCCTGGCATAGGTCTCGGCCTGCGCGCGAAAGCGCGCGATGGCCTGGGCGCTGACCTCGGCCTCGACCTTCTCGCGCGCTTCGCGCGACAACCGGTAGCCCACCTGCGACACGCTCAGGCTCTGGATGCGGCCGACCAGCTTGGTCAGCGCGTCGAAGTCCTTGCCCTCGACGCGCAGTTCCACCGTGCCCTGCCACTTGCTGGGTTCGCCCTTGGGCATGTAGCGTGGTTGCACCGAAAAGTTGCCGGTGCTGACCTCCACCTGGCCGGGCTTGGCGGCCTTGCGTGCCTCGGCCAGCGCGGTGTTCAGGGCCTGCGTCAGCTGCGACTGCACGACGGCCGGGTCCGCCCCTTCGCGCTGCGTGGAAAAGACGATGGACAGCACATCGTTCGTCACCTCGGCGGTGGACGAGGCCGACAGCGTCAGCTGGTTGGCCACCGGCGCCGCCGGCTCTGCATGGGCGGCAGGCCATGCCGAGGCAAGGCACAGCACAGCCATCAGACACGTGTTTCGAGCAACCATGGTTCCTAGTGCAGTTCGAGGGTGAGACACCTTAGCGCGTGGCATCCTTCACGGGTTGACGGCAAGGTCGCGAAACAGCCTGTAAACAGAACTGTAACGGGCCGTCAATCGGGCCGAAAAAGCCGAGGCAAAGCCTTGCACAATCTCGTTGTTACATATTGGAGTCCACCATGTCCCAGGCACCGAACGCGCGGCCCAATCGCGTCGTCATCGTCGATGACGATGCCCGCATCCGCGACCTGCTGCGCCGCTACCTGACGCAGGAAGGCTTCGATGTGCTGCTGGCCGAGGACGCCAAGGCACTGAACCGCCTGCTCACGCGCGAGACCGTCGACCTCATCGTGCTGGACCTGATGCTGCCCGGCGAGGACGGCCTGTCCATCTGCCGCCGCCTGCGCGCCGCCAAGGACACCACGCCGATCATCATGCTGACCGCCAAGGTCGAGGACGTGGACCGCATCGTCGGCCTGGAAGTCGGCGCCGACGACTACCTGCCCAAGCCCTTCAATCCGCGCGAACTGCTGGCGCGGATCCATGCGGTGCTGCGCCGCCGCCCCGCGCCGGAAGCGCCGGGCGCGCCGTCGAAGGAAGCGCAGACCGTGACCTTCGGGCCCTTCGAGTTCGACCTGTCGTTGCGCCGCCTGTCCAAGGAAGGCCAGCAGATCTCGCTGACCACCGGTGAGTTCTCCATGCTCAAGGCGCTGGTGCGCCACCCGCGCCAGCCGCTGTCGCGCGACAAGCTGGCCCAGTTGGCGCGCGGCCGCGAATTCGAGCCCTTCGACCGCAGCCTGGACGTGCAGATCTCGCGCCTGCGCAAGATGCTCGAGCCCGACCCCGCGCAGCCGCGCTACATCCAGACGGTATGGGGCGTGGGCTACGTGTTCGTGCCGGACGGCACGAACGGCTGACGCGCCGCGCCCCGCGGGGCGGTTGTGACGACGGCTCGGTCAAAATACCGGCGTGGCCCGCCAACCTGTCGGACTGAGCCTTTTCTGGCGCACCTTCTTCCTGTTGGCCCTGCTGCTGACGGGAGGCATCTTCGCCTGGGTGCAGACCCTGCGTGCACTGGAGTTCGAGCCGCGCGCGGTGCAGGCCGCGCAGCAGACGGCCGAGCTGGTGAACCTGTCGCGTACCGCGCTGCGCACGGTGGACGCCATCAACCGCGTCGCGCTGATCAAGACGATGGGCGGGCAGGACACGGTGCGCGTGCTGCCGCGGGAGCCGGGCGACACCTGGGAGAGCTACGCCACCGACCGCTTCAGCCAGAACGTGACGGACCAGCTGCGCTCGCGCCTGGGCCCGGACGCGGTGGTCGCGCGCAGCGTCAACGGCAAGCCCGGCATGTGGGTCGGCTTCTCCATCGACACCGACAACTACTGGCTGCAGGCCGAGCCGGCGCAGGCCGGGCCGCTGACCAGCGGCACCTGGTTCGTGTGGGTTGGCATCGCGCTGGCGGCCATGCTGCTCGGCTCGGTGGTCATCGCGCGGCTGATCAACCGCCCGCTGCGCCAGCTGTCCTTTGCCGCCAGCCGCATCCGCGAAGGCGACCTCGACTCGCACCTGGACGAGAACACGCTGACCAGCGAGATCCGCGAGGTCAACCGCGGCTTCAACCGCATGGCGCGCGAGCTGGCCAAGGTGGAGGAAGACCGCGCGGTGATGCTGGCCGGCATCTCGCACGACCTGCGCACGCCGCTGGCACGGCTGCGGCTGGAAACCGAGATGAGCGTCGGCAACGACGAGGCCAAGCGCAACATGGAGATGGACATCGAACAGCTCGACGCCATCATCGACAAGTTCATGGACTACGCGCGCCCCGGCGACACCGAGATGCGCCCGGTGCACCTGGCGCAGCTGATCGACCGCGAAGCCCAGCCCTTCCGCGACCCGAAGGAAATCCGCATCGACTCGCGCGTGGCCATCGACCTGTGCGTGATGGCCGACGAGACCGAACTCGGGCGCGTCTTCGCCAACCTGTTCGAGAACGCGCGGCGCTATGGCCGCGGCACCAACACCGGCATCGCCATGGTCAGCGTCAGCTACGCCCGGGCGGGGCCGTGGATCGTCGTCACCGTGCGCGACAGCGGGCCCGGCGTGCCGCCGGAAAAGCTGGCGCAGCTGACCACACCCTTCTTCCGCGGCGACGCGGCACGCACCGCGGCCACCGGCGCCGGCCTGGGGCTGGCCATCGTCGAGAAGTCACTGCAGCGCATGGGCGGCACGCTGGAGCTGGCCAACGCGCCCGATGGCGGGCTGGTCGCGCACCTGCGGCTGAAGCAGGCGCCGTCGCACTAGGCCTGCTTGGACGACACAGGCGGACGCCGCCGTCGCCCCAGGCTCAGGCGCGCTGCAGCAGGCAGACCGCGCGCGCCTCGATCGCACGCCCCTCGCCCACCGGGCCCATCTTCTCGGCCGTCTTGGCCTTGACGTTGATGCAATCGCGCTCCACCCCCAGCGCCTGGGCGATGTTCGCGCACATCGCCGCGATGTGCGGCGCCATCTTCGGCGCCTGCGCGACGATGGTGCTGTCGACGTTGACGATGCGCCAGCCGGCCGCGCGCACGCGGCGCGACGCCTCGGCCAGCAGCGCCGAGGAGTCCGCGCCGTGGAAGGCCGGGTCGGTGTCCGGGAAGTGCCGGCCGATGTCGCCCAGCGCCGCCGCCCCCAGCAGCGCGTCGGTGATCGCGTGCAGCAGCGCGTCGGCATCCGAATGGCCCAGCAGCCCGTGGCTGTGTTCGATGCGCACGCCGCCCAGGATCAGCGGCCGGCCCACCACCAGCGCATGCGTGTCCCAGCCCTCGCCGATGCGCAGGTTCATGCCGGTGCTCCGCGGTGGGCCAGCAGGCGCTCGGCCAGCGCCAGGTCCTGCGGCCAGGTGATCTTGAAGTTCTCCAGTTCGCCCGGCACCAGCCGCGGCCGATGGCCCAGCGCCTCGATCGCGCTGGCCTCGTCGGTGACCGCCGGTCCGGCGTGCTGCAGCGCCCGACGCAGCAGCCCCAGCCGGAACATCTGCGGCGTCTGCGCGGCCCACTTGTCGCCGCGCGGCAAGGTGCGCTGCACGCGGCCGTCTTCGGCCTGCTTCAGCGTGTCGGACAGCGGCAGCGCCAGCAGGCCGCCGACCGCGTCGTCGCGGCAGGCATCGATCAACCGGTCGACCCAGGCCGGCTGCAGCAGGCAGCGCGCCGCGTCGTGCACCAGCACCCAGTCGTCATCGGCGGCGCCGCGCCGCTGCAGTTCGGCCAGGCCGTTGGCCACCGTCGCCGCCCGTGTCGCGCCGCCACAGGCGGCGACCCACAAGCGCGACGCGTCCGTCACGGCATCGGGCATCTCGAACTGCGCATCGCCCGGCGCCAGCACCACCAGCGTCGCCTGCAGCCGCGGCACCCGGGCCAGCGCCGCCAGCGTGTGCACCGCCAGCGTGCGGCCGGCGATGCGTGCGTACTGCTTGGGCAGGCCCAGGCCCGCGCGCTCGCCGACGCCGGCGCAGGGCACCAGGGCAAAACAACGCGCGGCATCGGAAGCGGGCATGTCCACGCGGCAATGGTAGCCGGGGCGACTACCTACAATGCCGCACCGCCCCGCAACCGACGTTGTGGGGCTTTTTGTGTTTTCCGCGTCCCTCATGCAGATTCCCGACATCGCCCGCGGCAAGCGCTATCAGCTGCCCCGCCCCATCGGCTCCGGCGACGCGCTGCTGCTGGCGCGCCATGCGCAGGCACGCAAGGCGGCCGGCCAGCTGCTGTGCGTGATCGCCGCCGAGGCCGCCGACGCGCAGCGCCTGGTCGACGAACTGCCGTTCTTCGCGCCCGAGCTGCGCGTCGCGCTGTTCCCCGACTGGGAAACACTGCCCTACGACAGCTTCTCGCCGCACCAGGACCTGATCTCCGAACGCCTGGACACGCTGTGGCGCGTGCGCGGACACGATCTGGATGTCGTGCTGCTGCCGGCCAGCACGGCGCTGGCGCGGCTGGCGCCGCCCTCCTTCGTCGCCGGCTACACCTTCCACTTCAAGCAGAAGATGCGGCTCGACGAGGCCGCGCTGAAGAGCCAGCTGACCTTGGCCGGCTACAGCCACGTCAGCCAGGTGGTGTCGCCCGGCGAATACGCGGTGCGCGGCGGGCTGATCGACCTGTTCCCGATGGGCTCGCCGATGCCCTACCGCGTCGACCTGTTCGGCGACGAGATCGACTCCATCCGCGCCTTCGACCCGGACACGCAGCGCAGCCTGTACCCGGTGCCCGAGGTGCGGCTGCTGCCCGGCCGCGAGTTCCCGATGGACGAGGCCGCGCGCCATGCCTTCCGCGCGCGCTGGCGCGAGAAGATCGACGGCGACCCGAGCCGCCACCGCATCTACAAGGACATCGCCAGCGGCATCGCCACCGCCGGCATCGAGTACTACCTGCCGCTGTTCTTCGAGCAGCCGGCAACGATCTTCGACTACCTGGGCGACGACGCCGCCTTGGCGCTGCACGGCGAGGTGGACGAGGCACTGCAGCACTTCTGGGCCGACACGCGCGAGCGCCATCGCTTCCTGCAGCACGATCCCGAGCGGCCGATCCTGCCGCCCGAAGAGCTGTTCCTGCGCAGCGACGAGCTGTTCGCTCGGGCCCAACAGCACGCCACGCTGGTGCTGCGCGGCACCGGCAAGGTGGACTGGGCGCGTCCGCTGCCGGACGTGAGCGTGGACCGCGGCGCCACCGAGCCGTTGGCCGCGCTGGAAAAGCACATCGACGGCACCCCGCACCGCGTGCTGCTGCTGGCCGAGAGCGAAGGCCGGCGCGAGAGCCTGCTGGAGCTGCTGCGCGACCACCGCATCGACGTGCCCAGCGTGGCGAGCCTGGCCGAGTTCCAGACGGGCAACGAGAAGGTGGCCATCGCCGCGGCACCGCTGGCGGCGGGCTTCCACTGGCTGGAGCCCGCGGCGGCCATCTCGATCCAGTTCATCACCGAGACCGAGCTCTTCGCCACCACGCCGCAGGCGCGACGCCGGCGCAAGCAAGAACAGACCAGCAGCGTCGACGCGCTGATCAAGGACCTGTCGGAGCTGAAGGTCGGCGACCCGGTGGTGCATGCCAACCACGGCATCGGCCGCTACCAGGGGCTGATGACCATGGACCTGGAGGGCGGCCCCAGCGAGTTCCTGCACCTGGAGTACGCCGACAAGGCGACGCTGTACGTGCCGGTGTCGCAGCTGCACCTGATCAGTCGCTACACCGGCGTCAGCGCCGACGAGGCGCCGCTGCACCGCTTGGGCAGCGGGCAGTGGGACAAGGCGCGGCGCAAGGCCGCCGAGCAGGTGCGCGACACCGCCGCCGAACTGCTGAACCTGTATGCCCGGCGCGCGGCGCGCGAAGGCTTCGCGCACCGCTTCAGCCCGCACGACTACGAGGCCTTCGCCGCCAGCTTCGGCTTCGAGGAGACGGCCGACCAGCGCGCGGCGATCCATGCCGTGGTGCAGGACCTGATCAGCCCCAAGCCGATGGACCGGCTGGTGTGCGGCGACGTGGGCTTCGGCAAGACCGAGGTGGCGCTGCGCGCCGCCTTCGTCGCGGTGCACGGCGGCAAGCAGGTGGCCATCCTGGCGCCGACCACCTTGCTGGCCGAGCAGCACTACCAGACGCTGGTCGACCGTTTCGGCAAGTGGCCGGTGAAGGTGGCCGAGCTGTCGCGCTTCCGCACGCCCAAGGAAGTGGCGGCGGCGATGCAGGGCATCGAGGACGGCAGCGTGGACATCGTCGTCGGCACGCACAAGCTGCTCAGCCAGACAGTCAAGTTCAAGCGCCTGGGGCTGCTGATCATCGACGAGGAGCACCGCTTCGGCGTGCGCCACAAGGAGCAGATGAAGGCGCTGCGCGCCGAGGTCGACGTGCTGACCTTGACCGCCACGCCGATCCCGCGCACCTTGGGCATGGCGCTGGAAGGCCTGCGGGATCTCTCCGTCATCGCCACCGCGCCGCAGCGCCGGCTGGCCATCAAGACCTTCGTGCGCTCCGAAGGCAACAGCGTGATCCGCGAGGCCGTGCTGCGCGAGCTGAAGCGCGGCGGCCAGGTCTACTTCCTGCACAACGAGGTCGAGACCATCCAGAACCGGCGCAACCAGCTGGCCGAACTACTGCCCGAGGCGCGCATCGCGGTGGCGCACGGCCAGCTGCCCGAGCGCGAACTGGAGGCGGTGATGCGCGACTTCGTCGCGCAGCGCCACAACCTGCTGCTGTGCTCGACGATCATCGAGACCGGCATCGACGTGCCCACCGCCAACACCATCGTCATGAGCCGTGCCGACAAGTTCGGCCTGGCGCAACTGCACCAGCTGCGCGGCCGCGTCGGCCGCAGCCACCACCAGGCCTATGCCTACCTGCTGGTGCCGGACGTGCAGAGCCTGACCAAGCAGGCCGCGCAGCGGCTGGACGCGATCCAGTCGATGGAAGAACTCGGCTCGGGCTTCTACCTGGCGATGCACGACCTGGAGATCCGCGGCGCCGGCGAGGTGCTGGGCGAAAACCAGAGCGGCAACATGATGGAGGTGGGCTTCCAGCTCTACAACGACATGCTGGCCGAGGCGGTGAGTGCGCTGAAGGCCGGGCGCGAGCCGGACCTGATGAGCCCCTTCGGCGCCACCACCGAGATCAACCTGCACGCGCCGGCGCTGCTGCCCGACGCCTACTGCGGCGACGTGCACGTGCGGCTGAACCTGTACAAGCGCCTGGCCACGGCCGAGAAGGCCGAGCAGATCGACGCGCTGCTGGAAGAGATCACCGACCGCTTCGGCAAGCTGCCCGCGCAGGGCCAGACCTTGTTCGACACGCACCGGCTGCGCGTGCTGGCGCGGCCCTACGGCGTGGCCAAGATCGACGCCGGGCCGAAGCTGATGAACGTGGTCTTCCGCCCCAACCCGCCGGTGGACCCGATGGCCATCATCTCGCTGGTGCAGAAGAACCGGCACATCAGATTGGCCGGCAACGAGAAGCTGCGCATCGAGCGCGAGATCCCCGAAGCCGCCCAGCGCGCCGCCTTCGTGCGCGACCTGCTGCGCTCGCTGGGCAAGCCGGTGGCGCAGGCCGCGGCGCCAGTGCGATGAGCGCCACCGAGTTCGCGCCCGGCCTGTTCATCCGCGGCATCCGGCCGCCGCTGCAGCTGGCCGACTACCGGCTGGTCGCCTTCGACATGGACTCCACGCTGATCAACATCGAGTGCATCGACGAGATCGCCGCGGTGGCGGGCCGCGGGGCCGAGGTGGCCGAGATCACCGAAGCGGCGATGCGCGGCGACATCGCTGACTACAAGGACAGCCTGCGCCGGCGCGTGGCGATGCTGGCCGGCGTGCCCGAGAGCGCGCTGCAGCAGGTCTACGACCAGCGCCTGCAGCTGAACCCCGGCGTGCCCGAGTTCGTGCGCGCTGCCCAAGCCGCGGGGCTGAAGACGCTGCTCATCAGCGGCGGCTTCAGCTTCTTCAGCGAACGCATCCGCCAGCACCTGAAGCTGGACTTCGCGCGCGCCAACACGCTGGGCGTGTTCAACGGCCGGCTCACCGGCACGCTGTTCGACCGGCCCTGGGGCGACATCGTCGACGGGCCCGAGAAGAAGCGCGTGCTGCTGGAGGTGGCCGAGCTGATGGGCATCTCCACCGACCAGTGCATCGCGGTCGGCGACGGCGCCAACGACCTGCCGATGATGATGGCCGCCGGACTGTCGATCGCCTACCACCCGAAGCCGGCGGTGCGCGAGAAGGCGCTGGTGTCGATCACCCAGGGCGGGCTGGACCGGGCGCTGCAGATCCTGCGCTGAACCCTCAGCGCGCCGGCAGCAGCTTCGGCTTGCCCGGCCCCAGCGCGCCGGCCGCGCGTGCATTCAGGTAGGCGTAGAGGTCCAGCACGTGCGGCGCCACGCCGGTGTCCGCATCCCAGGCCGGCATCAGCGGCTGGCCGCGCTCGCTGCGCTCGCGCTTCATCAGCTGCTCCAGCAGGGCGTCACGCTCGGCGGCGTCTTCCGGCGGGCCGCTGTCGGGCGACATCGGCACGATGCGGTAGCTGGTCAGCACCTTGACGGCAAAGCCGCGCGGCGTGTAGTTGACGATGCGCTCCACCAGGTTCGGCGCCACGCCGGTGCCGACCGCGCCCACACCGTGGCAGCCGACGCAGTGCGTGTGGAACAGCTTCCAGCCGGCGTAGGTGCCGGCATCCACGCGCCCGTCGACGACGACGAACTCGCCCGGCATCGGCCGGGACGACGGCTGGGCCACGGCGGTGGTGGCGGCCAGGGCCACGACACCGAGGGTGGCGCGCAGACGGGTCAACGGGGCGGGATGCAGAAAGACCATGCCCGCATTCTGGGAGGCACCTGCCGGCGCGGCTTGAGCGCGGTCAAGCCGCGCGCCTGCCTGCAGCCGCCGGGGCGGGGCGAGGTTTAGCATGCGCCCCCCACTTCAGACCCGCGAGGAGACACGCGCCATGAGCTCACAGACCAAGTTCGTGCTGGACGAGAGCAAGATGCCCAGGCACTGGTACAACATCGCGGCGGACCTGCCGCAGGCGCCGGCGCCGGTGCTGCACCCGGGCACGCTGCAGCCGGTGGGGCCGGACGACCTGGCGCCGCTGTTCCCGATGGAGCTGATCCTGCAGGAGGTGTCCACCGAGCGCGAGGTGCCCATCCCCGAGCCGGTGCGCCAGGTCTTCCGCCTGTGGCGGCCGAGCCCGCTGGTGCGCGCGCACCGCCTGGAGAAGGCGCTGGGCACACCGGCGAAGATCTACTACAAGTACGAAGGCGTGTCGCCGGCCGGCAGCCACAAGCCGAACACCGCCGTGCCGCAGGCCTGGTACAACGCCCAGGCCGGGGTGAAGAAGCTGACCACCGAGACCGGCGCCGGCCAGTGGGGCTCGTCGCTGGCCTTTGCCGGCAACCTGTTCGGGCTGCAGGTCAAGGTCTTCCAGGTGCGCGTCTCCTACGACCAGAAGCCCTACCGCCGCGCGCTGATGGAAACCTACGGCGCCACCTGCGTGGCCAGCCCGTCCAACGAAACCAACGCCGGCCGCGCCATCCTGGCGCAGCGCGCCGACCATCCGGGCTCGCTGGGCATCGCCATCAGCGAGGCGGTGGAGATCGCCGCGACGCACGACGACACCAAGTACGCGCTGGGCTCGGTGCTGAACCATGTGCTGCTGCACCAGACCATCGTCGGCCAGGAGGCGATGCTGCAGCTGGAGATGGCCGGCGACGACCCGGACGTGATCGTCGGCTGCACCGGCGGCGGCAGCAACTTCGCCGGCATCACGTTCCCGTTCATCGGCCAGCAGCTGCGCGGCAAGGGCAAGACCAAGCAGCGGCGCATCGTCGCGGTCGAGCCGGCCGCCTGCCCCAGCCTGACGCGCGGCAAGTTCGCCTACGACTTCGGCGACACCGGCCACCTGACGCCGCTGACCAAGATGCACACGCTGGGCAGCACCTTCACGCCGCCGGGCTTCCATGCCGGCGGGCTGCGCTACCACGGCATGGCGCCGCTGGTCAGCCACCTGAAGGAGCTGGGCTTGATCGAGGCGACGGCCTACCACCAGAACGCCTGCTTCGAGGCCGGCGTGCTGTTCGCGCGCGCCGAAGGCATCGTGCCGGCGCCGGAAGCCAACCATGCCGTCAAGGGCGCGATCGTCGAGGCGCTGCGCTGCAAGGCCGAGGGCAGGAGCGAGACGATCTTGTTCAACCTGTGCGGCCACGGCCACTTCGACATGAGCGCCTACACCGCCTACTTCAGCGGCAAGCTGGTCGACCAGCAGTACGACGAGAAGGAGCTGGCGATGGCGCTGGCGGGGTTGCCGTCGGTGCCGGCCTGAGGGCCTGGATGCCGCACCAGCGCGGGGCTCGAGCCTCGCGCTTGCGGCATCGTCGGCCCTGCAGGCAGATGCCTGCCTGCACCACAAGGCGCGCGGCTCAGCCCGCCAGCTGCGCCCAGGCCTTGTCCAGCCGCTTGCTGCTCACCGGCTGCGGCGTGCGCAGCTCCTGCGCGAACAGGCTGACGCGCAGCTCTTCTAGCAGCCAGCGGTATTCGTCCAGCCGCGCATCGCGGCGGCCTTTCAGCTCGGCCATCCGCTTCAGCCAGCGCGCGTCGGCGATGCGCGCTTCGGCCATGCGCGCCGCGTCGCGTGCCGGGTCGGCCTTCAGCTTGTCCAGCCGCAACGTGATGCCCTTCAGGTAGCGCGGCAGGTGCTGCAGCTGCGCGTAAGGCGTGTCGACGACGAAGCGCTTGCCCACCAGCCGCTGCAGTTGCGCGGCGATGTCGTCGGCCACGTCCTTGGGCGGGCGCGCGTCCTTCAGCTTGCGGCTGGCCGCCGCATAGTCGGCCAGCACCGCGCCCACGGTGCGCGCCACCTCCTGCGCGATCAGGTTCAGCCGCGTGCGCCCTTCGGCCAGGCGCGCGTCGAAGGCCTGGGCATCGGCCGGCAGCGGCTCGGCCAGGAACGCGCGGTCCAGCGCCACGTCGACGATCTGCTGGCGCAGCTCTTCCACCGTGCCCAGGCCCATGTACCAGGCGCCCAGGCGCTGCAGGTCGGGGATGTTCTTCTCCAGGTACTTCAGCGGCTCCTTGATGGCCAGCGCCACCAGCCGGCGCAGGCCCGCGCGGTGCTTCGACGCGGCCACGTCGGGCTCGTCGAAGACCTCGATCTCCACGTGCGTGCCCTTGTCGATCAGCGCCGGGAAGCCGATCAGCGTCTGCGCACCCTGGCGCAGCTCCATCAGCTCGGGCAGCGCGCCGAAGCTCCATGCGGTGTAGCGCTCGGGCGCCTTGGCGGTTTCCGGAGCGGCGGTCTTGGGCACGCGCGCCAACACCGTGGCCTGCACGCCCTTGCCTTCGCCCGGCGCGGCCACGGCCGGCGGTGCCGGCGCCGCTGTCGGGGTTGGGGCCGGACGCTTCAACGCCGCCAGCGCCTGGAAGGCCGAGCGCGCCTGCGTGCCCAGCTCGGCCTTCAGCGCCGCCAGGTGC
The DNA here is from genome assembly GCA_019635285.1 of Rubrivivax sp. Classification (GTDB taxonomy): domain Bacteria; phylum Pseudomonadota; class Gammaproteobacteria; order Burkholderiales; family Burkholderiaceae_C; genus Rubrivivax. The sequence continues at coordinate 91,341 of JAHBZS010000001.1, read as the reverse complement.
CGGCCCATGCCGAGCTGGCGGCCGTGCTCGTCGACGATGCGCAGGTTCATGAACAGGTGCGCCGGCAGCATGTCCAGCTTGAAGTCGGCGCGCTGCAGCGGCAGCTGGGTGCGGGTGCGCACGGTCTCCAGCAACACGTCCAGCAGCGACCCCTGGCCGAAGGGCAGGTCGCGCGCCAGGGCCTCGGCCGTGTCGGCCAGCGGCTGCAGCCGCGCCCGCGGCTTGCCGGGCAGGCTCTTCAGCAGCGCCAGCAGCTTGGGCTGCAGCATGCCCGGCACCAGCCATTCGCAGCGCTCGTCGCCCACCTGGTTGAGCGCGTAGATCGGCACGGTGACGGTCAAGCCGTCGCGTTCGTCGCCGGGCTCGTGCAGATAGCTCGCCGCGCAATCGACGCCGCCCAGCCGCACCAGCTTGGGAAACGCCTCGGTGGTGATGCCGGCGGCCTCGTGGCGCATCAGCTCCTCGCGCGTCAGCTGCAGCAGCTTGGGCTGGCGCTTGAGCTCGTCGCGGAACCAGCGCTCCAGGCTCGCGCTGGAGCACACGTCCACCGGCAGCTGCTGGTCGTAGAAGGCGAAGATCAGCGCCTCGTCCACCAGCACGTCCTGGCGCCGGCTCTTGTGCTCCAGCTCCTGCACCTGATGGATCAGCTTGCGGTTGTGCGCCAGGAACGGCAGCTTGGTGTCCCAGTCGCCCTCCACCAGCGCCTGGCGGATGAAGATCTCGCGCGCCGCCGCCGGGTCCACCCGGCCGTAGTTGACGCGCTTGTTGGCGTAGACCACCAGGCCGTAGAGCGTGGCCCGCTCCAGCGCCACCACCTCGGCCGCCTTGCGTTCCCAGTGCGGCTCCAGCAGCTGCTTCTTGAGCAGATGGCCGCCCACCAGCGGCAGCCAGTGGGCCTCGATGCCGGCGAGACCGCGGCCATAGAGGCGCGTCGTCTCCACCAGTTCCGCGGCGACGATCCAGCGTCCCGGCTTCTTGCTCAGGTGGGCGCCAGGGTGGCGCCAGAAGCGGATGCCGCGCGCGCCCAGGTACCAGTCCTCGTCGTCGGCCTTGCAGCCGATGTTGCCCAGCAGGCCGGCCAGCATCGACAGGTGGATCTGCTCGTAGGTGGCCGGCGCGCCGTTGAGCCGCCAGCCGTGCTCGGCCACCACGGTGTGCAGCTGGCTGTGGATGTCGCGCCATTCGCGCACCCGCCGCGGGTTGATGAAGCTGTCGCGCAGGCGCTGTTCCTGCTGGCGGTTGGACAGCTTGTGGCTGTCGGCGGCCTGCGTCTTCTGCGCCGCATGGCCATGCACGCCCCGGCCCTCTTCGATCCATTGCCAGAGCTTCAGCGTGCCGATGAATTCCGAACGCTCGTCGTCGAACTTCTTGTGCTTCTCGTCGGCCGCCTGCTGCTGCTCCAGCGGCCGGTCGCGCACGTCCTGGCCGCTCAGCGCGGCGGCGACGATCAGCACTTCCGTCAAGGCCTGGCGGTCGCGCGCCTCCAGGATCATGCGGCCCACGCGCGGGTCCAGCGGCAAGCGCGCCAGGCTCTGGCCGATGGCGGTGAGCTCGTTGGCATCGTCCACCGCATGCAGCTCGGCCAGCAGCGCGTAGCCGTCGGCGATGGCCTTGCGCGGCGGCGCTTCCAGGAAGGGGAAGTCCTCCACCGCGCCGAGCTTCAGCGACTTCATGCGCAGGATCACGCCGGCCAGCGACGAGCGCAGGATCTCCGGGTCGGTGAACTTCGGCCGTGCGGCAAAGCCGGCTTCGTCGTACAGCCGGATGCAGATGCCGTCGGCCACGCGGCCGCAGCGGCCGGCCCGCTGGTTGGCGGCCGCCTGGCTGATCGGCTCGACCTGCAGCTGCTCGACCTTGCTGCGGTAGCTGTAGCGCTTGACGCGCGCCAGGCCGCTGTCCACCACGTAACGGATGCCCGGCACGGTGAGCGAGGTCTCGGCGACGTTGGTGGCCAGCACGATGCGGCGGCCGTTGCCCGCTTCGAAGACCTTGTCCTGCTCCGCCTGCGACAGCCGCGCAAACAGCGGCAGCACTTCGGGCACCGGCCCGCGAAACGCCCCGCCCGCCGCGCCGCCACGCTGCTGGCGCGCAAAGTGCTGCCGCAGGTGGTCGGCCGCGTCGCGGATCTCGCGTTCGCCGGGCAGGAACACCAGCACGTCGCCGGCACCGCCGTCGCGCCACAGTTCGTCGATGGCGTCGGCGATGGCCTCGTCCAGGCCATAGCTGCGACTGTCCTCGAAAGGCCGCCAGCGGATCTGCACCGGATACAGCCGCCCCGACACCTGGATCACCGGCGCCGGGCCCTGCGCATCGGCGAAATGGTTGGCGAAGCGCTCGGCATCGATGGTGGCCGAGGTGACGATGAGCTTCAGCTCCGGCCGCCGCGGCAGGATCTGCCTCAGGTGGCCGAGCAGGAAGTCGATGTTCAGGCTGCGCTCGTGCGCCTCGTCGACGATCAGCGTGTCGTAGGCACGCAGCAGCGGGTCGCTCTGCGTCTCGGCCAGCAGGATGCCGTCGGTCATCAGCTTGACCGACGCGCCGGGCTGCAGCCGGTCCTGGAAGCGCACCTTGTAGCCGACCACGTCGCCCAGCGGCGAGTTCAACTCCTGCGCGATGCGCTTGGCCACCGAACTGGCCGCGATGCGCCGCGGCTGGGTGTGGCCGATCAGGCCCTGGCCGCCGGCGCCCAGGCCACGGCCGAGCTGCAGCGCGATCTTCGGCAGCTGCGTGGTCTTGCCCGAGCCCGTCTCGCCGCAAACGATGAGCACCTGGTGCGCGGCGAGCAGGCGCGCGATCTCGTCACGCCGCGCGCTGACGGGCAGCGCCTCGGGAAACTCGATGGCTGGGATGGGATGCGCGGCGCGGGTCGTCACGGGCGGCGGATTATCCGTGCCGCGCAAGACGGCGCCGGGCTCAGCCGGGCCCCGGCTTGTAGGCGATGACGAAGAGCGTGGCGCCCTGCGGGTCCTGCAGCATGGCGAAGCGGCCGACGTTGGGAATGTCCATCGGGCCGACGCAGACTTTGCCGCCGAGCGACGTGCACTTGGCGGCCGAGGCGTCGCAGTCGGCCACGGTGACGTAGCTGCCCCAGGCGGGCGGCATGCCCTGGGCCTGCGGCGGCGTGGCCAGGACGCCGCCGATGGCGTCGGTGTCGCTGACCTTGATGACGTGGTAGCTGCCCTCGGGCATGGGCATGGCTTCGAAGCGCCAGCCGAACAACGCACCATAGAAGCTCTGCGCGGCTGCCGGGTCGGGCGTCGTCAGTTCGGTCCAGCTGACGGCACCCACGGTCTTGAACGGGTCCATGTCGATTCCTCGTGCGGTGAAGGAAATCCGATGTTCGAAGCCGGCCTGCGCCCGGTCAATCCCGAGGGCTGCGGCACAATCGACCAGCCATGAATCTGGTCTTCCCCCATACCTTCGTGCCGTGGTTCCGCGCGGTGGCGCCCTACATGCACGCCTACCGCGGCAAGACCTTCGTCGTGGCGATGGCCGGCGAATTGATTGCCGCGGGCAAGCTCAACACCTTCGTGCACGACCTGGCGATCCTGCACTCGATCGGCATCCGGCTGGTGCTGGTGCACGGCTTCAGGCCGCAGGTGAACGAACAGCTTGCCGCCAAGGGCCATGTGTCGCGCTTCAGCCATGGGCTGCGCATCACCGACCCGCAGGCGCTGGACGCGGCGCAGGAGGCGGCGGGCCAGCTGCGCTTCGAGATCGAGGCGGCCTTCTCGCAGGGCCTGCCCAACACGCCGATGGCCAATTCCACCGTGCGCATGGTCTCGGGCAACTTTCTCACCGCGCGGCCGGTGGGCATCGTCGATGGCGTCGACTTCATGCACAGCGGCCTGGTGCGGCGCGTCGACGCGACCGCCATCCGCCGGGCCATCGACATCGGGGCGCTGGTGCTGCTGAGCCCCTTCGGCTTCTCGCCCACCGGCGAGGCCTTCAACCTGACGATGGAGGACGTGGCCACCAGCACGGCCATCGCGCTGCAAGCCGACAAGCTGCTGTTCCTGACCGAGGTGCCGGGCATCCGCGAGAACGCGCAGGATCCCGAGGGCGCCATCGACACCGAGCTGGCCCTGGCCGATGCCAAGAAGCTGCTGGCGGCGCTGCCCAGCCCCACACAGCCGACGGATGCGGCCTTCTACCTGCAGCACTGCGTGCGTGCCTGCGAAGGCGGCGTGGAGCGCTCGCACATCCTGCCCTTCGCGCGTGACGGCGCGCTGCTGCTGGAGATCTTCACGCACGACGGCATCGGCACGATGGTGGTCGACGAAAAGCTGGAGAGCCTGCGCGAGGCCACCGTCGACGACGTGGGCGGCATCCTGCAGCTGATCGAGCCTTTCGAGCGCGACGGCACGCTGGTGCGCCGCGAGCGCACGGAAATCGAGCGCGACATCGCCAACTACACGGTGATCGAGCACGACGGCATCATCTTCGGCTGTGCGGCGCTATATCCCTACCCCGAGGCGCGTACCGGCGAAATGGCGGCGCTGACGGTATCGCCCCAGGTGCAAAGCCAGGGCGACGGCGAACGCATACTCAAGCGCGTCGAGCAACGCGCGCGCTCGATGGGCCTGGACAGCATATTCGTGCTGAGCACACGCACGATGCATTGGTTCATCAAGCGGGGGTTTGTCGCGGTCGACCCGGACAAGTTGCCCGAGGCACGCAAGAAGAAATACAACTGGGACCGACGCTCGCAGGTGTTGGTCAAGAAACTCGGCTGACCCGAGACCGTATCGATATCCAAGGAGGCCAACGATGGCGCGAATGGTGCAATGTGTTTATCTGAAGAAGGAGGCGCCGGGCCTTGATTTCTCCCCGTATCCGGGTGAGTTGGGCAAGCGCATCTACGACAACGTCAGCAAGGAGGCGTTCGAGCTGTGGAAGCGGCACCAGACCATGCTGGTCAACGAAAACCGCCTCAACCTGGCCGACGCGCGCGCCCGGCAGTACCTTGCGCGCCAGATGGAGCAGTTCTTCTTCGGCGCAGGCGCGGAACAACCTGCGGGGTATGTTCCGCCCTCGTCCTGAAATATCCAGCCCGTGATTGACTCGGGATTCCCCGGGTGGGGGACTGATATTGCCTTCGCTGCCAATCAGGTACTATTCGCCAAAGGTCAAGAACAGGAGAAGAGCCGATGGCGTCCATCACCGAATTACTGGCGCAGAAGGCTGCCCTTGAACAGCAGATCGTGCAGGCGCAGCGTGCCGAGCGTGCCGACGCGATCGCCAAGGTGCGCGCGCTGATGGCCGAACACGGCCTGACTTTGGCCGACTTGGCCAGCAAACCCGCGGCCAGCGCCAAGAAGACCGGCATGAAAGTGGCGCCCAAATATCGCGACGCCGCCACCGGGAATACCTGGTCCGGACGAGGGTTGCAGCCCACTTGGCTGAAAGAGGCTTTGGCGTCGGGCAGAAAGCTCTCCGAGTTTGCGCTTTGAGCCGGCCCCTTGCATCCGTTGACGGGTGCAGCAGGCGGCGCCTGGAGCAGCTGCCGGCGGGCGCCGGCATGAGGTTCGGCCGACGACCCCCTACATCAGGGGAGCGGGCTTGTCCGCGCCGTGCTCGACGCGGCACTCGCTAGCATCGGTCGAGCCCTTCATCGATCCAGGCCACCGGTGACGCCCGCCGCCCCCTCGCACCCTCGCGCCGCAGTCGCCGCGCCGTCGATGGCCGTGCGCCTGCAGCGGATGCTGGTCGTGGCGGTCGCGTACGGCCTGCTTGCCAAGGCCTGCCTCGCGCTGGCCGGCCCGTGGGCCGGTTCGGTCCCGCTCTGGCTGCCGCTTGGGGTCAGCGTGGCTGCCGCCTATCGCTGGGGCGCCGGCTGCCTGTCCGGGGTGCTGCTGGGCGCGGCCGTGTTGCTGGTCGACCCAGGCACGCCGCGCACCCTGTTGCTGTCCCTGGTGTGCGGCGACCTGGCGGGGGCCTCGGCCGGAGCCTGGGGCCTGCGCCGGTTCGCCCTGAACAAGCAACTCGAACAGCGTGGCGACGTCGGACTGTGGCTCGGCGTGGGCCTGGCGGCGGCGCTGCTCGCGGCGCTTGTCAGCACGGCCACGCGGCTGCTTACCGCGGGAGCGTGGGCCCCCACGTTGTCCGGCGCCGTGCTGGTCGAGGGCATCGGACATTGGCTCGGCCTGCTGCTGGCCGGGCTGCCGCTGCTGGCCTTGCATCGGGACGCCGTGCGCCTGGCCCTGACGCCGGCGCGTCGGACCGCGACGGCGGGCCTGCTGCTGGTCACGCTGGCGCTTTCGCTGCTTGCCTTCGGCATGCCTGCCGAGCAGCGCGCAACCTCCCTGGCACTGGCCAGCCTGCCGGCCATGCTGCTGGCCGCGCTGCTGGTCCATACCAGCATCGGCATCGCCTCGGCGCTGGGGGCGCTGCTGGCACTGGGAGCCGCCTGGTCGGCCGCCTTCGGCCTGGGGCCGTTGGCTGCGACGCCGCCGGCGCTGCTGCCGATCTGGGCCTATGCGGCCACGCTGCTTGCCGGGCTGCTGCTGGTGCACGTGCTGACGCGGGACAGCCTGAGCATCGAAAGGCGCTGGCTGCTGGCCCTGGGCGGTGCCGGCCTGGGTGTCGCCGAGTGGCGCGTCGGCCGCGACGAGGGCCGCGTGTCGCCGCAATGGAGGGCCTTGTGCGGCAGCGACTCCCCCTTGTTGTCGACCTGGCTGGCCCGCATCCACGACGACGACCGGGAAGGCCTGGTGCAGGCGCTGGAGCAGCTGCGCAGCGGCGCGCAGGGCCGTGCCCAGCGCGAGCTGCGCGTCAGGGCCGACACCGGCTGGCGCTGGCTCGACGTGCAGTGGCTGGTGGTCGAGCGCGACCACCATGGCCAGGGCCGGCGCCTCATCGCCACGTTGTCCGACAGCAGCGAGCGCCACGATGCGCAGGAGCGCCAGCGCCTGTCGTCGAGCTTGTTCCAGCACCTGCACGAAGGCCTGCTGATCGCCGACGCCGAACTGCGTGTGCTCGATGTCAACCCGGCCTACACGCAGATCCTCGGCCTGACGCGGCAGGAACTGCTGGGCAGCGTGCCGTCGATGCTGCGGCCCTCGCCGTCCGACCCGTTGGTCCGCCAGCAGCGTCTGTTGATGTGGTCCAGCCTGCGCAGCACCGGGCGCTGGCGCGGCGAGATCATGGAACGGCGCCGCAACGGCGACGCCTGCGCGCTGCAGGCCACCATCTCCTCGGTCAGCGACGCCGAGGGCAACCCGCTCTACCACGTGCTGGTCATCTCCGACATCACCGAGCAGCGCCAGCAGCGCGACCGGCTGGAGCGCCAGGCGCACTTCGACGAACTGACGCGCCTGCCCAACCGCGCCCGGCTGATGGAGATGCTGTCCGAGGCGATGACGGCCTCCGACGCCGACGGCTATCTGCTCACCGTCTGCTATCTGGACCTGGACCGCTTCAAGCCGGTCAACGACCGCTTCGGCCATGCCGCCGGCGACCGGCTGCTGGTCGAGCTGGCGGGGCGCCTGCGCAGCGCCTTGCGCAGCAACGAGTCCTGGTCCGACGCGGCGGGGCGCCTGGGGGGGGACGAGTTCGTGCTGCTGCTGCGCGCCACCACCATGGAGGAGGCACGGCTGGCGGTGGAACGCGTGCTGCGCGTGGTCGCGCAGCCCTACGTCATCGACCCGAACGTCGACCCGGTGCAGGTCACCGCCAGCATGGGCGCCACGGTCTACCCGATCGACCGCAGCGACGCCGACACCTTGCTGCGCCATGCCGACCATGCGATGTACGGCGCCAAGCAGGCCGGGCGCAACGGCTACCAGTTCTTCGATCCGGAGAACCGCCGGCGCAACGAAGAGCGCGTGATGGCCATCGGCCGCGTGCAGGAGGCGCTGGACAAGTCGGAATTCACGCTGCACTACCAGCCCAAGGTCGACATGCGCAGCGGCCAGGTGCTGGGGCTGGAAGCCCTGGTCCGCTGGGACCACCCGCAGCATGGGCTGATCGCGCCGATGCAGTTCCTGCCGCTGATCGAGAACACCGGCCTGTCGTCCCGCGTCGGCGACTGGGTGCTGGCCCAGGCGCTGGAGCACCTGGCCCAATGGCGGCGCGCCGGCCACGACATCTCGGTCAGCGTGAATGTCTCGGCGCGGCACCTGCAGGAGCCGGACTTCGCGCTGCGCCTGTCGGAACTGCTGGCGCGCCACCCCGACGCGCCAGCCACCGCGCTGGAACTCGAGGTCCTGGAAACCGCCGCGCATGCCGACATCCAGGCCACCTCGGCGCTGCTGGCGCGCTGCCGCGAGCTCGGCGTGCGCTTCGCCCTCGACGACTTCGGCACCGGCTACTCGACACTGACCTACCTGAAGCAGCTGCCGGTGGACGTGCTGAAGATCGACCGCTCCTTCGTGCACCACATGCTGGACGACGCGCAGGACCGCGCCATCGTCGAAGGCGTCATCGGCCTGGCCCGCACCTTCCAGTGCGCGGTCGTCGCCGAAGGCGTGGAGTCGCCGGCACAGGCGCGCACCTTGCTCGAGTTGGGCTGCGACATCGGCCAGGGCACGGGCATCGCCGCGCCGATGCCGGCCGCCGCCGTGTCCGGCTGGATCCGCGACTACCGGGGCCTGTTCTCCCTCGCCCCGGCCAGCAACGCGGGCACGCGCATCGCCAGCTGAAGCAGCCCTTGGGTAGACTGCCGCGGTGATCCCACCCGGCTTCCTGCAGGACCTGCTGTCGCGCGTCGACATCGTCGAGGTCGTCGGCCGCCAGGTCGAGCTGAAGAAGAGCGGCGCCAACCACATGGGGCTGTGCCCCTTCCACGGCGAGAAGTCGCCGAGCTTCAGCGTCAGCGCGTCCAAGCAGTTCTATCACTGCTTCGGCTGCGGCGCGCATGGCGACGCCATCCGCTTCCTGATGGAACACGCCGGCATGAGCTTCCGCGATGCCGTCGCCGACCTGGCGCAGCAGGTGGGCATGACCGTGCCGGACGATGGCCCGCTGGACCCCGCCGAACAGCAGCGCGCCTTGCAGGCGCGGGTCCACCAGGCCACCCTGAGCGACACGCTGGAGCGTGCGACGGCGCACTACCGCAAGCAGCTGAAGCAGCACGCGCCGGCCATCGACTACCTCAAGCGCCGCGGCCTGTCGGGCGAAATCGCGGCCCGCTTCGGCCTGGGCTATGCGCCGGCCGGCTGGCGCGGCCTGGCCAGCGCCTTCCCGCGCTACGACGACCCACTGCTGGCCGAGAGCGGGCTGGTCATCGTGCAGGGCGACGAGGGCGACGAGCAAAAGCGCTACGACCGCTTTCGCGACCGCATCATGTTCCCGATCCGCTCGGTCAAGGGCGAGGTCATCGGCTTCGGCGGGCGTGTGCTCGATGGCGGCGAGCCCAAGTACCTGAACTCGCCGGAGACGCCGCTGTTCGTCAAGGGCCGCGAGTTGTACGGCCTGTACGAGGCGCGCCACGCGCTGCGCGGCAAGGGCTGCGTGCTGGTCGTCGAAGGCTACATGGACGTGGTGGCGCTGGCGCAGCACGGCTTCGACAACGCGGTGGCGACGCTCGGCACCGCCTGCACCGCCGAGCATGTGCAGAAGCTGTTCCGCTTCACCGACACGGTGGTCTTCAGCTTCGACGGCGACGCGGCCGGGCGCCGCGCGGCCGGCCGCGCGCTCGAGGCTGCGCTGCCCCACGCCACCGACCTGCGCAACGTGCGCTTCCTGTTCCTGCCACCGGAGCACGACCCGGACAGCTTCGTGCGCGACAAGGGGTCTGCGGCCTTCGACGAACAACTGGCCAAGGCGGTGCCGCTGTCGCGCCAGCTGATCGACCACGCCAGCCAGGGGGCCGATCTGGAGACGGCGGAAGGCCGCGCGCGCATGCTGGCGCAGGCCAAACCGTTGTGGCTGGCGCTGCCCGACGGGGCCCTGCGCCGCCAGCTGCTGCCCGAACTGGCGCGTCAGGCGCAAATGGAAGCCGCGGACCTGGCGGCGCTGTGGGGTCAGGTGGCGGCGGCGGCGCGGCCGGCGCCGGCCGCACCGCGCCTGCCCTCGCGGGCGGCATCGCGGCGCGCCCCGGCGGGTCTGGCCGACCAGGCGCTGCGCCTGCTGCTGCGCCACAACGAGTGGTGGGAGCAGTTGTCCGGCGAAGACCAGGGCCTGCTGCACGAACTGGGCGGCGCGCATGGCGAGGTGCTGGCCTGGCTCGAGCGCCAGATCACCGAGCACGGGCCGCAGACCTGGGCGGCGCTCGACCAGGCGATGGCCGGCGAGGCCTGGGCCGACAGCGCACGCGCCTGGGTGAATTCGGTGGTCGTCGATCTGGAACACGGCGTCGAGGACCTGCAGCGCGTGCTGCAGCGCATGTGGATCAATGCGCTGGGCTACGACGCCGACATGCTGGCCCACAGCGAGCCGGATGCCGAAGGCCTGGCCCGGCTGAAGCAGTTGCGCGAGCGCATCGCCAGCCTGAAGACCGCCCTTTCGGGGGCGCCGGGGCTGCCTGCCTGAGCAGGCCTTCGGTATAATCCTCTGCTGTCCACAGCGGCAGGCGTGAACTCAGCACCTCCGGGCCCCGGCCACCCGCGACACGGGTCAGCTCCACCGGCCAACCATCACCCGCAAGGACTGCGCCTCACCCGCGCTCACGCCCGCTTGACCGCCCGACCTGCGTCCCGCTGCATCTTGCTGCCGGTAGCGCGTGCCTTGTACTCCAAGGCCTTGCGCCCATATCGATGGCATATGCGCGCGGCCGCATGCCGCGGGCGCACTGCAGCTTGATCCAACGAGGAATCGCATGACCGCCAAGAAAACCGCTGCCCCGACCAGGGCTTCGCCGGCGCCCCAGGCCAAGGCCCCGGCCAAGAGCAAGCCGGCGCCCGAGCCGGCGCCGAAGAAGGCGGCCGCCGCCAAGACCGCCCCGCTGGTCAAGGCCGCGGCCGTGCAGCCCGCGGCCCGCGCCAGCGCCAAGGCCCCGCCGGCGCCGCCGGCCGCCAAGGGCAAGCGCGGCAAGGAAGCTGCGCCGGCGAAGAAGCTGGAAGACATGCCGGCGGACGAGGACTTTGCGGATCTGGAGGCCGATGCCGAGGCCAGCACGGGCGAGGCCGAAGAAGCCAAGGCCAAGGCCAAGCCGCTGCGCATGAAGGTGTCGCGCGCCAAGGAGCGCGCGCTGATGCGCGAGTTCGGCCTGGAAGAAGCCACGCTCACCGAAGAAGAAGTCGCCAAGCGCCGCCATGAGCTGAAGACGCTCATCAAGATGGGCAAGACGCGCGGCTTCCTGACGCACCAGGAAATCAGCGACCACCTGCCCGAGAAGCTGGTGGACAACGAGATCCTCGAGGCCATCGTCTCGATGCTCAACGACATGGGCATCGCGGTCTACGAGCAGGCGCCCGACGCCGCGCAACTGCTGATCAGCGGCAGCAACACCTCCACCGCCACCGAAGAAGAAGCCGAGGAAGCCGCCGAAGCCGCGCTGTCCACGGTCGACTCCGAATTCGGCCGCACCACCGACCCGGTGCGCATGTACATGCGCGAGATGGGCACGGTGGAGCTGCTCACGCGCGAAGGCGAGATCGAGATCGCCAAGCGCATCGAAGGCGGCCTGCAGGCCATGATGCTGGCCATCAGCGCCAGCCCGACGACCATCGCCGAGCTGCTGGCGTATGCCGACAAGATCGCCTCGGGCGAGATGAAGATCTCCGAGGCGGTGGACGGCTTCGTCAGCGACGACGAGGCCGACGACTACGTGGCCGAAGAGGACTTCGACGAGTTCGACGAAGAAGACGACGACGACGGCGCCGGCGGCAGCAAGGCGCTGACGAAGAAGCTCGAGGAACTGAAAACCGCCGCGCTGCTGAAGTTCGACGAACTGCGCACGCAGTTCGACAAGATGCGCAAGGCCTACGAGAAGGAAGGCTACCGCTCGCCGTCATACAACAAGTCGCAGCACGCCATCAGCGAAAACCTGATGACCATCCGCTTCACGGTGAAGACCATCGAGAAGCTGTGCCACATCCTGCGCAGCCAGGTGGACGACGTGCGTCGCTACGAGCGCGAGATCCGCAAGATCGTCGTCGACAAGTGCGGCATGCCGCAGGAACACTTCATCAAGACCTTCCCGGCGAACGTCATGAACCTGAAGTGGGCCGAGCGCGAGATCGCCCTGGCCAAGCCCTACAGCGCGGTGCTGCAGCGCAACCTGCCGGCCGTGCAGGAGCTGCAGCAGAAGCTGATCGACCTGCAGTCGCGCGCCGTGGTGCCGCTGGAGGACCTGAAGCAGATCAACAAGAAGATGAACGAGGGCGAGAAGTCCTCGCGCGATGCCAAGAAGGAGATGATCGAGGCCAACCTGCGCCTGGTGATCTCCATCGCCAAGAAGTACACCAACCGCGGCCTGCAGTTCCTGGACCTCATTCAAGAGGGCAACATCGGCCTGATGAAGGCGGTGGACAAGTTCGAATACCGCCGCGGCTACAAGTTCTCGACCTATGCGACGTGGTGGATCCGCCAGGCGATCACACGTTCGATCGCCGACCAGGCGCGCACCATCCGCATCCCGGTGCACATGATCGAGACGATCAACAAGATGAACCGCATCTCGCGCCAGCATCTGCAGGAGTTCGGCTACGAGCCCGACGCGCCGACCTTGGCCGAGAAGATGGAGATCCCCGAGGACAAGATCCGCAAGATCATGAAGATCGCCAAGGAGCCGATCTCCATGGAAACGCCGATCGGCGACGACGACGATTCGCATCTGGGCGACTTCATCGAGGACACCAACAACACCGCGCCGATCGAGGCCGCGATGCAGGCCGGCCTGCGCGACGTGGTCAAGGACATCCTCGATTCGCTGACGCCGCGCGAGGCCAAGGTGCTGCGCATGCGCTTCGGCATCGAGATGAGCACCGACCACACGCTGGAAGAAGTGGGCAAGCAGTTCGACGTGACGCGCGAGCGCATCCGCCAGATTGAGGCCAAGGCGATCCGCAAGCTCAAGCACCCGAGCCGCTCGGACAAGCTGCGGACCTATCTGGACAATCTGTGATGGGCCGGATAGGCGCTGCCGCAGGCAGCCGCGATGGCGCAGCCGGCGCGCCGCGGCTTGCGGCGAAGCCACAAGCTGCGGACCTGTAAGTCCGACAGGGTCGAACGGCGCTTACACTTTCGGCCGGCATGACGCAGATCTCCGACCGAACCATCCTGTTTGCCGACCTGCGCGGCAGCACCGGGTTGTTCGAGTCGCTGGGCAATGCCGAGGCCACGTCGGTGGTCACCCATTGTGTGTCCTCGCTCGGACCCGTCGTCGAGAAGCACGGCGGGCACGTGGTGAAGACGCTCGGCGACGGGCTGATGGCGGTGTTCGACACGCCCGCGCAGGCGGTGCAGTCGGCGCTGCAAATGCACGAGGTGCTGGCGGACATCGTCAAGCGTGGCAGCGCGCAAGGCGCGTCGCCGGCCGCGTTGCATTCGCTGCACCTGCAGGTGGCCGCGTCGCGCGGCGAAGTGGTGGAGATGGCCGGCGACTGCTTCGGCGACGCCGTCAACGTGGCCGCGCGGTTGCTGGACCACGCCGGCGACAACGAGACGCTGATCACCGGGCCGGTGCTGGTCGGCCTGGCGCGGTCGCTGAAGCCGCGTTTCCGCAGCCTGGACCAGATGGTGCTGCGCGGCCGCGTCGAGCCGGTCCAGGTCTACGTGCACGGTGGGCGCCGCAGCGGCGACAGCGCGGCCACGCAGTTTGGCGACGTGTCGCCGGCGGTGGAGCCCGATGCCATCCGGCTGCAGTGGCTGCAGCTGAACCTGGTGTTCGCCAGCCGGCAGACGCCGGTGGTGATGGGCCGCAGCCCGCAGGCGCACTTCTGCGTCGACGACTCGCGCGTGTCGCGTTCGCATGCGCGGCTCGACTGGCACGGCGGCAGCTTCCAGCTCAGCGACCTCAGCTACAACGGCACCTACGTGCGCTTCGCCGACGGCGAGATCGTCAGCCTGCGCCGCGGCAGCTGCCTGCTGCACGGCAAGGGCGCCATCGGCCTGGGCGGCTCGCCGGCCGACCCAACGTCGGCCTGCGTGCGCTTCGAGGTGCTGCGCTTCGGCGACAGCCAACTGCAGCCGCTGGCCTGAGCGCGGCGATGCACCTGCTGTACGTGGACGACGACCGCATCAACCTGATGCTCTTCGAAAACGCCTGCGCGGCACTGCCCGGCGTGCGCGTGTCCACGGCAGCCGACGGCGCCGAGGCGCTGGACCTCGCCCGGGTCGAGGCACCGGATCTGCTGGTGATCGACCTGCACCTGCCCGACGGCGATGGCACCGAACTGCTGGCCCGGCTGCGCGAGGCCGGCCTGCCGCAGGTGCCGGCGGTGCTGTGCAGCGCCGACCACGACGCCGCGCTGCGCGAACGCGCCGCCGCGGCCGGCTTCGCCGCCTGCTGGAGCAAGCCGGTCGACGCCGGCACGCTGCGCCAGGGCCTGGCGGCGCTGGGCTTCGCACCGGCCGTCGCGTGAATTTCCGCGCCGAGCCGGCCGACCTTGCCGACGGCGCGCCGCGCGTCGGCATCCTGCTGGTCAACCTGGGCACGCCCGACGCGCCCACCGCCCCGGCGGTGCGCCGCTACCTGGCCGAGTTCCTGAGTGACCCGCGCGTGGTGGAGCTTCCCAAGGCGCTGTGGTGGCCGATCCTGCATGGGCTGGTGCTGCGGCTGCGACCCGCCAAGTCGGCGCGCAAGTACGCGACGATCTGGACGCCCGAAGGCTCGCCGCTGGCGGTGTGGACGGCCAAGCAGCAGAAGCTGCTCGCCGGCTATCTGGGCCAGGCCGGCCAGCGCGTGCCGGTGCGGCACGCCATGCGCTACGGCAACCCCGGCATCGCCGCCGGGCTGGACGAGCTGCGCGCCGCGGGCGTCACCCGCGTGCTGGTGCTGCCGCTGTACCCGCAGTATTCCAGCGCCACCACCGGCAGCGTGTTCGACGCCGTGGCCGCCTGGGGACAACACGCGCGGCGCGTGCCCGAATTGCGCTTCGTGCACGAGTACCACGACGACGCCGGCTACATCGGCGCACTGGCCGAACGCGTCACGGCCCACTGGCAGAGCCACGGCCGGGCCGACTTGCTGCTGAGCTTCCATGGCCTGCCGGAGCGCGCGGTGCAGCTGGGCGACCCCTACCGCGAGGCCTGCGAAAGCACCGCGCGCGCGCTGGCCGCGCGGCTGGGGCTGGCGCCGCAGGCGCTGCGCGTCAGCTTCCAGAGCCGCTTCGGCAAGGCCAAGTGGCTGCAGCCCTACACCGAAGCGACCTTGCGGCAGCTGGCGCGCGACGGCGTGTCGCGCGTCGATGTGTTCTGCCCCGGCTTCACCGCCGACTGCCTGGAGACGCTGGAGGAGATCGAGGTCGAAGCCCGCGCCGCCTTCCTGCAGGCCGGCGGCCGCGAGTTCCACTACATCACCGCGCTGAACGACCGCCCGGCCTGGATCGCCGCGCTGCGCGACATCGCGCAGCGCCATCTGCAGGGCTGGGACACGGCCCGCCCTGCCTAAGCCTCAAGCGTTCTTCAGCTTGCGCCGCAGCCGCGACAGGCGCGGCAGCAGCAGCACCGCGGCCACCACGATCAGCAGCACCAGCGATGCCGGGCGCTGCACGAAGATGCTCCAGCTGCCCTCGCCGATGGACAGCGCGTTGCGCATCTGCGCCTCGGCCAGCGGGCCCAGGATCATGCCCACCACCACCGGCGCGGTGGGGAAGCTGAAGCGCCGCATGACCACGCCGAGCACGCCGATGCCGTACAGCAGCACCAGGTCGAAGGCCGACTGGCGCATGCCGTACACGCCCACCGTGGCGAAGATCAGGATGCCCGCATACAGCTGCGGCTTCGGCACCTTGAGCAGCTT
The DNA here is from genome assembly GCA_019635285.1 of Rubrivivax sp. Taxonomy (GTDB): domain Bacteria; phylum Pseudomonadota; class Gammaproteobacteria; order Burkholderiales; family Burkholderiaceae_C; genus Rubrivivax. The sequence continues at coordinate 75,494 of JAHBZS010000001.1, read as the reverse complement.
GACCCACAGGCCCACCAGCGGCAGGTTCAGCACCAGCAGCATGACGTTGCCGATGTACAGCGACGCGATCAGCGCCCACACCAGCGCCGCGTTCTTGTCGAACAGCTGGGGCCCGGGCTGGATGCCGTAGTTCTGGAACGCGCCCAGCAGGATGGCCGTGGTGTTGGAGGTGGGGATGCCCAGCGTCAGCAGCGGGATCAGCGTGGCCGTGATGGCCGCGTTGTTGGCGGCCTCCGGGCCGGCCACGCCTTCGATGGCGCCGGTGGTGCCGAACTCTTCCTTGTGCTTGCTGAGCTTCTTCTCGGTGGAGTAGCTCAGAAACGTGGGGATCTCGCTGCCGCCGGCCGGAATGCAGCCGAAGGGGAAACCGATGCCCGTGGCGCGCAGCCACGCCGGCCATGACCGGCGCCATTCGGCGGCGGTCATGTGCACCTTGCTCATGTGGTTCTGCGATTCCTGGACGCGGCCTTCGTACAGCACCGCATACAGCGCCTCGGCCACGGCAAACAGGCCCACCGCGATGAGCACCACTTCCAGGCCGTCCATCAGCTCGGGCACGCCGCCGGTGTAGCGTGCCTGGCCGGTGATCTGGTCGATGCCCACCAGCCCCATCGCCAGGCCGATGAACAGCGACACCAGGCCGCGCAGCGTGCTCTGCCCCAGCACGGCGCTCACCGTGCAGAAGGCCAGCACCATCAGCAGAAAGTACTCCGGCGGGCCCAGCTTGACGGCGTAGTTGGCGACCAGCGGCGCGAAGAAGGTCACCAGCACCGTGGCGATGGTGCCGGCCACGAAGGAGCCGATCGCCGCGGTGGCCAGCGCCGCGCCGGCGCGGCCGTTCTTGGCCATCTTGTTGCCCTCCATGGCGGTCACCATGGAGCCGGCCTCGCCGGGCGTGTTCAACAGGATCGACGTCGTCGAGCCGCCGTACATCGCGCCGTAGTAGATGCCGGCGAAGAAGATCATCGACGCCGTCGGCTCCACCTTCAGCGTGATCGGCAGCAGCATGGCCACCGCCGTGGCGGGCCCGATGCCGGGCAGCACCCCCACCGCCGTGCCGATGGTGCAGCCGAACAGCGCCCACAGCAGGTTGATGGGCGTCGCGGCGGTGGCGAAGCCCTGGATCAGTTGGTTGAGGATGTCCATGCGCGCGCTCTCGTCAGATCCAGCCGGTCTGGGTCAGCCCCGGCAGGTTGATCGCCAGCAGTTGCGTGAACATCCAGTACACCGGCGCGGCGATGGCGAAGCCGACCAGCGCATCCACCAGCCACGCCTTCAGGCTCAGGTCCAGCCGACCTTCGGCGGTCTTGAAGCCGCGCACCGCCAGCACGAAGCACAGCGCACAGCTGAGGATGAAGCCGATGGTCGTGATGAGCAGCGCATTGGCCAGGATGCCCACCGACACCCACACGAAGCCCGGCCAGCAGCCTTTGTCGGCGCCGGAAGGCTCCTCCATATCGCGGAAGCCGCCCGTGAAGGCCTCCCACAGCAGGAAGACGCCGCAGGCCAGCAGGGCCAGCGACACCACCCAGGGCAGGAAGTTCGGGCCGACGCCGGCATAGCCGGCCTCGGCGCTGATCTGCGTGGCGCCGGCGGCCAGCAGGGCGCCGAGCACCAGCACGCCCGCGCCGATGGCCTTCTGCGGTGCGGTCGGCGACATCAGATCATCCCGGACTTGGCCATCACCGCGCGCAGGCTGGCGAACTCGTCGTCGACGAACTTGCCGAACTCGGCGCCGGTCATCAACGCCGGCGTCCAGCCGTTGGTTTCCACGGCCTGGGCCCAGGCCTTGGTCTTGGTGGCCTGCACGACCATGTCGATCAGCGCCTTGGTCTGCTCCGGGGTGATGCCGGGGGCGCCATAGACGCCGCGCCAGTTGCCGATGACCACGTTCAGGCCCAGTTCCTTCAGCGTCGGCGCGTCCACGCCCTTGATACGCGTGGCGGAGGTGACGGCCAGCGGGCGCATCTTCTTGGTGTTGATGTACTCGCCGAACTCGGTGTAGCCGCTGCCGCCCACCGTGACGTTGCCGCCCAGGATGGCGGCGGTGGCCTCGCCGCCCCCACGGAAGGCCACGTAGTTGATCTTCGACGGGTCCACGCCCACCTCGCGCGCGATCATCGCCGCGGCAATGTGTTCGGTGGAGCCGCGCGAGCCGCCGCCCCACTTGACGCTGCCCGGGTCCTTCTTCAGCTGCTCGATGACTTCCTTCATCGACTTCAGCGGCGATTCCGCCGGCACCACGAAGACCTGGTACTCGCTGATCAGTCGCGCCAGCGGCGTGGCTGTCGACAGGTTCACCGGCGGCTTGCCGGTGATGATGCCGCCCAGCATCACCGCGCCCATCATCATCATGGCGTTCGGGTCGCCCTTGCTGGCATTGACGAACTGCGCCAGGCCGATCGCGCCGGCCGCGCCACCCTTGTTGTCGTAGCTCACCGAGGCGGCACCGCCGGCCTCCTGCATGGCCTTGCCGAGCGCGCGGCCGGTGGTGTCCCAGCCGCCGCCGGGGTTGGCCGGGATCATCATCTTGATGTTGGCGCCGGCAGCGCGCGCGGTCAGCGGCAGCGCGCCGCTCGCCGCCAGTGCGGCCAGGGTCTTGATGAAGGTGTCGCGACGCATGCGGTGTCTCCTTGTACGCGGATGAAAACGTCTTGCATGTTCGCCGCAAACGCTGTCAGTTGGCTGTCCGGCGACCTAGGGAAAATGCCGATCGACGCCACACGGCCTGCCGAAGGTCCTGATGCAGACTCGGCCACCGAAGAATGAAGCTGCTGCTGGTCGAAGACAACCCCGAGATGCAGACGACGCTGCAGCGCGCGCTGCGTGCCAGCGGCATGCAGGTGGTGGCCTGCACCGACGGCGACCGCGCGCTGGACCGCTGGCGCGCCAGCCTGCCCGACGTGGTGGTGCTGGATCTCAGCCTGCCCGGCCGCGACGGCCTCGAGGTGCTGCGCGACGCCCGCGCCGAGGGCCTGCGCGCGCCGGTGCTCATCCTGACGGCGCGCGGCACGGTCGGCGACCGTGTGCTGGGATTGAACATCGGCGCGGACGACTACCTGCCCAAGCCCTTCGACCTGGACGAGTTGGAGGCGCGCGTGCGTGCGCTGGCGCGCCGCGCAGAGCCCTCGCTCGCCGAAGTGGCGCCGGAGTTCTGCGGCCTGCGTGTCGATGCCGAGCAAGGCGCGGTCTACCGCGGCGGCCAGCCGATGGAGCTGCCGCCCCGCGAGCTGGCGCTGCTGCGTGCGCTGCTCGATCGCCCGGGCCGGGCCCTGGCCAAGGAGCGCCTGCTGGAACTGGTCTTCCCCGACGATGCCGCCGTGCAGGCCGAGGCCATCGAGGTGGTCGCCTACCGCTTGCGCAAGCGCCTGTTGGGCACCGGCGCGCAGTTGGTGACGCTGCGCGGCCTGGGCTACCTGCTGCAAGCCGAGCCTTGAAGCTGCGCCGGCCCTCGCTGCGCAGCCAGCTGCTGCTGGGCATTCTTCTTCCGGTTCTGGGATTGGTGGCGCTGAACACGGTCAGCCTGTACCGCGAGGCGCTGCGCAGCGCCAACACCGCCTACGACCGCACGCTGCTGGCCTCGGCCAAGGTCATCGGCGAACAGCTTGAAGTCGAGGGTCGCGGCACGCAGGCGCGGCTGCGCGCCACCGTGCCCTACTCTGCCCTGGAAGCCTTCGATGCCGACAACCGCAGCCAGATGTTCTACAAGGTCAGCGGCTTCGACGGCGAGATGGTCTCGGGCTACGAGGACCTGCCGCGCTGGACCGGCCGCATCCCCGACCGCGGCCCCTATGCGGCGCTGGTGGACTTCTACGACGAGCAGTTTCGCGGCCGGCCGGTGCGCGTGGCGGTGCTGCTGCAGCCCGTGGCCGGCTCCGGCGGCCAGGGCATGGCGACGATCCAGGTGGCCGAGACGCTGGAGCTGCGCGAGACACTGGCCCGCCAGCTGTTGATGGACACGCTGTGGCGCCAGGCGCTGCTGCTGGCGGTGATCGCCGCGGTGGTGACGCTGGTGGTGCAGCGGGCGACGCGGCCGGTGCGTGCGCTGTCGGCGGCCATCCGGGCACGCGACGCCACCGACCTGTCGCCGATCGAGGCCAGCACCGCGCCGCGCGAGTTGCTGCCGCTGGTGGACGCTACCAACCAGGTGATGGCGCGGCTGGCGCACCTGCTGGAGCAACAGAAGCGCTTCGTGCGCGATACCGCGCACCAGCTGCGCACGCCGCTGGCGGTGCTGCGCACGCAGACGCAGTCGTCGCTGCGCGGCGACGTCGCGCCGCTGCAGGCGCTGCGCGAGATCGACCACACGGTGCAGCGCGCCACGCAGCTGGCCAACCAGATGCTGTCGCTGGCCAAGGTGGAGCAGCTGCGCCAGCAGGGCGACGCCACGGTGCTGGACTGGGCGGGCATCGTGCGCGAGGTGGCGCTGGACCTGGGCCCGCTGATCGCCGAGAAGCGGCTGGACTTCGCCATCAGCACCGAGCCCGCGCCGGTGCGCGCCCACGACTGGGCCCTGCGCGAGCTGTCGCGCAACCTGCTGCACAACGCCTGGAAGTTTTCTTCCGACGGGGCGATGCTCGCCGTGCGGCTGCGGCGCGACGGCGGGGTGGCCGAACTGACGGTGTCCGACGGTGGCCCGGGGCTGCCGCGACCGCTGCAGCACGCGCTGTTCCAGCCCTTTGCCACCGGGCGGTCGCCGGGCGACGGGCGCGCCGGCTCCGGCCTGGGCCTGGCCATCTGCCAGGAGATCGTGCGCGCGCTGGGCGGCCACCTCGTGCTGCGCAACCGGGGCGAGCCGGTGCAGGGCCTGGACGCGCTGGTGCGCCTGCCGCTGGCCGACAATCCGCCTTGATGAATCCGCCCGACGGCATGCGCCTGGACAAATGGCTCTGGGCAGCCCGCTTCTTCAAGACCCGCGCCCTGGCGGTGGAGGCCATCGACAAGGGCCGGGTCCAGGTTAACGGCCAGGCGGTCAAACCGGCCCGCGAGCTGCATGTCGGTGACCGTCTCGATCTGCGCCAGGGCGCTCTGCAGCGCACGCTGCAGGTGCAAGGGCTGTCGCTGCAGCGCGGCCCGGCGGCGCAGGCACAGCAGCTCTATGCCGAGACCGAGGAGAGCCTGCAGCGCGCCCGGCGCCACGCCGAGCTGATGCGCCAGGGCGTCGAGCCGGCCCAGGCGCTGACCCAGGGCCGGCCGACCAAGCGCGACCGGCGGGATCTGGCCGACTGGCAGCGCTGGAGCGCATCGCTGGATGACGGCTGAGCCACCGCCGGCCGCAAAGACCCTCTTGAAATTGCGTTCATCGCACCCATCTGAGTCTGGTTTCGTAGCCAACCCGCCCATGAACCCCAAAGATTCCACTCCCCACGGCGCCGAAGAGGCGCCCGCCACCGAGGCCCAGGAAGGCGGCACGCCCGCCGCAAAACAGGCAGAGGAGCGCCTGGCCGAACTGGAAGCCAAGCACGCGTCGGTGTCCGACGCCTACCTGCGCGCCAAGGCCGAGGCCGAGAACACGCGCCGCCGCGCCGAGGAAGAGATGTCCAAGGCGCGCAAGTTCGCGGTGGAAGGCTTTGCGGAAAGCCTGTTGCCGGTGTGCGACAGCCTGGAAGCGGCCATCGCCCAGCCCCAGGCCACCGCGGAGCAGATGCTCGAAGGCGTGCACGCCACGCTGCGCCAGCTGCTGGCCGCCCTGGAGCGCAACAAGGTGCTGCCGATCAACCCACCGGCCGGCACCAAGTTCGACCCGCACCAGCATCAGGCCATCAGCATGGTGCCGGCGGCGCAGGAGCCCAACACCGTCGTCTCGGTGCTGCAGAAGGGTTACCTGATCGCCGACCGCGTGCTGCGGCCGGCGCTGGTCACGGTGGCGGCACCTCAATAACGCCACGGCGGGCTTGAAAGCCGGCAGGTTATCCACAACTCCAAGTCAATCAGATTCATCCTCAGGAGCCACAACAATGGGAAAGATCATCGGCATCGACCTCGGCACCACGAACTCGTGCGTGTCGGTCATGGAAGGCAATTCCACCAAGGTCATCGAGAACAGTGAAGGCGCGCGGACCACGCCGTCCATCGTCGCCTACCAAGAAGACGGCGAGATCCTCGTCGGCGCCAGCGCCAAGCGCCAGGCGGTCACCAACCCGAAGAACACGATCTACGCGGTAAAGCGCCTGATCGGCCGCAAGTTCACCGAGAAGGAAGTGCAGAAGGACATCGACCTGATGCCCTACAAGATCGTCGCGGCCGACAACGGCGACGCCTGGGTCGAGATCCGCGGCAAGAAGCTGGCGCCGCCCCAGGTCAGCGCCGAGATCCTGCGCAAGATGAAGAAGACCGCGGAAGACTACCTCGGCGAGGAAGTCACCGAGGCGGTGATCACCGTGCCGGCGTACTTCAACGACAGCCAGCGCCAGGCCACCAAGGACGCCGGCCGCATCGCCGGCCTGGACGTCAAGCGCATCATCAACGAGCCGACCGCGGCCGCGCTGGCCTTCGGCCTGGACAAGCACGGCAAGGGCGACCGCAAGATCGCCGTCTATGACCTGGGCGGCGGCACCTTCGACATCTCGATCATCGAGATCGCCGATGTCGACGGCGAGATGCAGTTCGAAGTGCTGTCGACCAACGGCGACACCTTCCTGGGCGGCGAGGACTTCGACCAGCGCATCATCGATTACATCGTCACCGAGTTCAAGAAGGATCAGGGCGTCGACCTGACCAAGGACGTGCTCGCGCTGCAGCGCCTGAAGGAAGCCGCCGAGAAGGCCAAGATCGAGCTGTCCAACAGCACGCAGACCGACGTCAACCTGCCCTACATCACGGCCGATGCGTCGGGCCCGAAGCACCTGAACATCAAGCTCACGCGTGCCAAGCTGGAAGCGCTGGTCGAGGACCTGATTTCGCGCACCATCGAGCCGTGCAAGATCGCCGTCAAGGACGCGGGCGTCAAGCTCGGCGACATCAACGACGTGATCCTGGTCGGCGGCATGACGCGCATGCCCAAGGTGCAGGACAAGGTCAAGGAGTTCTTCGGCAAGGATCCGCGCAAGGACGTCAACCCCGATGAAGCCGTCGCCGTGGGCGCGGCCATCCAGGGCCAGGTACTGGGCGGCGACCGCAAGGACGTGCTGCTGCTGGACGTCACCCCGCTGAGCCTGGGCATCGAGACCCTGGGCGGCGTGATGACCAAGATGATCAAGAAGAACACCACCATCCCGACCAAGTTCAGCCAGGTGTTCAGCACGGCCGACGACAACCAGCCGGCGGTGACCATCAAGGTGTTCCAGGGCGAACGCGAGCTGGCCACCGGCAACAAGAGCCTGGGCGAGTTCAACCTGGAGGGCATCCCGCCGGCGCCGCGCGGCCTGCCGCAGATCGAGGTCACCTTCGACATCGACGCCAACGGCATCCTGCACGTGCATGCCAAGGACAAGGGCACCGGCAAGGAAAACAAGATCACCATCAAGGCGAACTCGGGCCTGAGCGAGGCCGAGATCGAGAAGATGGTCAAGGACGCCGAGGCCAACGCTGCCGAAGACCACAAGAAGCTCGAACTGGTGCAGGCACGCAATGCGGCCGACGCCATGGTGCACTCGGTGAAGAAGAGCCTGTCCGAGCATGGCGACAAGCTCGAGGCCGGCGAGAAGTCGACGATCGAAGCCGCGCTGAAGGAGGCCGAGGAGTCGCTGAAGGGCGACGACAAGGCGACCATCGAGGCCGCGACCGAGAAGCTGACGACCGCCAGCCAGAAGCTCGGCGAGAAGATGTACGCCGAGTCGCAGGCTGCGGCCGGTGCCGGCGGCGCCACGGACGCGCCGCAGCAGCACGAGCAGCGTGCGGCAGCGGACGACAACGTGGTGGACGCCGAGTTCAAGGAAGTCAAGAAGTGATGCCTGCCCGCCGGCCCGGCCGACGACGCCGGGCCCGCAGCGGGTGACACTGCCGCGTTGAGGGCCGCCCGCTCGGGCGCACCCGCAACGCGGCTTCATCGTTTTTGTTTCGAGCAGCAATCGCATGGCAAAGCGCGACTACTACGAGATCCTCGGCGTGCCCCGCAACGCGAGCGAGGACGACATCAAGAAGGCCTACCGCAAGCTGGCCATGAAGCACCACCCTGACCGCAACCAGGGGGACAAGGCCAAGGCGGCGGAAGAGAAGTTCAAGGAGGCCAAGGAGGCCTACGAGATGCTCACCGACGCGCAGAAGCGCGCGGCCTACGACCAGTTCGGCCACGCCGGCGTGGACCCGAACATGGGCGGGCGCGGCGCCGGCCCCGAGGGCTTCGGCGGCTTCGCCGAGGCCTTCGGCGACATCTTCGGCGACATCTTCGGCGGCGCCGCCGGTGGCCGGCGTGGCGGCGGTGGCCAGCAGGTCTACCGCGGCAACGACCTGAGCTACGCGATGGAGATCACGCTGGAAGAAGCGGCGCGCGGCAAGGACACGCAGATCCGCATTCCCAGCTGGGACAACTGCGAGACCTGCAAGGGCACGGGCGCAAAACCCGGCACCAGCCCCAAGACCTGCGGCACCTGCAACGGCGGCGGCACGGTGCACATGCGCCAGGGCTTCTTCAGCATCCAGCAGACCTGCCCCACCTGCCGCGGCAGCGGCAAGATCATCCCCGAGCCCTGCAACACCTGCCACGGCGCCGGCAAGATCAAGAAGCAGAAGACGCTGGAGGTGAAGATCCCTGCCGGCATCAACGAAGGCATGCGCATCCGCTCGGCCGGCAACGGCGAGCCGGGCACCAACGGCGGCCCCAGCGGCGACCTGTACATCGAGATCCGCGTCAAGGCGCACGACCTGTTCGAGCGCGACGGCGACGACCTGCACTGCACCGTGCCGGTGGGCCTGACCACCGCGGCCCTGGGCGGCACGATCGAGGTGCCGACGCTGGGCGGCAATGCCGAGATCGACCTGCCCGAAGGCACGCAGCACGGCAAGACCTTCCGCCTGCGCGGCAAGGGCATCAAGGGCATCCGCTCCAGCTACCCCGGCGACCTGTACGCGCACGTCGCGGTGGAGACGCCGGTGAAGCTGACCGAACACCAGCGCAAGCTGCTGAAGGACCTGGACGACTCGCTGCGCAAGGGCGGCGACCGGCACTCGCCCAGCGAGAAGAGCTGGGCCGAGCGCGTGAAGGACCTGTTCAAGTAGTCAGAACAGGCTGGCCTGGCCGGCCTGTGCGGCCGGCGGCCGGAAGGCGCCGAGGTCCAGCTCGATGCGCTCGCGGTTCAGGCCCAGGCGCACGCAGGCCCGCTCGAAGCGCTGGCGCAGCAGGCGGGCCCACACGCCCTCGCCGTGCATGCGCGTGCCGAAGCGCGGGTCGTTGTCGCGGCCGCCGCGCAGGTCGCGCACCCGCGCCATGATGCGCGGTGCGCGTTCGGGGAAATGCTGCTCCAGCCATTGCCGGAACAGCGGGCTCACCTCCCAAGGCAGGCGCAGCACGATGCTGAAGGCGCGGCTCGCGCCGCTGGCCTGCGCGGCGGCCAGTACCTGCTCGAGCTCGGGCTCGTTGAGGAAGGGGATCACCGGCGACACGCTCACACCCACCGGCACGCCGGCGTCGGACAGGCGCCGGATGGTCTGCAGCCGTCGGTGCGGCGCCGCGGCGCGCGGCTCCATGACGCGCGCCAGGGCCGGGTCCAGCGTGGTCAGCGACACGTAGACCGCCGCCAGCCGCCGGGCGGCCATCGGCGCGATCAGGTCCAGGTCACGCTCCACCAGCGAGGCCTTGGTGATGATCGAAAACGCATGCTGCGCCTCGTGCAGCACCTCGATGACGCCGCGCGTGATGCGCAGCCGCCGTTCGGCCGGCTGGTAGGCGTCGGTCACCGAGCCCAGGTTGAGTATCTTGGGCCGATAGCTCGGCTTGGCGAAGGCCTCGCGCAGGCGCTGCGCGGCATTGACCTTGGCGACGATGTGCGTCTCGAAATCGATGCCCGGCGACAGGTTCAGGTAGGAGTGCGTCGGCCGCGCGAAGCAGTAGATGCAGCCGTGCTCGCAGCCGCGGTAGGGGTTGATCGACAGGTCGAAGCCGACGTCGGGCGAGTCGTTGCCGCTGAGGATGCTGCGCACCTGCTCGTCGACCACCTGCGTGGCGGGGGCCAGCGGCTGCTCCAGCACCTGCTGCTGCAGCGTGCCCCAGCCGTCGTCGTAGTCTTCTTTCAGCTCGCTGCTGAAGCGGTGAGGCAGCGCCCAGACCGTGCCGCGGCCTTTCTGCGGTGCGGGAACCAGCGGCGGTATCTTGGCAGACATACTGTATTTTCATACAGTCTTTCTGCCCGCGCAATCAGTAGCCCGGGTCGCCCCCCGGCGCCAGGTTGTCGAAGCGCGTCAGCGGCTTCAGGAAGGTCAGCTTCAAGGTGCCGACCGGGCCGTTGCGCTGCTTGGCGATGATGATCTCCGCCACGCCCGGCTCCTTGCTGTCCTTGTTGTAGTACTCGTCGCGGTAGATGAACATGATGACGTCGGCGTCCTGCTCGATGGCGCCGGATTCGCGCAGGTCGCTCATCATCGGCCGCTTGTCGTTGCGGCTTTCGACGCTGCGGTTCAGCTGCGACAGCGCGATCACCGGACATTGCAGTTCCTTGGCCAGCGCCTTCAGGCCGCGCGAGATCTCGCCGATCTCGGTGGCGCGGTTCTCCTCGCTGCTGCTGCTGCCGCTCATCAGCTGCAGGTAGTCGATGACGATCAGGCCCAGCGTGCCGCCGAACTGCCGCGCCATGCGCCGCGCGCGCGCGCGCAGTTCGGCCGAGTTCAGCGCCGGCGTCTCGTCGATGAACAGTTGCACGCGGCCAAGACGATCGACCGCCTCGGCCAGGCGCTCCCAGTCCCCGTCCTTCAGCCGGCCGGTGCGCAGCCCCGACTGGTCGATGCGCCCCAGCGAGCCGACCATGCGCAGCGCCAGCTGCGCCGCACCCATTTCCATCGAGAACACCAGCACCGGCAACTCTTCGTGCACGGCCACGTGCTCGGCGATGTTCAGCGCGAACGCGGTCTTGCCCATCGACGGGCGCGCGGCCAGCACGATCAGGTCACCCTTCTGCAGCCCCGCCGTCATGTGGTCCATGTCGTAGAAGCCGGTCCTGACGCCGGTCACGTCCTCGGCACCGTTCTCGTGCAGTTCGTTGACACGGTCCAGCAGCGCGACGACAAGCTTGTCGATGCCCTGGAAGCCCTGGCGGTTGCGCGAGCCCTCCTCACCGATCTTGAAGATGCGGCCCTCGGCTTCGTCGAGGATCTGCGTCACCGGGCGGCCTTGCGTGTTGAAGGCGGTGGTGGCGATCTCGTCGCTGGCGGCGATCAGCTTGCGCAGGATGGCGCGCTCGCGCACGATCTCCGCATAGCGCCGCATGTTGGCCGCGCTCGGCACGCTCTGCGCCAGCGCGTTCAGGTAGGCCAGGCCGCCGCAGTCCGCCGCCTTGCCCTGGCTCTGCAGGTGCTCGAAGACGGTGATCACGTCGGCCGGCTTGCCGGCGCTGACCAGCGCGCCGACCGCGCCGTAGATCAGCCGGTGCTCGTGGCGATAGAAGTCGCTGTCGGACAGCAGATCGGCCGCGCGGTCCCAGGCCAGGTTGTCCAGCAGCAGCCCGCCGAGCACGCTCTGCTCGGCTTCGTTGGAGTTGGGCGGCACGCGCAGGCGCGCCACCTCGTCGTCGCGCGGGCCGCTGTCGCGGGGGTCGAAGAGAGCGGACATCGCGGGCCTTGTGGTCAAGTCTGTGGATAGCCGGCGCATGAGCGGTGCACAACTGCCGGCCCTGAAAGCAGAAAGCCGGCTTGGCAGCCGGCCTTCTGTCGTGCGCTCAGGTTACCCGGGTCAATCGGCCTGCGCAATCACCTGCACGGCAATCTCGGCGACGACGTCGGTATGCGGCGACACCGACACGGCATGGTCGCCGACGGTCTTCAGCGGGCCGTTGGGCATGCGCACCTGGGCCTTGGCGATCGCGAAGCCGATCTTCGTCAGCGCTTCGGCGATGTCGGCGTTGGTCACCGAGCCGAACAGCCGGCCGTCGACGCCGGCCTTCTGGCTGATGCGCACGACCTTGCCGGCCAGTTGTTCCTGCAGCGCCTGGGCCGCGGCCAGCTTGTCGGCGGCGGCCTTTTCCAGTTCGGCGCGGCGCGCCTCGAATTCCTTGATCGCGGCTTCGGTGGCACGGCGCGCGTGCTTGCCCGGGATCAGGAAGTTGCGGGCGTAGCCGTCCTTGACCTTGACCACGTCACCCAGGTTGCCCAGGTTGGCGATCTTTTCCAGAAGGATGATTTGCATGGTGTGGCTCCCGATCAGACCTTGTGCTGGTCGGAGTACGGCAGCAGCGCGAGGAAACGCGCGCGCTTGATGGCCGTGGTCAGCTGGCGCTGGAAGAAGGCGCGCGTGCCGGTCAGGCGAGCCGGGGTGATGCGGCCGTTCTCACCGATGAAGTCGCGCAGCGTGTCGATGTCCTTGTAGTCGATCTCCTTGACACCGGCGACGGTGAAGCGGCAGAAACGCTTGCGGCGGAACAGCAGCGATTGCTGGTTGCGCTTCGGGCGCTTGTCCTTGGAAAACCGACCTTTACCACGTGGCGGGGGCATGAGGAACTCCTTGTAAGCAATTCAGTTGTGTGCGGCGGGCTCGTAGGCCGTGACATGGAACAGCAGGCCTCGCCCGTTGCGCGCTGCCGCCAGGAAGCCGGCGAATGTGCCGTCGCTGCCCAGCGTCGCTTCGGCCAGCGCCCCGGTGATGCCACCGATGGCCATGGCCCTGATTTGCAGCGCCACCTTGCGCGCCTGGCCGGCTTCGCTCAGTTCGGATTCGTGCTTCAGCTCGAAGTCCAGAACCGGCAGGCCGGCCGGGGTATAGCGCAGGGCGCGACGCTCGATCAGGCGCGCGGCGAGAACCAGCCGGTTCAGGCCTGCGGCGCCGGCGCGGGGGCGCGGCGCTGCTCGTCCTTGTCGGCGGCCTTCATCATCGTCGACGGCGTGGTGATCGCGCTGTCACGCGCCACGGTCAGATGGCGCAGCACGGCATCGTTGAAACGGAAGCCGGTTTCCAGCTCGTTCAGCGTTTCCTTGCTGCATTCGATGTTCAGGCACAGGTAGTGGGCCTTCGCGAGCTTCTGGATCAGGTAGGCCAGCTGGCGCCGCCCCCAGTCCTCGACACGGTGCACCGTGCCGCCGCCAGCCGTGACGAGCGTCTTGTAACGCTCGAGCATCGCCGGAACCTGCTCGCTTTGATCCGGATGGATCAGCAGGACGATCTCATAGTGACGCATGAATACTCCTTGTGGTTTCCAGTGATGGAAGCCGCCCCGGGGCGTCGTTGACGATGCATCGTCAAGCGGGTGCGGCAAGGGAAAAGCCTATGAGTATAACAAAGACCGCGCCGGCTTACTCTTCCTCGGCCACGCCGTGCGCCACGTCCAGCCGGTTCATGAGGTAGGCGTACAAGCCGATGATCAGCACGTAGACGATGAGCGCGCCCTGCGCCGCCACCCACCAGCTGAAGGGCCAGCCGAAGAAGTTGAAGCTCAGGTCGCGCGCGAAGTAGGCGACGCCGAAGGTCACGGCGAACCAGACGCACATCAGAACCGCCGTGATCCTGAGGTTCTTGCGCCAGTAGCTGCGGAGGTTTTCGCTGACTTGCATCGCTGCACCTTGCTGCGTCGTGTCAGGCCAGGCCGGTCTCGCGCTGCAACTGCGCCGCGACCCGGGGTTCGAAAGCCTGGAGGCGTCGGATGATCTTCAGGGCCTCGGCCGGCTGCTGCTGCTCGGCATGGATGCGCGCCAGCTGGTACCAGCCATGGGGGCTCAACGGCTGCAGCTCGGTATTGCGCTGCAACACGGCGATGGCCTCGTCCAGGCGGCGCAGGCGGATCAGCACCAGCCCCTGTCCGTACCAGGCTCGATCGAGCTGCGGGTTGAGATCGGTGGCGCGACGGAACGCGGCCAAGGCCTCGTCCCAGCGTCCCAGCCGGTCGAGCACGAAGCCCATGTTGAACCAGGCGCTCGCATCGTCGGGGACCTGGCGCAGCAGCACCTCGTAGTCGGCCAGCGCCGGCACGTCATGCCCCAGCTGGGCCCGCAGATGCGCGCGCCCGGCCCGCACGTCCGTGGCGTCGGGGTCGCGGCGCAGCATCTCGTCGAAGTGCGGCAACGCCCGGTGCCCGTGCCCCAACGCCAGCCAGGCCATGGCCTGCAGCCTGGACAGCCGATGGCGCCAACCTCTCACCGGCAAGTCTCCATGCCGCTGTGCACACACAGCGAAATGCGCTCGACGGTGACCACCGCGTAGGCAAGCAGCAGCAGCAAGAAGGTGAGCACCGGCACATGGCGATCGGCCACCTGCCTGGGCGTGAGGCGGCGCACCAGCCGCGTGAACGGCCGGCCGACGATCTGCAGCAGCTGATAGAAGAAGTTGCCGTCGCGCCTGGCGCCGGCCAGCAGGTACAGCGCCGCCTGCCCCAGCAAGGACAGCAGCGCGATGTACAGCACCAGTTGCGCGATCTCTAGAGCGTGCAGCATCTGCCGTCGCCGCGGCCCGCGGCCCTACTTCTTGGCCAGGCGCAGCCAGGTATCGACCACTGTATCCGGGTTCAGCGACATGGACACGATGCCCTCCTCGGCCAGCCAGTCGGCGAAGTCGGGATAGTCGCTGGGCCCCTGCCCGCAGATGCCGACGTACTTGCCGGTGGCGCGGCAGGCGGTGATGGCGCGCGAGATCATCGCCTTGACCGCCGGGTCGCGCTCGTCGAAGTCGTGGGCCAGCTGCTCCAGCCCCGAGTCGCGGTCCAGGCCCAGCGTCAGCTGCGTCAGGTCGTTCGAACCGATCGACATGCCGTCGAAGTACTCCAGGAACTGGTCGGCCAGGATGGCGTTGCTGGGCACCTCGCACATCATCACCAGCTTCAGCCCGTCCTGGCCGCGCTTCAGGCCGCGCTCGGCCAGCATCTCGGTGACCCGCTGCGCCTGGCGCACCGTGCGCACGAAGGGCACCATGATCTCGACGTTGACCAGCCCCATGTCGTTGCGCACGCGCTTGATGGCCTCGCACTCCATCGCGAAGGCGTCGGCGAACTCCGGGCTGACGTAGCGCGACGCGCCACGGAAGCCGAGCATCGGGTTCTCCTCGTCCGGCTCGTAGCGCGAGCCGCCGATCAGCTTGCGGTATTCGTTGGACTTGAAGTCCGACAGCCGCACGATCACGCTCTTCGGCCAGAAGGCCGCGGCGATGGTGGCGATGCCCTCGGCCAGCTTGTCGACGTAGAAGGCGCGCGGCGACGCGTGGCCGCGCGCCACCGACTCCACCGCCTTCTTCAGGTCGGGATCGATGTTCGGATAGTCGAGGATGGCCTTCGGGTGCACGCCGATGTTGTTGTTGATGATGAACTCCAGCCGCGCCAGGCCGACGCCGGAGTTGGGCATCTGCGCGAACTCGAAGGCCAGCTGCGGGTTGCCGATGTTCATCATGATCTTGATCGGGCAGTACGGCATCTCGCCGCGCTGCACCTCGCTGACCTCGGTCTCGAGCAGGCCGTCGTAGACGAAGCCGGTGTCGCCCTCGGCGCAGGACACCGTGACCAGCGCGCCGTCCTGCACCTTGTCGGTGGCGTCGCCGCAGCCCACCACCGCCGGAATGCCGAGCTCGCGCGCGATGATCGCCGCATGGCAGGTGCGCCCGCCGCGGTTGGTGACGATGGCCGCCGCGCGCTTCATCACCGGCTCCCAGTTCGGATCGGTCATGTCGGTGACCAGCACGTCGCCGGGCTGCACGCGCTCCATCTCGGCCGGGCTGCGGATCAGCCGCACCGGGCCGGTCCCCACCTTCTGACCGATGGCGCGGCCTTCGGCCAGGATCACGTTCTTCGAGCGGTCGCCCTTGAGCTTGTAGCGCTGCTCGACCTTGCCGTCGCCCTGGCTCTTCACCGTCTCGGGCCGCGCCTGCAGGATGTACAGCTTGCCGTCCTGGCCGTCCTTGCCCCATTCGATGTCCATCGGGCGGCCGTAGTGCTGCTCGATGATCAGCGCATAGCGCGCCAGCTCCACCACGTCGGCATCGCTCAGCGCATAGCGGTTGCGCATCTCCGGCGGCGTGTCCACGGTGCGCACCAGCTGGCCGGTGGCGGCGCGCTCGCGCTCGTCGGCGAATTCCATGCGCAGCAGCTTGCTGCCCAGGCTGCGTCGGATGATCGGGAACTTGCCGGCGCGCAGCGTCGGCTTGTGCACATAGAACTCGTCGGGGTTGACCGCGCCCTGCACCACCGTCTCGCCCAGGCCATAGCCGGCGGTGATGAAGACCACGTCCTTGAAACCCGATTCGGTGTCGATGGTGAACATCACGCCCGACGAGGCCAGGTCGGAACGCACCATGCGCTGCACGCCGGCCGACAGCGCCACGTCGCCGTGCGCGAAGCCCTTGTGCACGCGGTAGCTGATGGCGCGGTCGTTGTACAGCGAGGCGAACACCTCCTTCATCTTGTGCAGCACCTGCTCGATGCCCACGACGTTGAGGAAGGTCTCCTGCTGGCCGGCGAAGGACGCATCCGGCAGGTCCTCGGCGGTGGCCGAGGAGCGCACCGCGAACGACGCGCCAGGGTGGTCGCGCGTCAGGCTCTCGAACTGCGCGGCCACCGCCTCCTGCAGCGCCGGCGGGAACGGCGTGTCGAGCACCCACTGGCGGATCTGCGCACCGGCCTCGGCCAGCGCGCGCACGTCGTCCACGTCCAGCGCATCGAGCTTGGCCTGGATGCGCTGCGCCAGGCCGTCCTGCTTCAGAAACTCGCGGAAGGCATGCGCCGTGGTGGCGAAGCCCCCGGGCACGGCCACGCCGGATGCGGCCAGTTGGCTGATCATCTCGCCGAGCGAGGCGTTCTTGCCGCCCACCGACTCGACGTCGGTCATTCTCAGGTGATCAAACGGTACGACCAGGGCGGTCGCCAGCAAGGGGGAAGACATGGGAAGGCTCCGTGATGTGACAAAAGCGGTGCTCCCATGGGCTCGACCGGGCCGCGCGCGGCTGCATCTTTGACTTTTTCTGGGCAACCGGGGGCGGGCATGGACGGGGGTCGGCGCGAAGGGGCTGTTGGGCCCGATTCTACGGAGGAATTGCCTATCATCGCCGCGTCACTCGAGGGGCCGGAGTCCCCGCCACCGCCATGCCCAATCGCACCGTGTTCTTCGTGTCGGACGGCACCGGCATCACCGCCGAAACCTTCGGCAATTCGATCCTGGCGCAGTTTCCGGCACGCCCGCGCCATGTGCGACGGCCCTTCATCGACAGCGTGGACAAGGCGCTGGGCGTGCTGCAGGAGATCAACGAGGCCGCCGACCGCGAGGGCAAGCGCCCCATCGTCTTCGTCACGCTGGTCAACGACGAAGTGCGGCGCGTGCTCACCACCGAGACCTGCAAGGGCCTAGTGCTGGACATGTTCAGCACCTTCGTCCAGCCGCTGGAGGAGGAGTTCGGCGTCAAGTCCAACCACCGCATCGGCCGCTTCTCCGACGCCGCCAAGAGCGAGGAATACCACGGACGCATCGACGCCATCAACTTCTCGCTCGAGCACGACGACGGCCAGTCCTCGCGCAACCTGGAGCAGGCCGACGTGGTGCTGGTGGGCGTCAGCCGCAGCGGCAAGACGCCGACCTCGCTGTACCTGGCGATGCAGCACGGCGTCAAGGCGGCCAACTACCCGCTGATTCCCGAGGACTTCGAGCGCGGCCGGCTGCCGCAGGCGCTGGCCACCTACAAGTCCAAGTGTTTCGGCCTGTCGATCAACCCGCAGCGGCTGGCACAGATCCGCAACGAGCGCCGCCCGGGCAGCAAGTACGCGTCGCTGGAGAACTGCCGCTACGAGGTGCTGGAAGCCGAACTGATGATGCGCAAGGCCGGCATCGCCTGGCTGTCGTCGACGCACAAGTCGATCGAAGAAATCGCCACCACCATCCTGCGCGACATCCGGCCGGACCGGCTGATCTACTGAGCGCGCCCGGGGACCGGGCCCCACGTCCGGCCTGGCCCCCATGGCGATCAGAGGACCCGGTAGCGGCTCGTCATGCCGAGGCGCCGCGCTGGCGCAGCGCCTCGTACAGGCAGATGGCCGCCGCCGCGGCCACGTTCAGCGACTCCTCGCCGCCGGGCTGCGGGATGCGCAGCGTCAGCGCGCAGCGCGCCATCAGTTCCGGCGCCACGCCCTGGCCTTCGTGGCCGAAGACCCAGACGCAGGGCTGCGGCAGCGCGCTCTGATGCAGCGCCTGCGGCGCATGTGAACTGGTCGCCACCCAGGGCGTGCGCAGCGCCTGCAGGTCGTCCAGCGCCAGCCCTTCGTGCAGCGCCAGCGCAAAGTGCGCGCCCATGGCCGCGCGCAGCACCTTGGGCGACCACAGCGCGGCCGTGCCCTTCAGCGCCACCACCTGGCCCACCCCCAGCGCCGCCGCGCTGCGCAGGATGCTGCCGACGTTGCCGGCGTCCTGCAGCCGGTCGAGCAGCAAGGTGCCCACGCCGTCCTGCAGCGCCAGGGCGGGCGGCCGCTCGATGAGCGCACCGATGGCCGCCGGCGACTCCAGTGCGCTGAGTTCCTTGTGCAGCGCGTCGGGCAGCAGCAGCACGCGCCGCGCCTGCTGCGCCAGCGCCTGCAGGTCCGGGCGCGCCCAGGCGGATTCGGCCACCAGCACCTGCTGCAGCGGCCAGCCGCGGGCCACGCAGGCACGCAGCAGGTGATCGCCCTCCAGCCACAGCAAGGCGCCGTCGCGGCGATAGGCGCCGGGATCGCGCAGCGCGCGCCGCACCATGGCCAGGCTCGGGTTGTCGCGCGAGCGGATGGCCAGCGGCGTCATCGCACCACCGCCGCGCGCACCGGTCCGAAGCTGCGCCGGTGCTCCGGACAGGGGCCGAAGCGCCGCAGCGCCTGCAGGTGCTCGGCCGTGGGGTAGCCCTTGTGCGCGGCAAAGCCGTACTGTGGATGGCGCTCGTCCAGCGCCAGGCAGAGCCGGTCGCGGTGCACCTTGGCCAGGATCGACGCGGCCGAGATGGTCGGCACCCGGGCGTCGCCCTTGACGATGGCCTGCGCCTGCACCGGCAGCACCGGCAGCCGGTTGCCGTCGACCAGCACGCATTGCGGCCGCAAGCGCAGGCCCTCGACGGCCCGGCGCATCGCCAGCAGCGTGGCCTGCAGGATGTTGAGGCGGTCGATCTCCTCGACGCTGGCCTCGGCGACGCTGCAGCACAACGCCTTGGCACGGATCTCGTCGTACAGCCGCTCGCGACGTCGCGGCGACAGCGCCTTCGAATCGGCCAGGCCCTTGATCGTCTGCAGGTCGTCGAGCACCACCGCCGCTGCCACCACCGGGCCGGCCAGCGGCCCGCGGCCCGCCTCGTCGACGCCGGCGATCAGCCCCGGGCCAAACCAGGGCAGGCTCAGCTGCTCAGCCTTGAAGGACTTGCGCGATCGCATCGGCGGCACGGCGCGCGGTGTCGCGCCGTAGAAGGTGGTGGAGTTCGGTAAAGCGCAGCGCCAGGCGCTCGGCGCCGGCGCGGTCGTCCAGCTGCGCCAGCACCGCGTCGGCCAGGGCCTGCGGCTCGCACTGCTGCTGCAGCAGTTCGGGCACCACGAACTCGCGGCACAGGATGTTGGGCAGCCCGACCCACGGCAGGTAGCCCAGCATGCGCCAGATCTGCGCATTGAGCCATTGCACGCGGTAGCCGATGACCATCGGCCGCTTGAACAGCGCCGCCTCGAGCGTCGCGGTGCCGCTGGCGATGAGGGTCGCGTCGCAGGCGGCCAGCGCCTCGTGCGAGCGGCCGTCCAGCACCTGCACCGCCAACTCGGGCGCATGCTCGCGCTGCAGTTCGTCGAGCAGGCCACGCAAGCCGTCGGCCACCGGCAGCACGAAGCGCAGCTCCGGGCGGCGTCGCTGCAGCAGCGCGGCCGCCTGCAGGAACGGCGGCGCGATGCGGCGCATCTCGCCCGCGCGGCTGCCCGGCAGCAGCGCCACCACGGCGGCGTCGTCGGCCAGGCCCAGCGCCTGCCGGCTGGCGGCACGCGGCACCTCCAGCGGAATCAGGTCGGCCAGCGGGTGGCCGACGAAAGTGGCGGGCACGCCGGCCCGCGCCAGCAGTTCGGGCTCGAAGGGGAACAGGCACAGCACATGGTCGGTGCTGCGCGCGATGCGCTTGACGCGCCCGCCGCGCCAGGCCCAGATCGACGGGCAGACGAAGTGGATGGTGCGGATGCCCGCCCGGCGCAGCCGCAGCTCCAGCCCGAGGTTGAAGTCCGGCGCGTCGACGCCGACGAAGCCCAGCGGCCGCTGCTGCAGCAGGCGCTCGGTCAGCGCCTCGCGGATGCCGTAGATCTCGCGGAAATGGCGCAGCGCGTCGACATAGCCGTGCACCGACAGCTTGTGGTGCGGCCACCAGGCCTGGAAGCCCTGCTCGGCCATCTTCGGCCCGCCGATGCCCACCGTCTGCAGCCCCGGCCAGCGCTCGCGCAGGCCGCCCAGCAGCAGCCCGGCCAGCAGGTCGCCCGAGGCCTCGCCTGCCACCATCGCCAAGGGCATGCCCGCGAGCTGCATGCGGCGGGGGTCAGCGCACGATGCCGCGCTGTGCGGAGCCCAGGAAGTCGAGCATCTGGCGAATGTCGGCGGCCGACTCCGGCGGCACGCCGTCCATATCGCCGATCTCGCGCACCGCGTCGTCCAGCGTCAGGCCCTTGCGGTACAGCAGGCGGTGCATCTGCTTGACCGCGGCGATGCGCTCCGGCGTGAAGCCGCGCCGGCGCAGCCCTTCGGCATTGATGCCTTGCGCCTCGGCCGGGTTGCCGGCCACCACCACGAAGGGCGGCAGGTCCTGCGATAGCCGCGACTGGAAGCCGATCATCGCGTGCGCGCCGACGCGCACGAACTGGTGCATGCCCGCCATGCCGCCGACCACCACCCAGTCGCCCAGGTGCACATGGCCGGCCAGCTGCGTCAGGTTGGCCATCGTCGTGTGGCTGCCCACCTGGCAATCGTGCGCGATGTGCACGTAAGACATGATCCAGTTGTCGTCGCCCACGCGCGTCACGCCGGCGTCCTGCACGGTGCCGGTGTTGATGGTGCAGAACTCGCGAATGGTGTTGCCATCACCGATCGTAAGAAGCGTCGGCTCGCCGGCGTACTTCTTGTCCTGCGGCGGCGAGCCGATCGAATTGGCCTGGCCGATGCGGTTGTTGCGCCCGAGGGTCGTGTGCCCTTCGATCACGCTGTGCGGGCCGATGCGGCAGCCTTCGCCGATGCGCACGTGCGGGCCGATCAGCGCGTAGGCCGCCACCTCCACGTCCTCGCCCAACTCGGCACCGGCGTCGACCTGGGCCGTCGGATGGATGCGTGCCATGGCCGCGTCAGTCGATCTTGCGGATCGCCACCATCAGCTCGGCCTCGACCGCGATCTCCTCGCCCACCAGCGCCTTGGCGTCGAACTTCCAGAGGCCCGCGCGCATGCGCGACACCGATACGTCGAGGATCAGCTGGTCGCCCGGTTCCACCGGCCGCTTGAAGCGCACCCCGTCGATGCCGGCAAAGTAGTAGATGGTCTTGTCGTCCGGCGTGATGTCGTGGGTCTCGAAACCCAGCACCGCAGCTGCCTGCGCCAGGGCCTCGAGCATCAGCACGCCGGGCATCACCGGCCGCTGCGGAAAGTGCCCGACGAAGAAATGTTCGTTGATGGTCACGTTCTTCAGCGCGCGGATGCGCTTGCCCTTCTCGAGCTCGAGCACCTTGTCGACCAGCAGGATCGGGTAGCGGTGCGGCAGGCGCTTGAGGATCTGGTGGATGTCCATGGTCAATTGCTCTTGCTCTCCAGTGCGCGGACCCGGCCGCGCAGCGCATACAGCTGCCGCAGCGTGGCCGCGTTCTTGTCCCACACGCCATTCTCGTCGAAGGGAAACATGCCGCCGTAGCTGCCCGGCCTGGTGATCGAGCGCGTCACCGCGCAGGCCGCGCCGATATGCACGTGGTCGCAGATCTGCACGTGGCCGACCACGCCCGCCTGGCCGGCGAAGGTGCAGTGCGCGCCGATGCGCGTGCTGCCGGCGATGCCCACGCAGGCCGCCATCGCGGTATGCGCGCCGACGTGCACGTTGTGCGCGATGTGCACCAGGTTGTCCAGCTTGACGCCCTGCTCCAGCACCGTGTCGCGCAGCGCGCCGCGGTCGACGCAGGAGTTGGCGCCGATCTCCACGTCGTCGTCGATGCGCACTGCGCCAAGCTGCTCGATCTTTTCCCAGCGGCCCTGCGTCGGCGCGAAGCCGAAACCGTCGGCACCGATGACGACGCCGGCGTGAAGGATGCAGCGCGCGCCGACGCGGCAACGCTCGCCCACCACCACCTGCGCCGCCAGCCGCGTGTCCTCGCCGATCACCGCATGGGCACCGACATGGCTCTGCGGCCCGACGGTGGAGCCGCGGCCCACCACCGCACCGGCGCCCACGTAGGCCAGCGCACCGATGCAGGCCTGCGCATCGACCTGCGCGCCGGGCTCGACCACGGCGCTGGGGTGGACGCCGGCGACGAAAGCCGGGCCCACCTGGCGCGCCCACCACTGGGTGAGCCGCGCGTAGTACAGGTACGGGTCGGGGCTGACGATCGCACTCGGCCGCGATGCGACCGCGTCGCGCTGCGCGGCGCCGACGATCACGCAGCCGGCGGCGGACTGCTGCAGCAGCGGCAGGTAGCGCGGGTTGGCCAGGAAGCTGACGTCGTGCGGCCCGGCATCTTCCAGCGCGGCGATGCCGCGCAACGGCAGGTCCGGGTTGCCGATCAGTTCGCCGCCCAGCCGGGCGGCCAGTTCGGCGCTGCGGACCTCGAACATGCGGGGCCTGAGATGCCCGGGTTCAGCGCGGTGCCGGCGGCGCGGCGTTCAAGGCCTTGATGACCTTTTCGGTGATGTCCACGCGGGGGCCGGCGAAGATCGCTTCCTGCAGGATGACGTCGTACTTCTCCTGCTCGAAGATCTGCTTGATGACGCGGTTGGCGCGCTCGACCACGGCCGCCAGCTCTTCGTTCTTGCGCTGCGTCAGGTCTTCCTGGAACTCGCGGCGGCGGCGCTGCATGTCGCGGTCCTGCTCGACCAGTTCGCGCTGCCGGCGCGAACGCTCGCTCTCGCTCAGCGTCGGCGCCTCTTTTTCCAAGCGCTCGGCCGCGGCCTTCAGCCGTGTGCCCTGCTCGGTCAGGTCCTTCTCACGCTTGCTGAATTCGCCTTCCAGGCGCGACTGCGCGGCTTTCGCGGGGGCGGCTTCGCGCAGCACGCGCTCGCTGTTCACGTAGCCGATCTTCAACTCCTGCGCCATGACGCCGGCGGGGAGGGAAACCAAGACGGCCGATACCCCGGCGAGAAACACCCGGGCAGTCAGCGGCAGCATCTTCATCAGAATCTGGTCCCGATCTGGAATTGGAAAGGCTGGATTCTATCGGTTCCCTGGGACATCACCGGCGTGCCGTAGCTGAGCTTCAGCGGGCCCATCGGCGAGACCCAGCTGATGCCCAGGCCGGTGGACGCGCGCAGGCTGCCGAAGGTGATCGACTGGTCCTCGCCCCAGGCGTTGCCGATGTCGAAGAACGCGAAGAAGCGCAGGCTCTTGTCGCTGCCCATGCCGGGCACGGGGATGTACAGCTCGGCATTCGCGTTCATCTTGCGGTTGCCGCCGACGAACGCGCCGGTGGGGTCGATGACGCCCAGCGAGTTCTGCTGGAAGGCGCGCACCGAGCCCAAGCCGCCGCTGTAGAAATTCTTGAACACGGGGTACGGCCGCGGGCCGAGCGCGAAGCCCCAGCCGATCTCGCCGTTCAGGCCCAGCGTCAGGTTGTAGGGCAACGGCAGGTACTGTTGGGCCTGCAGGTTGACGCGCGCGAACTGCAGGTCACCCAGTGCGCTGATCTCGGCGTTGGCACGGTAGAAGCGACCCTCGGTGGGGAAGAGCGCGCTGTTGCGACCGTCGCGCGACCAGCCCACCGTCAGCGGGAAACCGTAGCTGGTGGCGCCGTACTGCTGGCGGTAGAGGAAATAGCTGTTCGGCAGGAAGACGTCGTCGCCGATCTGCGTCTGTTCGAAGCCCGCGCCGAAGAACACCGTGTCGACTTCACTGAAGGGCACGCCGAAGCGCACCGACCCGCCCCAGGTGGTCAGCTGGTAGCTGTCGCCGTAGGTGTTCAGCGGGCTGGAATTGCGGTAGTACAGGTCGAAGGCGCGGGACACGCCATCGACGGTCCAGTACGGGTCGACGGTGTTGATGACCAGCGTGCGGTTGCTCTTGCCGGTGTTGACGCTCAGGCCCAGGAAGTGGCCCGAGCCGAACACGTTCTCCTGCTGGATCGACGCGCTCAGCGTCAGCAGCTCGGCGCTGGAATAGCCGGCGCCCAGCGACAGGTTGCCGGTGGGCTTCTCCTCCACCGTGATCAGCAGGTCCACCTGGTCCGCCGTGCCCGGCACCTCGGTGGTGTCGACCGAGGTCTCCTTGAAGAAGCCCAGGCGGTCCAGGCGTTCCTTGGACAGCTTGATCTTCGAGCCGTCGTACCACGAGGCCTCGAATTGCCGGAACTCGCGCCGGATGACCTCGTCGCGCGTGCGCGTGTTCCCGGCCACGTCGATGCGTCGCACGTAGACGCGGCGCTGCGGCTCGGCGGCAAACACCACCTGCACCTGGCCGAGGTTGCGGTCGATGTCCGGCCGAGGTTCGATGCGGGCGAAGGCGAAGCCGTAGTTGGCGAACAGGTCGCCGAAGCGCCGCACCGTGGCGGCCACGTCGTCGCCGCGGTACGGCTGGCCCGGCACCACGCTGACCAGCGCACGGAACTCGTCTTCGCGCCCCAGAAAATTGCCCTCCAGGCGCACCCCGGTGACGGTGAAGACCTGGCCTTCGCGGATGGTGATGGTGATCGAGATGTCCTGCTTGTCGGGCGAGATCGTGACCTGCGTCGATTCGATTGCGAACTCGAGGTAGCCGCGGTTCAGATACCAGGCGCGCAGCGTCTCCAGGTCGGCGTTCAGCTTGGCGCGCGAGTAGCGGTCGCCCTTGGTGTACCAGCTCAGCCATCCGCTGGGGCTGGCCTCGAACTGGCTCAGCAGCGTCGACTCATTGAAGGCCTTGGCGCCGACGATGCGGATCTCGCGGATGCGTGCCGCGTCGCCCTCGGTCATCGTGAAGGTGATGTTGACGCGGTTGCGCTCGATCGGCGTCACCGTGGTCACCACCTCGGCGCCGTACAGGCTGCGCGACAGGTACTGGCGCTTGATCTCCTGCTCGGCCCGGTCGATCAGGGCGCGGTCGAAGGGCAGGCCCTCGCCGATGCCGGCTTCGCGCAGCGACTTGACGAGCACATCCTGCTCAAACTCCTTCAGGCCGACGAAGGACACCGTGGCGATGATCGGCCGCTCTTCGATGACGACCACGACGATCTGATCTTCGATCTCGATGCGCACGTCCTTGAACAGGCCCGTGGCGAACAAGGCGCGCAGCGCGGTTGCGCCCTTCTCGTCGGTGTAGGTGTCGCCGATGCGGAAGGGCAGCGCGCCGAACACCGTGCCGGGGTCGGTGCGCTGGATGCCTTCGATGCGGATGTCCTTGATGACGAAGGGCTCGACCGCATGCGCGGCCGGCGCGAACAACATGCTCGCCAGCAGCAGGCAGGCCATCAGCCAGCGCAACACATTCGTGGCGACCCGCGGCAGGAACACAGGGGGCATCAGGGGAGACTCAGTGCAGGCCCAACAGACGGGCCACATCGTTGAACAGGGCCACCGACATCAAGGCCAGCAGGATGGCGATGCCGCCGCGTTGCAGCCGCCCCAGCCAGAGCTCGGACACAGGCCGCCCGGTCAACCCCTCGAAAAGATAATACATCAGGTGCCCGCCGTCGAGCATCGGCAGCGGCAGCAGGTTGAGCACGCCCAGGCTCACGCTGACCAGCGCCAGAAAACCCAGGTAGTAGCCGATGCCCTGCTGCACCGACTGGCCGGCATAGTCGGCAATGGTCAGCGGCCCGCTCAGGTTGCGCAGCGACGCCTCGCCGACAAGCATGCGGCCCAGCATCTTCAGCGTCAGCACGCTCAGGTCCCAGGTGCGCTGGACGCCCAGGCCCAGGCCTTCCCAGAGGCCGCGTCGCACCGTGACCATTTCCACCGGCTGGCCGATGTAGGCATCGACACGGCCGATGCGCTGGCCGCCGTCCTCGACCACACGCGGCAGCACCTCCAGATCGACGCGCTGCCCGTCGCGATCGACCTGCCAGCGCATCGGCAACGCCACGCCGTCACGCACCGCGCGGCGGATGCGCTCGCGCAGGTCCTGCGCATCGTCCACGGCCCGGCCGTCGACGGTGAGCACGCGGTCACCGGCACGCAGGCCGGCGCGCGCGGCCGGGCCGGCCGGCTTGGCCTCGCCCATCACCGCCTCGCTGTACGGCGCGCCCAGGCCCACATGGCGCAGCACGGTGGCGTCGACATCGCGCGTGCCCAGCCGCGGCAGGTCCAGGTGCAGGGTGTGGCTGCCGCCGCCGCGCCGGCTGCTCACCGACAGCTGCAGCGGCTCACCATCCAGCACCGCCTGCGTGACGTGCCAGCGCAGGTCGTTCATCGAGCGCACGTCGGTCCATTCGCTGCCGTCCCGCGACACCGCGTCCACGTGGTCGCCGGAGCGCAGGCCGGCCTGCTCGGCCACACTGGCCGGCAGCGGCGCGCTCAGCACCGCTCGCGGCTCCGACGTGCCGATCCACTGGGCCGCCGCGAACAGCAGCACCGCCAGCAGCAGGTTGGCGGCCGGCCCGGCGGCGACGATGGCCGCCCGCCGTGCCAGGGACTGGCGGTTGAAGGCCCGCGGCAGATCCTGCGGCGCCACCGGGCCCTCGCGTTCGTCGAGCATGCGCACGTAGCCGCCCAGCGGCAGCGCCGAGACCACGAATTCGGTGGCGTCGGGCCCGCTCTGGCGGCGC
This sequence comes from Rubrivivax sp., assembly GCA_019635285.1. Taxonomy (GTDB): domain Bacteria; phylum Pseudomonadota; class Gammaproteobacteria; order Burkholderiales; family Burkholderiaceae_C; genus Rubrivivax. The sequence continues at coordinate 48,557 of JAHBZS010000001.1, read as the reverse complement.
CACAGCACGCGGCCGAAGCCCACCGAGAAGCGCAGCACCTTGACGCCGCAGGCCACCGCCACGCGGTAGTGGCCGTATTCGTGGATGACCACCAGGATGGCCAGCGTCAGCAGGAACGCGAGCACCGTGGTGATCACCGCGCCAGCTCCTGCGCCCGCTGCCGCGCATGCGCACGCGCGCGCTCGTCCAGCGCCAGCAGGTCCGCCAGCGCCGGCGTATCGCCCAACTGCGGCGGCACGGCGTCGACCGTGTCGGCGTTGATGCGGTAGATGGCGTCGAAGCCGATCTGCCGATCCAGGAACGCGGCCACCGCCACTTCATTGGCCGCGTTCAAGACCGTCGTGCTGCCCTCGGGTCCGCGCAGTGCGGCCCATGACAGGTGCAGGCCCGGGAAGCGATGCGCGTCGGCCTCTTCGAAGGTCAGCGCGGACAGCGCGGCAAAGTCCAGCCGGGCCGCGCCCGATTCGATGCGCTGCGGAAACGACAGGCCATAGCTGATCGGCCCGCGCATGTCCGGCGTGCCCAGCTGCGCCAGCACGCTGCCGTCGCGGCAGACGACCATCGAATGGATGATGCTCTGCGGGTGGATCACCACCTTGACCTGCTCCGGCGGTAGGTCGAAGAGCCAGCGCGCCTCGATCACCTCGAGCGCCTTGTTCATCATCGTCGCCGAATCGACGGAGATCTTGCGGCCCATCGTCCAGTTGGGGTGGGCGATGGCTTGCTCCGGCGTGACGCTGTGCAGCGTGGCCGGGTCGCGCTGGCGGAACGGCCCGCCGGACGCGGTGAGCACGATGTGGTCGATGGTCTCGGCCCAATGGGCGCGCTGCTGCGGCAGGCACTGGAAGATGGCCGAATGCTCGCTGTCGATCGGCAGCAGCGTCGCCCCGCCCTGCTTCACCGCCTGCATGAACAAGGCGCCGCCGACGACCAGCGCCTCCTTGTTGGCCAGCAGCAGCCGCTTGCCGGCACGCGCCGCGGCCAGGCAGGGCGGCAGGCCGGCCGCGCCGACGATGGCCGCCATCACGCTGTCGACGTCCGCATCGGCGGCCATGTCGCACAGCGCCTGGGGGCCGCTGAGCACCTGCGTCGGCACGCCATGCGCGCGCAGCGCATCGCGCACCACGCGGGCCCGCGGCTCGTCGGGCACGGTCGCCCAGCGCGGCGTCCAACGCAGGCACTGGGCCACCAGGTCGTCGACACGCTGATGCGCGCTCAGGCCCACCACGTCGAAGCGATCCGGATGCCGGGCCACCACGTCGAGCGTGCTGGTGCCGATCGAACCGGTGGATCCCAGGATGACGAGGCGCTGCCGCTGCATGGTGGGGGCCGTGCCTACAGGCTGAGCAGGGCCAGCGACAGGGGAAAGACCGGCAGCAGCGCATCGACCCGGTCGAGCACGCCGCCGTGGCCCGGCAGCAGCTGGCTGGAGTCCTTGGCGCCCACCGCGCGCTTGACCAGCGACTCCATCAGGTCACCAACCACGCTCATGCCCACCAGGAAGGCCAGCGCCGCCAGGCCGCCGAGCAGCCCCAGGTGCTCCACCAGCCGGCCGTAGAGGCTCAGGCTGTCGGCGCCGGCGCGCGATTCCAGCGCGCGCCACACCAAGGTCAGGATGAACACGCCGGCCAGTCCGCTGTACACGCCTTCCCAGCTCTTGCCGGGGCTGATGGTCGGCGCGAGCTTGCGCTTGCCGAAACGGCGCCCGCCGAAATAGGCGGCGATGTCGGCCACCCACACCAGGCAGAACACCGACAGGATGAAGTTGATGCCCATGCCGCGCGCATGACTCATGGCCAGCCAGGCGGCCCACAGCGCGGCCAGGCCGAGCGCCAGCCGCGCCAGGCGCGGCAGCTGCGGCCACAGCGCCGGTCCGCTGCGCAGCGCCACCGCGCCGCCCAACACCCACACCGCCGCCGCCAGCCACCACACCACCGGCGGCGGCTGCACCGACCAGCCCCCGAGCAGCGCGGCCACGCAGGCCAGCGCCAGCCCCGCACCCAGGCCCAGCGAAGGGCCCATGCGCAGCTGGTTCAGGCGGCCCCATTCCCAGCCGGCCGCAGCGATGAGCACGAGAGTCAGCACATCGAAGGGCCAGTTCACCGGCGCGAACAGCGCGGGGACCAACAGGGCCAGCAGCACGACTGCGGTGGCGACGCGCTGCCCGAGCATCGACATCAGAGGCCCTGGGGCAGCAGCTCTTCCGCGGGAATGCCGCCATAGCGCCGATCGCGCTGACGGTAGGCCTGGATGGCCGCGTCGATGTCGGTCTCGTCGAAGTCCGGCCACAGGCGCTCGGTGAAGACGAACTCGGAATAGGCCGACTGCCACAGCAGGAAGTTGCTGATGCGCATCTCGCCGCCGGTGCGGATGAACAGGTCCGGGTCGGGCGCGAAGCTCAGCGCCATGTAGCGCGACAGCACGGCTTCGTCCAGCGCCTCCGGCCGCACGCCGTCGAGCATCGCCTGCCGGCAGGCCTGCACCATGTCCCAGCGCCCGCCGTAGTTGAAGGCCACCGACAGGTTGATGCGCGTGTTGTGCGCCGTGCTGCGCTCGGCGTATTCCCAGGCGTCGCGCAGCTTGTTGGAGACCTTGGAGCGGTCGCCGACGATGCGCACGCGCACGCCGTCGCCGGCCATCTTGGCCAGGTACTTGGACACCGCCACCAGCACCAGGCCCATCAGGCCGGAGACCTCTTCCGACGGGCGCTTCCAGTTCTCGGACGAGAAGGCAAACACCGTCAGGTAGTCGACGCCGCGGTCGGCAAAGGCATTCACCGCCCGCACCAGCGCGTCCACGCCTTGCTTGTGGCCGTAGACGCGCGGCATGTAGCGCTTGCGCGCCCAGCGGCCGTTGCCGTCCATGACCACCGCAACGTGGCGCGGCGCCGTGGGATCGCGAGGCGGTACGTCGGAGAAGTTCACGGCTCAGACCGCCAGGATCTCGGCTTCCTTGCTGTGCACCAGGCGATCGACCTCGGCGATGGTGCGGTCGGTGAGCTTCTGCACATCGTCCTGTGCGCGGCGCTCCTCGTCCTCGGTCGCCAGCTTGTCCTTCAGCAGCTTCTTCAGGTGCTCGTTGGCGTCGCGGCGCAGGTTGCGCGCGGCGACCTTGGCCTCTTCGCCGGCGTGGCGCACCACCTTGGTCAGGTCCTTGCGGCGCTCTTCGGTCAGCGCCGGCATCGGCACGCGCAGCAGGTCGCCCTGCGCCGAGGGGTTCAGGCCCAGGCTCGACTCGCGGATGGCCTTCTCGATCTTCGGCCCCATGCCCTTTTCCCAGGGCTGCACGCTGATCGTGCGTGCATCCAGCAGCGTGACGTTGGCCACCTGACTGATGGGCACCTCGCTGCCGTAGTACTCGACGTGCACCTGGTCGAGCAACCCGGGGTGGGCGCGGCCGGTGCGGATCTTCTGCAACTCCGCCTTGAAGCTCTCGATGGTGCGGGCCATCTTGTGTTCGGCGGTCTGCTTGATGTCTGCAATGCTCATGATCGCTCTTCGTCAAACATGCACCAGCGTGCCTTCGTCCTCGCCCATCACCACGCGCTTCAGCGCACCGGGCTTGAAGATGCTGAACACCTTGATCGGCAGCTTCTGGTCGCGGCACAGCGCAAACGCCGTCGCGTCCATGACCTGCAGGTTCATGGCGATGACCTTGTCGAAGCTGATGGTCGAATAGCGCGTGGCCATCGCGTCCTTGTTCGGATCGGCGCTGTACACGCCGTCGACCTTGGTGGCCTTCAGCACCACCTGCGCGCCGATCTCGGCGCCGCGCAGCGCGGCGGCCGTGTCGGTGGTGAAGAACGGGTTGCCGGTGCCGGCCGCGAAGACGACGATCTTGCCTTCTTCCAGGTACTGCAGCGCCTTCGGCCGCACGTAGGGCTCGACCACCTGCTCGATGGCGATGGCCGACATGACGCGGGCGGTCATGCCTTCCTGGCGCATGGTGTCGGCCAGCGCCAGCGAATTCATCACCGTGGCCAGCATGCCCATGTAGTCGGCGGTGGCGCGGTCCATGCCCACGGAGCCGCCGGCCACGCCGCGGAAGATGTTGCCGCCGCCGATGACCACCGCCACCTCGCAGCCCAGCGCCGTCACGTCCTGGATCTCGCGCACCATGCGCACGATCGTCGCGCGGTTGATGCCGTAGGCATCGTCGCCCATCAGGGCTTCGCCCGACAGCTTCAGCAGGATGCGCTTGTAGGCCGGCATGCAGGATTCCGTTGCGGCGATGGGTGCGAAGTGTAAGGCGCGCCGGCCCGACGGCCGGCGCTTTGCACAACGCCTTGTTACGCCTTGGCCGCCGCCACCTGCGCCGCCACCTCGGCAGCGAAGTCGTCGGTGCGCTTCTCGATGCCCTCGCCCACCACGTACAGCGTGAAGCCCTTCAGCGCGGTCTTCTTGTCCTTGAGCATCGCGCCGACGCTCTGCTTGCCGTCGGCGGCCTTGACGAAGACCTGGTCGACGAGCGAGACCTCCTTGAGGAACTTCTGCACCGAGCCCTCGACCATCTTGGCGACGATCTCCGCCGGCTTGCCGGATTCGGCGGCCTTCTCGGCGGCGATTTTGCGCTCCTTGTCCACCAGCTCGGCGGGCACCTCGGCCGACGACAGCGCGGCCGGCTTCATCGCCGCCACATGCATCGCCACGTCCTTGGCGGCGGTGGCATCGCCGTCGAATTCGACGATCACGCCGATGCGCGTGCCGTGCAGGTAGTGCGCCAGCGCCGCGCCACCGTGGTAGCGCTTGAAGCGGCGGATCGACATGTTCTCGCCGATCTTGCCGATCAGGCCCTTGCGCACGTCCTCCAGCGTCGGGCCGAAGCCGTCCTGGCTGTAGGCCAGCGCCGACAGCGCCGCCACGTCGGCCGGGCCGTGCTTGGCCACCAGCTCGGCCGCCGCCTGGGCGAAGGCCAGGAAGGACTCGTTCTTCGACACGAAGTCGGTCTCGCAGTTGATCTCCACCAGCGCGCCGGTGCTGCCGGCCACCGACGCCGCCACCACGCCTTCGGCGGTGACGCGCGACGCCGCCTTGCCGGCCTTGCTGCCGAGCTTGACGCGCAGGATCTCTTCGGCGCGCTCCATGTCGCCGTCGGCCTCGGTCAGGGCCTTCTTGCATTCCATCATCGGGGCATCGGTCTTGGCGCGCAGAGCGCCAACCATGCTTGCGGTAATTGCGGGCATTTGTCTCTTTCGGAAAACTGAAACCGGCTCGGCGCGATGCCGCGGCAAGCCGGTGTGGGTCAGCCAAGCGCCGTCAGCGGCGCGCCGGCCTCAGGCGCCTTCGCGCACCTCGACGAATTCGTCGCCGTCGGCGTTGACCGCCTGCACCACGTCGAGGGCCGCGCTGTTCTTGCCTTCGAGCACGGCGTCGGACACGGCGCGCGCATACAGCGCCACCGCCTTGGCCGAATCGTCGTTGCCGGGGATGACGTAGTCGATGCCCACCGGCGAGTGGTTGGTATCGACCACGCCGACCACCGGAATGCCCAGCTTCTGCGCTTCGGACACGGCAATCTTGTGGTAGCCGACGTCGATGACGAACAGCGCATCGGGCAGCGCGTTCATGTCCTGGATGCCGCCGATGTCCTTCTCGAGCTTGGCCAGCTCGCGCTCGAACAGCAGGCCTTCCTTCTTGATCATCTGGTCGATGCCGGCTTCCTTCTGCGCCTGCATCTCCTTGAGCTTCTTCAGCGAGGCCTTGACGGTCTTGAAGTTGGTCAGCATGCCGCCGAGCCAGCGCTGGTCGACGTAAGGCATGCCGCAGCGCTGCGCTTCCATCGCCACCACCTCGCGCGCCTGGCGCTTGGTGCCGATCATCAGGATCGTGCCGCGCTTGGCGGCCAGCTGGCGGATGAACTTGGTGGCCTCGTCGAAGAGCGGCTGCGTCTTCTCGAGGTTGATGATGTGGATCTTGTTGCGATGGCCGTAGATGTACGGGGCCATCTTGGGGTTCCAGAAGCGCGTCTGATGCCCGAAATGGACACCGGCTTCCAGCATTTCACGCATGGATACGGACATGGTCTCTCCGAAGGTTGGGTCTTGAACTCCAGCCAGAACCGCCTCCATCGCAGGAAAGCAGCACCGTTCGGCGGCCGGGTTCGCGGCATCGTCCACAAGCACGTTCCGAGGCTGCTGCGACAATCGCGGCAATGGATACGTCAGCGAACTCAAGGATTCTAGCACGCGAGGGCTCCCGCGACCTGTGTGCCGAGGCGGCGCGCGTGGCGGCCGGCAGGCAATCGGCCCGCGAGGCGCTGCAGCTGGCGACCGCTGCCGCGGACGGCCCGCTGTGCCGTCATGCCTACATCCGCCGCTTCGACGCGACGGCCCGCGCCACCGCGGCGGCCATCGACGCCGGCCGCGATGCCGGCGCGCCAGTACCGCCGCTGGCCGGCCTGGCCGTGTCGGTGAAGGACCTGTTCGACGTGGCCGGCATGCCCAGCACCGCGGCCTCGGCTTCACTGGCCGACGCGGCACCGGCCGCTGCCGATTGCACTGCGGTGGCGCGCCTGCGCGCCGCCGGCGCCGCGCTGACGGGCCACACCAACCTGACCGAGTTCGCGTTTTCCGGCGTCGGCATCAATCCGTACCACGGCACGCCGGCCAATGCCGCGACGCCGGCGCTGGACGCCACGCCGCGCATCCCCGGTGGATCGACCTCCGGCGGCGCCGTCACCGTGGCCGCCGGCGCCGCCTGGGCCGCGCTGGGCTCCGACACGCGCGGCTCGATCCGCGTGCCGGCGGCGCTGCACGGCCTCGTCGGCTTCAAGAACACGCAGGCGCTGACGCCCGCCGACGGCTGCATCCCGCTGTCGTTCACGCTGGACACCACCTGCGCCATCACACGCAGCGTGCGCGACGCGGTGCTGCTGCACGAGCTGCTGGCCGCGCGCCGCGTCAAGCTGCGCGGCCGGCCGCTGCGCGCGTTGCGCCTGGCGTTGCCGCAAGGCGCGGGCCTGCTCGACGGCCTGGACGCCACCGTGGCCCGCGCCTTCGAGCGGACCCTGGCCGCGCTGCGCGCCGCCGGTGCCGAGATCGTCGAGGTCGCGCTGCCCGCCGACGACGCGCCGCCGCAGAGCAGCGGCCAGATCAGCTCGGCCGAAGCCTGGGCCTGGCATCGCCCGCGCCTGGAGGCACACAGCGGCCAATACGACCCGCGCGTGCTGGCACGCATCCGCGGCGGCAGCGGCATCTCGGCCGCCGACTACATCGACCGGCTGCAGGCGCGCCGCCGCTGGATCGCGCAAGTCGAGGCGTCGGCGGCGGGCATCGACGCCTTCATCTGCCCGACGGTGCCCGTCGTCGCCCCGCCCCTGCAGCCGATGCTGCACGATGACGAAGCCTTCTTCGCCACCAACGCGCTGCTGCTGCGCAACCCATCCGTGGTCAACTACCTCGACGGCTGCGCGCTGTCGCTGCCCTGCCAGGCCGCGGATGAACTGCCGGTGGGCCTGATGGTGTGGGCGCCGGCCCTGCACGACGACACCGTGCTCGACGTGTCGCTGGCCATCGAGCGCGCGCTCGACGGCGCCGGGCGCTGACGACGTGCGCCTCGCCATCATCGGCGCCGGCATCATCGGCGTGACGAGTGCGCACGAGCTCGCCGCCGACGGCCACGAGGTCACCGTCTACGAGCGGCATGCGGCCGTGGCCAGCGAGACCAGCTTCGCCAACGCCGGCGTGGTGGCACCGGGCTACGTCACGCCCTGGGCCGCGCCCGGCATGCCGCTGAAGGTGCTGCGCCATCTGTTCGGCAAGCACGCGCCGGTGCGCCTGAGCGGCGCCAACGCGCTGGCCCAGCTGCCGTGGATGTGGCGCTGGTGGCGCGCGTGCCGGCCGGCGGTGTACCAGGCCAACCGCGGCCGCATGTATCAGCTGGCGCACTACAGCAGCCAGCGGCTGCACCTGCTGACGCACGAGCTGCAGCTGGAATACGAGCAGGCGCGCGGCCTGCTGGTGCTGCTGCGCAGCGCCCGCGACGTGGACCAGGCGCAGGCCTCGCTGCACATGTTGTCCGAGCTGCAGGTCGGCTTCGAGCTGCTGGACGCCGCGCAGTGCCGGCGCCTCGAGCCCGGCCTGAATGCCGACATGCCGCTGCAGGCCGGCATCTCGCTGCCGCGCGACGAAGTCGGCAACTGCCGCCAGTTCACCCATCTGCTGAAGGCCCAGGCGCAACGCCTGGGCGCGCGCTTCCTGTTCCAGCACGACGTGCGCGCATTGCGCCCCGGCAGCACGCCGCAGGTCGTGGCCAGCGACCTGTCGGCGGCCGGCCCCGGTCACGGCGGCCGCGGCGGACGGGCCGTGGAAGCCGACTTCGATGCCGTGCTGGTCTGCGCCGGCCACCAGGCACGGCGCCTGCTGAAGCCGCTGGGCCTGTCGCTGCCCATCGCCCCGGTCTACGGCTACTCGGTCACCGCCCCGCTGAGCCTGAGCGAGCTGCCGACGACGCTGGGCCCGCGCGGCGCCGTGATGGACGAGAAGTTCAAGGTGGCGATCTCGCGCCTCGGCCAGCGCATCCGTGTTGCCGGCAGCGCCGAGATCGGCGGCAAGCCGGACGAGCTGCATGCGGCGCCGCTGGCCACCCTCTACAAGGTGCTGGACGACTGGTTCCCCGGTGCGGCGCGCCTGTCGCAGGCCAGCGCCTGGAAAGGCGCACGCCCGATGCTGCCCGACGGGCCGCCGGTGCTCGGCCGCAGCCGCGTGCCCGGCATCTGGCTCAACCTGGGGCACGGCTCCAGCGGCTGGGCGCTGTCCTGCGGGTCGGCGCGGCTGGTGGCCGACCTCTTGTCGGGCCGTGAGCCGGCCATCGACCTGAGCGGCCTGGGCCCGCAGCGCTTGCACGCCTGAGCCCGGCCCCCGGCCGCACAATGCGCTGCCGTCCGCCACCTCAGCCATGACCGCGCCCCGCCCTGCCAGCCCACTGCGCATCCTGCCCGGCGATGCCGCCTGCGCGCTGCACGACGTGGCCGCGTCGCGCGCCCTCGAGGCCGCCGCGCTGGCGCGCCATGCGCCGCACGCGCTGATGCAGCGTGCCGGGCAGGCCGTCGCCCGGCTGGCGCTGGCCGTGGCCCCGCATGCCCGCCACGTGTGGGTGGCCTGCGGGCCCGGCAACAACGGCGGCGATGGGCTGGTGGCCGCCACCTGGTTGCTGCGTGCGGGCCGGTCGGTCAGCGCCACGCTGTTCGGCGACGCGCAGCGCCTGCCCGACGACGCGCGCCATGCCTGGCACGAGGCGCTGCAAGCCGGGCTGTCGATCGCCCCGCTGTCCGACGAGACGCCGGTGGATCTGGCCATCGACGCCCTGCTCGGGCTCGGCGCCGCGCGCCCGCCGCAAGGGGCGATCGCCGGCGCCATCGCCCGCCTGCGTGCGCTGCAGGCCGACATCCTGGCGGTGGACCTGCCCTCCGGCCTGTCCGCCGACACCGGCCAGCGGCTCGGCGGCGACACCGTGGTGGCCACGCACACGCTGTCGCTGCTGACGTTGAAGCCGGGCCTGTTCACCGCGGCCGGCCGCGACCATGCCGGGCAGATCTGGCTCGACACGCTGGGCGTGGACGTCACGGGCGCCGAGGCCACCGCGCGCTTGACGGGCGCCGACGTGCTGGACGGCCTGGCGCCGCGCGCCCACGCCAGCCACAAGGGCAGCTTCGGCGACCTGCTGGTGGTGGGGGGCGCCGCAGGCATGACAGGCGCGGCCTGGCTGGCCGGACGTGCGGCCTTGGCCGCGGGCGCCGGGCGCGTCTTCGTCAGCCTGCTCGACGCGCAGGCCCCGTCCGGCGACCCGCTGCGGCCCGAGCTGATGCTGCGCCGGGACGCTTGGCGCCACGACCCCGCGCGGCTGGCGCGCAGCACGGTGGTCTGCGGCTGCGGCGGCGGCTCGGCGGTGCGCGACGCGCTGCCTACCGTGCTGTCGCGCAGCGCGCGCCTGCTGCTCGATGCCGACGCGCTGAACGCGCTGGCCGCCGACGAAGCCCTGCGCACGCTGCTCGACGCCCGCGCCGGGCGCGGCCAGGCCACGGTGCTGACGCCGCACCCGCTGGAGGCGGCGCGCCTGCTGGGCTGCGATGCGGCGCAGGTGCAAGCCGATCGGCTGCGCGCCGCACGCGAGTTGGCCGCCAGGCACCGCTGCGTGGTGCTGCTGAAGGGCTCGGGCAGCATCATCGCCGGCCCTGCCGGCGCACCGACCCTCAACCCCACCGGCAACGGCCTGCTCGCGGGGGGCGGCAGCGGCGACGTGCTGGCCGGCTGGATCGGCGCGTTCTGGGCGCAGGCCGACACCTCCGATCCGCAGGCGGCACGCTGGGCCACCGAAGCCGCCGCCTGGCTGCACGGCCGTGCCGCCGATCGCCTGCTGGCGCGAGCGCCGGGCAGCCTGGCGCTGCCTGCCGGCGACCTGAGCGAGCAGATGCGCGAGACGGCCGCGCTGCGCCGAACGCCCTTGCGGCGTTAGTGCGGCGTTAGTGCGGCGTTAGTGCGGCGCTAGTGCGGCGCTAGTGCGGCGCTAGTGCGACGCTAGTGCGGCGCTAGTGCGGCGCTAACGGAGCACTAGTGAGACGTTAGCGGCGCGTGCGCGGTGGCGTCTTGCCCGTCTTGCGCACCGCCTTGGCCGTGCCGCCAACCGCCTTCTTGCCGGCCTTGTGGCGCACCGCCGCCTTGCCGGCGCGGTCGGCCTCCTGCACGGACTTCAACTCATCGACCGCACTCGCCGCACGCGCCCGCTCGCCGCGCCCGCGCGTCTGCGGCGGGCCCAGTTCGGCGTCGCGCACCAGGCGGAAATCGATGCGCCGGCTGTCCAAGTCGACGCGGCTGACCTGCACACGCACACGCGTGCCCACGGCATAACGCGCGCCGGAGCGCTCGCCGCGCAGTTCCTGGTGCACCTCGTCGAAGCGGTAGTACTCGCCGCCCAGTTCGGTGATGTGCACCAGGCCTTCGACGTACAGTGCATCGAGCGTGACGAACAGGCCGAAGCTGGTGATGGCGCTGACCGTGCCGGAATACTCCTCGCCCAGATGCTCGCGCATGAAGCGGCACTTGAGCCAGGCTTCGACATCGCGCGAGGCCTCGTCGGCGCGGCGTTCGTTGGCGCTGCAATGCGCGCCGGCCAGCTCCCAGGTCTCCAGCTCCTTGCTCATCGCCTTGGCCGGCTTGGCCGCGCCCGGCTTGGCGCCGCGGCGCGGCGGTGCCTGCGGCAGGCTGGCCACCAGCGCCGCATCCAGCTGATAGCGCTTCTCGCCGAGGATGGCCTTGATGACCCGGTGCACCAGCAGGTCGGGGTAGCGCCGGATCGGGCTGGTGAAGTGCGCATAGGCGCGGTAGGCCAGGCCGAAGTGGCCGGCATTGGCGCTGGTGTACACGGCCTGCTGCATCGAACGCAGCAGCATCGTGTGGATCTGCGTCACGTCCGGCCGGTCCTTGGTGGCCAGCGCGATGTTCTGCAACTCACCCGGCGTCGGGTCGTCGCTCAGGTGCAGGCCGATGCCCAGCGCGCGCAGGTAGTTCTGCAGCGTGACCCGGCGCTCCGGCGTCGGGCCTTCGTGCACGCGGAACAGCGCCGGATGGCCGGCGGCTTCGATGAAGCCGGCCGCGCATTCGTTGGCCGCCAGCATGGCCTCTTCGATGAGCTTGTGCGCCTCGTTGCGCGTGCGCGGCACGATCTTCTCGATGCGGCCGTTCTCGTCGCAGACGATCTGCGTCTCGGTGGTCTCGAAGTCCACCGCGCCGCGCCGGGCACGCTGCTTCAGCAATGCGCGGTAGACCTCGTGCAGGTGCAGCAGGTGCGGCACCAGGTCGGCGCGGGCCTTGGCCTCGGGGCCGCGCGTGTTGGCCAGCACCGCGGCCACTTCGGTGTAGGTCAGCCGCGCGTGCGAGCAGATCGTCGCCGGATAGAACTGGTAGGCATCGATGGCGCCCTCGGTGTCGATGACCATGTCGCAGACCATCGCCAGGCGGTCGGCTTCAGGGTTCAGCGAGCACAGGCCGTTGGACAGCTTCTCCGGCAGCATCGGAATGACGCGGCGCGGGAAGTACACCGACGTGGCGCGCTCGTAGGCGTCGGCATCGATCGGCTCGCCGGGCTTGACGTAGTGGCTCACGTCGGCGATGGCGACGATCAGCCGCCAGCCCTCGACCCGGCTCTTGCCGCGGCCGCGCACGAAGGGCTCGCAGTACACCGCGTCGTCGAAGTCGCGCGCGTCCTCGCCGTCGATGGTCACCAGCGGCACGTCGCTCAGGTCGATGCGGTGGCGGCGGTCCGCCGGGCGCAGCTTGTCGGGCAACGCAGCCGCCTGTGCCAGCGTCTCCGGCGAGAAGCGGTGCGGCACCTCGTACTTGCGCACCGCGATCTCGATCTCCATGCCGGGGTCGTCGATCTCGCCCAGCACCTCGATCACGCGGCCCATCGGCTGCGAGTACATCGACGGCGCCTCGGTCAGCTCGATCGACACCACCTGCCCGACCACGGCATTGGCCGTGGCGTTCTTCGGCACCATGATGTCCTGGCCGTAGCGCCGGTCTTCGGGCGCCACCAGCCAGATGCCGGCCTCGTGCAGCAGGCGGCCGATGATCGGCGCCTTGCGCCGCTCGACGATGTCGAGCACGCGGCCTTCGGGTCGCCCCTTGCGGTCGTAGCGCACGATGCGCACGCGCACGCGGTCGCGGTGCAGCACCGCGCGCATCTCCTGCGGCGAGAGATAGATGGTCGGCCCGCCGTCGTCGCGGCGCACGAAGCCGTGCCCGTCCTGGTGGCCTTCGACCTGACCCTCGACTTCGCTCAACAAGGCGGCGCCGGTGCCAGGGTTCGTATGAATGGATTGTTTGATGCTATACTTTCCGGTTGTAGTGCCCAGGTGGCGGAATTGGTAGACGCACTAGTTTCAGGTACTAGCGGGTAACTCCGTGGGGGTTCGAGTCCCTTCCTGGGCACCAAAATGATAGAGGGTCGGTACGCAAGTGCCGACCCTTTCTCTTTGGGCCCGCCGCGCCGCAACGGCGTGCCGTGCGCGGGGGCGTCGAAAGGCGCGGCATGCCGGCCTTGTGCTTCTTGGGCGCGTCAGACCTCGAACTTCTTCGCCAGTCGGTCCGGGCGCATGTTGTCGTACTCCTCGAAGGGCTGGTGGATCCACGGGCTGGTGGGCAGGTGCTCGACGAAGTAGTCCGGCGTGTAGGTCGAGGCCGCCTTGACCCAGATGACCGCCGAGCGCAGTTCGCTGATCGAAGGCATGCCGCGCAGCCGCTCCACCACCGCCTGCAGGGTGACGCCCGAATCCGACAGGTCGTCCACCAGCAGCACGCGCCCGGCCAGTTCGCCCTTGGGCAGGGTGATGTACTTGGCGATGTCCAGCCGGCCCTGGATGGTGCCGGCCTCGGCACGGTAGGAGCTGGTGGACATGATCGCCAGCGGCTTGTCGAAGACGCGCGACAGCACGTCGCCAGGCCGCATGCCGCCGCGCGCCAGGCACAGGATCTGGTCGAAGGCCCAGCCCGAGTTGTGCACCTTCAGCGCCAGGCGCTCGGTGAGCATGTGGTATTCGTCCCAGGACACGTAGAGGTGTTTGCCGTCGTCGGTGAGCATGTCGGACTTCCGTGGGTGGTGGTGAAAGCGGGTTCTCAGGCCTGGTACGGATGGCGCAGCAGGATGGTGTGCTCCCGGTCCGGGCCGGTGGACACCATGTCGATCGGCGTGCCGATCAGCGACTGCACGCGCTCCAGGTAGCGCCGCGCATTCAGCGGCAGCTGCTCCCATTGCGTCAGGCCGGCGGTCTTCTCGGTCCAGCCGGCGAAGCTCTCGTACACCGGCTCGCAGGCGGCCACCTCGTCGGCGTCCAGCGGCAGCACGTCGATGGACTGCCCGCCCAGCTTGTAGCCGACGCAGGCCTTGATCTCCGGCAGGCCGTCGAGCACGTCGAGCTTGGTGATGCACAGCCCCGACAGGCCGTTGATGATGGTCGAGCGCTTCAGCGCCGCCGTGTCCAGCCAGCCGCAGCGCCGCGCGCGGCCGGTGACCGTGCCACGCTCCTGGCCGACGGTGGACAGGTGGTGGCCGACGCTGCCCGGCTGGTCCATCGGCAGCTCGGTGGGGAATGGCCCGCTGCCCACGCGCGTGGTGTAGGCCTTGGTGATGCCCAGCACGTAATGCAGCATGTCCGGCCCGACGCCCGAGCCCGCCGCGGCGTTGCCCGCCACGCAGTTGCTGGAGGTGACGAAAGGATAGGTGCCGTGGTCGATGTCCAGCAGCGTGCCCTGCGCGCCTTCGAACAACAGGTTGGCGCCGTCCAGATGGGCCTGGTGCAGCGCGTAGCCGACGTCGGCGAGCATCGGCCGGATCTGCTCGGCCGCGTGCATCGACGCGTCGAGGATCGCCTGGTACTCCAGCGGCTTGGCATGCAGGTAGCCGCCGAGTGCGAAGTTGTGCAGGTCGACCAGATCGCGCAGCTTGGCCGCAAAGCGCTCGGGGTGCTTCAAGTCCTGCGCACGCAGGGCGCGGCGCGCGACCTTGTCCTCGTAGGCCGGCCCGATGCCCTTGCCCGTGGTGCCGATCTTGCCGGCGCCGCTGCTTTCGCGCAGGCCTTCGCGCGCCTGGTCCACGGCCACGTGGAACGGCAGGATCAGCGGGCAGGATTCGCTGACGAACAGGCGCGAGCGCACCTCCAGGCCGGCGGCCTCCAGCCGCTGGATCTCCTGCAGCAGGTGGGCCGGGTCGACGACCACGCCGTTGCCGATGTAACACGGCACGCCGTCGCGCATGACGCCCGAGGGGATGAGCTGCAGCGCCGTCTTCTGGCCGCGGATGACCAGCGTGTGCCCGGCGTTGTGGCCGCCCTGGAAACGCACCACGCCATGGGCGTGTTCGGTCAGCCAGTCGACCATCTTGCCCTTGCCTTCGTCGCCCCACTGGGTGCCGACGACGACGACGTTGCGGCCGCGCGTGGGACGGGGGCCTTGCTGCTTGTTCAAGTGCAATCCTTCAGGCTGCATGGGACGGGCGGCGCTCACAGCGCGCGCAGCACCCATTGGTCGTCGATGGAAATCAGTTCGCGGTCGCAGTCGAATTCCTGCCCCTCGTGCTCGTGGCCGGGCAGCACGCACAGCACCGTCTCGCCGGCCTCGCGCAGGCGGCGCACGGCGGCGCGCAACGCCAGGTCCTCGCCCCAGGGCGCGCGCACCGCGCGGGCACGGCGCGGCTCGGGTGCATGCTCGGCCAGCACCTTCAGGTCCAGGCTGAAGCCCACCGCCGGACGGCGCCGGCCGAACACGGCGCCGACCTCGTCGTAGCGGCCGCCACGGGCCAGCGAGCCGCTGGACGACCCGCCATAGATCGCGAAGCGCGTGCCGCTGTAGTAGGCATAGCCGCTGAGGTCGGACAGGTCGAAGCCGACGCGCACCGCCGGATGGTCGCGCCCCAGGTGCGACGCCAGCCACTGCAGGTCGTCCAGCGCCTCGGCGATCAGCGCGCGCTGCGGCAGCACCCGGCGCGCCTGCTCGAGCACCTCGGTGCCGCCATACAGGCTCAGCAGCGCGCGCAGCGCCTCGCGCGTCGCTTCAGGAAAGCCCTGCGACAGCGCGTCCACGGCCGCGGCGTCCTTGGCCGACAGCGCCGCCACCACCTCCTGCAAGCGCGCGGCATCGATGGCCAGCCCGGCCAGCACACCGCGCACCACGCGCGCATCGGCCAGGTCGATGACCAGACCGTCGACGCCGGCCGCGCGCAGCGCGTCCAGCGCCAGCTCCTGCACTTCCAGGTCCGCTTCCAGACCGGCATGACCGAAGATCTCGGCACCGAACTGCAGCGGCTCGCGCGAGCCCAGCGCGCTGGGCCGGGTGTGCAGCACCGGGCCGCAGTAGCACAGCCGCGTCACGCCCTGGCGATTGAGCAGATGCGCATCGATGCGTGCCGCCTGTGGCGTGGTGTCGGCGCGCAGCCCCATGGTGCGGCCGCTGAGCTGGTCGACCAGCTTGAAGGTCTTCAGGTCCAGTTCGTGGCCGGTGCCGGACAGCAGCGAATCCAGGTATTCCAGCAGCGGCGGCATGACCAGTTCGAAGCCGTAGCCGCGGGCGCGATCGAGCAGGCTGCGGCGCAGTTCCTCGATGCGGCGCGCCTGAGCAGGCAAGACATCGGCGATGTGCTCCGGCAACAGCCAGGCAGAGGACATGAACGGGCCCGGGAAGCTAAAAACCGATTGTATCGACGGCTTCCGCGGCGCCACTCAGCTCCAGACGAGCAGCAGCAGCATGCCGACCAGCATGCAGCTCAGCCCGACGAAGCGGATCTGGCCGTCGCTGAGCAGCGTGGCCTTCTGGAACATCGAGCGCCAGCGCTGCGGGCTCAGGAAGGGCAGCAAGCCTTCGAGCACCAGCATCAGCGCGATGGCACCGAGCAGCAGGTCGGACATGGGGCAGCGGCGGCAGGACGGCTACTTGGCGTCCGCGGAGCCGCTGCCGCGCATCGCGCGGAAGAACTCGCTGTTCGGGTCGACCACCATCAGGTCGGAGCGTGAGCGGAAGCTCGCGCGATACGCTTCCAGGCTGCGATAGAACTTGGCGAACTGCGGGTCGCGCCCGAAGGATTCCGCGTACAGCGCCGTGGCCTTGGCATCGCCTTCGCCCTTGATCTTCTGCGAGTCGCGGTAGGCTTCGGCGACGATCACCTCGCGCTGCCGGTCGGCCTCGGCCCGGATCTTTTCGCCGTCGGCCATGCCCTGCGAGCGCAACTCGTTGGCCACACGCTTGCGCTCGGACTCCATGCGTTTGAACACCGAGTCGGTGATGTCGGCGACGAAGTCCACACGCTTGATGCGCACGTCGACGACTTCGATGCCGAAGGCCTGCGCCTCGTCGGCCAGGCGCTTGAGCACGTCGCGCATGACGTGCTCGCGCTCGACCGACAGCACGCCCGACACGTTGCGCCGCGTCACTTCTTCGTTGAAGGCCGCCTGCACCACCGGGCCGAGCCGGTTCTCCAGGTTGCGGAAATCGGTGCCGTTGTTGCGGATGAACTGGCGCGGCTCCTTGATGCGCCACTTGACCAGCCAGTCGATGACCAGGCTCTTCTTCTCGGCCGTGAAGATGGGCCGGTTCTCCGAGTTGTCCAGCGTCTGGATGCGCTTGTCCAGGAACACCACGTTCTGGAACGGCGGCGGCAGCTTGAACTTCAGGCCCGGCTCGGTGATGACCTCCTTGATCTCACCCAGCGCGAACACCACCGCCACCTGCCGCTGGTCGACGATGAACATCGTCGATGCGGCAATCATCAGCGCGATCAGCACCGCGGCGGCAAACATTCCGATTCGATTCATGTGCTTGTCTCCGGCCGGCTTCAGCGAACGTCGCGCTCGCGGCTGCGCCCGCCGTCGCGCGAGCGCGCGTCGCCCGTCGCCGCGGCAGCCGGCGCCTCCGCCGGCATCGGCTGCGGTGCAGGCGCCACGGCGGCGGCCCCGCCGGCCTGCTGCATCAGCTTGTCCAGCGGCAGGTACAGCAGGTTCGAGCCGGCGCGGCTGTCGACCAGCACCTTGCTGACGTTGCCGTAGACCTGCTGCATCGTGTCCAGGTACATGCGGTCGCGCGTCACCTGGGGCGCCTTCTTGTATTCGTCGACCACCGAGCGGAAGCGCTCGGCATCGCCTTCGGCCATCGACACCACGCGCGAGCGGTAGCCCTCGGCTTCCTCGCGCAGGCGCGCGGCCGTGCCGCGGGCGCGCGGGATCACGTCGCTGGCATAGGCCTGGCCCTCGTTCTTGAAGCGGTCGCGGTCGGCAGTGGCCTTGACGGCGTCGTTGAACGAGGCCTGCACCTGCTCGGGCACGGCCACGGTCTGCACGTTGACGTTGACCACCTGGATGCCGGTCTTCAACCGGTCCAGCTGCGCCTGCACCGAATTCAGCAGGTCGCTGGCCAGCACGTCGCGCGCCTGGTACAGCACCGCATCGACGTTGCTGCGCCCGACCACTTCGCGCACCGCCGACTCGCTGGCCTGCACCACGGCTTCGTCGGGGTTGCGGTTCTCGAACAGGAAGGCGCGCGCGTCCTTCAGCCGGTACTGCACGGTGAAGCGGATGTCGATGATGTTCTCGTCCTGCGTCAGCATCGACGAATCGCGCAGCCCGGTGGCCGGCACCGGCGTGTTGCGGCCCATCTCCACCGAGCGCAGCTGCGTCACCGGCACCGTCTCGTGCGCCTGGAACGGATAGGGGAAGCGCCACTGGATGCCGGCGTCCACGGTGTAGGCGTAGCGGCCGAACGAGGTGACGACCGCCTGCTGGCCTTCCTGCACGATGAACACGCCGCTGCCCAGCCAGACCAGCGCCACCACGCCGGCAATCAGGCCGATGCCGATGCCGGCGCTCTTGATGTTGGGCTGGAACGGAGGCCCTCCCTCCGGCGGCCGCTCGTCGTTGCGGTTCGGCCGCGGCCCGCCCTTGCCGAACATGCCGCTGAGCTTGCGGTTGAAGTCGCGCCAGAGTTCGTCCAGGTCCGGCGGGCCGTCGTTGCGCCCGCCGTTGCTGAGCACCAGGGTGTCGGCGCCGGGGCGCGTGGGCCAGCGCAGCAACCCGCGCAGCAGCGCTCCCGCCGCGGCGGCCAGCTCGCCCAGGCCGGTGGAACGCCGGTCGTGGTGGATCTCAGACATGGTGTGATCGGTGGGACGGGATGGAAAGGCCCGCATCGGCGGGAAGGGAGCGCGGGTCGTGCGCCGAAGATGGGGACACCGGTTCAGCCTTCAAGCGCTCACGCACGGTATCGGCCAGCACGTCGCGCAGCACGTCGATATTCTCGCCGCTGGTCGCGCTGACGAACACGCGGCGCGCGCGCTGGCCGTTGGCCCGCTCGAACCAGTCCGCGGCCTGGCGCGGGCGCCGCGACGGCTCCAGCAGGTCGCACTTGTTGCAGACCATGAGCTGCGGCACGTCGGCCGCGCCGATCTCGTCCAGCACGCGCTCCACCTCGTCGCACTGCTCGCGCCACGACGGGCTGGAGGCGTCGACCACGTGCAGCAGCAGGTCGGCGTCGGCGGCTTCCTGCAAGGTGGCCTGGAAGGCCTCGACCAGCTTGTGCGGCAGATCGCGGATGAAGCCCACGGTATCGGACAGCGACACGGTGCCCAAGTCTTCGGCCAGCCACAGCGCGCGCGTGGTCGTGTCCAGCGTGGCAAACAGCTGGTCGGCGGCGAGCACACGCGCCTTGACCAGCGCATTGAACAGCGTCGACTTGCCGGCGTTGGTGTAGCCGACCAGCGAGATGCGGAAGGTGCCCCGCCGCTCGCGCGCCTTGCGCTGCGTGCCGCGTTGGCGCTTGACCTTCTGCAGCCGCTCCTTCAGCGACTTGATGCGCTCACCGATCATGCGGCGGTCGAGCTCGATCTGCGCCTCGCCCGGGCCGCCGCGCAGGCCGATGCCGCCGCTCTGGCGCTCCAGGTGCGACCAGCGCCGCACCAGGCGCGTCGCCAGGTACTGCAGCCGCGCCAGCTCGACCTGCAGCTTGCCTTCATGGCTCTGCGCCCGGGCGGCAAAGATGTCGAGGATGAGGCCGGTGCGGTCGGCCACCGACACGCCCAGGTGGCGTTCCAGGTTGCGCTGCTGCGCCGGGCTCAGCGCCTGGTCGAAGATCACGCCCTGCGCGCCGGTGGACTGCACCAGCGTGCGGATCTCGTCGGCCTTGCCGACGCCGACGAACAGCGCCGCATCCGGCGCCTTGCGGCGCGCCACGACGCGCGCCACCGGTTCGTCGCCGGCCGATTGCGCCAGCAGCGCCAGCTCGTCCAGCGTCGCGTCGAAGCCGGCGTCCTTGCCGAAGTCGACGCCGACGAGCACGGCGCGCGTGGCCCGTCCCGCCTGCGCGGCCGATGCGGTGGAGGAGGAGTTCAAGACCGAACTTGCCAACGCCATGTGCGGCGCGCCCGGCCGCTAGGCTTGCTCGCCGGGTTCGTTGGCGTGGAAGTTCACCGCGCGCCCAGGCACGACGGTGGAGATGGCGTGCTTGTAGACCATCTGGGTGACGGTGTTGCGCAGCAACACGACGTACTGATCGAAGGATTCGATGTGCCCCTGCAGCTTGATGCCGTTGACCAGGTAGATCGACACCGGAACATGCTCCTTGCGCAGCAGGTTCAGGAACGGGTCTTGCAGCAACTGCCCTTTATTGCTCACGATATGCTCCGTGATGAAAGTTCTTGGGAAGGGGACCTTATCACAGGCAAGGCGCGTCCGTCGTGCACTGCAACATGACCTTCAGCCCCCCCGGTCGACATAGGGATTCTTCGAGGAACGCATCTCCAGCCGCATCGGCGTGCCGACCAGCTTGAAGTGCTCGCGAAAGCGCCCTTCCAGGTAGCGCTTGTAGGCATCGGTCACGTGGTCCAGCGAATTGCCGTGGATCACCACGATCGGCGGGTTCATGCCGCCCTGGTGCGCATAACGCAGCTTCGGCCGGAAGTGGCCGGCGCGCTTGGGGGCCTGGTGCTGCACGGCCTCCAGCAGCAGGCGCGTCAGCACCGGCGTCGGCATCTTCTTCACCGCCGAGGCATGCGCGTCGCCGATCGCCTTCCACAGCGGCCCCAGGCCCTGGCGCTTCTTCGCCGAAATGCGCTGCACCGGCGCGAACTTCAGGAACGCCAGGCGCTGCACGATCGAGCGCTCCAGCAACTCGCGCTGGTAGGCGTCCACCGCGTCCCATTTGTTCACGGCCAGCACCACCGCCCGGCCCGCCTCGAGGATGTAGCCGGCGATGTGCGCGTCCTGGTCGGTGACGCCCTGCGTCGCGTCCAGCAACAGCAGCACCACGTTGGCGTCGGCGATGGCCTGCAGCGTCTTCACCACCGAGAACTTCTCGATGCTCTCGAACACTTTGCCCTTGCGCCGCAGGCCGGCGGTGTCGATGAGCTCGAAGCGCCGGCCCTGGTGCTCGAAGGGCACGTGGATGGCGTCGCGCGTGGTGCCGGGCTGGTCGAAGGCGACCAGGCGTTCCTCGCCCAGCCAGGTGTTGATCAACGTGGACTTGCCCACGTTGGGCCGCCCGGCCACGGCCAGGCGGATCGGCTTGCTGGCGTCTTCGTCCGCGGGGGGCTCCGGCTCGGGCTCGGGCTGGCCTTCGAAGGCCGCTTCGATGAGGCTGCGGATGCCCTGGCCGTGCGCCGCCGAGATCGGATGCGGCTCGCCCAGGCCCAGCTCGTGGAACTCGGCCAGCCGCGGCGATTCGCTCATGCCCTCGGCCTTGTTCACCGCCAGCACGATGCGCGGCGCGGTGCTGCGCAGGTAGCGGGCGATCTCGTGGTCCTGCGCGCTCAGGCCGGCGCGCGCGTCCAGCACGAAGACCACCACGTCGGCCTCGGCCACCGCCTGGCGCGTCTGCTTGGCCATCTCCTGCAGCATGCCGTCGCTGGTGTCGGGCTCGAAGCCGCCGGTGTCGACGACGATGAACTCGCGGCCGTCGACGCGTGCATCGCCGTAGTGGCGGTCGCGCGTCAGCCCGGCGAAATCGGCGACGATGGCGTCGCGGCTGTGCGTCAGGCGGTTGAACAGCGTGGACTTGCCCACGTTGGGCCGGCCGACGATGGCGAGGACGGGCTTCATGCGCTGGCTGCCGCGGGCCCGCTATTCGGGGCGGAAGGCAAAGAAGCCGCCGTTGCGCGTGGCCACCAGCAAGGTGTTGCCCGAGCGCGCCGGCTTGCCCACGACCTGCGAGCCGTCGGTGGACAGGCGCAGCAGCGGCGTGCCGTCCTTGCGGTCGAGGAAGTGCACATAGCCCTCGAAGTCGCCGAAGGCCACGGTCGAGCCGACCGCCGTGGGCGCGCTCAGGCCGCGGAACAGCATGCGCTCGCTGGTCCAGGCCAGGTCGCCGTTGGCCGTCTTCCAGGCGACGATGCGGTCGGTGGCATCGGCGCCGACGATGACTTCATCGTCACCCCCCACCGCGTTCACGCCGCCGGCGTTGCGCGTCCAGATCAAGCGGCCGGTGTCGGCGTCCACGCAGCCCACGGCCGCCTGGAAGGAGCGCGCGCACAACTGGTTGCCCACGCGCACCGCCGGGCCCACCAGGTCGGCCAGCCGCTCGACCTCGTTGGTGCCGCGCGGGTTGCCGATCGGCACTTCCCAGCGCACCGTGCCGCGCGTCGGGTCGATGCCGGCGAGCCGCGGCCCCTGCCCCGCCACCAGCGTGTCCTTGACCGCGGTGAGCACGCCGTTCTGCAGCAGCGTCAGCGCGTCCCCGGGCCGCTGCAGCGTCCACAGGCGGGTGCCGTCCTTGGCATCGAAGGCCTGCACCGCGCGGTCCACGCCCATCACGAAGACACGCTCTCCGGCCACCAGCGGCGCGGTGCTGACGCGCGAGTTCAACTGCACGCGCCAGGCCGGCTGCGCGCCGTCGAAGCCGACCAGCTTGTTGTCGTTGCTGACCACCGCATGGAAGCGCCCGTCGCTGCCCACGCCGGCACTCAGCGGCGCGCCGGCGCTGGCGCGCCAGATCTGGCGGCCGGTCGCCGCGTCCAGCGCCATCAAAGTGCCGTCGGTGGAGGCGACGACGAACTGGCCGTCGTGCGACACGATGGACAGCGGGAAGGCCACGCTGTCCAGCTTGACCGACCACACCTGCCGGCCGGCGATCTTCTGCGCCACCGGCTCCAGCGGCTTCGGCTTCGGCTTGTTGCTGCTGCAGCCGGCCAGCAGGGCCAGCGTCAGACACACCAGCCCCCAGCCGAGGCGCGCCGCTCTCACTGGGCCGCCTCCGAGGCCTTGGCGGCCGGCGCGGGTGCGGCGCCCAGCGCGGTGAGCTTGGCGCCGATCAGTTGCCGGTATTCCACCTTGTCGTCCATCGTCTTCCACGCCGTCTGGTAGGCGGCACGCGCATCGGCCGGCTTGCCCTGCGCCAACAACACGTCGCCGCGGCGGTCGGCGACCAGCGCCTCGAAGGTCGGCGCCTTGGCAGCGTCGAGTTGCTTCAGGGCGCCGTCGAAATCCTTGGCCTGCAGCAGCAGACCGGCCAGGCGCAGGCGCGCCACGGTCTTGTATTCGTCTTCGCTGGCGTGGTCGGCCACCCAGGCGAGGCTGGCCTGGGCAGCGTCGGCCTGGCCCCGATCGAACTGCACGCGCGCCGCCATCAGGCCGGCCTGCTCGGCATAGACGGTGCGCGGATAGCGCTCCTTCAGGTCATTGAAGATCTGGCCGCTGCGCTGCGCGTCGCCCGCCTGCGCCGCCTGCTCCAGCTGGGCGAACATCGCCGCGGCCTTGGCCGCCTGGTCGCGCTGCCACCACCGCCAGCCATTCCAGCCCGCGTAGACGGCCAGCGCCGCCACCAGGGCCCAGGTGATGAGGTTGCCGTAGGTCTTCCAGAAGGACTTGAGGGCGTCGAGCTGCTCCTGCTCCTGCAGGTCTAGAGGTTGTGCCATGGGGTGCTCTGAGCGGGACGCGAACGAAAAGTTTTGGATTATGCGGTGCGCAGTTCATGCGCCCAGGCGGAAACATCGGCCAGCGCCCGCGTGCGCTGCGGCGCCGCCGCGTCGCGCAGCGCCTTCAGCGACAGCTCGCCACGCGCCAGCTCGTCGGCGCCGAAGATCAGCGCGTAGCGCGCGCCGCTGGCATCGGCCTTGCGGAACTGCGACTTCATGCTGCCCGGACCGTCCTTGCCGGCCGCATGCAGCAGCACCGACACGCCGGCCGCGCGCAGCGTCTCGGCCACCGCGGTGGCCTGCGGCAGCGCGCTCGCATCCGGCACCACCACGTAGGCATCCCACGGCACGGCCGGCGGCGCGATGCCTTCCTGCTCCAGCAGATCGAGCACGCGCTCGATGCCCAGGCCCCAGCCCACGGCCGGCGCGGGCTTGCCGCCGATCATCTCGATCAGGCCGTCGTAGCGCCCGCCGCCGCACACCGTGCCCTGCGCCCCCAGGCGGTCGGTGACCCATTCGAACACCGTCAGGTTGTAGTAGTCCATGCCGCGCACCAGCCGCGGGTTGATGCGGTAGGGCTGGCCCACGGCGTCCAGCATGGCGCGCACGCCGTCCAGGTGCTTCAGCGAAGCCTCGCCCAGGAAGTCCATCAGCTTCGGCGCGGCTTCCACCAGCGGCTGCATCGCCGGGTTCTTGGTGTCCAGGATGCGCAGCGGGTTGCTGTGCAGGCGGCGCTGCGCTTCGGCGTCCAGCAGCTCGCGGTGCTGCTCGAAGTGCGCGACCAGCGCCGCGCGGTGGGCGCGCCGCTCGTCGGGCTGGCCCAGGCTGTTCAGTTCGAGCCGCACGTCGGACAGGCCCAGGTCGCGCCACAGCGAGCGCGCCATCAGGATGACTTCGGCATCGACGTCCGGGCCGGGGAAGCCCAGCGCCTCGACGCCGACCTGGTGGAACTGGCGGTAGCGCCCGCGCTGCGGCCGCTCGTGGCGGAACATCGGCCCGATGTAGAAGAGCCGCTTGCCGCCGTCGTAGAGCAGGTTGTGCTCGACCACCGCGCGCACCACGCCGGCGGTGGCTTCGGGGCGCAGCGTCAGCGGGTCGCCGTTCATGCTGTCGACGAAGGAATACATCTCCTTCTCGACGATGTCGGTCACCTCGCCCAGCCCGCGCACGAACAGCGGCGTCGGCTCGACGATGGGCGTGCGCACGTTCAGGTAGCCGTAGCGCTGCATCAGCGCGCGCACCTTGTGCTCGAACCATTCCCAGCGCGCCGAAGCCGGCGGCAGGATGTCGTTCATGCCCTTCACCGCGGTCAGCGGTGCAGTCGGCGTCTTTGCGGCCTGGGTGGAGTCAGCCATGGGGGTCGGCGGGCTGTACGCCCGCGATGCTCAGTGCGCGGCCTCGGCTGTGCCGAAGCGGCGCTGGATGTAGTCTTCGACGATCTGGTGGAACTCTTCGGCGATGCCCTCGCCGCGCAGCGTCATCGCCTTGGCGCCGTCGATGAACACCGGCGCGGCCGGCGCTTCGCCGGTGCCTGGCAAGCTGATGCCGATGTCGGCGTGTTTGCTCTCGCCCGGGCCGTTGACGATGCAGCCCATCACCGCGACCTTCAGGTTCTCGACGCCGGGGTAGCGCGTCTTCCACACCGGCATCATCGCGCGCAGGTGGTCGTCGATGCGCTTGGCCAGCACCTGGAAGGTCTCGCTGGTGGTGCGGCCGCAGCCCGGGCAGGCGGTGACGCTGGGGTTGAAGTTGCGCAGGCCCAAGGCCTGCAGGATCTCCAGCGCGACCACCACCTCCTGCGTGCGCGCCTCGCCCGGCTGCGGCGTCAGCGACACGCGGATGGTGTCGCCGATGCCTTCCTGCAGCAGCACCGCCAGCGCGGCGCTGGAGGCCACCGTGCCCTTGGCGCCCATGCCGGCCTCGGTCAGGCCCAGGTGCAGCGCGTAGTCGCAACGTTTGGCCAGCGCGCGATAGACGGTGATCAGGTCCTGCACGCCGCTGACCTTGCAGCTGATGATGATGTGGTCGGGGTTCAGGCCCAGCTCGCGCGCATAGTCGGCCGAACCCAGCGCACTTTGCACCAGCGCCTGGTACATCACCGACTTGGCGTCCCACGGTTCGGCACGCGCGGCGTTCTCGTCCATCAGCGACGCCAGCAGCTCCTGGTCCAGGCTGCCCCAGTTGACGCCGATGCGCACCACCTTGTCCCAGCGCATCGCCGCCTCGACCATCATCGCGAACTGGCGGTCGCGCTTGTCGCCCTTGCCGACGTTGCCCGGGTTGATGCGGTACTTGCTCAAGGCCTGGGCCATCGCCGGGTATTCGGTGAGCAGGCGGTGGCCGTTGTAGTGGAAGTCGCCGATCAGCGGCACGACGATGCCCATGCGGTCCAGCTGCTCGCGAATGTGCGGCACCGCCTCGGCCGCCTCGGGCGTGTTGACGGTGATGCGCACCAGCTCCGAGCCGGCCTGCGCCAGCTCCTTTACCTGGATGGCGGTGCCGATCACGTCCACCGTGTCGGTGTTGGTCATGGCCTGCACACGCACCGGCGCGTCGCCGCCGAGGGTCAGCGCATGGCTGCCCCAGCGCACCACGGCCTGGCGCGTGCGCCGCGGCTTCACGTCGGACGGCAGGATCAGGTCTTCGGACACGGCATGCATGGTCGTGCGGGTCACTTCAGTTCCAGACGGGCCACGTTGTCGCGCGTGGACGGCTTCAGGTCCACGCTCTGACCGCGGAACTGCAATTGCGTGGCGACGGCATTGCCGATCTTCAACTTGAAGGGCAGACGGCCGTCGAGGTCCAGGCTCTCGCCGGGCCGCAGCACGCGCTGCACCAGCACCTGGCCGCCGGCGTCGATGACTTCGACCCAGCTGGCATCGGTGGCGCTGAGCACCGCGACCGCGGCAGGTGCCTCCGCCGCGGCGCTGGACGCGGCCGCCGGCGCCAGGCGCACTTCTTCCACGGTGGGGGTCGACGCCACCGCTTCGGCCGGGCGCGCCGCCGGGGTCGCTTCAGCCTCGGTGGGGGCCGAGGCCACCGCATCGGGCATCGAGACCGTCGCCACCGTCACGGGGGACTCGGACGCCGTCGTCGCCGGCCACCAGGCCTGCCACCAGCCGGCCGGCAGCAGAAAGACCGCCGCCGCGGCCGCCAGCACCAGCAGCGCTGCCCAGACCAGCGGCTGGCGCAGCGGCCCGCTGTCGGGCCCGTCGGACGAGCGGCCGGGGCGCTCGCGGAACGGCGCGTTCAGCCCGCCCGACACGTCGGCCAGCGCCTGCGCGCCGGACTGCGGCAGCTGCGCCAGCACCGGCGCGGGGTCGATCTTCAGGGCACGGCAGACGGTCAGTGCCAACGCGCGCGCGAAGGTGGCGTCGGGCAGTTCGTCGAGCCGGTCGGATTCCAGCGCCTCCAGCTTGCGCTGCGGAATCTTGATGGCCGCGGCCAGCGCCGCGACATGCATGCCCTGGCGTTCGCGCGCCGCGCGCAGCAGCGCACCGGCACTGGCGCGCGCCTCCTGGACAGGGGTCTCACTCATTGAAGCGGCCCTGGTCGAAGGCCAGCGCTTCCGGCGACTGCGGATAGCGCTTGCGCAGCTGTTCGCCCAGGCCGCGCGCGACCACCAGGTTGCCCAGCTTGTATTCGATGCGCGAGCCCAGCCACAAGGTCTGTGCGTTGGACTGCTCGGCCGACTTGTTGATGCGGTCGATGTAGAAGCGCGCCCGCTCGTACTGGCCGCGCCGGTACTGCACGTCGGCCAGCGTGAAGGCCGTTTCGGCGCTGCCCGGGTCGATCTGGTACGAGCGCATCAGCGAGGCCTCGGCGTCCTCGAGCCGGCCGTCGCGCGCCTGGCAGATGCCCATCACGCGCAGCGTGCGCGCGGCGCCGCGATAGCCCGGCTGCACCAGCGCCTGCTGGAACTGCGCCTCGGCCTCTTTGTAGCGCTGCGCCTGGCACAGCACCCAGCCGTAGTTGTTCATCGTGTCGGCGTCGCCGGGGGCCAGCTGCAGCGCACGCTGGAAGCTGGCATCGGCCTGCGGCATGTTGCCCACGGCGGCATAGATCAGGCCGCTCAGGTTGAAGGCCGCCGGGTTGTTGGGGTCGGTCTGCTGCACCGCCTTGATTTCATCCAGCGCGGTGTTGTACTGGCCGCGGCTGAAGTACAGGCTGGCCAGTTCAAGACGCGTGGCGGCGGCCCGTTTGATCTGCTGTGGGTCGGGTGCCGCCTTGACCTCGGGCGCGGTTTCCTTGCCGTCGCGCACCACCGTGCTGGTGCAGCCGGCCAGCACGGCCGCCGCCCACAGCAGCGCCACCGTGAAAGCGCTGCGCGTCATGCCGTCCTCCCGGCCGGCGGCGCGGCATGGATGCGGATCGGCTGGCGCGTCAGGCGCTGGTGCACGCGCGTGCGGTCCTGCACCTCGCCGGCCAGCTGGCCGCAGGCCGCGGCGATGTCGTCGCCGCGCGTCTTGCGCACCGTGGTCACGATGCCGGCCTCGCGCAGCACGTCGGCGAAGGCCGCCACGCGCTGCGGCGTCGAGCGCACCAGCCCGGACTCGGGGAAGGGGTTGAACGGAATCAGGTTCAGCTTGCAGCGCAGTGACGGCGCGTCGCCTTCCAGGCCGCGCACCAGGCGCACCAGCTGGTGCGCCAGCGCCGGCGTGTCGTTCACCTCTTGCAGCATGCAGTACTCCAGCGTGATGAAGTCGCGCGGCGCGGCCTCCAGATAGCGGTTGCAGGCCTGCAGCAGCTCGGCCAGCGGGTACTTGCGGTTCAGCGGCACCAGCTCGTCGCGCAGCGCGTCGTGGGGCGCATGCAGCGACACCGCCAGCGCCACCGGGCAGTCCTCGCGCAGCCGGTCGATCATCGGCACCACGCCGGAGGTCGACACGGTGACGCGGCGACGCGACAGGCCGTAGCCATGGTCGTCGAGCATGACGCGCAGCGCCGGCAGCAGCGCCGCATAGTTCTGCAGCGGCTCGCCCATGCCCATCATCACCACGTTGGTGATGGCGCGCTCGCCTTCAGGCAGGCCCAGCGTCTGGCGCAGCCGGCGCTCGGCGAACCACAGCTGGCCGACGATCTCGGCCGTGCCCAGGTTGCGGCTGAAGCCCTGGTGGCCGGTGGAGCAGAAGCGGCAGCCCACCGCGCAGCCGGCCTGCGACGAGATGCACAGCGTGCCGCGGTCGTCCTCGGGGATGAACACCGTCTCGACAGCGTTGCCGCCGCCGACGTCGAACAGCCACTTGGTGGTGCCGTCGGCCGAGGCCTGCTCGCTGATCAGCGCCGGCGCGCTCACCGTGGCGGCGTCGGCCAGCTTGTCGCGCAGCGAGCGCGCCAGGTCCGACATGCGCGCGAAATCGGACTCGCCCTTCTGGTGCAGCCAGCGGAACAGCTGCTGCGCGCGGAAGCGCTTCTCGCCCAGACCGTCGCACCAGGCCGTCAGGCCGTCGAGGTCGAATGCCAGAAGGTTGACCGCTGCCATGCGCGCTGCGCCGTGCTCAGCGGCTGTAGATGCCCATGCCGGGGAAGAAGAAGGCGACTTCCGCTGCCGCCGTCTCCGGCGCGTCGGAGCCGTGCACCGCGTTGGCGTCGATGCTGTCGGCGAAGTCGGCGCGGATCGTGCCCTTCTCGGCCTTCTTGGGGTCGGTGGCGCCCATCAGCTCGCGGTTGCGCGCGATGGCGTTCTCGCCCTGCAGCACCTGGATCATCACCGGGCCCGAGATCATGAAGCTGACCAGGTCGTTGAAGAACGGACGCGCCTTGTGCACCGCGTAGAAGGCCTCGGCCTCGGCACGCGACAGGTGCGCCATGCGCGCCGCCACGACCTTCAGGCCGGCGGACTCGAAGCGGGCGTAGATCTGGCCGATCACGTTCTTGGCCACGGCATCGGGCTTGATGATCGACAGGGTACGTTCGGTGGTCATGAAAAACCTCTCGTGAATCAATGACTTGGCAAAGCCTCGAATTCTAACCCGGCACCCGGCCTCGCCGTGCCGGTCGAGGCCCGCCCGGCCCCGGTCAGCGGCCGCGTCCCCCGCCGCCGCCGCCGCCGCGACCGGGCTTGCCGCCGCGCCCGGAGCGGCCGCCGCCCCGGTTGCCGGCGCCCTTGCGCAGGAAGGTGTCGGCGCCGATGTAGCCCACCGCGGTCTGCATCGGGTCGGGCTGGCGCGGCGTGGACGGCGACTTGTTGCGGCCACCGGCGCCGCGGCCTTGCGGCAGGCCGCCGCCCTTCTGCACGAAGCGCTTGTCGTAGGTCTGCTGCAGCGGGTTGGGGATCGGGCCGTCTTCGCTGATCTCGGGGCGGCGCGTGCGCTCCTGCTGGATGGCGCGCTTGTCGAAGGTCTGCTGCAGCGGGTTGGGGATCGGGCCGTCCTCGTTGATCTCGCGCTGCGCACGCGCCTGCTGGAAGGCCCGCTTGTCGAAGTTCTGCTGCAGCGGATTCGGAATCGGCCCGCCTTCGAAGCGCGCCGCGCGGTCGCCGCCCTCGCGGCGTGCGTTGGGGTCGTTCTGGCCGCCGTCGCGACGCGCGTCGTTGGGGTTGCGCCCCTTGCGGCCGCCGCGTCGCCCGCGGCGCTCGCCCTCGGCAGGCGCGCCCTCCGCCGCCGGGCCGTGGGGCCGCGGCGCCGGCCGCGCCATGCGCCGCAGCGTCCAGACATCGACCTCGTCCAGGTCCACCCACAGGCCGCGGCGCAGGCCGCGCGGCAGCACCACCGAACCGTAGCGCACGCGGATCAGCCGGCTGACCGCATGGCCCACCGCCTCGAACAGCTTGCGCACCTCGCGGTTGCGGCCTTCGGTGATGACCACGCGGTACCAGCGGTTGGCGCCTTCGCCGCCGCCGTCCTCGAGGCTCTTGAAGGCGCAGGGCTGGCCATCGATCTCGATGCCGGTGCACAGCCGCTCGCGCGCGGCCTCGTCGACCGCGCCGAGCACGCGCACCGCGTATTCGCGCTCGACACCGAAGCGCGGATGCATCAGCTGGTTGGCCAGTTCGCCCGAGTTGGTGAACAGCAGCAGGCCCTCGGTATTGATGTCCAGGCGGCCCACCGACTGCCACTTGCCCTGCGGCAGCCGCGGCAGGCGGCGGAAGACCGTGGGCCGGTGTTGCGGATCGTCGTGCGTGACCACCTCGCCGGCCGGCTTGTGATAGGCCAGCACGCGCGGCGGCGGCGGCGCGATGCGCGCCTTGATCGGCTTGCCGTCGATGCGCAGCTGGTCACCAAAGGAAATGCGCTGGCCCACGTGCGCCGGCTCGCCATTGACGGTGATGCGGCCTTCCTGTACCAGCTGCTCGATGTCCCGCCGCGAGCCGATGCCGGCCTGCGCCAGCACCTTCTGCAGCTTCGGCGCATCGGGATCGGGCGCCAGCACGCGCTTGGGCGGCACCAGCGGCAGGCTCTCGCCTTCGGCCGGCGCCGGCTCGGCGTCGTAGGCGCCGGACAGCACGTTGGCGAAGACCTCGCCGACCTCGGGCTGCGGCAGGTGCCTGCGTTCCTCGGCGGGCCCGTCTGCCGCGGGTTCGCCGTTGCCGCTGCCGCTGCCATTGCCGTCGCCGGCGCGGTCGGCCCCGCGCCGCCCACGCCGGCTGGCCAGGTTGCGCCGCGAGCCTGCGCGGCGCCGTGCTGGCGGCAGCGTCGTCCGATCTCGCCGCCGCAGTTCGGGCACGTTCCGTGAGGCCTGCGCGGCAGGCCCTTCCGCCGGCGGTGGCGCGGCAGCAGTGGCGTCTCGGCTGTCGGCTGAGCGGGCGGCGCCGCATCCGCGGCCGCGGCTTCGGGTGCGGCCGCTTCGGCTTTTTGCGCGGCGCGCGACGGCGCTTCGCCGGCGCGGCGGCGTCCTGCGCCACGGCCTCGGCCTCGACCGACGGGCCCGCCGTGTCGGACGGCGGCACGCTGGCCGCCGGGGTCTCGGTGTCTGTGGGGTTCATGCGTTCGCAGCGTGGGGTGAGGGGGGGGACGGCTGCGCCGTGTCGGCGGCCTGCTCCGGTGGATCGGCCGGGTGTACAGCCGGCTCGGCCGGCTCGGCGTCGTCTGCCACGTTCTCGGCCGGGTCGGAGACGGCGGCGGCCGTCTCGGGCGGCTCGGTCGTATCGCCAGTTGCATCGCCAAGCGAACTGCCAGCCGTCTCGGCCGGCTCGATCGTCTCAGCCGTCTCAGCCACGTTCGCGGCGTTCTCGACGGGCTCGGGCGCGTCGGCGGCTCTCTCGGGCGATTCCAGCAGCGACGGCTGCAGCGCGGCTGCCACTTCGGGCTGCAGCGACTCGCCGTCGACGCTCATCACCATCGGCAGCTGGTCCAGGCTGGCCAGCCCCAGGTCGTCGAGGAACTGGCGCGTCGTCGCGTACAGCGCCGGGCGGCCCACGCTTTCGCGGAAGCCGATGGTTTCGATCCAGCCGCGGTCCTCCAGCGACTTGATGATCTGCGTGGTCACGCCGACGCCGCGGATGTCCTCGATGTCACCGCGCGTCACCGGCTGCCGGTAGGCGATGATGGCCAGCGTCTCCATCGCCGCACGCGAATAGCGCGGCGGCTTCTCGGGGTGCAGCCGGTCGAGGTATTCGCGCATCTCGGGCCGGCTCTGGAAGCGCCAACCCGAGGCCAGCGCCACCAGCTCGCAGCCGCGGCCCTGCCAGTCGACGGCCAGTTCGTCGAGCAGGCTGCGCAGCGTGTCGGCGCCCACCTGCTGGTCGAACAGGGCCTGCAGTTCGCGCAGCGGCAACGGCACCTGCGCGCAGATCAACGCGGTTTCGAGGACGCGCTTCGCATCCTGTGTATTCATGAACGCCCTGACGGTGGTTGGATCATGGCCCGTGGGCCGCGGGAGGTCATTCCCGTGCTGAGCGGCACCGATGGCACCGCGGGTGGATCGCAGCTCGTGCCCGCAGGGTGCGGCCCGCGAAGGCCTGCCCTGCGGCTAACGACAATCGGAAGTCCGGCGCCTCGGCCGCGCACTGGTGGCGGCGGTTGCGGCCCGGAATCGGTGGTTCCTGCCCGGGCGCAGCGCTGAGTTGGCGCATTGTAGCGCCCTCGCGCAGCGCGCCGCGCCGGCCGGCTCAGCCGCCCGTGACCTCTGCCCAGGCCGGCGCCAGATCGTCGGGCGGCGGGCGCTCGAACTCCAGCCAGCGCTGGTCCAGCGGGTGCTGCAGGCGCAGCCGGGTCGCATGCAGCGCCTGGCGCTGCACGCCGAGCGCGGGCGCCCCGCCGTACAGCGCGTCGGCCAGCAGCGGGTGCCCGATGGACGCCAGGTGCACGCGGATCTGGTGGGTGCGGCCGGTGTGCAAGCGGCAGGCCACGGCGCTCACCGCACCGTGCCTGGCCAGGCAGCGCACGTCGGTGCGCGCAGGCCGGCCCGACGCGACCACCGCCATGCGCACGCGCGATACCGGGTCGCGGCCGACCGGCGCGTCGACCGTGGTCTCGTCCCAGCCGACGCGGCCATGCACCAGCGCCAGGTAGTGGCGCTGCACGTCGCGCGCGGCGATGGCCCGCGACAACGCCGTCACGGCAGGCAGGCTCTTGCCCACCACCATCAGCCCCGAGGTGTCCTTGTCCAGGCGGTGCACGATGCCGGCACGCGGCAGCGCTGCGGCGTCCGCGTGGTGCGCCAGCAGGCCGTTGAGCAAGGTGCCGGACCAGTGGCCCGGCGCCGGATGCACCACCAGTCCGGCGGGCTTGTCGATGACCAGCAGATGCTCGTCCTCGAAGACGATGTCCAGCGCCAGCGGCTGCGCGGTGAAGGCGCGGCTTTCTTCGGTGGGCACCAGCTCCAGCTGCAGCTGCTGGCCGGCACGCAGCTTGCGCGACGCCGCTGCGGCAGGCTGGCCGTCCACGCGCACATGGCCGCGCTCGATCAGCGACTGCAGGTGGTTGCGCGAGAACTCCGGCGCCAGGCGCACCAGCGCCTTGTCCAGGCGCAGGCCGTGCATGCCTTCATCGACGGTGGCCTCGCGCAGTTCGAAGGCGGGTGTGAGCTCGGCTTGGTCATCGCCGCGCACGGTGGCCGGATCGGGACGCTCCCTATAATCCGCGCCGTCGTCCCCCGCCTCCGTTGGCGCCGCCGGTGCCACCATGTCAATGACGGTTTCTCATGTTCGGCGCCTGTGCGCGGCCGTGTTGCTGCTGAGTCTGGCGCTGGCCGGCTGCAGCTCTTCCAAGACACCGCCGCCGCCCCCTGGTTCGCCGGCGGCGGGCACGCCGGCTGCGGTCAATCAATTGTATGCACAGGCCAAGGAAGACATGGCCAGCGGCGCCTGGGATGCGGCCATCAAGTCGTTGGAGCGCATCGAAGGCCAGGCGGCCGGCACCCTGCTCGCGCAGCAGGCGCAGATCGACCTGGCCTACGCCTACTGGCGCAGCGGCGAGCGGCCGCAGGCGCTGGCGGCGATCGAGCGCTTCATCAAGCTCAATCCGTCCAGCCCCGCGCTGGACTACGCGCTGTACCTGCGCGGCGTGATCAACTTCAACGACGACATCGGCATCATGGGCAGCCTGGCCGGGCAGGACCTGGCCGAGCGCGATTCGCGCGCCTCGCGCGACGCGTTCCAGGCCTTCAAGGAACTGGTCGATCGTTTCCCGGACTCGGCCTACGCCGAGGATGCGCGCCAGCGCATGGCCTACATCGTCAACACGCTGGCCGAGTACGAGCTCTACGTGGCGCGCTACTACTACCGCCGCGGCGCCTACGTCGCCGCGGTGAACCGCGCGCAGCAGGCGCTGGTCGACTTCCAGGGCGCACCGGCCACCGAGGAAGCGCTGTACATCATGGTGCTGAGCTACGACCGCCTGGGCCTGGAGACCTTGCGCGACGATGCCGACCGCGTCTTCAAGATGAACTTCCCGAACAGCAAGCTGCCTGCGCAGGGGCTGCGCCGCGCCAGCAAGTCCTGGTGGCACATCTGGAACTGACGCGGCGCCGGAGCTCCCACCGCGCCTAGTGTGCGGCGGCCAGATCGGCCAGCCAGTCGAAGGCCTCGGCCTCCTGCGTCAGCTCAGCCATCGGCGGCAACGCCGCGCGCAGGCGCGCGCCGTAGTTCATCTGCCGCAGCCGCGGGTCGCACACCACCAGCAGGCCGCGGTCGCTCTCGCTGCGGATCAGCCGCCCCCCGCCCTGCTTCAGCGACACGGCCGTCTCGGCGACGAAATACTCGCCGAAGGCGTTGCCGCCGCGCGCCTCGATCTTCTTCACGCGCGCCTGCACCAGCGGGTCGTTGGGCGGGGGAAAGGGCAGCTTGTCGATGATCACGCACTGCAGCGCGTCGCCGGGCACGTCGATGCCCTCCCAGAAGCTCTGCGAGCCGACGAGCACGCAGTCGCGGCCGTCGCCGTAGCGCTGCAGCAGCGCACGCTTGGGCTGGCTGCCCTGCACCAGCACCTCGATGGCCGCGCCATCGCGTGCCATCGCCTCGCGCAGCGCGTCGGCGATCAGCGGCAGCACGCGCAGCGTGGTGGTGAGCACGAAGGTGCGGCCACGCAGCGTGCGCGCGCAGCGCGCCGCCAGCCGGCCCACCGCGGCGGGATGGCCCGCGTCGTTGGGCTTGGGAAAGGGCAACGGCACCCACAGACGCGCATGCGCCGCATAGTCGAAGGGGCTGCCGACGCGCAGGGTCACCGCATCCTCCAGGCCAGTGGACGCGGTGAACCAGCGCAGCTGCGGGTCGTCGCCGAGCGTGGCCGAGGTGAAGATCCAGGCCTTCGGCGAGGCCCGGCGCTGCTCGGTCAGCATCTCGCGGATGTCCAGCGGCGACTGCACCAGCCGCGCCTGCTGCGGCGACACGTCGATCCAGCGCACCTGGTCGGCATCGGCCGGCTGCGCGAACAGCGCCGCCAGCTCGGCCAGCGCCCGCGCACGCTGCTGCAGCTTCTCGAAGTCCGGGCCCACGGCGCAGACCTCGTCCAAGGCCTGGTCGACCGCCTGGGCGGCCTCGGCCACGGCCTGCAAACCGTCCGCCCAGTCGTCGGTGCCGGCGCGTTCGTCCCAGCGCAGCTTGAGCACCCCGCGCAGGTCGCGCAGCGGCCCGGCACAGCGCAGGCGCAGCTGCCGCGCGGCCTGCTCCAAGCTGCCGGCGAGCCGCTGCCAGTCGCGCAGGCCGCGCGCCTGCTGCAGCCCCACGGCCAGCAGGTCGCGTGAAAAGTCGATGAGTTGCGCCGTGCCCAGGCCCGTGCCCAGGAACTGCACGCCGGCCTCGACCAGCTGATGCGCCTCGTCGAACACCGCTGCATCGACGGTGGGCAGCAGCTCGGCGACGCCGCTGTCGCGCAGCGCCATGTCGGCGAAGAACAGATGGTGGTTGACCACCACCAGGTCCGCGGCCATGGCCTCGCGCCGCGCCTGCATCACGTGGCAGCTCTTGAACTGCGGACATTCGCTGCCCAGGCAGTTCTCGCGCGTCGAGGTGACCAGCGGGATCACCGGCGAACGGTCGTCCAGGCCGTCGATCTCGGCCAGGTCACCGCTGCGCGTGCCCTGGGCCCAGGCTTCGACCCGCGCCAGCGTGCGCACGGCCCAGCGGTCGGGCAGCTCCGCGCCCTGCCGCGCCTGTTGCAGGCGCTGCAGGCACAGGTAGCTGGACCGCCCCTTCAGCAGCGCCAGCGTCACCGGCAGGGCCAGCGCGCGGCACAGCCACGGCAGATCGCGCAGGAACAGCTGATCCTGCAGGTTCTTGGTGGCGGTGCTGACCAGCGCGCGGCGCCCCGACAGCAGCAGCGGCACCAGGTAGGCGAAGGTCTTGCCGACCCCGGTGCCGGCCTCGGCCACCAGTGCGCCGCGCTGCTCGATGGCCAGCGCCACCTGGTGCGCCAGTTGCTGCTGCGCCTCGCGCTGCGCAAGATGGGGGTCGCTGCGCGCCAGCGCGCCCTGGCTCGAGAAAGCGAGCGCGACCTGTTCCGAAAGCTCGCTCAAGCCGGAGTCGGTGGGTCGAGCTCCAACTCCAGCCGCGCGATCTGGTCACGCAGCAGGAGACGACGCTTCTTCAGGCGGCGCAGCGCCAGGTCGTCTTGCGGCAGGTTCAGGGCCAGGCGGTCGATCATGTCGTCCATGTCCGCGTGTTCGATGCGAAGTTCGATCAATTGCCGCTGAACCGAGTGCAAGTTGTCATTGATTTGCAGACTTTGCGTCATGCCGGCGAGTTTATATTCGACCACATGAGTGCACCAGCACAGGCCTACCGCATTTCCGCGGCGACCGGCCTGCATCGCGGCGATCGCGCCTACCAGCAGGACCAGGTCGAAGTCATGACGCACAGCCGCGTGCCCGGCTGCGCGCTGGCCGTGGTGGCCGACGGCATGGGCGGCAAGAGCGGCGGGCGCAAGGCGGCCGACCAGGTGATGCTGACCGCGCGCCAGGTGTTCGAGCGCTACGTGCCGGCCAAGGACGACGCCAGCGCCACGCTGCGTCAGGTGGTAATGGAATCGCACCTGATGATCAAGCTCACGGCGATCACCTCCGAGGAAGAGCCGCACAGCACGCTGGCCGCCTTCCTGATCGACCCGACCTTGGCCTGCGCCGTGGCCCACGCCGGCGATTCGCGCGTGTACCACTTCCGCGGGCAGGAGATGGTCTCGCGCACGCAGGACCATTCCTTCGTGCAGCGGC
This sequence comes from Rubrivivax sp., assembly GCA_019635285.1. Lineage (GTDB taxonomy): Bacteria > Pseudomonadota > Gammaproteobacteria > Burkholderiales > Burkholderiaceae_C > Rubrivivax. The sequence goes on along the minus strand of JAHBZS010000001.1, from coordinate 11,598 downwards.
TCATCGACGAAGGCCGGCTGAGCGAGGAAGAAGCGCTGACCCATCCGCAGGGCAACCTGCTCACCGGCTGCCTGGGCACGCACCAGGACCCGCCGATGTCGGTGACGCAGATCGAGCGGCTCGACTTCGGCGACGCGCTGCTGGCCTGCAGCGACGGCCTGTGGCATTACTTCACGCCGCGCGAGCTGGGCGCCATCGTGCACGCGCTGCCGCCGCGCGAGGCCAGCGAGATGCTCGTCAACAAGGCGCGTCAGCGCGCGCGCGGCAGCGGCGACAACCTGTCGCTGGCCATCCTGCGCATCGACCCGCTGGCCTGAAGGCCGGTCTCAGCGCGCCACGGCGCTGGCGGTTTCGGCCACGCTGGCCGCGGACGGCACCGGCAGCGGCGTCGACTTCTTGCCGCTTGCCGCACGCTCGGCATTGCGCTTCTCCACCTCCTGCCGGTGGGCGGCGGCCTCGCTGGCGCGGCGTCGCTGCGCGGCCGCACGCGCAGCGGCCTCGCTGGGGTCGTCGGCGGTCTTGGAGACCTGCCGGCTGCGCTCGGTGCGCGCACTTGCGCTGGCGGCCGGGGCCGGCGGCGAGGGCGGCGCGGACGCGGCGCGGGGCACCGGCACGGGCCGCGCCGCTGCCTCGGCCTGCTTGGCACGCAGGCGGCTGGCACTCTCTTCGGCATCGGCCTTGCGCTTGGCCTCGTCGAGCACCAACTCGCGCTCGCGCAGCGCAGTCAGCGCCGTGCGCCGCTGCGCCTGCGCCTCGGCCACGCAGCCGGAGACGGCGAAACGCGTCTTGCATTCCGCCTCGGTCTGCTTGTAACGCGCCTCGACCGCGGCCCGGTCACGCTGGATTTGCTTGCGCTCGGCCACCGCCGACGCCGGCTCATCGGCCTGCGCAGTGCCCAGCGCCAGCAGCAGCAGCGTCAACAGCGCGCCGCCGCGTTTCACTGTGCGGCCCTTTGCGCGGTGCGCGCGCCGACCGCGGCAGGCGAGCGCACGCTCATGTGAGCGTGGTGTCCACGTTGCGCCGCGTCGACCCCAGATAGGCTGCCGTCTGCATCTCCTGCAGGCGGGAAGCGGTGCGCGGGAACTCGTGGCAAAGCGGCCCTTCCGTATAAAGCAACTCGGGTTCGACCGCGGCCGACAGGATCAGTTTCACGCGCCGGTCGTAAAGCACATCCACCAGCCAGGTGAAGCGGCGCGCCTCGCTGGCCAGGCGCGGCGACATGGCCGGCACGTCCGACAGCAGCACGGTGTGGAAGCGCGAGGCGAGCTCCAGGTAGTCGTTCTGCGAGCGCGGCCCGCCGCACAGCTGCGCGAAGTCGAACCAGACCACGCCGCCGGCGCGCCGCCGGGCCTGCAGCTCGCGCTGCTCGATGCGCAGGCGCGGGTCTTCGTCGCGCACCTCGGCCAGCTGCTCGAAGGCCGCCAGCATGCGCGCGTCGGCCTCGGGACCCAGGGGCGTGTGGTAGACCTTGACCTGGTCCAAGGTGAGCTGCCGGTAGTCGGTGCCGGCGTCGACGTTGAGGATCTCCATGTGCTGCTTCAGCAGCTCGATGGCCGGCAGGATGCGCTCGCGGTGCAGGCCGTTCGGGTACAGCCCGTCGGGGTGGAAGTTGGAGGTGGTGACGATGCTCACGCGGTTGGCGAACAGCGCCTCCAGCAGCCGGTGCAGGATCATCGCGTCGGTGACGTCGGCGATGTGGAATTCGTCGAAGCAGATCAAGCGGAAGCGCCGCGCGATGCGCTTGCCCAGTTCGTCCAGCGGGTTGGCGGTGCCGCGCAGCTCATGCAGCTCGCGGTGCACTTCGCGCATGAACTCGTGGAAATGCAGCCGCGTCTTGCGCTTCAGCGGCACCGACTGGAAGAAGCAGTCCATCAGGAAGCTCTTGCCCCGGCCGACGCCGCCGTACATGTACACACCGCGCGGGATCGGCGGGCGCACGATCATCTTCGTCAGCGCATTGCTGCGCCGGCGCAGGTAGGCGAGCCATTCGTTCTCGCAGCGCTCCAGCGCGTCGATGGCGCGCAGCTGCGCCTCGTCGGCGCGGTAGCCGCGCTCTTTCAGCGTGCGTTCGTACAGCTCGCGGACGGCCATCCGCGCGTCAGAAGTTGAGCGTGCGCTTGTCCACGGCCAGAGCCGCTTCCTTCGTGGCTTCGCTCAGCGACGGGTGGGCGTGGCAGATGCGCGCGATGTCCTCGCTGCTGGCCTTGAACTCCATGGCCACCACGGCCTCGGCGATCAGCTCGCTGGCCATCGGGCCGATGACGTGCACGCCCAGGATCTCGTCGGTGGCCGCATCGGCCAGCATCTTGACCATGCCGGTGGTGTCGCCCAGCGCCCGCGCGCGGCCGTTGGCCATGAACGGGAAGGTGCCGACGCGGTAGGCCCGCCCCGAGGCCTTGAGCTGCTGCTCGGTCTGGCCGACCCAGGCGATCTCGGGGCTGGTGTAGATCACCCAGGGGATGGTGTTGAAGTTGACGTGCCCGTGCTGGCCGGCGATGCGCTCGGCCACGGCCACGCCCTCCTCTTCGGCCTTGTGCGCCAGCATCGGCCCGCGCACCACGTCGCCGACGGCCCAGACGCCGGCCAGGTTGCTGCGGCAATCGTCGTCGACGGCGATGAAGCCGCGCTCGTCCAGCTTCAGCCCCACCGCCTCGGCGTTCAGGCCCGTGGTGTTGGGCACGCGGCCGATCGAGACGATCAGCTTGTCGCAGTCCAGCGTCTGCGCGGCACCGGACGCGTCGGTGTAGGCCACGCTGACGCCCTTCTTGCCGGCCTTGACCTCGTTGATCTTCACGCCCAGATGGATCTTCAGGCCCTGCTTGGTGAAGACCTTGTGCGCCTCCTTGGCGATCTGCTCGTCCACCGCGCCCAGGAAGGTGGGCAGCGCTTCCAGCACCGTCACCTGCGCACCCAGCCGGCGCCACACCGAGCCCATTTCCAGCCCGATGACGCCAGAGCCGACCACGCCCAGCGTCTTGGGCACCGCGCCGACGCGCAAGGCGCCGTCGTTGGACAGGATCTGCTGCTCGTCGAAGGCCGCGCCCGGCAGCGCACGCGCGCTCGAGCCGGTGGCCACGATCACCTGCTTGGCCTGCAGCGTCTCGGGCTTGTCGCCGGCAACGGCGATCTCGTAGCCGCCCTCCGCCGCCTTGACGAAGGAGCCGCGGCCATGGAAGAACGTGACCTTGTTCTTCTTGAACAGGTAGAGGATGCCGTCGTTGTTTTGTTTGACCACCTGGTCCTTGCGGGCCAGCATCTTCGGCACGTCGATGCTCAGCTTCTCCAGGCCGATGCCGTGCTCGGCGAAGGCGTGGCCGGCGTGTTCGAAGTGCTCGCTGGACTGCAGCAGGGCCTTGCTCGGAATGCAGCCGACGTTGGTGCAGGTGCCGCCCGGCGCCGGGCCGCCCTTGGCGTTCTTCCAGTCGTCGATGCAGGCGGTGTTCAGGCCGAGTTGTGCGGCACGGATGGCGGCGATGTAGCCGCCGGGGCCGCCGCCGATGACGACGACGTCGAAGGTCTTGGACATGGTCTTTCCAGGGTAAGGCCGCTCACTCGAGCGGCACGAAGATCCACAGCAGCAGATAGATGACGACGCCGGTGCCGCCGAACATGAACAGCAGCACGAACAGCAGGCGCCAGATCCAGGCCTCGACGCCGCTGGCCTGCGCGATGCCGGCACACACGCCGCCCAGCCACTTGTCGCTGCGGCTGCGGCGCAGCCCGTTGAAGGCGGACACGGGTTCGGGCGCGCCCTGCGCGTCGATGAGCTTGGCCTTGGCGCGCTGGAACTCGTCCTCCGACAAGCTGCCGCGCGCGCGCATCTCCTCGAGCCGTGCCAGTTCGTCGACGAAGCTCATGCGGCGCTCCGAAAGCCCGTGGCTCAGATGTCGAACAGCAGGCGCGCGGGGTCTTCCAGCGCCTCTTTCATCGCCACCAGGCCGAGCACGGCCTCGCGGCCGTCGATGATGCGGTGGTCGTAGCTCATCGCCAGGTAGTTCATCGGCCGCACCACGATCTGGCCGTTCTCGACCACGGCGCGGTCCTTGGTGGCATGCACGCCCAGGATGGCGCTTTGCGGCGGGTTGATGATCGGTGTGCTGAGCATCGAGCCGAAGACGCCGCCGTTGCTGATCGAGAAGGTGCCGCCGGTCAGCTCTTCCATCGACAGCTTGCCGTCGCGGGCCTTGCTGCCGTATTCGGCGATCTTCTTCTCGATGTCGGCAAAGCTCATCTGGTCGGCGTTGCGCAGGATCGGCACCACCAGGCCGCGCGGCGAGCCGACGGCGATGCCGATGTCGAAGTAGCCGTGGTAGACGATGTCGTTGCCGTCGACGCTGGCGTTCAGGATCGGGTAGCGCTTCAGCGCCGCCACCGCGGCCTTGACGAAGAAGCTCATGAAGCCGATCTTGACGCCGTGCTCCTTCTCGAAGCGCTCCTGGAAGCGCTTGCGCATCTCCATCACCGGCGCCATGTTCACCTCGTTGAAGGTGGTCAGGATGGCGTTGGTGGATTGCGACTGCAGCAGCCGCTCGGCCACGCGCGCGCGCAGGCGGCTCATCGGCACGCGCTGCTCGGGGCGGTCGCCGAGGCTCATGGCCACTGGCGCCGCCACGGGCGGCAGCGGCTTGGCGACCGCAACGGCCACGGGCGCGGCGACCGGCGCAGCGGCCGCCGGCTTGGCGCCACCGGCGAGCGCACCCAGCACGTCGCCCTTGGTCACGCGACCATCCTTGCCGGTGCCAGTCACCGAACCGGCGGCGAGCTGGTTGTCGGCCATCAGCTTGGCCGCGGCCGGCATGGCCACATCGCTCTTGCTCCCGCCAGACGAGGTCGCGGCGGCAGCCGGCGCCGGCGCGGGGGCCGGTGCTGCAGCGGCGGGCGCGGCGGCTGGCGTTGCAGCGGCAGCTTTGCCGGATGTGTCGATGCGGGCAATGACCTCGTCGCTCACCACGCTCGAGCCATCACCCTTGACCACTTCACCGAGCACGCCCGCCGACGGTGCCGGCACTTCGAGCACGACCTTGTCGGTCTCGATCTCGATCAGGATCTCGTCTTGCGCCACGGCCTCGCCGGGCTTCTTCTTCCACTGCAGCAGCGTCGCTTCGGCGACGGATTCGGAGAGCTGCGGAACCTTGACTTCTACGATTGCCATTTCAATTCTTTCTGTTGTCCAGGACGGGTCTCGGCCTGGCCTTCGGTGTCACCCCGCGCGAGTGGCCGTCTTGTCGCGGCCGAGCGCACGAAACGATGGCGGCGCAGGGCGGCCGCCATCGCTTGTGTGAGCCTCACTTCGTGAGGACGAAGCCCTTGAGCTTGCTGAACGCCTGGTCGAGCAGCGCCTTTTGCTGCTCCTGGTGCAGGTGCGCATACCCCACGGCCGGCGATGCCGAGGCCGGGCGGCCGGCGTAGCCGAGCTTCTGGCCTTCGAGCATGTTCTCGTGGATGTAGTGCTGCACGAAGAACCAGGCACCCTGGTTCTGCGGCTCGTCCTGGCACCACACCACCTCGGTGGCGTTGGGGAACTTCTTCAGCTCGGTCGAGAACGCCTTGTGCGGGAAGGGGTACAGCTGTTCCACGCGCAGGATGACGGTGTCGAACGACTTCTTCTCGTCGCGGCGCTTCATCAGGTCGTAGGCCACCTTGCCCGAGCACGCGATCACGCGCTTGACCTTCAGCGGGTCGATCTCGGGGTGGTTGGGGCCGATGACGGTGCGGAACTCGCCCTTGGTGAACTCGCTGAGCGGCGACGACGCGTCCTTGGCGCGCAGCAGCGACTTGGGCGTCATGATCACCAGCGGCTTGCGGAACATGCGCACCATCTGCCGGCGCAGCAGGTGGAAGATCTGGCTGGCCGTGGTGGGCTGCACGATCTGCATGTTGTTGTCGGCCGCCAGCTGCATGAAGCGCTCCAGGCGCGCCGAGCTGTGCTCGGGGCCCTGCCCTTCGTAGCCGTGCGGCAGCATCAGCACGAGGCCGTTGGCGCGGCCCCATTTCACTTCGCCGGAGGCGAGGAACTGGTCGATCACCACCTGCGCGCCGTTGACGAAGTCGCCGAACTGGGCTTCCCAGATCACGAGCGTGTTGGGGTCGGCCGACGCATAGCCGTATTCGAAGCCAAGCACGGCCTCTTCCGACAGCAGCGAGTCGATGACGACGAACGGCGCCTGGTTGTCGGCAATGTGCTGAAGCGGCGTCCAGGTGCCTTCGTCCCAGCGCTCGCGGTTCTGGTCGTGCAACACGGCATGGCGGTGGGTGAAGGTGCCGCGACCGCAGTCTTCGCCCGACAGGCGCACCGGGTAACCGCTGGCCACGAGCGATGCATAGGCGAAGTGCTCGGCCATGCCCCAGTCGACATTGATCTCGCCGCGGCCCATGGCGGCCCGATCGGCGAGCACCTTCTCGACCAGCGGGTGCAGCTTGAAGTTGGCCGGCACCGAGGTGATGCGCTCGGCCAGGCGCTTGACTTCCGTCAGCGGCAGCGCGGTGTCGGCCGAATCGGTCCACTTCTTGTTGAGGAAGGGCGACCAGTCGACGGCGTACTTGCTCTTGTAGTTGGTCAGCACCGGGTCGACCGTGTGCTTGCCGGCTTCCATCGCAGCCCGATAGGCCTTGACCATCTCGTCGGGGCCTTCGGGCGGCAGCACGCCCTGGGCGACGAGCTTGTCACCGTAGAGCTTGCGCGTGCCGGGGTGGGCGCCGATCTTCTTGTACATCAGCGGCTGGGTGAGCGAAGGGGTGTCCTGCTCGTTGTGCCCGAGCTTGCGGAAGCACACGATATCGACCACCACGTCCTTGTTGAACTCCTGGCGGTAGTCGAGCGCAAGCTGCGTGCACAGCACCACGGCCTCGGGGTCGTCGCCGTTCACGTGCAGCACGGGGGCCTCGATCATCTTGACGACGTCGGTGCAATACAGCGTCGAGCGCGTATCGCGCGGGTCGCTGGTGGTGAAGCCGATCTGGTTGTTGATCACCAGGTGCAGCGTGCCGCCGGTGTAGTAGCCGCGGGTCTGCGCGAGCGCCAGCGTTTCCATGACCACGCCCTGGCCTGCGAAAGCCGCGTCGCCGTGCACGAGCACGGGCAGCACGGTGTCACCCTCCTTGTCGCCGCGGCGGTCGAGGCGGGCCTTGACCGAGCCTTCGACCACCGGGTTGACGATCTCCAGATGCGAGGGGTTGAACGACAGGCTCAGGTGGACCGGGCCACCCTCGGTCGTCACGTCGCTCGAGAAACCCTGGTGGTACTTCACGTCGCCCGAGGGCAGGTTCTCGGGGGCGGTGTGGTCGAACTCGGCAAACAGGTCCTTGGGCATCTTGCCCAGTGTGTTGACCAGCACGTTGAGGCGGCCGCGGTGGGCCATGCCGATCACGATTTCCTGCACGCCCTTCAGGCCCGAGCGCTGCACCACTTCATCCATCGAGGCGATGAAGCTCTCGCCGCCTTCGAGCGAGAAGCGCTTCTGGCCGACGTACTTGGTGTGCAGGTAACGCTCCAGCCCTTCCGAGGCCGTGAGCTTCTCGAGAATGTTCTTCTTCTCTTCCGCCGTGAAATTGGGCTTGGAGCGGATCGATTCGAGCTTTTGCTGCCACCAGCGCTTTTCTGCCGGCTCGGTGATGTGCATGAATTCGGCACCGATGGAGCCGCAGTAGGTTTCACGCAGCGCCTGCACGATCTCGCGCAGCGTCTGCTGCTCGGCCGTGGTGAAGTAGGTGTTGGTGGCGCTGAACGTGATGTCCATGTCGGACTCGCTCAGGTCATAGAAGGCCGGCTCCAGCTCGGGAATCTTGGGGCGCTCCTGGCGCTTGAGCGGGTCGAGGTCGGCCCAGCGGGCACCGAGCGAGCGGTACGCGGCGATCAGCGACTGGACGTGCACCTGCTTGCGAGCCACGGCCAGCTCGGTGGCGCTCGCCTTGACGGCGAAGGCATTGGCCTTGGCGCGCTGGGCGAACGATTCGACGACAGGAGCGTGAGCGACGTCGCGGCTGGTGGTGCCGTCGGTGGCAGGGACGTTCTGGAGGGCGTCGAAGTAGGCGCGCCAGTTGTCCGGCACCGAGCCCGGGTTGTCGAGGTAGGCCTCGTACATCTCTTCGACGTAGGGCGCATTGCCTCCGAACAGGTACGAATTGGACCTGTATTCCTGCATCATTTCGCTCACCTTTCGCTCCGGTTTCCGGGGCTGTAGTGGGTTGATAAACCTTCCGCGACACGGCTTAACCGACTGGCGGATTGCGACCCGCCTTGACTGACATCAAGGGGACGGGAAGGACCTGAAAAGTCTGGGCGCGACTGTAGCACCGTTGGAAATTGGCAGCCACTTCGTGCGATTGGAAACCCGGGCGCTTCGCACAATGCGAACAGGGACAAATCAACCCCGATGCAACGCACCACCATCCACATTCATCGCGAGGCGGCGCCCAAGCCTGCCGTGGGTGAACCCTGCAACGGCTGCGGCGTCTGCTGCACGGCCGAGCCCTGCCCGGTCGGCATGCTGGTCAGCCGCAGCCGGCACGGCGCCTGCAAGGCCTTGACGTGGAACGAGCACGAGCGCCGCTATGCGTGCGGCATGGTCGTGGCCCCGCAGCGTTTCGGCGTGCCGCGGTGGCTGGCGGGCGTGACAGCGCGCGCCGTACGGCGACTCATCGCCGCTGGGCGGGGTTGCGACTGCGATCTGTCGATCGAGACGGGCTGATCAGGCCAGCGCCAGGCGGCGGCGCGCCGCGGCGTATTCATGGGCCAGGCGCGCGATGAGCTCGCCCGCCGGCACCACCTTCTTCACCGCACCGATGCCCTGGCCCGAACCCCAGATGTCCTTCCAGGCCTTGGGTTTGGCGCGGTCGGAGCCGAAGCTCATCTTGCTGGCGTCGCTGACTTCCAGGTTGTCGGGGTCGAGCCCAGCGGCGCGGATGGACGGCGCGAGGTAGTTGCCATGCACGCCGGTGAAGAGGTTCGAATAGACGATGTCGTCGGAGCTACCGTCCACGATCGCCTGCTTGTAGCCTTCGGCGGCACGCGCTTCTTCGGTGGCGATGAAGGCGGTGCCGATGTAGGCGAAGTCGGCGCCCATGGCCTGGGCCGCGAGCACGGCAGCACCATTGGCGATGGCGCCGCTCAGGGCCAGCGGGCCGTCGAACCACTCGCGGATCTCCTGGATCAACGCAAACGGGCTCTTCACGCCCGCATGCCCGCCGGCACCGGCCGCCACCGCGATGAGGCCATCGGCCCCCTTGTCGATCGCCTTGTGAGCGAACTTGTTGTTGATGATGTCGTGCAGCACGATGCCGCCCCAGGCGTGCACCGCCTGGTTCACGTCTTCACGGGCGCCCAGCGAGGTGATGATGATCGGCACCTTGTACTTGGCGCACAGTGCCATGTCGTGCTCCAGCCGGTCGTTGCTCTTGTGCACGATCTGGTTGATGGCAAACGGCGCCGCGGGCTTCTCCGGATGTGCCTTGTTGTAAGCCGCCAGCGTTTCGGTGATCTCGGCCAGCCATTCGTCCAGCAGTTCGGCCGGGCGGGCGTTGAGCGCGGGCATCGAGCCCACCACACCGGCCTTGCACTGCTCGATCACGAGCTTGGGGTTGCTGATGATGAACAGCGGCGACCCGATGATGGGCAGCGGCAGTCTCTGCAGGACGAGAGGCAGGGCCAAGGGAGTCTCCGGACTTCTGAAGGGGGTGAGGCCGAGTGTGGTGAGCACTCCCCGGCCGGGCAATCACGCGCGCGACAAACTCAGAACGATTCGAGCGCGAGTGCGGTCACGCTGTCGGCACCCTCGACGATCGCGTCCCGCGTGCCGGGTACGCGGCTCAAGATGTGATCGGCGTAGAACACCGCCGTCGTCACCTTGGCCTTGAGGAAGGCTGCGTCGCCCTCGCCCGCCTTGAGCTGCGTCTCGGCCACGAGCAGCGCACGCGCCAGCTGCCAGCCGGCCATCACGTTGCCGGCGAGCATGAGGTAAGGCACCGAGCCGGCGAACACCGCATTGGGGCTGCCCTTGGTGCCGGCGGCGACGAAGTCGACCACCTGCTCGAAGGCGATGCGCGCAGCACTCAGCCGCTTGAGCATCGTGCGCGCCGCATCGCTGTCGTGCTTGGCCAGGTCGGCCTCGGTGGCCGCGATCTGGCGCGCAATGGCCTTGGCTGTCTGGCCACCGTCACGCGCCGTCTTGCGGCCCACGAGGTCGTTGGCCTGGATGGCCGTCGTGCCTTCGTAGATGGTGAGGATCTTGGCGTCGCGGTAGTACTGTGCTGCGCCGGTTTCCTCGATGAAGCCCATGCCGCCGTGCACCTGCACGCCAAGGCTGGTCACCTCGAGGCTCATCTCGGTGCTGTAACCCTTCACCAGCGGCACCATGAATTCATAGAAGGCCTGGTTGAGCTTGCGCACCTCGGCGTCGGGGTGGGCGTGAGCAGCGTCGTACGCGGCCGCGGCCGTGATGGCCATGGCGCGGCAGCCTTCGGTGAGGGCGCGCATCGTCATCAGCATGCGTTTCACGTCGGGGTGGTGGATGATGGGCGCGCTCTTGTTGATGGAGCCGTCGACCGGCCGCGACTGCACACGTTCCTTGGCGTACGCCACCGCCTTCTGATACGCGCGCTCGGCCACGGCAATGCCTTGCACGCCCACGGCATAGCGGGCCGCATTCATCATGATGAACATGTACTCGAGGCCACGGTTTTCCTGGCCCACCAGCGTGCCGACCGCGCCGCCGTGGTCGCCGTACTGCATCACCGAGGTCGGGCTCGCCTTGATGCCCATCTTGTGCTCGATGCTCACGCAATGGGCGTCGTTGCGTTCGCCCAGCGAGCCGTCGGCCTTGACCAGGAACTTGGGCACCACGAAGAGGCTGATGCCCTTCACGCCTTCGGGCGCACCGCTCACCCGGGCCAGCACGAGATGGACGATGTTCTCGGCCATGTCGTGGTCACCGTAGGTGATGAAGATCTTGGTGCCGAAGATCTTGTAGGTGCCGTCGGGCTGCGGCTCGGCGCGCGTGCGCACGAGCGCCAGGTCGGAGCCGGCCTGCGGCTCGGTGAGGTTCATCGTGCCCGTCCACTTGCCGGAGATCATGTTCGGCAGGTAGATGGCCTGCTGCTCGGGCGAGCCGGCGGTGAGGAGCGCCTCGATGGCGCCATCGGTCAGCAGCGGGCACAGCGCGAAGCTCATGTTGGCGCTGTTGAGCATCTCGATGCAGGCCGCACCGATGGTCTTGGGCAGGCCCTGGCCGCCGAACTCGGTCGGGTGCTGCAGGCCTTGCCAACCGCCCTCGGCCAGCTGGCGGAACGCATCCTTGAAGCCCGGCGTCGTGTAGACCTTGCCGTCTTTCCAGTACGACGGGTTCTTGTCGCCCTCGAAATTCAGCGGCGCGAGCACGCCCTCGTTGAACTTGGCACTTTCCTCGAGCACGGCTTGCGCCGTCTCCAGGCCTGCTTCTTCGAAACCCGGCAACTGCGACACGGCTTCCAGGCCGGCGAGCTCCTTCATGCAGAAAAGCATGTCCTTCACGGGGGCGACGTAGCTCATGACAACTCCTTCAGTACTTCAATGGGCAACAAAAAGCCCGTCGGCCTGGGGGCGAACGGGCTGTGCGACATCTGCGG